>NZ_JBIVNO010000012.1:128835-226127 GCF_044753645.1 Streptomyces sp. NPDC093261
TACGGGCCGGGACGCGCCCGACGGTGAGCACGGCCAGGACGCGCACGACGACGGCGAGTACGGCAAGACCCTCGCCGCCTACGTCGTACCCGTCCCGGAGCCCCCCACCCCCGGCACCCCCGGCGACGACGGCCTCGCCGCGCGGCTGCACGAGCGCCTGCGCCGCACCCTGCCCGCCTACATGGTGCCGTCGTACCTGGACGTCCTCGACCGGCTTCCCGCCATGCCCAGCGGCAAGGTCGACCGCAGACGGCTGCCCGCCCCGACCGGCCGTCTGCTCGGGGGCACCGGGCCGGTGGCGCCCGCGCGCGGCGCATGGGAGACACGGGTGCGGGACGTCTGGGCGCAGGTGCTGGGCATTCCCCCCGACCAGCTGTCGGCCGAGGCGGACTTCTTCACCGACCTGGGCGGCCACTCCCTGCTGGCCGCCCGGGTCGTGTCGCTGCTGCGGGGCAGGGACGGCGAGGCCGGCCCCACGCTGCGCGACCTCTACGGACACCCCACCGTGCGGACGTTCGCGGCGCGGCTGCGCACCGCGGCCGCCACCGCACCCTCGGTCGCAGCGCCCCGGCCGGAACCCCTCCGCCACGGCGGCGGCCGGATCGCGCTGGCCGGGCTGGTCCAGATGGCGGCGCTCTACCTCGTGCTGCTCTTGTTCACTCTGCCGGTCGCCGTGTACGCCGCCGAGCACAACGGCATCTCGGAATGGTCGCCCGTGGAACTGGCCGGCATCGCGCTGGCCGGGTACGGCGTCGCGCGCTGGGTCGTGCCCTTCATCCTGGTGCGCCCGCTCGCGGCGGGCATCCGCCCGGGCCGCTACCCGCTGTGGGGAGCGACCTATCTGCGGCTGTGGGGAGTGAGCCTGCTGCTGGGCCTCAGCCCGCTGCGGACGCTCAGCGGCTCCCCGATGATGGCCCCCTGCCTGCGGCTGCTCGGAGCGCGTGTCGGAGCCCGCACCACCATCGCCACCGGCATGGTCCCGCTGCCGGGACTGCTGACCATCGGCAGTGACGCCGCCATCGGCTACGGGGCCTCGCTGCGCTCCTGGCAGGTCGCGGACGGATGGGTGACGGTCGCCCCGATCACGATCGGGCAGGGGGCGTTCGTCGGTGCCAACGCGGTGCTCGCACCCGGCGCCCGTATGGGAGCCCGGTCCGGGCTCGGTGAACAGTCCGTCCTCGCCCCGGACGAGGTGGTCCCCGACGGGGCGCGCCGGGCCGGATCCCCCGCACGCCCGGTCGAGGCCCTCGCGCCGGCCGTCGAGGCCATGCTGCGCGAACGCGGCGACACGGACCGATGGCGGCCTCGGCAACTGACCGCCGCGCTGCTCGGCCTCGTCCTCCTGGAGTCGGCCGTGCCGGCCATGGGTCTGCCGTGTCTGGCGCTGTTCTGGTTCGCGTGGGCGCACTGGGGCACGGGAGCGGTACCGGCGGCCATGGCGCTCGTGGGCCCGCTCTGGGTGGTGACGGTGTGCTGCGTGGTCGCCGTCGGCAAACGTGCGGTCCTGCCCGGGCTGCCCGTCGGCATCCATCCGGCCCGCTCCTCGCTCGGTGTGCGCAAGTGGATCGCGGACAAGCTGCTGGAGTCCAGTCTCGCCTTCACCAACTCCCTCTACGCCACCCTCTACACCGTGCCCTGGCTGCGGGTGCTCGGCGCGCGCGTCGGCCGGGGCGCCGAGGTCTCCACCGCCGCCCATATCGACCCGGACCTGCTCACGCTGGGGGAGAGCAGCTTCGTGGCGGACATGGCGAGCGTCGGCTCCGCCGCCTTCGCGGCCGACCGGGTGGCGTTCGGACCCACCGACGTGGGCAGCCGCGCCTTCGTCGGCAACGCGGCGCTCATCCCGGCGGGAACCGAGCTGGGGGCGGGCTCGCTGGTCGGCGTGGGGACCGTCCCGCCACCGGACCGGGTGCCCGACGGCACCACCTGGCTGGGCTCGCCCGCCCTGCGGTTGCCGGTGCGCCAGAGCAGCGGCTCGTACCCCGAGGAACTGACCTACCGGCCGACCCGCAGGGCGGTCCTGGTCCGCCTCGCCATCGAGTTCCTCCGCGCCACCGTGCCGCCCGCCGTGCTGGCGGCCGGCGTCTACCTCTATCTGACGGCGCTGTCCGCGGTGGCCCGGCGTGTGGGTCCGGCGGCGGTGCTCGTGTCGCCGTTCCTGGCCATGGCGGGGTCCCTCGCCGTCATCGCGTTCTGCGTGGTCGTCAAGCGCGTCGTCGTGGGCAGCTACCGGCCGCGTGTCGAGCCGCTGTGGAGCCTGTTCGTCCGGCGTACGGAGTTCGTCACGGGCGTCTTCGAGGCAGCCGCGGTCCCCGCCGGGGTGGGTACGCTGGTGGGCACACCGTTCCTGCCACCGGTGCTTCGTCTCTTCGGTGCCCGCATCGGCCGGCGCACCTGGATCGGCACCACCTACCTCACCGAGTTCGACCTGGTGGAGGTGGGTGACGACGCCATGATCGACACCAACGTCTCGCTGCAAACGCACCTGTTCGAGGACCGCGTCATGAAGATGTCCAAGGTGACCGTCCACGCCGGTGCGAGCATCGGAACGCGAGCGATCGTGCTCTACGACGCGGTGGTGGGCGAGGGCGTCCGGCTCGGACCGCTGTCGCTCGTCATGAAGGGCGAACGCCTGACGCCGGGCACGAGATGGCGCGGACTGCCCGCCGAGGGACTGGTCGAGCGTCCCACCACGGAGCCGCAGGAACGGCCGCCCGTCCGCGCGGGATGCGCGGAGCACGACGAAGGGGTGGCGAACAGGACATGACCCCCAACGAGAGTCCCGGCGGCGGGCAGCGCCCCCTCGCGCTCGTCTACCGGGGACCCGCCTCGCTGCCCGGCTGCCCCGAGGCGGTCGCCGCACTCCTCGCCGAGGGACCCTGGAACCTCGACGTGCGCTTCACCGGCCCCCACGAGGAGCTCCCGCTGTCGGCCGAGTCGCTGTCCCGGGCCCGGGTGTACGCCCAGCCGGGCGGCGGCACGCTCCGCCCGGCCTACTGGAGGCTGCGGCGACGGCGTGGCGCGATCCGTGACTTCGTCCAGGGCGGCGGCCGCTACCTGGGCTTCTGCCTGGGCGGCTATCTGGCCGGGGCGACCCCCGGATTCGGTCTGCTGCCCGGCGACACCGACCAGTACATCTCCTCGCCCGGGTCCTCGGTCCACGACGAGAGCAACACCCTGGTCGGGGTGGAGTGGCGTGGCCGGCCCCGCACCGTGTTCTTCCAGGACGGGCCGTACTTCGTCCTCGACAAGGACGCGGACGCCAGGGTCCTGGCCACCTACGACAACGGCACGCCCGCCGCGGTGGTGTCCCGGTTCGGCGCGGGGCGCGTCGGCGTCACCGGTCCCCACCCGGAGGCCACGGAGGACTGGTACACCGACTACGGCCTGCCGCTTCAGTACACCCTCGACCTGGCGCGGGACCTGGTGGAGTCGACCCTGGAGCCGTGACCGGGGCGTGCCGTGCCGAAGCGGGGACCCGGTCCCGAACCGGCGCCCGCGGGACACCTCGGCCACGGGAAGTCGGAGGGACCATGGGAGGAGGAGGCCGGGGGCGCGTGTGCCACGGACGGCCGATGGTGCCGGCCCGCCCCACCCCGGACCGGCGCCGCACGCCGGTGCCACGGGGAGGCCTCCCGAAGGAGGCGGTGCACGGTGATCACGCGAGTGCGGATGCCGCACCGGCATCTCACGCCGCCGGCCAAGTCCGGACCCCCACGGGTACCGCCGAGGCCGCCCACCCAGCCGCCCCGGGCGGGCTGGGCGTGGTGGATCATGCCGCTGGTCTGGGTGCTCTTCCTGGTCGTCCTCACGCTTGTCCGTGCCCCGTCCGGCACCCCGCCCGCCCACCTCACCTACAGCGACTTCGTCGGCAAGGTGGGCGTGGGCCAGGTGAAGGCCGTCGACATCAACGACAAGGGAGCGGTCAGCGGCACCCTGAAGAACGGCACCAAGTTCACCACCCAGCTTCCGACGGCGCTCGGCACCGGACCGCTCCAGCAGCAACTTCAGTCGCACCATGTGCAGATCACCGCGTCCCAGAGCAAAGGCGGCGGCAACGCGTTGACATCGATCCTGTCCGGGCTCCTGCCGGTGCTGCTCCTCATCGGCGTCTTCTTCTGGATCGGCCGCCGCGCCGCGCGTTCCATGACGGGCGGGCTCAGCGCCATAGGCCGCTCCCGAGCGAAGATCATCGAGGCGGAGCGCCCGACCACCCGGTTCGGCGATGTGGCCGGCTACGACGGCGTCAAGCAGGAGATCAGCGAGGTCGTCGACTTCCTCCGCAACCCGGCCCGCTACGCCGCCGCGGGTGCCAAGGGCCCGCGCGGTGTGATCATGGTGGGGCCGCCCGGCACCGGCAAGACGCTCTTCGCCCGCGCCGTCGCCGGAGAGGCCGATGTGCCGTTCCTGTCGGTGACCGGATCCGCCTTCGTCGAGATGTTCGTCGGGGTGGGCGCGTCCCGGGTGCGTGACCTGTTCGACGAGGCCCGCAAGCGTGCGCCGTCCATCGTCTTCATCGACGAGATCGACGCCGTCGGTGCCCGGCGTGCGGGCACCGGGCGGATCGGGGGCAACGACGAACGCGAACAGACCCTCAACCAGATGCTGGCCGAGATGGACGGCTTCGACCAGTCCACCGGGATCGTCGTCCTCGCCGCCACCAACCGGCCCGAGGCCCTCGACCCCGCGCTGCTGCGCCCGGGGCGCTTCGACCGCCAGGTCACCGTCCCGCTGCCCAACCAGGCGGAACGGGCCGCCATCCTCCGGGTCCACGCCCGAGGCAAGACCCTCGCCTCCGACGTCGACCTCGACATCGTCGCCCGGGCCACACCCGGATTCTCCGGCGCGGACCTCGCCAACCTCGTCAACGAGGCCGCCATCAACGCCGTCCGGGCCGACCGCACCCTCATCGAGCCCGACGACCTCGACGCCGCACGCGACCGCGTCCTGCTCGGCCGCCGCGAGGCCTCCAACGCCCTGCTGCCCGAG
This sequence comes from Streptomyces sp. NPDC093261, assembly GCF_044753645.1. Classification (NCBI taxonomy): domain Bacteria; kingdom Bacillati; phylum Actinomycetota; class Actinomycetes; order Kitasatosporales; family Streptomycetaceae; genus Streptomyces; species Streptomyces sp. NPDC093261. Next base: position 133,825 of record NZ_JBIVNO010000012.1, read on the forward strand.
GAGCGCCACGCCGTCGCCGTACACGAGTCGGGTCACGCCCTGGTCGCCGCGCTGTGCGAGCACGCCGACCCCGTCGCCAAGGTCACCGTCCTGCCGTCGGGCATGACGCTCGGGGTGACCGAGCAACTGCCCGAGGCCGAGCGCCATCTGTACAGCGAGGGCTATCTCACCGACCTGCTCGCGGTCCGGCTCGGCGGCCGGGCCGCGGAACTCGTCGTCTTCGGCGAGGGGTCCAGCGGCGCGGCGAACGACCTGGCCGGCGCCACCCACATCGCCACGCGGATGGTCCGTGACTTCGGCCTCTCGCCCGCCGTCGGGCCGGTCGGCTACGCGACCGCTCATCCGAGCCAACTGGGCGAGACCGGCGAGGAGCCCGCCGCGCAGCCGTACTCGCAGCAGACGCAGCGGATCATCGACCAGGAAACCGCCCGTCTGCTCCGTGAGGCCGAGGAGCGGGCCATGGGACTGCTGCGGGAACACCGCCGGGCCCTGGACCGGCTCAGCGATCTGCTCGTCGTACGGGAGACCGTCGACGGCTCCGCGGTCCTCGACGTGCTCCGGCAGGAGGAGCGGGAGCGGCGGGACGCCAACGGCGGACCCGGTGACCATGCCTCCGGTGACCTGCGGCCCCTGCCGCCACGGGCCCGCGTCCCCGGCGAGGAGGACCGCTCCGCCGGAGCGGCGGCGGACCACGAGGCACCGGGCGCCGACGGCTCACCGCACGGTTCGGCCTGACGGCCCGAGGGGACCGCGGGCTTCCGGCCCGCCCTCGGCCATGCCCCGGCCGGCACCTCCCAGCAGCGCAGCTCGGTCGTGGGCACGCTCTCGACGTGGACCAGACGCAGTGGAATCCCGCGCCGTTCGGCCTCGTCGGCCGCCCAGGCCAGCACCGTCCGCCGCGCTGGGTCGGGGTCGACACCGACCACGATCGGCCGGCGGGCATCCGATCGGGACATCGTCATCTCCAGCGGTTCGGGCTCCGTGCGTCGAGATTTCCGACGGTCCGTTGCCGCAGACAGCTTGTCTTACACTCTTCTAACATTCCGCAACTGAATAGAGACATTCTGTCACCCCGGATGACCTGCGCAAAGAGTATGCAAAGGAAGCATCTGTGAAAGGGTCAAATTTCGGCCATCGCTCTTCTGCTGGAGCCTCTCGATTCCTAGTGTGAGCCGCCATTGAGCGTTAATTCGGTGTTCAGATAGTGAGAGGCCCCTTGACATGGCGAAACTCGACCATGCCGTCCCCGATGTCACACGGGACCGTACCGCGCTACGGCGAGATGTCGGTCTCATCGGACTGATGTGGGCCTCGGTCGGTTCCATCATCGGATCCGGCTGGCTCTACGGCGCCGAGAAGGCCGTTGTGGCGGCCGGCCCCGCAGCGATCATCTCCTGGCTGATCGGCACGGTGGCCATCGTTCTCCTGGCACTCGTGCACGCCGAACTCGGCGGCATGTTCCCGGTGGCGGGCGGCACGGCCCGCTACCCGCACTACGCCTTCGGTGGCCTGGCCGGTATGTCCTTCGGCTGGTTCTCCTGGCTGCAGGCCGCCACCGTGGCCCCGATCGAGGTCGAGGCCATGATCGGCTACGCCGGCCACTGGCAGTGGGCCAAGGGGCTGCAGCACAGCGACAGCACGCTGACCACCAGCGGCTTCCTCGTCGCGGTCTTCCTGATGGCCGTCTTCGTCGTGGTCAACTTCCTAGGCGTCCGCGTCCTCGCCCACACCAACAGCGCGGCCACCTGGTGGAAGATAGCCGTCCCGCTGGCCGCCATCTTCATCATCGCGGTGGGCAACTTCCACCCGCACAACTTCACCGCCCACGGCTTCGCCCCGTTCGGCGCGAAGGGCGTCCTCGGCGCCATCAGCGGCAGCGGCATCATCTTCGCCCTGCTCGGCTTCGAGCAGGCGATCCAGCTGGCCGGCGAGAGCCGCAACCCCAAGCGTGACCTGCCGCGCGCCACGCTCGGCTCGGTCGCCATCGGCGCGGCCATCTACGTGCTCCTTCAGGTCGTCTTCATCGGCGCGCTGCCGCTCAGCTCCTTCGCCCACGGCTGGGACAAGCTCGACTTCCCGGGCATCAGCGGTCCCTGGGCGGGCCTCGCGACGCTGGTGGGCCTCGGCTGGCTGGGCGTGGTGCTGTACATCGACGCGGTGATCTCCCCCGGAGGCACCGGCCTGATCTACACCACCGCGACCTCGCGCGTCTCCTACGGCCTGTCCAGGAACGGCTACGCGCCCAAGCTCTTCGAGAAGACCGACGCCCGTGGCGTGCCGTGGTTCGGTCTCGCCATCTCGTTCGTCACCGGCGTGATCTGCTTCCTGCCCTTCCCGAGCTGGCAGGAGCTGGTCGGCTTCATCACCTCCGCCAGTGTCCTGATGTACGCCGGCGCGCCGCTGGCCTACGGCGTCTTCGCCGACCGGCTGCCGCAGCTCGAGCGCCCCTACCGCCTGCCCGCCGGCAAGACGATCGCGCCGCTGTCCTTCGTCGTCGCCAACCTCATCATCTACTGGGCCGGCTGGGACACGCTGTGGCGCCTGGGCGTGGCGATCATCCTCGGCTATGTGCTCCTCGGCGGCTACGCCTGGTACGCCACCGCCAAGAACCTGCCGGACGCTCCCCGGATGGACTGGAGGGCCGCCCAGTGGCTGCCCGCCTATCTGGTGGGGCTGGGCCTGATCTCCTGGCAGGGCGGCTTCGGCGGCCAGGGCCACATCGGCCTGTGGTGGGACATGCTGGTCATCGCGGCCTTCTCCCTGGTCATCTACTACTGGGCCAAGGCCACCGCGTCGCGTCCCCAGGAGATCGAGCGGAGCATCGAGGAGGTCGCCGTCACCGACGCACCCGCCCACTGACCCCGATCCCCGAGGTGTCCCGTCAGCCGCGGCCGTCCGGCCGTGGCCGACGGGACACCGTCATGTCCGGGCCCGCTACGCGGTCTTCGGCGCCGCCTGCTGCACGACCTCGAAGGACCACAGCGTGGACGCGCTCGCCGCCGGCTTGGGGCGCTCGCCGCTCTCCGTGCCACCGCCCTGGTGGGCCGCCTTCATGGGACCCTCCATCCACGCCTGGAAGGACTCCTCGTCACGCCACCGCGTGTACACGAGGTAGGCGTCGGTCCCTTCGACCGGCCTGAGGAGTTCGAACCACTCGAACCCGTCGGAGCCCTCCACGGCGTGGGCCCGGGAGGCGAAGCGCTTTTCCAGCGTCTCCCGCTGCTCGGCAGGAACGCTCAGTACGTTGATCTTGACTACGCTCATGGACCCATCCTGCCGCACACCGGACGGCGCGCAGCGAGCGGCTCGTCCCACGCGCGGCCGCACGGCCGCCCCGGTCGGCGGCCCGGGGGCGCGGAGCGACGGCCATGGCCCGACGTGCGCGGACCCGTCCCGGGCGAGAGGGTGAAGGTATGAGCGACCCGCGCGTGATCGTGTCCGCGCCCTCGGAGACCGGTGGCCGACGCGTCCGGTCCGACGGCGAGATCCTCGGGATGGCGTACAGCCTGCATGACGTGGCCGTGCTGCTGCAACGGGCCGGCCTGGAGGGCTGGGACGAGGTGGACGTGGCCGAGTCACCGTTGATCGAGTGGCACGGCGGGGGACCGGAGGTCTGGCCCAGGAACCGCCCGGGCTAGCGACCGGCGGGGCTGCCCGCGGGGCTCGCTCACGACCGCGCAGTGTGCCCGTAGCGGCGCGCCACGTCGGCCAGCCGGTCGAGTTCCTTCAGCGTGGCGTCTTCCGGCGTCGTGGGCAGATAGAACAGCAGCCGTTCGATCCCCAGCGCCATGTATCCCTCGATCTGCTCGGGATCGGCGGGCGCCGCGTACACCGTCACAGGAACGTCCCGGCCGGCCAGGGAGCGCAGCCGCTCCATCTGCGGGCCGAGCTCGTCGGGCGGCATGCTGTTCGCCAGCCATGCGTCGCCCAGCCCGGCCACCCGGGGGAACGCCGCCTCGCCTCCGCCGACGTAGATCGGCGGATGGGGCTGCTGGACGGGCTTCGGCCAGGAGAAGACTGGATCGAAGTCCACGAACTCGCCGTGGAACTCGGCCTTCTCCTTCGTCCACAGCTCCCGTATGGCGCGCAGCCGCTCATCGGTGAGCCGGCCGCGGGTGGAGGGATCGGCGCCGTGGTTCCTCATCTCCTCACGGTTCCAGCCGACGCCGATGCCGAAGATCGCACGACCGCCCGAGACCAGATCCAGTGAGGCCACCTCCTTGGCCGTGAGGATCGGGTCGCGCTGGGGGATCAGCGCGATGCCGGTCCCCAGCAGCAACCGCTCGGTCACCTGGCTGATCGCGCTCAGGGCCACGAACGGGTCGAGGGTGCGGTAGTAGATCTCCGGCAACTCACCGCCGCCCGGATACGGGGACTCGCGGTTCACCGGTATGTGCGAGTGCTCGGCGATGAACAGCGAGTCGAAGGCTCGCTCCTCCAGCGCCTTGCCGAGAGGGGCCGGGCGGATGCCCTGGTCGGTGATGAAGGTGGCGATTCCGAATTTCACGGCGACTCCGTCGGGGTTCATATGGGGCGGACACCGGGTGGTACGAACCTCACGGGTACCCAGCCCGGGCGATGCCAACGAACGCGACGGGCGCCGTCGAGCCCGCCCACCCGGCGGGTGGCGGAGCCCGGACCGGCGCCCTCTCTCGCGGAGACCCCACGTCCAAGCGGCAGTGTCCGCTCGCTCGCACCGGTTTTCGCGTACGAGGAGCCGGCGACGGCCGTTCCTCCGTACACTGACGGCCGTCGCCCGCCGACGGCCGAGTCCGGCCGCCCTGCGGGATCCGCCGACGGGCACCCCGCACTGCGGCGTCCGCCGGCCGCGCCACCCCCCATCCGCGCACCACCGCTCATCCACAGAGGGCCGTATGCCGACCATGAGACTTGTCCGGAACCTGACAGGAGCGGCCGCGGTGCTCCTCCTGCTGCCGGCGGCGCCCGGAGCGGTCGCCGCCGGCCCGGAGCCCGCGGCCCGCACCGCTGCCGCCACCGCCCCGGCGGCCGGTACCTGGCAACCGCCGCTGTCCACCCGCGGCCGGTACATCGTCGACGCCACGGGCAACCGCTTCCGGCTGAAGTCGGCCAACTGGGATGGCGCGCAGGGGTCCTGGACGGGCAGCGGCAGCATCGACGATCCCGCCGAACACCACGCCGGCCAGAACTCCTACGGCATCCCCCTCGGCCTGGACCGGGTCGCGCTGCCCGAACTGCTCGCCGACTTCCACGCCCTTGGGATCAACAGCATCCGGCTGCCGTTCTCCAACGAGATGATCCACACGACGGCTCCCGTGCCCGACGCCGCCGTCACCGCCAACCCGCAGCTGCGGGGCAAGACGCCGTTGCAGATCTACGACGCCGTGGTGGCCGCGCTCACCGGCGACGGCTTCGCGGTCATCCTCAACAACCACACCAACACCTCCCGTTGGTGCTGCGGCATCGACGGCAACGAGCGGTGGAACAGCAGGCAGTCCACCCAGCAGTGGGCCGACGACTGGGTCTTCATGGCGCGCCGCTACGCCTCCGACCCGCGCGTGGTGGGAGCCGACCTCTACAACGAGGTACGGCGCGACCTCATGGACGACCCCAACTGGGGCCTGGGCGACGACCACGACTGGTACGCCGCCGCCCAGCTCGCCGCGGACCGCATTCTCACCGAGGCCAACCCCAACCTCCTCATCGTCATCGAGGGGATCAACTGGACCGGCCTGCCCGTCGACGGGCTGCCGCACGGCCGCCCCACCCTCACCCCCGCGCGCACGCTCTCGCACACCCTCGTGGACACCCACAAACTGGTCTACTCCGCGCACTTCTACGGCTACACGGGCCCCCATCACAGCGGTGCCACCGGCCTCGGGGAGACACACGACCCCCGCTACCAGGACCTCACCCGCGACGAGCTGTACCAAGCCCTGACCGACGAGGCGTTCTTCGTGTCCGAGGACGGCGGCCGGCACTACACGGCACCGCTGTGGATCAGCGAGTTCGGCATCGGAGCGGGTGAGACGGGCACCGCCGCCCGCGCCTGGTTCGGCAACATCACGGACTACTTCGCCGACCACGACGCCGACTTCGCCTACTGGCCGCTGGTCGGCTGGGAAGGCCACGACGACTGGTCCCTGCTGCGCTATGACACCGCGGGTCACCGATACGGCATCCTCGACCAGTCCGACTGGCGCGGCAGCGCGTGGAACCACCTCATGACCGCGCCCACGCGCACCGGGCCCGTGGCGGAGGTGCCCTCATGGCGCATGCTCGCCACCGACCACGGCGACCGGGTCCAGTCACTCCGGGTGCGTGCCACCGGCGACTGGGACTCGGGTGCCTCCAAGGCGGCATGTCCCGACGGCCTGCGGCTGATCGGCCTCGGTCACACGGCCGGCCGCGCACTGTGCACCGACATCACCGCCGGTGACCTGCGCGCCGAGGGCAGCACCCAGACGGTCGTGACCGACGAACGCCATGTTGCGCAGGGCGGAGACTGGGCCTCGGGCTACACCAAACTCCAGTGCCCCGCCGGCGACTTCCTGATCGGCTACAGCCACCGCGGCGGCCGGGTGTCCGCGGCACTCTGCGTTCCCGCCCGGGGTCAACTGGGCGTCACGGGCCGGACCGTGTGGTTCGACCGGTCCGACAACCGCCCCGCCGACGCCTCCGGCGGAGACTTCGCCTACGGCGACTACAAGGGCCAGTGCGCCGACGACGAGTACGCCGCCGGGATCGCCTTCACCACACGGCTGGGCAGCACGGCAGGCCCTGCCGCCCTGCTGTGCCGCAAGCTGTCTTGAAGAGTGGGTGACTGATCAAGGCCGACGGCAGGCAGGCCGCCGTCAACGGCGGCGGCAAGAGCGTCTTTACGCGCGACAGCGCCCCGGGCCGGCCGCACGGCACGCCCCGGGGCGCTGTCTCACGGGTGGGTCAGTGGGAGGTGAGCAGTCCTTCCCGCAGCCGGGCCAGCATGCGCGACAGCAGCCGCGAGACATGCATCTGGGAGACCCCGAGGCGCTCACCGATCTGTGCCTGGGTGAGTTCCTCGACGAATCGCATGTGGATGATCTGGCGGTCCCGTTCGTCCAACTCGGCGATCATCGGGGCCAGTGCGTGGAAGTCCTCCACCAGCTCCAGTGCCTCGTCCTCGGCACCGATGAAGTCCGCCAGCGCGGTCTCGCCGTCCTCGCTGGTGCTGATCGCGGCGTCCAGGGAGGAGGAGTTGTACCCGTTGGAGGCCAGCCTCGCCTCGATGACCTCTTCCTCCGAGAGGCACATCAGCTCCGCCAGCTCCTTGGTGGTGGGGGTACGGCCCAGCCGGGTGCGCAGTTCCTCCGTGGCCTTCGCCAGCTGCACCCGCGCCTCCTGGAGCCTGCGCGGCACATGCACGGCCCAGGAGGTGTCGCGGAAGAACCGCTTGATCTCGCCGACGATGTACGGCACGGCGAACGAGGTGAACTCCACCTCGCGCGAGAGCTCGAACCGGTCGATGGCCTTGATCAGCCCGATCATGCCGACCTGGACGATGTCCTCCATCTCCTCAGGCCCCCGGCTGCGGAACCGGGCGGCCGCGAAGCGGACCAGGGACATGTTCATCTCGATCAGAGTGTTGCGCGCGTACTGGTACTCGTGTGTGCCCTCGTCCAGTGTGGCCAGCTCGTCGAAGAAGAGCCTCGACAACTCGCGCGCGTCCCGCGGCGCCACCCGCGACGGGTCGGCGACCTCCGGCAGTGCAGCTGTGACCGCCTCCGCCGCCGCTGTCGTCATCGCCGACATCATGATTCCCTCCCGGATCGACTACGTGCCCGTCATCTCGCTGTGAGCTGACGACACACCGCCTGCCCCGAAGACGGGAGGGTATGCACACCGATTCGTGCCGCCGCCCGTCGGCCACCCCGGCCACCGGGACGGCCGTCGAACGGGCGACTACAGCAGGTGAGGCGGGCGAGGGGGCCGTGTCCCCGGCTCGCTGTGGTGTCGCCGCAGCGGCGGTCCGCATGCTGCGGCCGCGACCTGTCGCTCAGTCTGCGGTACCGGGGGCTTCGCATCGCCTGACGGCCGGGCGGCCGCTGCCGGGAAGCCCGAGCGGCCCGGCCGGCGGCCGGCCGATCGACCACCCGCGGAACCGGCCCGCGTTCGGCTGGCGGCTTCTGCCGAATCGCTCAGTTTCCGCGACCGAGCCTCGGCAGCACATGCCCGTAAAGGATGCCCGGCCCCATCAACTCATCGACCAGAGGCGAGTCCATGCCGGCACGGCCGTCGCCGGGGGTGGTGGCCACGCCGGGACGGTGACCGAACGGGCGGTTGCGCGCGTCGAGTTCGGGCACTCGTACGGACGGCCCGTGAGGGGTGCGGTGCGGATGCGGTGGGGGGATTACCATGTCCGGTATGCATGCAATTAGCACTAATCGCTACGGTGGTCCGGAGACCCTGGAACTGACGGAGGTCGACGACCCCAAGGTCGGCCCCGACTCGGTGCTGGTACGGGTGAAGGCCGCGGGGGTCAACCCGGTCGACTGGAAGATCGTCGCCGGATACCTGGACCCGATCATGTACATCCACTTCCCCCTCGTCCCCGGCTGGGACGTTGCGGGCGTCGTCGAGGCGGTCGGCCTGGACGCCCCCGAGTTCTCGGTGGGCGACGAGGTCTTCGGCTATGTCCGCAAGGACGAAGTGCAGCACGGCACCTACGCGGAACTCGTCGCCGCCCCCGTACGCACCCTCGCCCGCAAACCCACGTCGCTGAACTGGCAGCAGGCGGCCGGCGTGCCGCTGGCAGGGCTCACCGCCTGGCAGTCGCTGGCCCGGGTGGGCGTCGCCTCGGGTGACACGGTCCTGGTCCATGCGGCGGCCGGCGGCGTGGGAACACTCGCCGTGCAGATCGCGGTGGCCAAGGGAGCCAGGGTGATCGGCACGGCGAGCGAACGCAACCATGACTTCCTCCGCTCCCTGGGCGCCGAACCCGTCACCTACGGTGAGGGTCTGGCCGACCGGGTGCGCGCGCTCGCGCCGGCGGGCATCGACGCGGCGGTGGACTACGTGGGCGGTGACGCGGTCGCCGTGTCCCAGGAACTGCTGAAGGACCGCTCCCGGGTCGCCTCGATCGTCGACTCCGAGGTCACCGAGCGCGGCGGTCACCATGTGTGGGTCCGTCCGGACGCCGCGGACCTCGCGGAACTGGCCCGACTCGCCGACGCCGGCAAGCTCCGCGTCCATGTCGAGCACGCCCTGCCGCTGGCCGAGGCCGCCGAGGCGTTCCGCCTCAGCAAGAGCGGGCGGATCCGCGGCAAGATCGTGCTCGAGGTCGGAGGCGGCGGCTGAGGACACGGCCGGCCCGTTGCCGAGGGCCGGTGGGGAGACCCGGCGCCTGTCGACCAGGGGAACCCCCGCCGGCCGCCGGGCGTCAACGAAGTGGACTACGGGCCTGGTGGAACGTATGTTTCCCATGCCGCGCGTGAGGTTCCGGGGAGGAACGGCGCCCGGCGTTTCGACCACACCTCGGGGGGACGTTCCACCATGATCTGTTCGCGCTGCCATCATTTCGCCGCCGCTCCGGACGGCACCTTGTGCGCCCAGTGCACCACCGCTCCCACGCCGACGACCCAGCCGCCGACGGCTGTGCCGCAGGCCTTCCTGCGCTCGCCCGTCGGTCTGGGCCGCGCGACCGCCGTCCTGCTCGGACTGGTCGCCGTCACCGACCTGTTCGCGATCGGGGCGGACCTCGTCATGTACAACGTGTCGGGCGATCTGGCTCACGGCGCCTTCGGGGGCGCCGTGAGCCGTCGGGCCGACCGCGCGGACGCGCTCTACGCCGCAGCAGGCATCGCCCAGACGACCGCGTTGCTCGCCTGCATGATCGTCTTCCTGTGCTGGTTCTACCGAGTGCGGGTCAACGCCGAGGCGTTCGATCCCTACGGGCACCAGAAGGGGCGTGGCTGGGCGATCGGCGGCTGGTTCACGCCGTTCGCGAACCTCTGGTTCCCACGCCGGATCACCCTGGACATCTGGGACGCCAGCAGCCCCTCGGATGCGCCCCGGCCGCACGGCCTCGTCAACACCTGGTGGACGCTGTGGATCATCTCGCTCCTGGCCGAGCGGGTCGGCTTCTCCGCCTACCGTCGAGCCCACACCGCTCCGGAGATTCACAGCGCGGTCCCGCAGGTGCTCTTCGCGGACGCCACCGACGCCGCGGCCGCGCTGCTCGCGATCCTCGTCGTGCTGCGGCTGACCCGTATGCAGCACGAGAAGGCGCTCCACGGAGCGATGCCGCCGGTCGCCGTCTGACGTCCCGAGTCGCCAAGTCGCCAAGGCGCCAAGTCGCCGGTACGCCACGTCGCCAAGGCGCCACGTCGCCAAGCCGCTCAATCGACAGCCGGTTGATGTCGTCCAAACCGTTGTCACCGGCCGCTCCCGCCTGGTTGGGTATCCCGCCGGCACATGACGGGCAAGGCAGGCCCCAAGGACGGGCGTGGCGGCGTGCCGGGCGTGGCGGCTCGATGACGGAATGAGTGGGTGGCATGGCGGCGGAGATGCGGTCAGTGGACGACGGGAAGACCCTGCCCGACGGGCTCGGACAGGCGATCCGTGAGACCGCCGGGGACATCGCGGAGCTGCTGCGAGCGGCGGCCGACACGACGGTGCCCGTGCCAGGCTCGGAATGGACCGTGGGCGAGGCGGCGGCCCATCTGGCGTTGGCCAACGAGCTGATGGCCGACCTCGCGGCGGGGCGCGAGCGCCCTTACGGGGACGGCACGCCGCAGAGCCTGGCCGCGGCCAACGCGCGGTCGCTGGCCGCGTTCCGGGAGCGCCGGGCGGAGCCGCTGGCGGCGATGATCGTGGCACAGGCGGACGGCTTCCTCGACGCCGTCGTCAGGGTCACGGCGGACAAGGCCGCGGACCCGGCGCTTGTCACACCGCTCGGCCCCATGGACCGGTCCGTTCTCGCCTCGTACCTGCTGACCCACATGCTGGGCCATGGTTACGACCTGGCCCGCGCGCTCGGCCGGCCGCATATGATCGACCGCGCTCGGGTCGTACTGTGCCTGCCGTTCCTGCTGACCGTCATGCCGCGGGTCGTCAACGCCACCGTCGGTGCCGGCGTCACGGCCCGGTACAGGCTCCGTGTGCGGGGCGGGCCGGAGTTCGGCGTCACCTTCACCGACGGCGCCGTGAACGTGACGTCCGCGCCACCGGACCGTGCGGACTGCACCATCCTCACGGAGCCGGTCACGTTCCTGCTCATCGCCCTGGGGCGCTGCAATCCATGGGGAGCCATGGCGCGTGGCCGGGTGCTCGCCTGGGGGCGCAAGCCCTGGCTCGCACCGCGCTTTCCGGCGCTTTTCACGGCGCCCTGACCGCAATCACGGCCCCGCGTCGGGGAGGTCGTCCGCATGGCGCCCTGACCGGCATCGCGCTCCCGCGCCAGGGAAAGGCGTCGGCCGCGCCTCAGCGACCGCTGTCCGCCGCGTCGAAGAAGTGATCGAGTGGCGCATGGTATGCCGCAGGATGGAAACCCAGCTCCCATTGGGAATGGCCGGCCCATTCCATGAAGGCGACCCAGCGCAGCAACCATCCCAGTGCGTTCGCGGTGGCGTTCTGCTCGGCGTCGCCTTCGCCGCCCGTCATCTCGCGCAGGGCCAGCCATTCCTCGAACAGTTCCGTGGCGCTGGCCGCAGTCCGGCGTTCGGCCGCGTTGCCGCACAGTTCGGCATCGGCGAGCCGTCCACCGAAGAACCGGGCGAACCGCTGGTCTCGCGCGTGGGCCCATCGATCGTCCGCTGCCTCGTACGCGCGATCCGCCTGGGCGCGGTACGGAAGTGCGGGTTCGGGCTGGGGGGCGGTCATGACAGGCCCGGAACGCGAGACGGTGCCGCTGTGGCCAGGGGTGCGGGTCTATGGGCCGCGCGGGGCGCGAGCCGGGGAGGGAGAAGCGCAGGGACGGCCGTCACGTAATCCTCCGACAAGGAGCGGGGTGGGGGCGTAAGCCCCGGCGGCATGGCTGGTTGCGCCGTCTGCCCACGCCTGGACCGGCCGGGACGCGGTGAGCGGATCCCATGGCGGTCGGCCGGGGTCGCGGGCGGGGGAGGCGGAGCGACGCGTCATCTCTACGGTGGGCGCCTGGGGACCGCAGCCAAGATGACTGGTCCGAGAGGTGCGGACGGCACGGCCCGACGTGCACGGTTCTGTCCTCCCCATGTCCGAGTGCCCGGGTGGTCCGCGTCGGCTCCACGACCACCGGCCATCCGGCTCGTGCGGTCGGCACGTCGTGTCCGTTCCCGCCGAGGCAGGGCCTTCGGGGCGCACCTGAGCACCACTGAAGCGTGCGGGGAAGTGGCCCGGATCCGCGCACGCCGACGCGAGCGCAGGCGCGACCGGATTCCGCGACCACGGAGCGAACGCGACTGTGCGCGAGAGGTGCTGACCGATAGTCAGTCACCTGGTGATGCTGCAATCCCCGAGCACGTGATGTCAACCGTTGTATCCGGCCTTGGATACTGGAGTATCGCTTTACCTGGTTGCCCTGCGGGGGAGCGGTTATCGTCTCGTCATCAATGCGCAGTCCGCGCCCCACCGGACGTGAGGAGATGCGGCGGTGAGAGATCCGCGTCAATCGCTCGCCGAGACCCTCCGGCAGATCGACTCGCTCCTGGGTGACGGGCGGGGCCGTGACGAGGTCCTCGACGTGCAGCAGCTGTCCATCGACTGCGGCGTGCCGCAAGGTGTCGTGGAGATGCTTCTGAAGGGCAGGCGGCCTCCCGCCGAGGACATCATCGACCGGATCATCCGCCGCATCGCCCATCTGCGGGAGACGCGACGACGCCCCGACGGTTCGCGTCACTCCTACGACGAGATCGCCTCCTCGTTCGGGGCCACCCGGGCATCCCTGTCCAACCTCGTCAACGGCCGCAGGAGCCCTCGCGGGCCCGCGCAGCCGGCCCCGGAAGCGAGGCGGCGCCCGGCGCGCTCAGGAGGCCCCCTGGCCTCCACTCAGGCGGGCGTCGAGCGCTTCTTCTTCGGGGAGCCCAACGGATGGCTCAGCGCCGAGCCGGAGTCGGCCCTCAACGCGGCGCTTCAGCCCGTGCTCGCCGGGCTGCGCACGACCGCCGGCTCGGACTGCCAGGACAGTCGCGCCATGGCGCTGCGCACGGCCGCGTCCCTGCCGGACGACGAGTGGGAACTGGTCGAACGCTTCATCAACACCCTGGTGCGGCAGGTCCGTGAGGAACGCGGTCGTCACGGCTGACCCGGGCCGCATCCGCCGAGGACGGGCCGCCGTCGCGATGCGGCGCTCAAGGGCACACCCGCGAGGCGTCCGCGATAGCCTGCCTCAGCGAGTGCGCCCAGCGACGTCCCGGAGGCCGTGCCCATTCCATGAACGGTGACTTACCGCCGTTGGACGGCGACTTACCCTTCTATGTCTCCAGCGGACTGATGTTCCTGGCCTGTCTGATGAAGCTGCCGGCACTCGTCCGTGCCCGAGGCCGGGACTGGCTGCTCTCGTCCATCTGTGCCCTGCTCTTCCTCGGCGCGGGGGTCCTGTTCACCACCGCCCAGACCACGATCGCCCTCGTCAACCGCGGCACCGGTGTGCCCAACATCGCCGCCCCGATCGTCTATATGCTGCTGGTCGCGTTCTCGGGCGCCTCGATCGTGCTCGTCCTGAACTGGCGGGGCGAAACCGGCACGGCCCGGCCCCGCCACCTCTCCCGTATCACGATCGCCGCATACGCGGTGGCCGTCGTCCTCCTCGCGGTCCTCTTCGCGCTGGGCGACGCGCCGGTCGAGCAACGGACCCGGTTCGACCTCTACTACGCCACCGCGCCCTTCATCAGGGAGATGATCCTTCTCTATCTCACCGCGCACGCCGTGGCCTCCCTGACCGTCGGCCACCTGTGCCGACGCTGGGCGGGGGAGGTGCACGGCACGCTGCGCACCGGGCTGCGCGTACTGGCCACCGCCTATCTGATGCACTTCGTCGGCTACGACATCATGACGGCCGCGGCGGTGATCGGGCGCTGGACCGGCCACACCTGGGACGTCCTCATCGTGATCGCGCGCACGGTGATCGCGCCCAGCGCGGTCCTGGGAGCGGCAGGCTTCGTGCTCCCCCTCATCGGCCGGAGCACCGCCGTCCGCTACTGGCAGTTGGCACCGCTCGCCCGAACGGTGCGCCCCGTGCGGGGCGCACCGGGACCCACACCCCTGCCTCTGCCCTGGTGGAAGCCCAGCGTCCATCTGCGATTGACGAGACGTCAGACGTATATCTCCGACCGGATCCTGGCCTGCCGTGACCACTCCGATCCGTGGATCCGGGACGAGGCGCACCGGCTCGCACTGGCCCGCAACGCCACCGGGGAGGAAGCCGCCGCCATAGCCGAGGCCGCGCTGATCGTGGCGGCGGTCGAGGTCCACTACGCTCGCGGCGGCCATGGCCTGCCTCCTCGGCGCTGCGTGAACGCAGACGAGCGTACGGCCTCCAGCAGCGACCTGGTCCATATCTCCCGGGCTCTGCGCTCCCGTATCGTCAAGGACGTCCGCACGCGGACCCGGAGCCGTCGACGGCCCTGACACGAGCGGCCGGCTTCACCCGGGCGTGGTCAGCCGAGATAGGCGTCCGTGAGCGTGAGGACGGCCGAGCCGTCGTGGTCGGCGAGCTTGGTGCCGGTGAAGGTGCGTGCCCACTCGGAGGTCTGCAGCCGGAACGGGGGCCGCTCGGCGGTGAGTGCGTCGATCACGGTGACAGCGACCTGCTCCGGTGTCTGCGCGGCATTGGCGAACTGTCCCTGGGTGCGGGCCACATAGTTCCGCAGCGGCTCAGCGTACTCGCCCGCTGCGGCGAACAACTGCTCGGGGTCGAGGCCGATATTGGTGACGAACTCGGTGGCCACGGCGCCGGGCTCGACGACGGAGACGGTCACACCGAGCCTGCCCACCACCGGGGCGAGGCTCTCCATGAAGCCCTCGACCGCGAACTTGGCCGCGCAGTAGGCCTCGTTGAAGGGCTGGCCGACGACCCCGCCGACCGATGTGACGGTGATCAGCCTGCCGCCGGAGGCGCGCAGGTGCGGCAGGGCGGCCTTGGTGGCCGCCACGACGCCGAAGAAGTTGACCTCCATGACCCGGCGCACATCCTCGACCGACTCGTTCTCGATGGTGCCGACGTGGCCGGCGCCCGCGTTGTTGATCAGGGCGTCGAGCCGGCCGTGGTCGGCGAGGGTGCCCTCGATCGCGGCGCTCACCGAGGCAGGGTCGGTGACGTCGAGCTGTCGGATGTCGAGCGTGACGCCGGCCCGGTCGGCGGCGTCGCGCAGGGCGTCGGCCCGGTTCGGATCGCGGAGGGTGGCGACGGTGGTCCATCCGGCGCGGGCGGCGGCGATGGCGGATTCCAGGCCGATCCCGGATGAGGTGCCGGTGATCAGGACGACCTTGGCGGACATGGATCTGCCTTTCGACGGAAGGACCCTTCAGGGGCTTGTACTGATTGAAAATAGTTATGGACTACCACCATATTTGTCAACCATGGTGGTGGCTGAGGGGCTGGCCTACACTGCGGTCATGGACGCCCCGGACCGGCTCACCGCAGAGGTGGTCAGCCTCTTCGCCAAGATCACCGCTCTTTACAGCCGTGAGTACGAGACCGCCTCCGCCCACCACGGCCTCACACCCCAGCAGGCCAAGGTGCTGCTCGCGCTGGACGAACCGCTCCCCATGCGGCGGATCGCCGAGCGCGTGGGCGCCGACCCCTCCAACCTCACCGGGATGGTGGACCGGCTGCAGAGCCGCGGCCTCGTCGAACGCGTTTCCGACCCCGCCGACCGGCGGATCAAACGCATCGCCGCCACCGAGGCCGGCCGGGCCGCCGCGCAGGACCTCCGCGCCCGCCTCCGCTTCGCGAGCGACCCCCTGATCGCCCTCGACGGGGACCAGCGACGCGGCCTGCGGGACCTGCTCCAGCTGATGGTCGACTCCCAGCACCCCGGCCCCTGACCGCGGCAGCACGCCTCTCCGCCGTGCCCGGTGCCGACAGGGGGGCCTGTCATGGACGTGAGCGCCGGAAACGAGTGGTGTCCGTCCCACGGGGCGGATGACGCTCTCTGCCGGGACGCCTACGACGCCGGGGTGGCACCTACCGGGTGCTCCGTGGCGGCGGTTGGTCCGACGAGCACGGGAGCTGCCGGGCCTCGGTGCGGCGCCGCAGCCCACCCGACCTTCCGCATCGCCGACGTGGGGTTCCGCGTGGCGCGCTCAGCCCGATGAGCCGGGGCGACCGTCCGCCCCGGGCACTCCTCCACCCGTCCGGTCGAGACCGTGGAGGACCGCGCGCTCGGGCGCCGTCAGGGGCGGACCGGCCAGCGGAGGCAGAACCGGACCGGTCAACGTGGCGAGCAGCAGCGAGGGGCGCAGCAGCCGGCTTCCCTCCTCCTGCAATGTGGTGACGTTGCACATGGCGGCGGACACCCGGTAGGAGCTGGTGGCCACCCTCGTCATACGCCGGACATAGCGCGTGAGCACACGGTCGGCGAGCGTGGGCCGGTCCCCGAGCACTCCCGGGAACCACCGGTCCTGCGAGCTGCTCAGTGACCACGCCGCGTCCACCGCCTTTGCGGCGGCGCACTGGATCCGGCGCGCCACGCCCGGCCCTGCCGCATCGGCCCCGCCCAGCTCCCGGCGAAGCGCCTGCGCGCCCAGCGCCGCCACCGACATGCCCTGCCCGTAGACCGGGTTGAAGGCGGCGGCGGCATCACCCAGCACCACGAAGCCCTCGGGCCAGATGGCGGCGCCCTCGAAGTGGCGGCGGACGTTGCGGGTGCTCCGGCTGAGCGCCACTTCGGACAGGGGCTCGGCACCCGAGATGAGCCGGCCGACCAGAGGATGCCGTAGACCGAGGGCGAAGCGGACGAAATCCGCGGGGTCATCCGTCGGCTCACCACCGCGGGTGCCACTCAGACTGACCAGCCATCGCCCGCCCTCGATGGGGACAAGGGCCGCCGCACGACCGGGCGTTGGGTCCAGAGGGTCGGGCTGCACCAGGATCAGGGGGAACTTCTCCGCCCCGTCAGGCATCCGGTAGACGCGGCTCGCGTACACGACCCCCGAGTCGACGACCTCCTCACGGATCCCTGTGATGCCGAGCGCGCCGAGCCACCGCACGGCACGTGATCCGCGCCCGCCGGCATCGACGACCAGGTCCGCGTGCAGGTCCTCCTCTGCGCCCTGTGCGTCGGCGATGCGTACACCCGTGACACGGTCCGCCGATCCCAGCAGGGAGACGGCCTGCGCACGGCGCAGTGCGATGGGGGGACGGTCCAGGATCGCCTCCCGCAGGATCGCGTCCAGGAGATCCCTGCTACAGGTGAGCATGGGGTGGCTGTCGTGGCGCCAGCGCCGGAACCACCCCTCCGGACCCAGCATCACCGCACCCGAGGTGAGCGAGATCTCGCGGCCACCCGCGGCGAGCACCCGCTGACGCAGCCTCAGGCCGGGCAGAAGAGCCTCGATCGCGTTCAGCCCGCTGGTCAACAGAATGTGGGCATGCCGACTCTGGGGTAAGCCCTTGCGCGGAGCAGGCCCGTCCGGCAGTACATCGCGCTCGAGTACGGTCACCTCATCGCCCGCGTCGGTCAAGGCCGCGGCGGCCAGCAGCCCGGCCACGCTCGCACCCACGACGATCGCTCTACGCGACATCCGTCCCCCGATCGCAGCCCCGGCTGCCCTCACCGTACCGCCGGCCCCGGCGATCACCACAGGAGATCAGGTCAGAAACGGCGCGATGATACGGCGGTCACCCACTTCGTACCCACCAGACGCCGCATCAGGACTCCTCAGCCCTCGCCCAGCACCGTCCCCATCTCATGCCGCGTGGGCGGACCCGTTCGCGGCGGACTCGGCAGACATGACATTCGCGCATCACCTGGACGATCCGTCCGGTCCGTCAGCCGTCGCCCGGCGTCCGAACGGGCGGCAGAGCCGGCGGACTTGCCGCAGGCCAGGCGCGGCCCGGGACGTGGCCGGAAGGGCGCCCCTGGCCCCGTGGCCCTGGCCACCCTTCGGTCATCGCCTGTTCACGCCCGCCGACCAGCATGGGCTTATGCCCATGACCATCTCAGCAAGGCGAGCCGCCCCGGCTCTCGCCCTCGCTCTGTCCAGCCTGTTCACGGCCTCCGTGCCCGCCCGATCCGCGCCCGCGCATGCCGCGGACGGCGTCGCCGAGCGGATCCGCGACAGCTACGGCACCAAGGCGTCGTACGAGCCCCAGCAGGATCCGTGGACGTATCAGCGAGCCCCCCGGGGCTTCGTGCCCGTCTTCACCGAGAACGTCTCCCGCCACGGATCCCGTGCGGCCACCGACAGCGAGGACGGCGACCTGATCCTCCGGTTGTGGGACCAGGCCCGCCAGGACGGACAACTCACCCGCCTCGGCCAGGACTTCGGCCCGGACGTGCGTGCCCTGCTCGCCGCCATGGAGAAGACCGGGTACGGCAACCTCAGCGGACGTGGCAAGCGGGAGTTGCAGGGGACGGCCGTACGGATGGCCCATCGGCTGCCGGGACTGTTCGAGACCATCGCCAGGGACGGCGAGCCCATCGACGTGGTCAGCTCCGGGCAGGGACGAGTCGTCGACAGCGGGACCGTCTTCACCGACGCCCTCACCCAGACCGATCCGGAGCTCAAGCCGCAGGTCGGGCCCGCCCGCGTCGACAAGGACCTCCTCTACTTCCACAAGTCCGCCGGCGGCGCGGCCTACCGGGACTGGCTCGCGCATGACCAGCGCCTGGCCGACACCCTCAAGGACATCGCCGGCCGGCCCGCCACCCACCGTGCCGCCCGCCGTGTCCTGGCGAAGATCTTCAAGCCGGCGTTCGTACAGCGTGTCGTCGACGGGGAGTTCTCCTCCCTCGCGGACGACGTCGCCGCAGCCCAGGCCGTCTACAACCTGTACGGCATCGCGCCGGCCATGAGCGACGAGAGCCCGACCGGCCGAGGCCGGCGCATGGGCCGGTACATCGCGCCGCGTGACGCCGCCTGGTTCGGATACCTCAGCGACGTCGAGGACTTCTACGAGAAGGGTCCGAGCTTCGCGGACGGCGACATCACCTACAAGATGGCGGACGTTCTCCTCGACGACTTCTTCAAGCAGATCGAGGCCAAGCGGGACGGAACCAGCAAGCTGGGCGCCGAACTGCGGTTCACCCACGCAGAGGAAATCATTCCGCTCGCCGCGCTGATGCGGCTGCCCGGCAGCACCGAGGGAGCCACGTCCGAGCGGCCCTACGCCTACGACAGCAACGCATGGCGCGGCGCGTCGGTTTCCCCCATGGCCGCGAACATCCAATGGGACGTCTTCCGCAAGAGGGACACCTATCTCGTGCGGATGCTCTACAACGAGAAGGAGACCCCGTTCAGGCAGGGCTGCCGGCCGATCGCCAAGGGCAGCTCTTTCTACGACCTCGATGAACTGGAGCGCTGCTTCGGCCGAACGGCCGGGTGAGCCGATGAAAAGGCCCGCCGGAACGTTCCGGCGGGCCTCTGATCTGACGCTGTGGCCGGCTCAGACGGCAGGGGTCAGCTTGGGGTTCGTGCCGTACTGGTTGGGCTCGGGCGTGCCCTCGGTGGCGAAGAAGACGATCAGGATGATCCCGCCCACCAGGGGGATGAGGCCGATCAGGAGCCACCAGCCGGACTTGCCCGTGTCGTGCAGACGGCGGACGGCGACACCGAGGGCGGGAAGCAGGACGGCCAGGGTGTAGAGGAGGCCGAGGATGCTCGTGTTCAGAGCGAAGTCGACGATGGCCAGCACGACGCTGATGATCACGTTGAACAGGACGAACATCCAGTATTCCTGCCGACGGGCGCGCCCGTTGAAAACCGCGTACTTCTTCAGTACGTCCACGTACCAGTTCATTTTCGTCCCCCCAGGGATTCGACTGTGCTTGATCCCCATCAGATCAGGCCAACTGGCCGGAATCTATTGAGTTGGCGTGTGCGGGTCAACCTGTTACCGCGTCGCAGCCGTTCAGTGATCAACTCATCCGGCACGGATCATCTCGGGGAGGCGTGGGCGCCGGTGTCGGGCCGCCCGGGCTCCGAGCCCATGACACGGCGGCCGACTCCAGGGGCGCGGTGAGTCGGCCGCCGTATGGGTCCCTGCTCACCTGTGACGGGGCGGGGCGCTCCACCTGCTTCCAGCATGCACGGAGCGTCAGGTCACGGCGACCCGGATGCCGCCGTGCCGGTGAGCGTCTGCCGACCGCGGGTGGTGTGGTCGGCCGCGCGGCCCTCGTCGTCGGCGGTGCCGTGCCCTCGGCGTGGGGCCCATCGCCCTGCACTCCGCCATCGCGTGGGTAGGGTCCGCCTCATGAAACGCAAGCAGATCGCGCCCGAGACGCCGATGCCGGCGGTGGAGTTCCTGGCCTCGCAGGAAATCACCCAGACGCAGTGCCGCAAATGCGGCAGCGAGGTTTCCGGGGTGAACGGCCGATACGCCTGCGGAGTGTGCGGATGGGTCAACCACTGGAGCGAGGGACACAACGATCTGCCGACCGCCGCGGACGACGATATCGACGGTATCGAGGAGTGAAGCGAACAAAGCGCCGGGGGTGCTCCCCGAGCCCGGGAGAACGCGATTGCGGACGACCCTGAGCCTGCCGTCCGCCGCCTCCCGGGTGACGGAAGCGAATGAGTGTTTCATTTTCCGGGGTCGGCGGGTTATGGTCTCGCTCTGCGAGATCTTGTACGGAGGTGCCCGGAATGGAGAACAGTGAGCCGGTACGCCGAGGGCGGCCGCCGGGCATCCGGACGGCCGAGGGCGGGCTGACCGGCCGCCAGCAGGACATCGTGCGGTTCATCTCCGACACGGTCCGGCGGCAGGGTTACCCGCCGTCGATGCGGGAGATCGGCCAGGCGGTGCACCTCGCAAGCACCTCCTCCGTCGCCCATCAGCTGATGGCGCTGGAACGCAAGGGCGTCCTGTACCGCGATCCCAACCGTCCGCGCGCCTATCGCGTACGCGCCTCCTGGGCCCCCGACCTGGATCGCAGCCCGACCGCCGCGGTGGACGTGCCGCTCATCGGCCGGATCGCCGCGGGCGCGCCCCTGCTCGCGCAGGAGATGGTCGAGGACGTCTACACGCTGCCGCGCCAGCTCGTCGGCGACGGCGACCTGTTCGCCCTCACCGTGTCCGGGGACAGCATGATCGAGGCGGCGATCTGTGACGGCGACATCGTCACCGTCCGTCGCCAGGACAGCGCGGACCACGGCGACATCGTCGCCGCCCTCCTCGAGGACGAGGCCACCGTCAAGCAGCTTCGCCGGCAGGACGGTCAGGTGTGGCTCATGCCCCGCAACCGGGCGTACGAGCCGATCCCCGGCGAGCAGGCGAAGATTCTCGGCAAGGTCGTGGGAGTTCTGCGCGCGCTCTGAGGGTGCCGCGCGTGATGCGGATCACGTAGGGGGTGCGGAGCGGAGCGCGCGAAGGCGCCCACGCTCCAGGGCCGGGAGGAGCCCGAGGATCTCCCCCTGGATTCCTCGGGCTCCGCCCGGCCGGTGCGGGAGGTCCGCGGTCGCCCCCGCGGTCCTCCCGATGTCGCCGACGGGTCCCATCCTCGCCGCCCGGCACTGCGCGGGTCATTGACGGACAGCGCAGGAACGGTTGACGTTCCGCGCACCCCGCAGGCGAGTTCCTCATCGTTATCGGCCCGGGGGCGCCCCCGGCGGCCGTCGTGCGCGCCATGGCTGTCCTTGACGCATAAACCACTTCCCGGACCGCCCCCGGCGCACGACCATGCACAGGCGGCGCGATCAGCACCTCGCCACCCTGCTGTGGCGGCTGCCAAGACGGGAGGGGCCGCATGGTGGTCACGCTCTCCAGCCGGGACCTGCCGGCACCGGAGCGGTTCGGCTGGTTCTGCGACCTGGTGGCCCGCGACATGGCACCGCACGACATCGTCACCGAGCACGTCCCGGACTTTCGCGCCTCGGCGAGGCTGCTGTCGCTGGGCGACCGGATCGGAGTCTCCAGCGTCGCCTTTCCCACCATGCAGTCGATCCGTACCCGACGCCTCATCCGGCGTTCCGACCCGGAACTGTGGGCGCTGGCCCTGGTCGTCCGCGGCACCATGCAACGGGAGCAGGGCGGCAACCGAGTCGACCCACGCCCGGGAGACCTGGTCCTCTACGACACCTCGCAGCCGTACTGGGCATCGGTCGCCACCGACGACGTGGCACAGTCCATCGTGCTGCATCTGCCCCGCCAGGCGGTGCCCGTTCCGGAGCAGAGGCTGCGTCGGCTGGTGGCCACCGAACTGCCGTCCAGGACGGGCACCGGTGCTCTGCTGAGCGACCTGCTCACAGGGCTCGTCAAGCAGGGGCCGAAGGTCGAGGCGGGTCACATCCCCCGGCTCGCATCGGCCGTGTTCGACCTGACCACCGCGTTCCTGGCCGGTCTGTGCGAGGCCGACGGAGCCCGCACCGGTGCGGCGCGAAGGGTGGCGCAACTGCATCAGATCAAGTGCTTCATCCGGGCCCGGCTCGGCGAGCAGGAGCTCACTCCCACGGCCGTGGCCGCCGCCCACCACATCTCGCTGCGCGCCTTGCAGTACCTGTTCCGGGAGGACGGCAGGACCGTCGCGGGATTCATCCGCGAGCAACGCCTGGAGCGCTGCCGAGCCGATCTCACCGACCCACTGCTGGCCGGCCGGAGCGTCGCCGCGATCGCCTTTCGCGCCGGATTCTCCGATGCCGCCGCCTTCAGCCGGGCCTTCAAGGCACGCTACGGAATGCCGCCCGGCGCATACCGCCGAAGTCAGGGAGAGCCGCAGCCGGGGAACCCGCCGAGGCGACCGGAGTGAGACTCGACTTCTCGCCGGCGCCCCGGGGCCGATGGGTACAGGCGCCTACGCCGGCCGGGGCGCGTGACCTGTGTACGGTGGCGCGTGGCCTCCCGAGCCGCGTCAGCGGGCGCCCGCGAACGTGCCCTGTGCCCAGTCGGCGAAGCTCGTCCAGTGGATCTCCGGATGGGCGCCGTGCAGAGCGGGGATGTCGACGCGATACCCGGGCCCGTTCAGAAACGCCCACATCGCATGCATGTCCGGATTCCCGATCGCCGCCAGAGGCACCTGCTCATGGCGAACCTCACGCCCCAGGACCTCGCTCAGCGTGGCTGCCATGCGGGCGGGGGTGGGCGCATCGCCGGCCAGTTCGATGCGCCGGCCCACGTACGCACCGGGGTTGAGCAGGACCTCGGCGGCGAAAGCACCGAGGTCGGGCCGGGCGAGCTGTTGCAGGGGCCGATCGGGTGGCAACGGCAGCTCGAGCGCCCCGCCGAGGATGCGTTCCGCTCCGCCAAGGGCGTTGTCGAAGAAATACGTCGGCCCCAGAATCGTGTACGGCACATCGCCCGAGGTCAGTTCGGCCTCCACACGCGCCTTGCTCTCGAAATGCGGTACCCCGCTGTCCTGGTCGGCCCCGGCCACCGAGCTGAACACGAGATGCGGTACGCGCTCCCCGCGCGCGGCGGTCAGGATCGCCCGGCCCTGGGCCACCTCGGCCTCCACGCCGGACTCGAAGGGCGTCGTGAACGCGAACACTCCCGCCACCCCGGTCATCGCCGCGGCAAGCGACTCGGGATCATCGAAGGACCCCGCCACGACCTCGACGCCCCCATCGGCCAGTTCGCGCGCGGCCGGCCGACCGGGATCCCGCACCAGTGCCCGGACCCGGACCCCGCGGTCCAGCAAGGCGTCGGTCACGGCCCTGCCCTGTCCGCCCGTTGCCGCAAGCACCAGGATCGGCTCGTCGACCACCGTGGAACTCCTCTCCTTGCCGGGAAACGTGACAAGCGATCATCAGCGTACTCACCGCTGTCGCTCCCGGGACCGACCGAAGGCAACCGCGCCGCGCGCCCCGACCAGCGCAGCCAGTGCCAGGACCGTCACTTCCGGCCACGCCACACCAAGCCGCCCCACGAGCCATCCGAAGAGCGGGGCCGCCCCATCCGGAGAACCGAAGCCCTCATGGGCCGCCGCCCCATGTCCGCCCACCGGTGGTGCGGTCATCACCTGACAACGCCACAGTTGCCGCGGGGACATGACCATGTGGCGGCTTTCGCCGGAAGATCCCCTCCGGCCTGTGCCACGGAGGAGCGCGGGCGCCCGCATTCCCATTGCCGCCATCGAATACCTTTGCATCACGGCTCGGTCGTCGTCTCATGAATGGTCGATCATTGGATCAGCCCTTTCCGGAGGTGGTATCCGCGACAAACGGAATGCGGTGACGATGCGCTCTGTAGCGGCACGGTGAGCGGATTCTCGGCTTCCGCACCGGCTCAGTCGTCCTCTGATGTGGGAAGAGAGTCGGCCTCGAGTACTGGCAACGATGTCGGCGGCAGGAAGGCGACGGAATCCGTCGTCCCCCGCGACATTCCTTCCCGGCAAGGTCGTTGAATCGTTTCCCGGCATCGTTGTCTTCCATGGAGAACATGTCGCACGTGCCGAATGGCTCGAACACGACCTTGTATTTGGTGGCCGGGGGCAACACTTTTGATTGCCGTCGACCGCCGGTCGGCGAACATCCGATGAGAGGGGATCTGAGATGAAGTCCACTGTCGCCATGGGCAAGAAGGCCGGAGTCAAGAAGATTGCCGTGCGCCGCGCCGGCGATGTGCGCCTGACGTCGGCCGCCTGTCAGTGCCCGTACAGCGCCGCCGCGTAACACGCTCGACGCTCCAGGAGTTGCGCTCGGGTGCGCCGGATGGCGGCGCACCCGGGTCGCCTGCGCCGATCGTAGGGGAGGGGTTGTGGCCGATGGCGGCCTGTTGCTGCACGAGTTGAGTTTCGTACCCGAAGGCGATGACGTCGTGGTCGGCCGTCTCGACACCGGCTCCTACGCGGTCTTCCCGGCCGACGGAGCGGAGCTGCTGAAACGGCTTGCGCAGGGCATGCCGCTGAGCGCCGCTGCCGACTGGTACGCATCGGCTTTCCACGAGCCGGTCGACCTGGACGACTTCGTGGCCACGTTGCAGGAGCTCGGCTTCGTCCGCGAGGGAGAGGAACAGCCGGAGGGCGCTCCACCCGCGCCGGTGCGCCTGCGCCGACTGGGCCGCGCCGCCTTCTCCCTGCCGGCGTGGGCGTGTTACCTGGCCGTGGTCGGCGGCTGGACCTGGGCCGTCGGCCGCCACACGGACCTGGCCCCGCACCCGTCCCAGATCTTCTTCGTGCACTCCCTCCTCGTGGTCCAGCTGGTGATCACCTTCGGTCAGGTCCCCCTTCTGCTGCTTCACGAGGGATTCCACATCCTCGCCGGACGCCGCCTGGGGCTGCCGACCCGGCTGCGGCTGAGCAACCGCCTGACCTACATCGTGGCCGAGACGCAGATCAACGGGCTGCTCAGCGTTCCGCGTGCGAAACGCTACCTCCCGTTTCTCGCGGGCATCGTCTGCGACGGCGTGGTCCTGGGCGCGCTCGGACTCGTCGCCGACGCGACACGCGATCCCGACGGTTCCTTCTCCCTGACCGCCCGGGTCTGTCTCGCCCTGGCGTTCACGGTGGTGGTCCGCGTTCTCTGGCAGTTCC
This sequence comes from Streptomyces sp. NPDC093261, assembly GCF_044753645.1. NCBI lineage: Bacteria > Bacillati > Actinomycetota > Actinomycetes > Kitasatosporales > Streptomycetaceae > Streptomyces > Streptomyces sp. NPDC093261. Next base: position 159,384 of record NZ_JBIVNO010000012.1, read on the forward strand.
AGCTCTATTTGCGTACCGACCTCTACTACGTGGCGGCCACCGCATGGAACTGTTATGACCTGCACGACGCCGGAATGACGCTCCTGAAGAACCGTCTGTGGCGTCTGTCGGGGCGCTCCAACCGTGTCGTGGACGAGGAGCAGTGGACACCGCGGGACCGGCGGATCGGAAAATTCTACGGCCCTTTCATCGTGCTCGGATACGGCACGCTGGCCGGCATCACCGTTTTCGTCAGTATCCCGGTGACGATCCAGTATTTCAGCATCGCCCGGCAGGCCATCACCTCCGGTCACGTCAATGCGGCTTTCTGGGACGCCGTGCTGTCCCTGTGTATGAACGCCGCCCAGGTGGCTGCACTCGTCGTGCTGTCCAGGAAAAAGCGCCGGGAGAAAAAGCTCTCCACACCCCAGACATCCCCTTCGGCGGAGGTTGAACTCGCATGATGGGCCATCTCCGGATCGTGGGCGACCGGCGCGCGGACCGCCTCCGCCTCATCCGAAACCGTACCGGCAAGGCACTGGTGGTCCGCTGTCACCAGCGTCTGCGCGGCCCCTACACCGGCATCGACACCGTGCTGCGGTCCGTGCTGCCCGAGGCCCGACGACGCTGGCCCGAGCTGGTCGAATCCCACCGGGTGGAACTCCTCTACGGCATGCCCGAGTTGGCGCAGCTCATCGGTCCGCCCCCGCGTACGCTGGCCGACGAGGCCTCGTTCAAGGAGCGCACCCGTTTCTTCGGCTCCGGCATGATCCGCTGTATGAGCCAGGGCGTCGTCACCTTCCTCCTCGACTATGCGCACCGGATCCAAGCCGACACCGGCTGCGCCCTGGAGCTGGCCTTCGAGGAGGTCCACGCCGCGGAGGCGACCACCCAGGAGCTGCTGGCCCTGCTGCTGCGCCGGGCGGATCCGCGCCTGCTGCGGGTGGTGATCTCCACGACCGCCGACACACTGTCCGACGAACTGGAGGCCGCGCTCGCCGCAACGGCCGGCACTCTCCGGGCTCCCGCGAGCGACCCGGCCCCGGAGGTGCACCGCAGCGCTCTCGAATGGGCGGCGCTGTACGTCGACAGTGACTGCACCGACGACGACCCGCGAGCGCTGCGCGGATACCAGGAGGCCGACCGGCGGGCAGTCGCCCGCCTGCACGACCGACGCGCCGACAGCCTGGAGGCAACGGCGAGTTGGGGCGTGCGGATGGGCGCGATCGCGTACCACCGCGAGCGTGGCGGCGACCCCGCGGGAGCGGGACGGTCCGCCCTGCTCGCGGCCCAGCGCCATGCGGTCGCCACCGGCTTCTCCGCAGCCGTGGTGGACCTGGGCCTGCGCGGCCGGGGCGTCAGCGATCCCGTCAGCCAGGAGCACGACTACTGGGAGTTCACCCGGGAGGCGGCAGCGGCGTGCATCCCGATCGGGCGGCTGGCCCAGTCCATGGAGCTGTACCAGGACCTGCTGCGCCGCTTCACCAACCCCAAGATCCACATGATGACCAGCTATGCGATCGCCATGCTGCACACCCGCTTCCTGCGGCCACGTGACCACGAACTCGCGTTGCAGTGGCAGCACAACGCCGTCGCCATCGCGGGTATCCTGCCGGACCCGGCCGAACGCCTGACCTTCACTGTCTTCCACGACAACGGCCTGGCCCTGGTCGAGATGCACCGCGGCAACCGGACCCGCGCCCTTGATCTCGTGGAGTCGTGCATCACCCGGCTCGACAAGGAGATGGACGACGACCAGTGGGTCCTGCACCGCTCCCAACTGCTCTACAACCGGGCCCGTCTGCTGGTCGCACTGGGACGGCTGGACGACGCCTATGCCGACTACACCCGGCTCGTCGACCTCGACCCCTATTACACCGACTATCTCTCCGAACGAGCCAGGATCTCCCGCGAGCGCGGTGACTTCGACGCGGCCCTCGCCGACTACGACCGGGCCGTGCAACTCGCGCCCCCCTTCCCTGAGTTGTACTACAACCGGGGCACGGCCCGGGTCCAGACCGGCGACCTCCGGGGCGCGCTCGACGACTTCACCTATGTGCTGGAGATGGAGCCCGGGGACCTCGACTCCCGGGTCGCCCGGGCGGAACTCCGGCTGGAGTCGGGCGACCTGGACGGCGCCGAGGCCGACGCGGACACCGGCCTGGTGGTCCACCCCGGCGAAGTGCAACTGCTGTGCCTCAAGGGCACCGTGCTCCTTCAGCGGGAGAACTACGACCAGGCCCTCACAGCGTTCGACGCCGCCCTGGAACGAGACCCCCGCTACCCCGCCGCACTGATCAACCGGGCCGTTGTGCACTTCCACCAGTCCCGGAACAGCAGGGCCGTCGCGGACCTGACCACCGCACTCGACATCGTCGGCGACGACCCGGACGTCCTGCTCAACCGGGGCATCGCCCATCTCGCCGACGGCCGTAGGGACCTGGCACGCGCGGACTTCGACCGCGCACTCACACTCCCCGACGCCGACATCCCCGAACTCCGCCGCCACCGGGAACTGTGCGATACGTCGGCAGCACCCCTGTAGCCCTGCGGGCGGGGGACGGCACGACGAGTCCGTACGCCACAGCACTGTGCGGGGGCTTGGGCCACTGCCTGTCGCCCACCTGCCCGCCACCCACGGCGGGCCACCGAACGACCTGGTATGTCGCTCGATCGCGGGCCGGATGCCCTGTACCTTCCCGCCGTGAGTGATGACAACAGTGTCCGGATCCGCCCGGCGACCACGGCGGACGCGGCGGTGGTCGCACGCGTGCACATGACGTCGCGTGCGGCCGCCATGCCGTATCTCCCTCCCCAGACACGCGATCACCAGCAGGTGACCCGATGGATCGAGGAAGTGGTGCTGAGGACGTGCCGTGTGTGGGTGGCCGTGCGGGAGACCGGGATCGTCGGCTATGCCGCCCTGGAGGGCGACACGCTGGAACATCTCTATCTCCGGCCGGACATGCGACGGCAGGGCATCGGGACGGCCCTGCTCGACGAGGTCAGACGGCACAGCCCGGACGGGGTGTCCCTGCATGTCTTTCAGCAGAACACCGAGGCGCGCACGTTCTACGAGCGTCACGGCTTCCGCGTCCTCGCCACCGGCGACGGCCGCGGAAACATGGAGAACCTGCCCGACATGACCCTGCGGTGGACACCGGACCGTCCGCGGTGAACCGGGAGGCCGCGGCCGCTGTCGCTCCTTGGGGGATGACAGTGCCCGCGGCCGTATGGCTGCCGAGCGAGGGGTGAGCCGGTCAGGCCCCCGTGACGCCGGAGGCGTTGCGGCGGCGCAGCATATAGGCGCCCGCCCCCAGGCCGGCCAGCAGCAGGATCGATCCTGCTGCCAGACCGCTGGTGCTGGTGGACTGGGCCAGGCCACCGCCGCCGGTGCGGATGCCGCCTTGGGGCGCCTGCCGGGCCCCTTGGCCGGCTTCCTGCCCGCCTGCCTCCTGGTGGCTGCCGCCTTGCTCGCCATGCTCGGAGTTGCCGTCCTCGGCGCCGCCCAGGGCCGGGGCGTCGCTGTCAGCCTCGGGTCCGCCCTGCCCCTCCTCCGGAGATCCGCCACCCTGCGCGTCCTCCTGAGGCCCGCCACCCTGAGCGTCCTCCTGGGGTCCGCCCTGCGCGGCGTCTCCCTGGGCGTCCGCACCCTCCTCGTGGTGCTTGCCTCCCTGCTTGTCGCCGTGGTGGTCCCTGGCCAGGGCGAGGAACCCGCCGCCGGCGCGGACACCGCCGCGAGGCGCCTGCCGGGCCCCCTGGCCGGCTTCCTGCCCGCCTGCCTGCTGGCCGGCTTCCTGCCCGCCGGCCTCGTGGTGGCTGCCGCCCTGCTCGGCGTGCTCGGAGGTGCCGTCCTCGGCGCCGCCCTGGGCCGAGGCGTCGCTGTCGGCCTCGGATCCGCCCTGCGCGTCGCCCTGGGCCTCGCCCTGGGCGTCCTCGCCCTCGTCGTGGTGCCTGCCGCCATGGCGGTCCCCGCCGGGGTCGTGCTCATGGCTGCCGTAGGAAGTACCGCCGTCCGCAACCCGAAGCCCGGCCGGCGACATGGCGTGCGCGGCGGGAGCGGAAAACGCGACGGCCGCGGCAACTGCCGCGGAGGCGAACATGGTCCGGGTCACTCGCATGAGGTAGTCCTTTCGCCGCCGCCGCGAAGGCCGGCACCACGCCGGCACAGCGGGAGCGCAGCGGCAACGTCATCACCCTCAACCCGACCCCCGCCCCGCACCACCGCACGACACGGCAAGGGAGCGAGACCGTACTCCCTCCGGGTGCCTCCAGACTGAAAAGTAACCCGGTCGGCCCCGCCCCGATCACCACGCCGGCCGGCTCCTGCGTCCACGCTCCGGTCGGCATCGCCACCACCTGCCTGACGGTCAGTGAAGTGATCCCGAGTCAAACGGCGGCGAAGCGCAGATCTCTGCGGATGACGGGCCCAGCGAGCGCGTCACTGGGCGGAACCGCTGCTCCGCCCGGCGCCGGGGGCGATGACGACCTTGCCGACGGCCTGGCCGGATTCGGCGTACCGGAGTGCTGCGGCGGCCTCCTCCAGCGGATAGACCCGGTCGATCCGCGCGGTGATGCTTCCGGCGCGCAGGAGTGCGAAGACCTCGGCGAGGTCGTCGCGCAGCTGGGCGCGGTACTGCTGGGGGTGGCGGCTCCTGCCTGCCCACAGGTTGAAGAAGTGGGCGTTGCGGCCGTTGGGAAGAAGGTTCCACAGCGTCAGCCGGGCGACGAGCTTGAGGACGGTGAGGGTGCCGTTGCCGGACTGGTCGCGGGTCGAGGCGCTGCCGTAGGACACGAGCGTGCCTCCGGGGGCGAGCATGCGCCAGGAGTCCTCGATGCCCTTGCCGCCAACGTGGTCGAACACGGCGGCCACGCCGTCGGGGGCCAGCTCGCGGGCCCGGGCGGGGATATCGCCGCGGTAGTCCACGGGGACGGCGCCCAGAGCGCGGACGGCTTCCTGGTTGCGGGCCGAGGCGGTGCCGATCACATGGATGCCGCCCGCGCGGGCCAGTTGCACCAGCACGCTGCCCACGCCCCCGTTGGCACCGTGGACGACCACCGTGTCGCCGGGCTTCACGTTCGCGGTGCGGTGCAGCATGCGCCAGGCGGTGGCGCCGTTGGTGACCAGGGTCTCGGCGTCGGCGGCGGTCACACCGTCAGGGACGGGCACGAGGTCGGCGGCGTCGAGCAGGACGTAATCGGCCCAACCGCCGGTCTTCGTCAGGGCGGCGACCCGCTGCCCGACCGCGAGCCGGGTCTCGCCCGGAACCGGAGCGCCGAGCCCTTCGACGACGCCGACCAGGTCGTAACCGGGAACGAAGGGGAAGGCGGGCATGTCGTAGTACTTGCCGCGCCGCATCTGCTGTTCGGCGAACGTGACCCCGCTGGCCTCCACGCGAACCAGCGCCTGACCGGGCCCCGGCTCGGGCAGCTGCCGCACGCGGACCTGAAGGGACTCGGGCTCGCCGACGGAGGGAAGGACCATCTCGGTGGTCTGCATGGCTGGCTCCTAGGTGGTGTGAGGCGTTCACCGGAGGTGAGTGATTAGCCGCTCAGTGAGGTTATGAGTAATTAACCACTCACACTTTGGGCTGTCAACCCGCCGACAACCCCGAATCCGCACGCCCGGCAGCCGCCCGTGGCATGACCGAGGACGCGCGGGTGCGCCAGTCAAGGGGCTTCGGCCAAGGCACTCACATAGGCCGCCCGGTCGGGAGCGGGACGCGGCGGCCGGCGCGTGTTCGTGCGGCGGGCGCACGGGACCGTCGACGACGGGGCCGACGGTGTGCAGGTCACAGCGGCCGGGAGGGGGTAGCCGGGGGTGAGCTTGGCCGTGCCGACCGGTTCCGGCGCGTTCTGCCGGCTCATGACGGTGAGACAGTCCTCGCGCGGACGCGGGCCCGCGGCGTTGTGAGTGGCGTTGTCGACGCACGGATGCCCGGGGCGAGGCAGCCCGGCAGGGCGCTGTCGGTGGTGGGCTCGGTGCCTGCCGGCCCGTCGCCTCAGCCGGCCGCGTTCTCGGTGCGCAGCCGCACCAGTTCCTCCAGGCGCTGCAGACTGCTGTCGAGGGCCTCGGTCACGGGCCGCTCACCGGGGTCGTGACGATCGTCGAAGAACGACAGGTGCACGGTCACCTCGCTGGCCCCGCTGCCGAGGCCGGCGACCTGGAGCCACCCGGCATAGGAACCCTCGTCGCGGGTGCCCCACTCGATCCGCATCTGGTCCGGGCGGGCGCTGAGCAGCGCGGACATGTCCTGCTCGGCGTGATCGTCATGCACGGTGACCGCAGGCGGGGTCTCGGCGCGCACGTGCAGTGCGCTCGGCAGCCAGCCATCGAGCTGGTCGATGTTGGCGGCCTGGTCGAAGACGTGCTCGGGCAGCGCCGGCATGGTGCGCGAACGCTCGTACTCGGTCATCTGGTACCTCCTCGCCTCGGCGGTGTACACGTGGCGTCCACAGGGACGGGTGCCCGTTTTGCGCCCCATGAAGTTTGGGAGGGTGGGCGGTCGAGCGGACCGCGGAGCCGGCCGCCGACGGGGCCCATGGCCGGGCCGGGCCGCCCGCGGTGGTGTCGCCCCGCGCCCGTCTCTGCGTCGTACCGCCCGGCGAGTCGGGCGGTACGGGTCGTTCCCGCCGTTCGAGTCGCGGTCAGCGCACGGGGAAGCCGAAGGAGTACCCCTGCTGCCTCAGCCACGGCAGGACCTCGCGCAGGGCGGCCACAGTCTGGGAGCGGTCGCCGCCGGCGTCGTGGAAAAGGACGGTCGGGCCGTTCGAGATCTCGTTCTGCACCGTGGCGACGACGGCGTTCGTACCGGGCCGCTGGAAGTCCTTGGAGTCGACGTTCCAGCCCAGCGGACGCATTCCGTGGGAGGCGGCGAGCCGGCGGCTGTACGGGGTGAAGGCACCGCCCGGCGCCCGGTAGTAGAGCGGCCGCACGCCCCCTGAGGCTTCGGTGATCATGCGTGCGGCGTCCAGGATCTGCTGTGCCTGGTAGGAGTCGGACTTCTTGTCCATGGTGGTGTCGTGCGACACCGTGTGGTCGCACAGCCGGTGCCCGGCCGCCACGACCGCCTTGACCAGGTCCGGGTGGGCCTGGGCCTGCGGCCCCACCATGCAGAACGTGGCCTTCACGCCGTTGTCCCGCAGCACCTGCAGCATCCGCGGCGTCCAGACGGGGTCCGGGCCGTCATCGATGGTGATGTTGACGCCCCGGGCGCCGCGGTCCGAGGCATGGGCGATGGCCGCCGAGAGCGGCACCCCCGCCCGGCCCTGGGAACGGGCGCCGGGTGCGGCGGAGGGCGCGGAGACGCCCGCGCGGGCCTGCGGAGTCCCGACGGGGCCGGCCTGCGCGGACCACACCGACGTGGCGGCGGCCACCGCCGTCACGCCGACCGCCGCCGCGAGAACCCGGCCGTGCCATCCCTGTCGTCCACGCCACACCATGTCAGCCCCGTTCCTTGCCGTCTCCGTGGGTTCCGTGCACCCGTCAGGACGGAGGAAGGTGACCGGGGGATGCGTCCGTTACCGTTCGCGGACAATTCCGCGGGGATTCAGCGACAGCAGGGGGCCGCATGGCGGCACGGCAGGGCCACCAGCCCTCATCGGGCCGGCGGCCGAGGGGAGGGATTCCCGCCGTTCACAGGCTGATCGCGTACGCCTTGCGGAGTGTCTCGTGCACCGTCCAGGTCGTACGGTCGCCCTCGCGCAGCACCGCCATGTCGCCCGGCCCGACGCGCAGCGTGAGGCCTCCCTCGACCTCTATCGTCGCGGAACCACTGATCACGACGAACAGTTCGTTCGCCTCGGTGTCGGTCACGACGCCGGATGTGATCTGCCAGATGCCCCGCACCTGTCGGCCGTCCTCCGACTCCCAGATCACCTTGCCGGTCACCTCCGGCGTACCGGACACGATCTGCGCCGGGTCGAGCGGCTCTGGTTCGAGCTCTGCGTCGGGGATGTGGACTACGAAGCTGTGGGCCATGGCGCGACCCTAGCGGGGCTCTCCGCGCCCCATCCGCCGACACTGTGTCGGCTGTCGGCCCGGATCGGCGGACACATCGCCGGGCGTCGAACCCCGTTGACCGGGTTCGGCCCGCAGCCGAACGGCAGCCCGGCGGCACGAGGAGAAGACGTCGGGATCCATGGCGTCGCGAACGGCACAGCAAATGATCCACAAAGGATCGTTGGGGATCTCTTGTCCGTCGCCTGCCCGGTCACGGCATCTCCACCCCGTACGGTGGCCGAGGCGGGTGTGGACTCCCGTCGATCAACCTCGACCAGGTGGGGGAGTGGATGACACCCAGGCGCCGGGCGCTGCTGGCCGCCCTGGCGGGCAGCGTGCTCGCGGGCTGTTCGGGCCCGGGGAAGAACACGAAGAGCACATCGGGCGACACCGTCCCGGCCTCCGGTTCGCCTTCGGCCCCCACCGCCCCCGCGGCGCCCGCCACGGGCTCCCCCTCCTCCGGCCCGTCCCGGACGGCACCCGTGGTCACCCGCGCGGAGATCGTCGCCCGATACGGCCACGCGGTACCCCACACCTGGGGCTTCGAGGCGCCCGGAGTGGTGCGCGCGCTCCCCGCCGGCAAACGCGCCATCGCGCTGACCTTCGACGCCTGCGGCGGACCGGGCGGCAGTGGCTACGACCGGGCGCTGATCGACTTCCTCCGCGAGCGGAAGGTACCGGCGACCCTCTTCCTCAACTCCCGCTGGATCGACGCCAACCCATCGGTCTTCCACCAGTTGGCCGCCGACCCGCTGTTCGAGATCGCCAACCACGGCACCCGTCACCGCCCGCTGTCGGTGACCGGTCGTTCCGCCTACGGCATCCCCGGCACCCGCAACGCCGCCGAGGTGTACGACGAGATCGCCGGCAACCAGGCCAAACTCACCCGGCTGCTGGGCTCTCCGCCGCGCTTCTTCCGGTCCGGCACCGCGTACTGCGACGACGTCGCGGCACGGATCGTGACCGACCTCGACGAGCGCTTCGTCAGCTTCTCCGTCAACGGTGACGGGGGCGCCACCTTCACCCCGGAACAGGTCCATACCACCGTCGCGTCAGCCCATGACGGATCCATCGTGCTGTGCCATATGAACCACCCCGGAGGGGGCACCGCCCGGGGCATCGCAGCCGCGGTGCCCCACCTGCTGGCCACCGGCCACACCTTCGTCCGCCTCTCGGACGCGTTGTCCTGACGGAAGCCCACCCGTCCGCCGAAGCGTCACTCAACGAGACGGGGACGTCGCGCAGCGCACACAGGTACGGGCCGCCGGGCGGACTTCGAGGCGCTCCCGGGGGATCGGCTCGCCGCACCCCTCGCACCGTCCGTACTCGCCTCGCTCCAGGCGTTCCAGTGCGCGGTCCAGATCGGCCACGTGCTCACGAGCCTGCGCCAGCAGAGCGGCGACATGGGCCCGTTCGAAGGCGGTGCTCGAGCCCTCCGGATCGTGCTCGTCATCGACTGCCACGAGGGCGTTAGCCGCGACGATCCCGTCGAACTCGCGGCTCAGCGCGTCGATCTGCGCGAGCGTGTCGGCGCGTTCCGCCGCGAGCAGCTCACGGGCCGCTTCGGGTTCGAAGGCAGGGAATGCGACATTACTGAACGGATCACTCATATGTATGTAAACGTTCCGTCCCCGGCGCGGATTCCGCTCCGGTGTCATCCTTCAAGCGCCCGATACAGGCGAGTGCCCCGAGGCCGGTAGCCGAGGCGTTCGCAGACCCGGCGGAACCCCTCACCCGAGTATTCCAGCCAGGCCGATCGTGCGCCTCGGGCGAGCACGGCCTCGGTCAGTGCGGCCGTGTCCGAGGCGGCGATGCCCCGCCCGCGCCCGCTTGTGGTGTCGGCCCCGCCATGGCGTCGTCACCCCGAAGCGACGACCCCGGTGGCCGGTGCGCTCGTCCAGGTGGCTTCCCGCACACCGGCGGCGATCACCGCGCACGTGAACAGGATCGCAGGGGCACTCCACTCCCACGAGGCGAGCCCGATCACCGGCACGACGAACATCGAGTGGACGGCGGAGACGGCAAACGCCGCACGAGCCCAGCCTCCGCCGGTCATCAGCCGACGTACGGTTGCCCAGTGGCGCCACCACAGTCCGGCGGCCACCGCCGCAATGCCGGCCATCACGGCAGCGCCCAGCCGGGCCATGTCGGCATCGGTCACACTGTCAGGTTCCAGTGCGGCCGAGCCGGTCGTGTGCACGCTCAGTGCGACCACAGTCCATCCGAGGGCCGCCGCACTCAGCAAGGAAGCCAGAACCGCCGTGCGCCGCCGGGACCAACTCGTTTCAGGATGCCGTGAGTTCGGTTTCATGCCTTATCCTAGCCAGCGCTCGTCCGTGCGTTCGGGGCGCGGCACGACGGCAGGTGCGGCATCCGGCGCGAACCCCCACCGGGGCTTGCGGCCGCGCTCTCGGAACGCCGCGATCAGCGCGGTGACATCCCCGCCGTCGGGTCGGGCGCCGGAGCCGGCCCCGGTGTTCCCGCCCGCTCCGGCAGGCGAGGTGGCCGAGTGGCAGCAGGGAAGTTCCCCGGCGACTCCGTACGAAGAGCGGCTATGGTGCTCAACAGGGGTGCGGTGAGGGCCCGTTGGAGTGCATGGTGCTCGACGCTACGGGGGAGCGAATGTACGTACTGTCCCTGGCGGCTCTGATCGAGGAAGCCGCGGCGGACGTCCGGAACCAGACCGGCAACATCCGGGCCCTGAACGAGCTGCTACGGCCGGAGAACCTGCGGCGGCTGCGGGAGTTCGCCCGGGCGTACTGCTTCCTGGCGTTCCACAGCCGCGACGTCGAGGTCGCCGACTATGTGCGCGCCGGTACGCTGGCCGACGACAGCGGCCCCGACGTGCTGGTGCTGTTCACGCTCGACGAACCTGCGCCCATCGCGGTACCGGTGGGTGCTGACTCGCTGCGCTCCTGGGTGGATCTGGACGTCGGTGTCCACCCCTCGTACCGGATGGTCCGGGCCCTGTTCGACGGACGACCGATGCCACCACTCCCGGGCCTGGTCGTCCTGGACGACCTGGCCGAGGAGTGCGAGGCGCTGTACCTGCCCCTCGGCGAGCTGGACAACGAACGCGCGGTACGGCAGCGCCTGCGCCGGGTGCTGGCACTGATCGGCCATGTCAGCGCCACGGCCAAACCAGGCAAGTACCTGGACGACCTGGGTCTGGAGCTGTACCGGCAGGGGATCGAGCATGTGCGCACCGATCGGATCTCGGCGCGGGAATGGCTGCTGCGGGCGTTCGACACCACGCGTGCCAACCTCGGTGACATCGTCACCACCATCGGCCTGACGGGACTGGCCTCTTGAGCGGCCCCAGACTGGTCACCTCCCCGGCGCCGGGCGCCGGGCCGCTGCTGGAGATCATCGACATACTGCTCGCGGAGGCACTGCTCGCCGGGCGGCAGGCAGCGGCCCTCGACTACCACCGGATGACCCCGCCCTCGACCGGCTACCAGCGGCGCCGGAACCGCGTCCTGCTGGCGGTGACCCTGCTGGCCGAGCAGGGCATCGGGCTACGCTTCGGGCCGGACCTCCCGTTCATCGTCTCCGGGCCGGCCGCGCAGGCCGGAGCACCGTTCGCCGGATACACGGCGCGATGGCCGCAGCTCACGCCGAGCCAGTGGGTCAGCGAGCTTTTCCTCCGCTGGCAGACCTCCGGCCCCGGCGAGGACGCGGAGGAGACCCCGGAGCAGGCCGCGGGGCGGCGGGCCGCGCTGATCGACCGGCTCCTGCGTGCGGCGTTGTGGCACTGCGTCGCCACCGACGCGCAGGACGCCGTACCGGCCGCGGTACGGCTCGTCGTCGAGCTGGCCACCACAGGGCAGGTGGTGGACGTGTCCGCCGCCGGCGACGCCGTGGCGCTGCTGCTGCGAGCGGCAGGGGAGGACACGTTGTCCGCCGGTGCTCTGACCCGGGTCTTCACCAGTGAGGCACTGCCCGCCTCGCCCGACCAGTGGGTGCGCGGTCCCCTCGACTGGCCCGAGGAGCCCGTACCGACGCTCAGCCGTCCTGCCCAGCGCGCGGTCAACTGGCTGCTGACGTACGCGCATGCACGGCTCGACGAGGTCCGCGCCGCCACCGACTTCGACTCCTGGTCGACGGCGCTGGCCGCGGTCACCTGCGCCGGCAGCGCCTGTCTGAGCGGACTGCGGCATGCGGTGGTGCGGCTCCCGCTCGGGTTGAAGACGGTATGCGCGCAGTTCGAGGAGCTGCACGCGGACTTCCCGACGCTGTGGACCGCACTGGAACTCGGCGGTATGGGCCAGGCGGTGAACTACACGCGCGATCTGGAGGAGGAATTCCGTCGACGCGGAGACACCACCGGCAGCCGCTTCGCCCGTGAACGGGCCTTGCTCCCGGAGTCGTTGAGGAACGCGCCCCGGGTTCCGGCGGTGTGGCTGCGGCCGAGCTGGCGCACGGTGACCGCACTGGTCGACCCCTGGCCCACGCTCCGCAGGGTGGACGACCCGGCCGCCTACCGGACGACGCCCATCACCGACAAGGAGCTGTGGGCCCACCTCGCACAGGGCCCGCGCGCTCCGGACCTGAGGGCTCTGGACGAGATGCTCGGCCGCTACCCCTGGCTGGACTTCGCGCACGGGCTGCGGGCGGAGACGTTGGCCGCCCAGGTAGGCGTCGAGTCCGCGCTGACCGCGCTGCTCCCCGCCCTGGTTCTGGCCCCGGAGCAGGCCGGGGGCTGGGATCTGCTGAGCCGTCTGCTCGGCCGCCAGGGACACACCGCCGCCGCGGACACCGCCCTGCGGATCTGCCGGACGGTCGAGCGGATGCGGGACCGGCTGCACGAGGCATGAGGCCGAAGAGGTCAGTGCCTCGGTCGCTGACGGCGTCAGCGACCGTCGCCGCCGTCCCGACCACGAGCGGCAGAACCATCACCGCGAACAGCGACCAGGGCACGTGGGAACAGGCGTGGAAGGCCACTGGGGCCCGCAGACGGCGACGAAGGCGGTGCCGATGCACAGGTCGAGCCACAGCAGGGTCCGTACGATCCGGCGTGCGGAGGCGCGGCCGCGCGTGCGTGCAGCACGTCGCGGCGCAGGGTGTCCTGGCTGTGGGACGTCCCCCCACTGGTCCCGTCTGATGGGCGGTCGCACAGCGAGACTTCTCCGCCGGTCACCCTTACCTGACAGGTCATCGACCGAGGCATGGCTGCGTGCCACGATCGTCGGCGTACGGAGCCCGACCGACCGGAGGGAACATCATGCCTGCCTACGCCATAGCGCACCTTCAGGAGGCCGCGCCGCACCCGGAGATCGCCGAGTACATCGAGCGCATCACCGTCACGTTCGAGCCCTACGGCGGCCGTTTCCTCGTCCATGGCACGCGGCACGAGGTGAAGGAGGGCAGTTGGCCCGGGCATGTCGTGGTGATCGGCTTCCCGGGGATCGCCGAGGCGCGAGCCTGGTGGGAGTCATCCGCGTACCAGGAGATCGCACCCCTGCGCTCACGGCACATCGGGGGCGACATCATCCTGGTCGAAGGCGTCCCGGAGGGGTACGACCCGGCCGTCACCGCGAAAACCATACGGGAGTCCACGCCCACCGAGCGGTGAACTTGGGGGCTTCCGGCTTCGGCCGGCTGCGCGCGAGTCGATCAGGCGGGCGCACTGACGCCGCGGGGCGCCCGGCCCCGATGCGGCAGCAGCCGGGTGCTGCCGCATCGGGGCACGACCGCCGGCTTCACGTCACGCGCGAGTGCCACCCGCGTAGTCGCTGTTGAAGGTGGTCTCGATGGTGGTGGCCACGGCCTCGGCCACCCCGGTGCCGGTGAGGATGAGTCCCAACTCACGGTTGTTGCTCAGCGAGTTGCTGCTGATGTTCATGGAACCCGCCTCCACCTGCTGGGTGGACAGGCCGTAGTCGGCGACCATCGCTTTGGCATGGATGTAGAAGCCGTTGGGGTCGGAGTATCCGACGACAGTGCCGCCGGCCGCCTTGATCGCGGACACCTCGCTCGAGTAACTGGACGGGCTCTCCAGGACCACCCGTACGGCCACGCCCGCCTTCGCCCGCGCCACGATGGCGTTGACGACCGTGCTGTCGCTGAGTTCCAGTTCCTCCACGTCGAGCTTCGCGGTGGCGCTGTTGATCACGGACAGCAGGCGGTTGCGGGAGTCGGTGGGGGACCAGAGCAGATGGTCGCCGTCGGTCGGGGTGATGGAGGTGCCGGCGTAGTCGGCGTTGAAGACCTTCTCGATCGAGGCGACGTCCCGGCTGTCGTCGTCGAACACGCCGTAGTCACGGCTGGTCGTGTAGTACTGGGAGGTGAGGTTGCCGGTCAGGATCAGCGACTTGGTGTCGTCCACCGTGATGGTCTTCTGGTGGGTGTAGACGAAGGCGGACGGAGACCACGTCACTCCCACGCCCGCGTTCTTCAGGGAGTTGTACGCCGAGCTGTTGGCGCTCTGGTGCTGGCGATCCAGGATGACCCGCACGGTGACGCCCTTGTTCCTCAGGGCTATGAGGTCGTTGACGGCCGTGGTGTCCTCCAGCTCGTACATGGTCATGTCGAGGGAAGTGGCGGCCGAGTTGATGAAGTCGTAGATGGCGGGCTGGCTGCCGGTCTGCGAGAAGGCGAACGCGGAGTATTCGGCGGCGTTCGCGGGGACGGCGGTGGTGAGTACGGCGGCACTGGCGGCCAGGGCGACACCTGCACGCCCGAGGACCTTCCACAGCATGGGTGACTCCTCGTCAAGGGGACGCTCACCGGGGCTTGGGCTGGTGAGCGCGTGCATGACACCACGCGCGTAGAACGCTGGGAAAGGACAGTGCGGTGAACTCGACGTGACTGGTGAACCAGGGAACCGGGCATAGCGGACACCGTGCAGGTGGGAGCCGGTTCGAGTGATTCCCGTGAATCGGCAAAGGCTTTGTATCGACCGGCCCCGGAAGTGGCGGGCGGCCTCTCGTGGTCTGCCCCCGGGCGCGCCCGCCGACTTGGCCGGGCGCCGCTTCCCCGGCTCTGAGGGAGCCGGGAAGCGCATCGGCCGGCGGCGTGGACGGCCGGGGTGGCCGCCGCGCCCGACGTCGGGTGTGGGCGGTCTCAACCTCCCTCAGGCGGAGGTGCTTCGGGCCGAGAGGCGCTTGCGGTCAGCCGGTAGTGGTGGCGAAGGGGCCGCCGGCGCCGAAGACGAGCCGCGCGAAGTTCTCACCGATGCGGCGGTGTCCCGCGGCATCGGGATGGACCGCGTCGGGCAGCGGCAGTTCGGCGTAGTCCGCCTCGCCGTAGAGGTCGCGCCCGTCGAGGTAGTGCAGATGCGGGTCGTCGGCCGCCCGTTGCTCGACGAGCCGCGCGAGTTCGTCGCGGATGACGTTGAGGGTCAGGCGTCCGGCGGCGCGTTCGGCCGCATCGCCCATGGCCTTGAACCGCACGGTCCCGCCGTCGAAGTCGGGCGCGAGGGGGCCGGGGGTGTCCTCCTGGACGGGGCACAGGATGGCGGAGACGACCAGCAGCGGCGTGGCCGGATGCCCCTCGCGGAGAGTGTCGAGGAAGCCGTGGACAGCGGGGGTGAAGGCGCGCAGACGCATCACATCGCCGTTGACGATGTTGATGCCGAGCTTGACGCTGATCAGATCCGCGGGGGTGTCCCGCATGGCGCGGGCGGTGAACGGGTCGAGGAGCGCACTGCCGCTGAAGCCTAGATTGACCAGTTCCACCCCGCCCTGCGCGGCGGCCAGCGCGGGCCAGATCGCCGTCGGATGGGTGGCGTTCGAGCCATGGCTGATGGAACTGCCGTGGTGCAGCCACACCTTGCGCCCGCTGTCCTGCGCCGGCTCGATGGGGGCGTCGCTGCGCAGGGCGATCAACTCGGTGATCTCCGTGTGAGGAAGCCAAATCTCGACGTCCTTGTCGCGCGCGGGCAGATCGGTGAACCGGGCGGTGCCGGGAGGCCCTTCGCGCAGTTCGGCGGACTGGGTGGCCATGTCGATCGTGCGGATCCTGCCACCGGGCACCGTTGCCTGGGCGGCGAGACGGCCGTCGACCAGAAGGTCGTATATGCCGTCCGCCGGGGTCGGGAAGCCTCGGTAGGCCCGCTTGGTGGGCAGCGTGTCCAGTTCGATGGCGGTGGCCCGGGTGCGGAAGACCAACCGCACGCCGGAGGGCTGGGCCTCGGCCATGGCCAGTTGGTCGTCGGGGATCTGTCGCCGAGCCCTCGCGGTCAGCCGGTGCGGCAGCAGGCCGTGCGCCGTGCGTTCCACGTCGAGGGCACCGCGCAGGAGGGCCGGGGTGACGGGTGTGGTGATCCAGTCGTGCTCGGTGTTCATTGCCTCAAGGGGTGATCGGGAGTCCGGATGGTTCGGGTGCCCTGGTATGCGGTGCGGGATGCCCGGTGTGTGCGCTCAGTGGTGCGAGGTGCGCGGTGTGGGGTGACCGTCTGCGGCAGTGCGGTGCCGACCGTCAGGCTGTGGTCCGGTTCCGCAGCAAGGCGTCGAGGGAATCCACGATCCAGGACCAGGATTCCTGTGAGTCGACGGCGGTGTGGCTGAAGCTTCCGCTCATCTCCAGGCTGACGTAGCCGTGGAAGACGCTGCCCAGCATCCGGACCGCATGCGTCTGGTCCGGCTCCGTCAGGTCGTAGCCGCGGAGGATCGCCCGCGTCATCTGCGCATGCCTGACGCCGGCGCTGGCGGCCGCCGTTTCGGGGTCGAGTCTGAACCGGGCGGCGGCGTATCGGCCCGGGTGCTCCCGGGCGTAGTCGCGGTAGGCGTCGGCGAAGGCGGCCAGGGCGTCCTTGCCCGCGCGTCCTGCCAGGGCGTCGGCGACCCGGTCGGCGAGTTCCTCCAGGGCGAACAGGGCGATCCTGGTCTTGAGGTCCTGGGAGTTCTTCAGATGCGAGTACAGACTCGCGACCTTGACGTCGAAGCGGCGGGCGAGCGCCGAGACGGTCACCTGGTCGAAACCGACCTCGTCGGCCAGTTCCGCCCCTGCCAGGGTCAGACGTTCGGTGGTCAGTCCTGCCCGAACCATAGCTCTCCTCCCATTCGGCGACACCCATTATGCATTTACCTAAAAGCTTTAGGCAAATGGGGAGGGAGGCTGGACGGCTGAGGAGGTTGCGTGGAGACCGGAGCACAGCAGGTCGAACGCCAGACCTGCCGCCAAGGCCACCGCGTCGCGGGCCTGCTCGGGGTACTCGCCGGACATGGTGCGTCGTCGCAGCTCGCGCTCGGCTGCCCGTATGTCGAACTCGTCTCCCTGGACCGCCTCACCGACATTCTCAGGGCACGATCGCCGACTTGTGTTCCTGAGCCCACGGCCGGCCCCGGGCCCTCATCCGGTACGGTGCCGGCCCCGGGCCCTCATCCGGTACGGTCCCGCACCCGGACCCTCGTCCGGTACGGACC
Source organism: Streptomyces sp. NPDC093261 (assembly GCF_044753645.1). NCBI lineage: Bacteria > Bacillati > Actinomycetota > Actinomycetes > Kitasatosporales > Streptomycetaceae > Streptomyces > Streptomyces sp. NPDC093261. Next base: position 176,733 of record NZ_JBIVNO010000012.1, read on the forward strand.
CGTAGTTCCGGATGCGATCAGCGCAGTGGCGCGGTGCGATGGACGTGTGTCACACGACGGGAGACCGGGAAGCACTCATGCCCGAACTGCCGGATGTCGAAGGATTCCGCGAGGTGCTGATGAGCTGCGGCCGGCGCCCGTGCATCACGGACATCGAGGTGCGGGACGCCGGCGTTCTGCGGGGTGTCACCGTGAATCGGCTGCGGAGGGAAGTGAAGGGCAGGCGGCTCGGGAAGGCATGGCGGCACGGGAAGTGGTTGTTCGTGCCGACGGACGGCGGCCCCACGCTCGTCTTTCATTTCGGCATGACAGGGTCGCTGCTGTGCTGTTCCCCGGACGATCCGATCGCCCCACATGACCGCGTCCTGCTGACCCTCGGCCATACGCGGGGCCTGCGCTACCGCGATCAACGCAAGCTGCAGGGCGTGCGGTTGGCCGGTGACTGTGACATCGCACGCATCACAGACCGCCTGGGCCCCGACGCTTCGACCGTGAGCGGACCGGAATTCGGGGAACTGCTGTCGGAGCGACGCGGCAGCGTCAAGAGCGCCCTGATGGACCAGTCCGTGATCGCGGGCCTCGGGAATCTCCTGTGCGACGAGATCCTCTGGCGGGCTCGCGTTGATCCCCGGACCCCGGCGCGGAACCTGAGCGAGACGGAGCTTCGGCGTATCCATACGACGATGGGCCGCGTCCTCGAAGCGTCCGTGCGCGCCGGGTGCGTGCCGCCGCGCCGCTCCTGGCTCACCGGGCGCAGGGACGACAGCGAGCCGCTGTGTCCCCGCTGCCGTCGGTCCCTGTGCTCGACTCGTGTGGCCGGACGCCGCACGGTCTGGTGCCCGGGGTGCCAGGCCTGAACGATCGGCCCTCGCGCAGGCGCCGCCTCGGTGTCGCTCACGAACCCGGGGCGAGCAGACGCGCAGGTGATGTGCTGTCAGCCGGTTCTGAAGGGGTGAGCCCGCTCGGCATTGACGCTCAGCCCCAGCCCGGTTCCTCCGTCGAGGCCTATGCGCAGGGCACCCCCATGAGGATCCAGCCCGCCGTCGAAGAGGAGGCGTTCGATGCGGACGTGGTCGTGGAACCACTCCAGGTGCCGCAGGTTGGGCACCGAGGCCGCAGCGTGGGCGTGCGCGTGCGGGGCGCAGTGTCCCGAGATCTCCAGGCCGTGGCTCAGCGCCAGCGCGGCGACGCGCAGCCAGACGGTGATGCCGCCGCAGCGGGTGACGTCGGCCTGGAGACAGTCCACGGCGTCGGCGGCGAGCATGCGCTCGAAGTAGGGCAGCGTGTAGCCGTACTCCCCGGCCGCGACGTCCGCGGTGACACGGCTGCGGATCGCGGCGAGGGAGCCGAGACGGTCGGAGGAGACGGGCTCCTCGAACCAGGTGACGCCCTCGTCGTGGAGTGCGTCGGCCATGCGCAGGGCCTGCTTGGCGGTGTAGCCGCCGTTGGCGTCCACATACAACTCGGCCGCCTCGCCGATGCTCTTGCGGGCCTGGGCCACGCGCCGTCTGTCGCGTGCCTCGCAGCGGCCCCAGGACTCGCCGATCTTGATCTTGACTCGCGGAATGCCCTCGTCCTCGGTCCAGCCGCGCAGTTGCCGGTCCTGCCGCTGGTCGTCGTAGGTGGTGAAGCCGCCGCTGCCGTAGACCGGCACGTCGTCGCGGGCGGCGCCCAGGAGCCGGCCGAGGGGGAGGCCGAGCAGGCGTGCCTTGGCGTCCCACAGGGCGATGTCGACGGCGGAGACCGCCTGGGCCGCGATGCCGGGCAGGCCGGCGTTGCGTACGGCGCGTTGCATGGCCTCGTTCGCGCGTGGGATGTCGAAGGCGGAGGTGCCGGTCACCACATCGGCGACCAGGTCGTCGATGACACGCGCGGTCGCCGCCGGAGCGTAGGTGTAGCCGAGTCCGGTGACGTCCCCGCTGCGGACGGTGGCCAGGACGAGCGTGGTGCTGTCCCAGGCCAGGGTTCCGTCCGCCTCGGGGGCGTCGGTGGGAACGGTGTAGACGGCGCTGTCCACCCGTTCCACGACCTGCTCTTCGGTCATCGCTGTCCCACACGGTGGCGGTGCGGCAGGAACTCCTGGACCTTGGCCTTGAGGCCCTGGCGGACCATGGCCGCGCGGTCGCTGTCGCCCTTGAGGACGGAGGCCGCGGCGGCCTCGATCTGGTCGAAGGTGGCGTGCGGCGGGATGGGCGGTACGGCGGGATCGGTGACGAAGTCGAGCACACACGGCCGGTCGGCGGCGAGCGCGGTCCTCCAGGCGCCCGCCACATCGTCCGGCTTCTCGATGCGCATGCCGGTCAGCCCGAGGGAGCGGGCGAAGTCGGCGTAGGCGACATCGGGAATCGACTGCGAGGGCAGGAACTGCGGGGCTCCTTCCATGGCCCGCATCTCCCAGGTGACCTGGTTCAGGTCGCGGTTGTTGAAGACGGCGACGATCAGGCGCGGGTCCTCCCACTCCTGCCAGTACTTGGCGATCGTGATCAGTTCGGCCATACCGTTCATCTGCATCGCGCCGTCACCCACCAGGGCGATGGCCGGCCGGTCGCCGTGTGCGAACTTGGCGCCGATGGCGTACGGGACGCCGGGCCCCATGGTGGCGAGCGTGCCCGACAGCGAGCCGCGCATGGCGCCGCGCAGCTTCAGATGACGGGCGTACCAGTTGGCGGCCGACCCGGAGTCCGCGCTCAGGATCACGTTCTCCGGAAGTACACCGCTCAGCGCGTGGGCGACGTACTCGGGGTTGATCGGATCGGCCTCGACGGCGGCCCGCCGCTCCATGACCTTCCACCAGTGGGCGACGTTGTCCTCGATCTGCTTGCGCCAGGAGGGGTTCTCGACCTGCTCCAGCAGGGGCAGCAGCCGGCGCAGTGTCCGGGCGGCGTCGCCGACGAGGTTGACCTCGAAGGGATAGCGCAGGCCGACCATGTGCGGGTCGATGTCGATCTGCACGGCCCGCGCCTTGCCGAACTCCGGCAGGAACTGCGTGTAGGGGAAGGACGAGCCGATGACGAGGAGTGTGTCGCAGTCGCGCATCATCTCGTACGACGGCCGGGTGCCCAACAGGCCGATCGCGCCGGTCACATAGGGCAGGTCGTCGTCCAGGGCGTCCTTGCCCAGGAGCGCCTTCGCGACCCCGGCGCCGAGGCGCTCGGCGACCGCCGTCACCTCCGACCGGGCTGCCCGCGCGCCCTGCCCGATCAGTATGGCGGTCTTCGCCCCGGAGTTGAGCACGTCGGCGGCCCGTTGCAGGTCGTCGTCGTCCGGGACCGGTGCGTAGTGGGGCAGGCCGAGGCTGGAGGGCACCATCTTGAAGGCGTGCTTGGGCGGTGAGTAGTCGAGTTCCTGTACGTCGGCCGGGACGATCATGGCCGTCACCGAGCGTCGCGCGACAGCGGTGCGCAGGGCACGGTCGAGTACGTTGGGCAGCTGCTCGGGGACGGTGACCAGCTCGCAGAAGTCCGAGGCGACGTCCTTGTACAGGCTGACGAGATCGACTTCCTGCTGGTACGAGCCGCCCATGGCGCTGCGGTTGGTCTGCCCCACGATCGCGACCACGGGAACATGGTCGAGCTTGGCGTCGTACAAGCCGTTGAGGAGGTGGATGGCGCCGGGCCCGGAGGTCGCCGCGCAGACGCCCACGCGGCCGGAGAACTTGGCGTAGCCGACGGCTTCGAATGCGGACATCTCCTCGTGGCGCGACTGGATGAAACGGGGCTTGTTCTCCGCCCGTCCCCACGCCGCGAGGAGACCGTTGATGCCGTCTCCGGGATAGGCGAAGACGTACTCCACATCCCACTCGCGCAGTCGCTGGAGAATGTAGTCGGATACCTTCGTCGACATGTTCTGATCCTTTCCGCACGTGGCGTGCGACTACGGGTGGCGTGAATGCCGCAGGGCGCTCCGGCCCACCGCTGCCACCGCCGTTGCCGCGAGAGCGGTGGTGGCCCAGCGGGCCGTACGAGAGGGGGTTTCCGGCCGCCGGGCCAGACGTTCGGGCCGGTCGCTCGGCAGGGGGCCGTTCAGGCCGAGGGCGAGAGCCTCGGCCAGGTGCAGGGCGCGCCGGCCGGTGCCGCCCTGTTCGATCTGGGTACGGCAGCTGAATCCGTCGGCCAGCACCAGGGTGCCGGGGGCGGCACCGCGGACGGACGGCAGGACGCCGAGCTCTCCGACCGTCAACGAGACCTCGTGGTGGCCGCGTTCGAAGCCGAAGTTCCCGGCCAGTCCGCAACAGCCCTCGTCGAGGACGTCGGCGTCCAGGTGTGCGCGGCGCATGAGTTCGCGGTCGGCCTCGGACTTGAGGACCGCGTGCTGGTGGCAGTGGGTCTGCACGGTCGCCTGCCGCGCCAGTTGCGGCGGCCGCCAGTCGTCGGGGGCATGGTGGACGAGCTGCTCCGCGAAGGTGCGCACCTGCCCGGACAGCCGTCGTACGTCCGTGTCGTCCGGAAGCAGCTCGGGTGCGTCGGAGCGGAAGACGGCCGTGCAGGACGGTTCCAGGCCGATGATGGGCGTGCCGGCCTCCAGGTAGGGGCGCAGCACATCGACAGTGCGCCGCAAGACCCTTTTGGCCACGGTCAGTTGCCCTGTGGAGATCCAGGTCAGGCCGCAGCACACGGGCGTGGTCGGTACGGCGACGCGGAAGCCGGCGTCCTCGAGGACCCGTACGGCGGAGATCGCCACCGACGGATGGAAGGAGTTGCTGAAGGTGTCCGGCCACACCACCACGGCCGCCGGATCCGACGGGTCCGGCTGCTTGGCGGCGCGGTCGCGCCACCACCGTACGAAGGACTTCCCGGCGAACACCGGCGGCTGACGGGCGGTGTCCACCCCGGCGAGCCGTTGCCCGGCCCGGCCGAGGACCGGAGCGTGCAGCGCGCCGTTCACCAAGGCCGGTGCGTGGCTCGCGAGGTTGGCCCACAGAGGCAGCCAGCCCATCGAGTAGTGCGCGGCGGGGCGCAGCCGCCCGGCGTAGTGGTGGGCCAGGAACTCCGCCTTGTACGTGGCCATGTCCACGCCCGTCGGACAGTCCGACTTGCAGCCCTTGCAGGCCAGGCAGAGATCGAGGGCGTCGTTGACCTCCTTCGACCGCCAGCCGTCGGTGACCGCCGAGTCGGGGTGTCCGTCGAGCATCTCGAACAGCAGCCGGGCGCGACCGCGGGTGGAGTGCTCCTCCTCCTTCGTGGCCCGGTACGAGGGGCACATCACCCCGCCCTGGTGGGTGCGGCAGTTGCCGATGCCCACACAGCGCAGCACCGCCCGGGTGAAGGAGTGGTCGTCCTCCGGATAGCCGAAGTGGGTGTCGGAGGTCGTGGGCCGCCAGGCGGGCCCCAGACGCAGTTGCCCATCGACCGGATTGGGGTTCACGGACTTGCCCGGGTTCATGCGATTGGCCGGATCGAACAGGGACTTCAGCTCACCGAAGGCGGCCACCAGCCGCTCACCGAACATCCGGGTCAGCAACTCGCCCCGGGCCTGGCCGTCCCCATGCTCACCGGACAGCGAGCCGCCGTAGGAGGTGACGAGGTCGGCGGCACGTTCCAGGAAGCGGCGGAAGTCCGCGACACCCTGCGCCGTGGTCAGCCCGAACGGGATCCGGGTGTGCACGCACCCCTGCCCGAAGTGGCCGTAGAGGGATGGGTGGTCGTAGTCGAACTCCTCGAACAGCCGCTTGAGGTCGCGGAGATAGTCGCCGAGTCGCGCGGGCGGGACGGCGGAGTCCTCCCATCCTTCCCAGGTCTCCCGGCCGTCAGGCGGGCGCGCGGTCACGCCCAGGCCCGCCTCCCGGGCACGGAGCATCTTCTGCTCGCGCTCGGGGTCGTCGGAGAAGGCGACCGAGGCCTCCCGCTCGGCCCGGCCGATCGCCTTGAGCAGTGCGTGCGCCCGCTCGTCGACGTCCTCCTGGCTGTCACCGGAGAACTGCACGAGCAGCCAGCTGTCGCCCTCGGGCAGGCTGTGGAGTGAGTCGAGGTAGGCGTGCTCCTCGCGCATCAGCTGCGCCATCCGCCCGTCCAGGGCCTCCAGCTGGCTGGGGGAGCAGTGCTCCAGTACGCGGGGGACGTCGTCCGCGGCACGGCAGATGTCCTCGTATCCCAGGACCAGCAGCGACTGGTAGCGCGGCACGGGGACGAGATCGAGTTCGGCTCGCAGAACGGTGACGAGGGTGCCCTCACTGCCGACCAGGGCTCTGGCGACATCGAAGCCGTTCTCCGGCAGCAGCGAGTCGAGGTTGTAGCCGGACACCCGGCGCGGGATCTTGGGGAAGCCCTGCCGGATGTCCCCCAGGTAGGCGGAGGCTATGCGGTCCAGACCGTCGTAGATCTCGGCCCGTCGCCCGCCCTCGGCGGCGATGCGGGCCCGCTCCGCCCGGGAGGTGGGCCCCACCCACATGCGCAGACCGTCGTAGGTGAGCACCTCCAGCCGCCGCACGTTGTCCACGGTCTTGCCGTACGCCTGCGCGGACGCCCCGCACGAGTTGTTGCCGATCATGCCGCCCAGCGCACAGTGGCTGTGGGTGGACGGTTTCGGACCGAACTGAAGACGGTGGTCCGCGAGCCGCCGGTTGAGTTCGTCCAGAACGATGCCCGGCTCCACCACACAGGTACGAGCCTCGGGATCGACGGCGACCAGGGCGTGGCAGTACTTGGTCCAGTCGATCACCACGGCCGCGTTCGTCGTCTGACCGGCGAGGCTCGTGCCGCCTCCTCGCGACAGCACGGGCACGTCGAAACGGGCGCACACCTCCACCGCGCGGGCACCGGCCTCGACGCTGCGGGGTACGACCACGCCGAAGGGGACCTGCCGGTAGTTGGATCCATCCGTGGAGTAGGCGCCCCTGCTGCCGGGGTCGAAGCGGACCTCGGCATCGCTCTCGGCGCGCAGGGCCCTGACCAGGGCGTCGAGGGGCTCTCCGTGGACGGTTGTGCTCATGGTCGGCCTCCGGGCTGGTGCGAACCTCTGTCCGGTGAGGGCGACCGGGTACCCCTTCATCGCCGAGGCATTGGTCCCGGATCGGCTGCGTCAGGCGGCCGAAGGGGTGAATCAGCCGGTTCCGAAGGGGTGGATCAGCCGGCCGAAGGGGCGGATCAGGCGGCCGAAGTGGCGGATCAGGCGGCCGAAGTGGCGGATCAGGCGGCCGAAGGGGTGGATCAGTCGGCCGAAGGGGTGGATCAGCCGGCCGAACGGGTGAAGTCCACCTGCTTCGCCATGACGATGCGGGCTCCCATGTTGCGCTCCATCATTTCCAGAGCGGCGGCCTCCAAGTGGGGGTGGATGGAGGCGACGGCGTCCCTCGGCACCGTGACCTCCAGATGCCGGATGTGGGCGTCCAGGGCCGAGTAGAGGACGCACTGTTCGGTGACCTGGCCGCAGAGCACCACCTTGCCGACCTCCAGCTGCCACAGCAGATAGGACATCGGTGTCTCGTAGAAGATCGAATGGCGTGCCTTCACCACGAAGAGCGAGTCCTCGTCGGGCTTGATCGGCTCGATCAGGTCGGCGTGGGGGCGCGACAGCGCGGTCTCCAGCAGTTCTCCGTGGTGGGAACGCCACAGCCCGAAGTTGTCGTTCGCGTAGATCACCGGAACGCCCGCCTCGCGGGCCCGGCCGATCAGATCCGCCACTACAGGCACCGCCCGGCCGGCGGAGGGCACGAGCAACTCGGCGTCCTCGTGATCGTAGGTGTTGATCATGTCGATCACGATGAGCGCCTGGCCCCCGTGCCCTCCGGGTATGTGCACCCTCTCCACCACCTTGCGCCTTGCGCCTTGTGCTTTGTGCTTTGCGTCGTCAGTCGCGCAGGTGCGGCAGGACCTTGGTGCGGTAGAAGTCGAAGAAGCCCTGCTGGTCCTTGCCGATCTGATTGACGTAGACGGTGTCGAATCCCGCGTCGACGAATGCGGCCAGCGCCTCGACGTGCGCGTCCGGGTCATCGCCGCAGGGTACTGATGCCGCCACCTGCTCCTCGGTGACCAGCTCCGACGCCTGTTCGAAATGGCGTGGGGTCGGCAGGATCTGCGGGAGTTCTCCGGGCAACTGCTCATTGGCCCACAGGTGGTGCGCGGTGCGGACCGCCTCCTGCCGGTCCGCGCCCCAGCACACCTTGAGTCCGCCGTACACGGGCTTGGTGCCGCCGCCACCGCGCCGGAACCGCTCGACCATCGCGGCGTCGGGCATCATCGTGATCAGACCGTCGCCGATGCGCGCGGCGACCGCGGCCGCATGCGGGCCGAAGGCCGAGACGTCGATGGGCACCGGGTCGTCGGGCAGGGTGTACAGGCGGGCGTTCTCCACCGTGTAGTGCTTGCCGTGATGGCTGACCTGCTCGCCGGTGAACAGCTTCCGGATGAGCTGGAGCGCCTCCTCCAGCATCTCCAGGCGCACTGACGCCTCCGGCCACGCACCGCCCAGGATGTGCTCATTGAGTGCCTCGCCGGTGCCGACCCCCAGCCGGAACCGGCCGCCCAGCAGCGCCGCGCTGGTGGCGGCAGCCTGGGCGACCACGGCGGGATGCGTACGCACCAGAGGGCAGGTCACCGCCGTCTCGACCGGTAGCGAGACAGCCTGGGACAGCGCACCGATGACCGTCCAGACGAACGGGCTCTGGCCCTGGCGGTCGTTCCACGGGTGGTAATGGTCCGAGATCCACAGGGAGCTGAAACCGGCCTGCTCGGCCATCCGGGCCTGCTCGACAAGCTCGGCCGGGCTGTGTTCCTCGCATGACAGAAAGTATCCGAAGTCAGCCATTGCCCCTCCTGGTGGGCCGTGTCTCCAGCTTGGACCAGACGGCCGAGTACCCGCTGGGGGCCGGGATGTGCATGGTGTTGCCGACGGGTGGTGGGGTGCGTCTGCGGGGCGCCACCGTACGCGAACTGCCCTGGCAGGCGTGCGTACGGCTCTGCGCCGCCCGGCACCGTATCGACCTGCGCCCGGTGGTGGCGTCCTTCCGTGCGCTGGTGCTCGGCGGTGGGGTGGCGGGCTGAGCCCGCGTTCCGGCGTCCGCTTCCAGGAGGTGATCGTCCTCCTCGCGCGGGCCCGGAGCCTGTGCTGCGCCTCTTGACGTGTCTGGTTCAGACCTTTAAGTTCTCAGGTCAGTCAGCGATCCAAGAATGCGGCTGACATTCAGCCTATTGAACTCGAACGCCACGGCCACCTCCACCGTCATCGCGCGCGAAAGGCTGGAAAACGCCATGGCTGAGCGACCCTTCCACATCTCCGGGCGCTTCGCCGACGCCCGTGGGCTGCTACGGCTGTTCATCATGCTGACCGCGCTGCTGGGCCTGGCCTGGCGACTTCCCCCTACCACTTCGTCGCCCGCCACAGCGGCAAGTGCCTCAGCGCCGCGGCCACCCCCGACAACAGCATCCAGCTGACCCAACAGCATCCAGCTGACCCGGCGACGCTGCGACGGGTCCGGCGTGCAGAGCTTCCAGCTCACCGCGCAGTAATCCCCGACTCCTCCCACACCCCACGGAGGCCCCCACATGACGCGTTCCAGGCTCCTCGCGACCGCGACCGTCGCGGCTCTCGTCGGCACACTCGCAGCGCTCGGTACCGGCAGCGCGAACGCCGCGAACCCGAACGTCGCACCCGGCGGCAACTTCGACCTGTCGATATGGCAGCTCCAGGAGCCGGTCGGCTCCCCGGGATCGCCGACCACCATCCCCTCGTCCCGGCTCCAGGGTGCCAACGGCTATCAGGACGCGTACTTCTACACCGACACCCGCGACGGTGCCATGACCTTCTGGGCACCCGAGAAGGGCGTCACCACGCCCAACTCCAACTACGCCCGCTCGGAACTGCGGGAGATGAACCGCGACGGCAGCGCCGCGAACTGGTCGCTCAGCGGCACCCACCGCCTGAGCGCGACCCTGCGCGTGGTGTCCGTGACGTCCAACGTGTGCGTGGGGCAGATCCACCTCGGCACCGGGGGGTCGTCCACCAAGCCGCTTCTGGAGCTGTACTACCACGCCAACGGCGACATCCTCCTCGGCACCGAGAACTCGCCGTCCGGCGGTCAGACCCTGCACACGGTGGGGCATGTGTCGATCGGGAAGACCTGGAGTTACACCATCGGGGTCTCCGGAGGCAACACCATCGACCTGACCATCAACGGCAGCACCACCCACTACTCCATCCCCTCGTCCTTCAAGCCGTACAAGCAGTACTTCAAGGCCGGCTCCTACAACCAGTCCTCGTCGGACAGCACCACCAAGGGAGCCCGGGTCGCCTTCTACGGGCTGACCGTCTTCCACAGCTGATCCGGCACACGCACCGGCAGCAGGGCCGGCTCACCTGGAGGCGGAGCCTGCTGCCGGGCCCGACGCCCCACCGGCGACGGAATCTCCGTGGTGAGGAGGCCGTAGGCTCGGGGAGGTGCAGCATGTGGAACGCCGGCCGGCACTGACGCGGGGCACCGGCTGTGCGGCCCTCGTTCGGCGCGCGCGATCGGTCCGGAGCAGGTGTGCTGGTAGCGGGCATCATATTCCGGCGACCGCGCTTCGCCGCGGCGGTGCTGGGCGCCGTGGCGGTGTTCGTCGCGCTGAATGCGAGTCTTCTGCTCACAACCCTCCATCTCCAGCACGCCCGACGCCGCTCGCGGCGGGCATGGCGACCCTGCCCATGGCGCTGGGGCCACCGTGTGTGCGCCGTGGTCCGGAAATCTGGTGGGGCGCCTCGGACCACGACGCCCGCTGGTTCTCGCGGGCGGGTTCACCGCCGTCGGCGGTCTCTGCATGGCGAGTCCCGGGCGGCACACCAGCGTTCCGCTGCTCCTGGTGGCCTATCTGCTCCTCGGTATCGGCTTCGGCTTCGCCAACGCGCCGATCACCAACACCGCCGTCAGCGGCTGCCGCCTCCCGGGCCGGTGTGGGCGGGGCCATCACCTCAACGGCACGCCAGGTCGGCTCGGCGGTCGGTATCGCCATCGCGGGGGGCCTGGCCGCGGGCGTCGACCCCGCAGGACTCGCCGGGCGTCCCACCCCGGGTGGCTGCTGATGACCGCCTGCGGACTGTTTCCCTTCGCCGTGGCGCGCACCTCCGAGGCAACGACCCAACGGACCCGGAAGTCGGCCTGACGCACAGAACACAGACGCACGGCTCCACAAGCGGACGCACCGGTCAGCAGACAGACGCACCGATCAACAGACGAACGCACCACTCTCCGCCATGGCACGTCATCGAGCCATCGAGCACTGCACAACCCGCCCGATCGCGTACGCCCTCGCGGAGACGATCCTGTTTCCCGGCGGCTGCCGGGCCCTCGCGGCGAGCGCACTCGCCGTCGCCGCGACGGCCGCCATCCTGCTTCTGGTGCCCCCGGCGGCAGCCGCGCCGCCCACGGGCCGAGTTCAAGTCAGCCGCCCAGACGGCCACGACCACGGACCTGACCTCGTTCCGGACCCAGCACCGTATCGACGGCTGAACACGACGTCCTCTGGCTCCGTCCACAACAGCCGCTACTGTGACCTGAGTTGACCTGCGATCCAGCCAGGAGCCGGTGAAGAAGGAGGCCGGGTCGCCGCCTGCAACCGGCGGCGACCCGGATCAGCCCGTGTCGGCCTTCGTCGGGGCGGTCGCTCAGGAACGGTCCGCCGAGAACGTGGTGCAGTTCGGACCGTAGATCCGGCCGTCGAGGTGGTTCGGTGTGGACGTGTCGTAGGAGCCCTGGAGGTCCACCGTCAGATAGCCCGGCGGCTGGTTGATCCAGTGCGTCGCCCGCAGCGTCAGTACACCGTTCTGAACGGTACCCGCCATCGCGAACGAGCCACGCGGCACCTGGGGGTTGGAAGGAGCCGGATAGAACGCGAACACGGCCTCCGCGGTTCCGTCGTCGTGCTGCTCGATGGTGAGCACCAGGCCGGTGATGCCCTGGTTGCACACGTAGCTGCCGCTCCACTGCCCCGACAGGCCGACCACGTTCGCGGCGGGTGAGGACGGCGTGTCGTCGGGTGGACTGGTGGTGGGCGGGGACGGGGTGTCGTCGGGCGACGTGCCGGCGGGGGAGGACGGACTGTCCAACGGAGTCGGGGTGTCCTGGTACGGCGAGACATACGGCGACGAACCCGAGGACGAGTTCCCCGAATCCGAGCCGGACCCGCCACTGCCGAACAGGGCATCCGCCTGCCACGCCACGAGTCCGATCGCCAGCACAGCGGCGAGAACGGAGCCGATCACCGCCACCCGACGTCTCCGGGAGGAGCCCTCGAACGGTCCGGGCCTCCCTGGCACCGGCGTGGGCAGCATGCCGGGGAGTGGAGTTCCGGGCGGAGGGGCGTCGGCTCCCGCGCCGCTCGCCGCCATGTCCGGCACCAACGCGGTGGGCGTATAGGCCGGTGGCGGGGTCGGCGGAACCGGCCCGCGCATGGTGGGCGCCTGGTGGGCCGGAACGGAGCAGGCGCCGGATCCCGGAGATGACGGCGTACCGGCAGGCGGATGTCCGTCGTCCCCGGCCCCCGGCGACGGTAGAGGCCCGTCGGCCCCGGCCCCCGGCGTTTCGGGTGCGGTCGCCATGCCCCGGACCGGGGGTGACTTCGGCAGCGTCGCCGCTTCCCCTCCCGCCCCGTCCCGTGCCTCCCGGACCGTCGAGGCCACCGTCGGAGGAAGCCAGGACGCGTTGGTGAACAAGAGCGTCGTTCGGGCCGCGCCGGCCGCGTCCGTGAGTTCCGCGAGGAGCGCGCCGACGGGCGGCCGGGCCTCGGGGCGCTTGGCCAGGCAGCGCGCGACCAGCCCGCGTATCGTCTCGGGGACCGCGTCCAGGTCGGGATCGCCGTGGACGATGCGGTACATCAGTCCCTGGGCCGACCCGGTGCCGAAGGGCCCGGAGCCCGACGCGGTGAACGCGAGGACCGCGCCCAGCGCGAACACATCGCTCGCCGGCCCGACGGGTTCGCCGGTGAGCTGCTCCGGCGACATGAACCCGGGTGTCCCGATCACCACTCCGGTACGGGTGATCGCGCTCGCCTCGGTCGCCGTCGAGATGCCGAAGTCGATGACACGGGGGCCGTCGGCGGCGAGCAGCACGTTCGACGGCTTCAGATCACGGTGCACGAGCCCCGCCGCGTGGATCGCCTCCAGTGCCTCCGCGAGCCCCGCAGCCAAGGTCGTCACCGGACCGGCCTCCCAGGCCCCGTGCCGGGCGACGGCGGTGTCCAGCGAGATGCCCGGCACATACGCGGTGGCCAGCCATGGCGGGTCCGCCTCCGGATCGGCGTCCACCACGCCCGCCGTGAACACCCCGTTCACCCGGCGGGCGGCGGCGACCTCGCGCGCGAACCGCTGCCGGAACTCGCGGTCCTCGGCGAGCTCGGGCCGTACGACCTTCACGGCGACCGCCCGGCCGCCCTTGGACCGGGCCAGATAGACCCGCCCCATGCCGCCGGCCCCCAGCCGGCCCACCAGCCGGTAGGGCCCGACCCGGTCGGGATCCCCCACTCCCAGCGCGCGCAAAGCCTCCATACACAACCCCCCAAGGTCTCCTGCGTCTCCCCACGCAGGGTTCACATGATGGCGTCAGCAAGCGCTTGCGAGGCTTCGGCTTTCAACAGACCCGGGGGATACGCGGGAACTCGGTGACAGTCGAGTGGAGTTGCGGTAACCCGGACAGAGCCGAGCGGAGCGCATCCCACCAGCCTTCAGGTAGGAAACAAAAACAGTGCGAGTCACTCACAGCCTTCGGTGGCGAGGAACGGTCGCAGGAGGGCCAGCAGGGCGTCGGGACGGTCCGGCGGGATGATGTGCCCGCAGTCCTCAATGAGATGGCCGGTCAGATGCTCGGCGTACGGGCGCGGTTGACGTTCCAGTGCGCGTCCCACCGGGTTGGCTCCGATGGTGAGCGTGGGCACGTTCGGCCTGGCCGAGTCCACGGCGGACCGGGTCTGGCGGGCGGTGGACGGCAGCGCCCGGTAGGGGCCGAACGCACCCCGCAGCGCGTCGACTCCTTCGTAGGCTGCGACGATGGAGTCGTATACGTCCTGCCGCACCCCACGTCCGCGTGTGCCGCGGTCGAGAAACCATCTGACGTATGTCTCCTCATGACCCCCGAGCACGAATTCCGCCAAGTCGGGGGTTCGCCCTGAAAGCCGAACCACCACGGAGGACCGTCGGAGAGGAACTCCTCGGCACCGGGCAGGCGGCCCAAGAGCGACTCCATGACCACAAGGCGGCTCACGAGGTCGGATCTGCGCATGGCCGGCAGGAATGCGGGCGGGGTACCGACATCGATGCCCACGACCGCCGCGGAGGTCACGCCGAGCAAGGCGACGCCCTGGGGGCGTCGACGGCCATGCGGCGGTCGCCATGAGTCATCGAGTTGTGGCGCCGCCGCGGGCGGCGGGTCCGGCAGGGTCTACGGGAGGTGGCGTCGCCGTCGGCGCCGGCCGGCAGTGCAGACCATTCGGGCCTCGTTCGGGCAGTCCCGTACCCACGAGAATGAGAGGGGAGTTGTGGTGAATGACCTAGTCTATGCGCCATGTCCGAATTTCCGCATGGTGTGCATGGCTGGCCGCCCACCCGAGCGGCCCGCTGGGCCGCTTTTCGGGAATCCCCCTTCTTGCCCGCGACCGTGCTGGTGCTGATCGTCGCGGCCGTGGCCGGGCTGTTCGCCGGTTCCTACACCTATGCGATGGCCAACCCGACCCCGCACAGCATTCCCACCGCGGCCGTCGGCGCGTGGGACCAGGGCCAGGGCCGACGTTTCCTCGCCGGTATGGAGAAAATGCTGGCCACGTCCCTGAAACTGCACCCCTATGACAGCTATGGAGCGGCGAGGGAGGCCATGGACGACCAGAGGGTGTTCGCCGTGGTCGACGTCCCTTCCGCTGGCAACGCCCTCACTCTGGATGTGTCCAGCGCGTCCGGAGCATCCGTCGCTCAGGTGCTGGCGGAAACGGCGGTGCACGTCGGCAAGGCCACCGGAGTGCGGGTCACGGTTCGCGACGTCAAACCGCTGCAGCGAGGCGATCCACGGGGACTGGCGATCTTCTACATTTCCATCGCGGCCGTGATCATCGGTTTTGTGGGCGCCATCCAGTTGAATGTCCACGCGGGTGCGCTCAATCCACCGGAGCGCATCGCCTTCATCCTTGCCTACGCCCTGCTCGGCGGATTCGCGATCGCCGCGGTGGTGGACTGGCTGTTGGGCGCCCTGAAGCTGCCTTTCCTCGAGTCCTGGTCGATCCTGGCGCTGACGATGTTCGTGTCCGGCACGGTCTTCACGATGTTCAACACGCTGTGCGGGCGTTGGGCCATGCTGCCGACGTGGGGGCTGATGGTCGTGCTCGGCAACCCCTCCTCGGGAGGTGCCGTCTCCTGGCCGCTGCTGCCGTCTCCCCTCGGTGCCATCGGCCGTTGGCTGCCGCCCGGGGCCTCGGTGAACGCCCAGCACAACGCCGTCTACTTCGCCGGCCACCAGCACGCCTTCCCTTTTCTGGTGCTGGCCGGCTGGGCGGTTCTCTCCTGCACCGTCTTCTATGTCTGGCGGCACCGCCACCCCGGTGGCCGTCCAGCCCCGTCCCGTGCGGCGCCTTGATTGGTTCCGGTGGCTTGGCGAGGCCGGTTTCAGGCTTTGCCTGCTCGCGGGAACGCACCGGAGGCCACGGTCTCCTGACCATCGGGGATCCTGTTCCGAGTGCCTGTGATCAGGCCAGGGCACGGCCCGCAGCCGCGACCGGATCGTCCGCTCTTGCCCGGGCCGCCTCAGGGCGCGGGAACCGCGCGCACCCATGTCCGGTCGTCCGTCAGGTACTTGTCCACCATCAGGCCCACCCCTGCCAGCGCTTCCTCGAACTCTTCCTTGGTCAGTGGCCGGGAGAGGAACGTCTGTGTCCATGTGGCGTCCGGGAACTCATACTCCGCACGCACGGAGCGCACTCCGTCACCGACCGGCTCCGAGGACACAATCCGCACGGTGAGGCCGCTGGGGTCGACGCGTTCGCGAGGCAGGTTCGTATGCCTGTCCTCGCCCTCGCGCTGAATCAGTACACAGCCGCCTGGAGCGACATGCCGCCGACAGGCCCGCAGGAGTGCTCGCCGCACCGCGATGTCACCGGCGTGCACGAGGAACGACGCCAGCATCACCACGTCGAACGTCTCACCCAGATCGAGGTCCTCGATCGGACTGCGCACCGTGCGCGCCCCGCGGACACGCTCCAGCATCTCCGGCGACTCGTCCACCGCGGTGACCGTGAAACCCCGCTCCAGGAGTGGGTGGGTAACCCGGCCCACACCGCAGCCCAGCTCCAGAATGTGCGCACCTGGCGGCACCGCCGAGACGATGACATCCGGCTCGGGCCCGACCGGAAGCCGCGCATACAGCTCGACCGCGCAGCCGTCGGGGGTGATCGCGCCAGGTCCCGTCCCGTTGTGTCCTGCTCGCATCTTCAGGCCCATGCCGGTCCAACGAGTTGGATCCTACGACCGTTCCTGCCACACCGATCATGGACAGGTGTCTGAGCCAGTGGATTGACGCCCGCGCATCTGCAGCCCGCGGGAATGTGCCCTCCGCATCAGCGACTTCCTGCCGGTCCGCCCCTTGCCCCACCGCCTTCGAAACGCTGCGACACTCGACCGGAACCGACGGCGAGCAGGGCAAGGGCCTGGGGCGGTCCGCTCAACGGCCGGCGCGACGCTGCCTGGAGAGAGGGACAGCTCCCTGCGCCGATCAGCCGACCGCCGGACTGGGCGCCGGGGAGGCGGTGTTCACGTTCAGGTCCGGGCGGGGCGTGAGGACGACCATCGGTGCGCCCGGCTGAGGCGCGGGCGGGGTGAGCTGGTCCTTGGGCAGCTTCGGCGGGGTGCTCTGCTGGAAGAGGACCTGGTCGAAGTTGACCGTGCCGGTCTTCTCCAGCACCGTGATGTGGTCGAGGACCGTGTCGTTCGCCAGGTCCGCGAGCTGGCGGACCATGGTGTTCTTGGTGGTGGCGCGGATCTTCGCGATGACCGGGAAGATCTGGCCGTGGGTGACCCGCATGATGTTCGCGGCCGTGTTGTCGAACTCCTTGCCGTTCGCCGCCGCCGAGGTCGCCACGAACTGCTGCTGCTGCGGGGTCGCCTGGTTCGGCAGGGTGATGCCCAGGTCCGGGGCGATCTTGCGGCACATCTCGTCGAGTCCCGCGTGGCCGACGATCAGATGCTTGCCGGCCTCCCTCATCTCCGGCGTGGATCCCTTCTTCAACGCGATCTCACCCAGCGGGTACTCCCACAGCCCGGCGGAGCGCACCTTGACCACGAAGTCCCGGTCCGCTTCGGTCAGCGGGCCGTAACGGGTGTTGGCGATGACGCGGTCCGGGGAACCGGACGTCGTCTGGACGCCGAGCATGGCGGGGTAGGCGAGGGCGGTGAGGGTCAGACCCAGCGCACCCGCCACGAAGACGGTTCCTGCCATGTTCCGGGAGATGGGCATGCTGCCTCCAGGCGTGAGCGGCTTGCTACGCCAGGAAGTACGTACGGACTCGGCGGATGGATCACCGCTCCGAGCAAAACGTGCGGGCTGCTGCCGGCGACTCTATGTGGGCAGGCCGGCCCGGCGCCGGGAGGCGTCCGCGACGGCCGCCCAGGGGGGCATGAACGCCTACGGTTCTCGGGGCGATCGGGGCGGGAGCCGTGCTGGGCGCCGTAGTGCTGCCACGGGTCCGCCGACGCTGATCGAGCAGTCTGGCGCCGACCGTTGGAGGGATCCTCTTCGCGGCCGTGCCGACCGTGCTCGCGCTGGTGCGCATTCCGTGGGTCGTCGTGGTCGTCCTGGTGCTGTCCGGTGTCGCCCGGGTCGCGGTGCTGTCCACGCGCCGACAGGAAGGTGTTCCTGTCGGCGCGGATTCGGTGCGGAGGGCGGATCAGGCGGAGAGACCGGCCTTGAGGGCTGCGGCGATCTGGATGACGCGCTCGGCCTGGTGGCGGGCGGCGTTGCGGGTGTCGTCACCGATCGGGTTGTTGCCCTGGGCGTCCACGTGGGAGGTGCCGTAGGGGTTGCCGTCGACGAACTTCACCGGGTCGGTGTAACCGGGCGAGACGATGATGCCGCCGAAGTGGTGGATGGAGTTGTACAGCGCGAGCAGCGTGGACTCCTGGCCGCCGTGGGCGGTGGCGGTGGTGGCGAAGCCGCTGTAGACCTTGTTGGCGAGCTTGCCCTGGGCCCACAGGCCGCCGAGGGTGTCGATGAACTGCTTGAGCTGCGAGGCGATGTTGCCGAAGCGGGTCGGGGAACCGAAGATCACGGCGTCGGCCCACTCGACGTCGGCGGGGGTGGCCACCGGGATGCCGGCGCTGGCGGCGGCGTGCGCGGCCCACGCCTCGTTGGAGGCGATGGCCGCCTCGGGGGCCAGCTCCGCCGCCTTCAGCAGCCGCACCTCCGCGCCGGCCTTCTCTGCCGCCGCGCTGATCTCCTTGGCGATCTCGGCGCTGAAACCGGTCGAGGAGTAGTAGATGACCGCGAGCTTGACGGGGGAAGTCACGGGGGTGGTCTCCAATTCAGCAGTGGTGTCGGTGTTGCGACGGAAAAAGCCCATGGTGCTTGGGTAGCTTTCGTTTGAGCTGTACATCCCAGAACTCAAGAGGATGCGGTGTGCGCTTGCGGCGCATGGTTGAAGGCTAAACCACTCTCCCGAGTGGTGCAACATTCAACTGAATCGCAACTCGGTCATCCTTGAGGCCCAGGAGCGTGGAGGTCGCCGTCACCGACACCCCGAAGCCGCGCGGTCGGTGGTCGCGCAGCTGGAGGGCCAGGTGCTGTTCGCCAAGCTGTACAACGACACGGACCGGCTCGGCCTCCTGTGGGCCGACTGCCTGGCCCTGCTCGGCGGGCAGCCGAAGAGGCAGGGCGTGCCGGAGGCGTCTGGTGTACGACCGGCATCGCGTGGGGGAAATCGACGCCGAGCACGGCGGCGGCGCCCGCGGCGGCCAGGACCAGGGCCTGGTGGTAGCCGTGGTGGGGCAGGGGGGACCCCCGGTCCGGACACAGCGATGCCGGCGCCCACGCCACCGAAGGCCCAGCCGGTCAGATGGGCGGAGTGCTGCCTGAGGTGACCGAGGAGAGAGCTGACCGCGATGACGAAGATCAGGGCGCTGGTGACTCCGGCCGGCAGCCGGAGACCGAGCCACGCGGCGGCGCTGTCTACGGCGGGCATCCCCGCCGGAGTG
Organism: Streptomyces sp. NPDC093261; assembly: GCF_044753645.1. Lineage (NCBI taxonomy): Bacteria > Bacillati > Actinomycetota > Actinomycetes > Kitasatosporales > Streptomycetaceae > Streptomyces > Streptomyces sp. NPDC093261. The sequence continues at coordinate 195,861 of NZ_JBIVNO010000012.1, forward strand.
GCGGTCGCTACGACGAGGCAGATGCGCAGGAGCATGGGGGAGCGGACCAGCGCGGGGACCAAGATGCCCTCACCCGCGCTGAGAGCCGTGGCATCCCAGGCAGTCACTCCTGAGGTCGGAATCGACGTCGGTCAGGACGTCACGGTCCACCGCGGTCGGCCCGGCCTTGGGATGGTCGAGGTGACAGCGGGCCTGCCGGGTCGGGATCGGCCTCGTATCGGGCTGTCTGCGGGCCGCGATGCGGTGGTTCCCCGCTGCCTGTCAGCGGGGAACCACGCGTGGTGTCGGGTCGGTTGAGGCGTGGTGTCGAGTCGGTTCAGGCCTGGGCGCAGATTGCGTACACGGTGATGCCGACGCTGGAGTAGTTGTTCTGCCGGCCCAGGCCGATCCAGCCGCTTCCACTGTCGGTCGGGAAGCTGCCGACCAGGATCGCGTCGTTGCCCTGGGCCTCGGCGCCACCGCCGATGGCCTTCTTGCCCGGCGGGCAGAAGACCGTGCGGCGCTGGAAGTTGGGCACATTGGCGACGGGGAGTCTGACGATCTGGTAGCCGTCCACGGCAGCGGCCCGTGCCGGCTGTGCCTTGCTTGCCGCAGCCTGGCCGGTGGCGGTCTCGCTGGTGGTGGCCTGGGCGGCCCATCCGGCTCCGGATGCCAGGGCCAGGACCAGTACGCCCGCGCCGATCGCCTGCTTGCCTCGCATGGGTGTCCTTTCGTCGCGTGGGGTTCCCGGAAGTGGAGCCCCTTCGCTGACGATCGTCGCGGCGTCAACAGGCCGTTGGGCGGCCAATCGCCCCAAACGCACCTATGGAGCGAATGAGAGGCAAAACGGCGTAGATGGGCGGACGTATGGCGAGGTGAGCGCGCGGCAATGGAGAGCGTGCGCTATGTGCGGTCCGTCATCCGCATCGCGGGTGGTGCGGGTGGTGCGGGTGGTGCGGGTGGTGCGGGTGGCGACTGTGGCGCCACTGGCGCCGGTTACGCGCCGACTGCGCCGCCAAACCGTTGGCGCGCCTACGGCCCTGTGGGTGCGAACAGCGCCAGCTGGTCCGCGATCCAGGGATCGGGTGCCGTCGGCCGCTTCGCAGCCGTGGGCCCGAAGAGCGCCAGTTGATCCGCGATCCAGGGATCGACGGGCCGGTGGCCGGCGCAGTGCTCGGCGGAGTGGTGGCTGGTGTGGGCTGTGGTGGTGGTCAGGGCGGAGGTGTGCCCGACCGTCTGAGGAGTGGCTGCCGTCGCGGATCCGCCGGTGGCCAAGAGAGTGCCTCCGACGGCTAGGCAGGCGATGCCAGTGGTAGCGATACGCCATGTCAGCTTCTTCATGATCTCCTCCTCGCGTAGCCCAGCTCGCTCAGTGGAGCGAGTCGCTCGAACGGCCGGGAAGGCAATGGCCCCGGTCGCCGTCTCGTAGAACCGGGTCGGACGGTACGCCTGCCCCACACTTCACATCTCACACACGGGCAGCGAAGGTGAGCGAACCCAAGCGTCGAGCGGCGGGCCTCCATGGCTCCGGCCATGGAGGTGCATGGCGTGACGCAGGAGGCGCGTGGGGCAGGGGTCGCGCGGGGCAGGGGGAGCGGGGCGGGGGGCGGGGCCAAATAAGGTTCTGGCCTATGGGGCACCGGTGCCCTGCCCCCTGCGTGATGGAACGGCTCCCTCCGCACCTCGGCGCTGGTCGATGAGCGCGGTGAGGGCGTCGAGGACGCGTTGCAGGCCGAAGGCGTAGGCGTGCTCGGGGTCGTAGGCACTGCCGTGTGCGGCGCCTGCCGCCGCTCCGACGCGCACGGCTGTGGGGTAGGCGTTCGCGTCGAGGACCTGCGCCAATAGCGGGGCGTTCGCCTCCCACCACTGTTGGTCGTTCATGGCACTGTCGTGCTGGGCGGCGCGGGCGTCGGCGGCTGCGCGGGCGCATGCCTGTACGAAGGTGAGGAGATAGGTCAGGCAGTCATCCATCTCGACGTCACTGAGCCCCAGGCCATCGAGCGCGGACAACTCGTGCTCGTACTTGGCCATCAGGCCCGGTCCGAGCGGAGGCCTGGCGGTGGAGACGGTCGCGGCCCAGGGGTGCCGTTCGAAGAGGGCCTTGTTCTCCTCGGCGACGGCGGTGACACGTTGGTGCCACGCCTGTCCGGTGGTGTCCGTACGGGGCATGCGGGCATAGGCGGCGTCGAGCATGAGGTCGAGCAGTTCGGCCTTGCCGGGGACGTAGGTGTACAGCGTCATCGGCACCACGCCGAGTTCCTGGGCCACTCGGCGCATGGTCACCGAGTCCAGGCCTTCTGCGTCGGCGATAGCGGTGGCCGCCTCGACCACCGCGTCCACGCTCAGCCCGCGTCGTGGGCCTCGGCGGCGGTCGGCGCTGGACTGGCGCCACAGCAGCTGCAGGGTACGGGCGGGGTCGCCCGCGCTGGTTCGTTCCGTCGGCACGGGGCAATTCTCTCGTACCAAATCTCTGTACGTTGTATTGTGTACGGCGTACAGAGAGACGCGGACGCGCCGGGAACCGCGTCGTGCCGCTCTTCTGAGATGAATCACCTTGAAGGAGTCCCGTGAGGATCGCTTCCAGCGCCGTGTCGCTCAACGTCGACGACGTCCCCGGCTCCGCCGCCTTCTTGGTCCAGCACTTCGGCTTCCGGGAGGAGATGTGCGCCGACGGGTTCGCGTCCCTGACGCGCGACGACGTCGGTATGAACGTCATCTTTCTGCGGCGAGGGCTGGCGACCCTCCCGGCGGACCAGCGCGAGGACCACGCCGCGGGTCTGATCCTCGCCTTCGTCGTCGACGACCTCGAAGGCGAGCTGGCACGCCTGCGCGCCGAAGGCGTCACGATCACCATGCCGTTGACCGAAGAGGAGTGGGGCGAGCGCGCCTTCCAGGTCCGCGATCCCAACGGCGTCATCGTGCAACTGGTCGACTGGAACGCGACCACGAAGGCTGAGCCGAGCGGATCCGGCGCCCCGCACGCATGACCTCCCGGCGCGGGATACCGGCGCGGGATGCCGTCCGCCCCCTACCGCTCCCCGCCCTTCCTACCGCTCCCGCCCTTCCTACCGCTTCTACGAGGCCGGCGGCCCTGTTGTGGCCGCGTGACTCCCTCGGGCCCCGATCACCCGGTGACCGGTCCGGACCTCAGATCTCGGAATCGATGCCGGTGATCACCGCCGGCCCCAGGGGCGCGCTGGTCGCGTCCAGCCCGACGGCACGCAGAGCGGTGCTCGCAAGGTGCCGGGCGTCCTGTTCGGCGTGGGGTCCGCTGTTCGCCTCTACGGTGAGGCGGATGGCGAAGGTGCCGTCCTCGTTGACGGTGAGGACGTCCAGATCCTCCTCGTCTCCCCTCTGGGTACGGTGGGGGTCAGCCGGACGCAGCGCTCGGACCAGTTCAGACCTCTGACCTGCTTCGATCGGATCGGTGAAGGTGCCGGGCACGGTAATCACGTACGTCGTCATGTCCTTCCTTCCCTCGGATACGACACCGAGTACCCCGGTTCGGGGCCTACCGTGCCCTCGACGCCGCTTCCATGCCCATGGATGGCTCAGCGTGGCCGTGAGCCTGCTGCGAGGCGGTGCCACGTTGACAGGCGGTCGCCCGGTACTGCCCGCCTCGCATCGGCCCGGCGGCGCACGAGTCCCACGGCCTCCCACACCATGGCGGCACCCGCCACCAACGACAGAAGCAGGTAGAAGACGAACAGCTTGCGCAGGTCGTCGAGGAAATACCAGATCGATGCCGTGGCGCTGAACCAGAAGGCGACCAGTGAGCCGGCGCCGCGCCCTCGGCTGCGGGCAGCGCTGACGAGGCAGCAGGCGGCGGTCAGCGCCAGCAGGGCTGCGATAGCGACGTACGAGCGGTCCCAGCCCTCGTTGGCGCGCCGCAGTTCCGAGTTGACCGCTACGGCCTCGGCCACCGGCCCCCAGCCCACCGCGCACGACACGCGTGCTGACCATGGCAGCGTCACCAGGCCCAACAGGGCCGCCGTGAGGGCGATTCGGCCGAAGTGGTCGGTCTCCACCAATGCGCCACGCGCGCACAGCACCGACAGCAGGCATCCGAGCAGGGCCAAGGCGCCCTGCGCTGAGGGGCGCAAGGATATGCGGAACCGGTCCCGGAGAGGGGTTCGACCGTCGAGGCGCGTGGCCGAAGCGACAGGGGCGGCGGCCTGAACCGTCGGCATGGCCGCCTGCGCGAGGGCGTCGGTGAGAGCCGCACGCATCTGCCCGGCGTCGGCGAACCGTTCCTCCGGGTCCTTGCGCAAGGCGCGTTGGATCACGGCCTCGACGGCCGGCGGCACCTGCGGCCGGAGCCGCGAGACCGGCTCGGGTTCGGCGAGCAAGTGCTGATGCATGACGGCGAACGGCGACGCGCCACGGAACGGCGGCTGCCCGGTGAGCAGTTCATGCAGCAGGCACCCCATCGCGTACAGATCGGCCCGGTGGTCGATCTCGGCCCCGTTGATCTGCTCGGGGGACAGGTACGCGGGAGTGCCTATGGCCGCGCCGCTGCCGGTGATGCGGGTGGCGGCCTCGGTGAATGCCTTCGCGATGCCGAAGTCGAGGACCTTCACGGTGTCGGGTCCGGCAAGCATGATGTTGGAGGGCTTGATGTCCCTGTGCACGATTCCGCGCTCGTGGCTGTGGCACAGCGCGTCCAGCACCGCGCACGCCGCCGTGACCGCCTCGGCGACGGGCAGTGGCCCGTCGCGCAGGGCCTCGGCGAGGGTGGTGCCCTCCACGTACTCCATGACCAGGTAGGGCCGTGGGCCGTCCGGGTCCGGCTCCTCGCCGACGTCGTGGATGGTGGCCACCGCCGGGTGGTTCAAGGCGGCCGCCGCGTGTGCCTCCCGCCGGAAGCGGGCCCGCGACTGAGGATCGTGGGCCAGCCCCGGGGAGAGCAGCTTCACCGCGACGGTACGGCGCAGCCGCTGGTCCACCCCCCGATGGACCGTGCCCATGCCGCCCTGTCCGAGCCTCTCGATCAGCTCGTACCGGCCGCCGAGGACCATCTCCCGCCCCACTCGCGCCTCCCCGTGAATCGCGCACCCCGACGCAGCTTACGGTGCGCGCAGGCGATGGCCCGCGCCGACCGCGCCCACGGAGGCTCATCCTTCGCCCGCGCCGCCGAGCCGGATGGCCCCGCCGGATCGGTCGCCCGGGGGTTTGTTGCATGCGGTGATAGGAGGGTGCGCAACAACCAGCCGCATCCGAAGCTCTGTTACGCGGCCGGGCACAGCACCGCTCGGTCGTCGCGCCGACTGGCCCGGACCCTTTGCGTGGCAGGGCCAGGTCGCATCCACTCATCGAACAAGGGCGGGAAACCCAACCATGAACGTACGCAGGAGCCTTGCAGCCGTTTCCGTCGCTACTGCGGTATGCCTCGGCGGGGCTGTCATGGCCACTCCCGCGCAGGCCGGCACCAACGGCCAGCAGGTCGCCGTCTCCACCTGGCACTCGGACAAGGCCCGGGTCTGCGGCTACAACCAGCACAACAAGTACGCCTGCACCCCCTGGTTCCGCACGCCCGGCAGCGGCTATTACGGCGCCCCCGGATACTGGTTCGCAGGCACAGTCCTGATCACCGGCGTGAACGAAGTCACCGGCCATGCCTACAAGGCCACGTGCGGCGTTCCCAAGTCGCAGTCCGGAAACTGGACCTACTGCGACGGACGCAGCCACAAGACGCTGTAGGGGGCCAGCCGGCCCGGCGGAGGTCTCACCGCACTCAGCACCGGGAGGTGCGGCCGCGAGAGTTCCGATACCTCGTGGGTGGTATGGGCCCGGGGTGACGGAGATCTTGGTCGAAACGGAACGCGGCGACATCGAAGGCGCCTGAGTGATGACGTGATCAGCGGGCCTGGCGATGTCCCGGATCGTTCACGCGGGTGGCTCCGAAACCGGACTCGTGTGTCCAGATGTGGGTGCACGAGGGGCACTGCAGGTGGAGCAGGCTGCCCGTGTTGGAGAGGAGGTAGCGCCAGTGCTCGCTGCATGCACGCCGCTCCTCGCACGCGGCGCACCCCTCCCTGTCGTTGCAGTTCGGGCAGGCCACCCAGGCGCGGCGGCCGATGTCGGCATGAGGGTCAAGAGGCAGCACTGCCGTCCCCTCTCCTGGGCAGCACGCCGGCCGCGACCAGGTCGTCGTACAGGCGCTGCTGCTCCTCGCTCAGGTGCGAGTAGAGCATGTCGCGCGCCTTGTCCTCGTCGTGCAGCACCGCGACGGGATCCCAGTCGGGGCCGAGAGCGGCGAGGACATGGGTGCGGCGCAGAGCCTCGTGCGACGTCAGGTCGACGCTGAAGTCGGCGAGCGACGTGCTGTCCGGGCGGTCCGCCGCGGGCCTACCCTCGGCGGCGGGTTCGTCCGGATCATTGGGAAGAGTGGGGCCATGGGGGGACATATGGCAGAACTTAGGTAGCCCTTGCTGGGTGAGGCAAGAGCGGGTGGGGCAAGTCACAGCAGACCGGCAAGCACATGGCAACCCTGCGTACCCCCGTCGTAACGGTACGCCAGTAGTGGTCGCATTCCACGCGCGGCTTCGGCATCGCCGCGACGGAGGGCAACCTTCTGATGCCCCTGCGGAAGGGCGAGGTGATCCTCCCCGCCATGGCTCCAGGCGACCGTTGTGACCGCCACGTCGTCCATGTGCACAGGCGGCTCGACCATGTGTGGGGAGCGAGCGAGCGCTGAACGGCGAAACCAGGTCTACGGCGGTCACTCCGGTACCCGATCATGCGCAGGACCACGTCCGGCGAATGGTCCAGCGGCCAGGGGCGTCGCCCCGAGGGCTCCTGAGGCCGGCCTGACACCGGTCGGGACCGAAACGGCTGCTGCGATCCCGTGCGGACGTTCTTCTACGGCCTCCTGTCAGCGCGGGGCGTGCCGTCCCAGCGCCACTTGGCAAGGCGTGGCCGACCGGGGAGTTCCGCGCGGCCGGTGGCCCAGAGGAGGGTCGGCCAGCGGTCGGTGTCGGTCGGGGCGTCGGGGAAGAGCCGGGCCAGCACGCGATCGCACAGGCAGGCGGGCGGCGTCCAGTCCATGCCCAGCCCCTCGGCGACATCGTGGGTGTGCACCAGGGTCTCGACGACGCCCATCGCGGCGAAGCCCTCGGGATCGGCCGCGCCGAAGATGTGGTGTGCCCGGACCGTGGACGGCGTGGTGCGGACGATTGCGGACAGCAAGCCGCCGCCGGCATCCAGTACTTGGAGGAGACCGGCTGGGCCGGCCTCGCGGTCCGCGAAGACAGCGTTCGCCGGGCCGCCCGGCCTCTTGCGGCTCCATGCGAAGGGGACGTGGGTGGCCGGTGGAGGGTCCGCCGGGCTCAGTTGGACGGCGTAGGAGAACAGGTCGTCGGTGAGGTGCTCGACGGTTTCCCAGCAGTCCCACTCCAGGGAACCGGCCTTGACGCTCCAGTCTGCCGAGTCCGCTTCGCGCAGAGCGGTCAGCGCCAAGCGGACGGCATAGTCCACGTCGGCCGCGGTGACCGGTCCGCTCGTCGATCCCTGTGCTTCCGCCATGCCGGGACCGTACCAACAACCACCTGATACCGGGGAACCGGTTTTCGAGTCCGTGGTGAGCTTGGATGCAGATGGTTCCGTCGGTGTCCGCCTGCCCTCCCGGACGCGCCCGCACCGCCCGCAGAGCGGCGTCCGAATCCCGCCGGACGTCGCCGCCGGCAAGCCGCACAGTGGATGGCGAAGAGACCAAGGATGACCTCTTGGGATCTGTATGGGCACTTCCTGAAAGGACACCGGACCGATGACGGTCTACACGACGATGGCCAGCCCGCTGGGCGAACTGCTGCTGACGGGCGAGGAGTCGGATACGGCCAAGGGCGGCACCGCGCTCGCTTCGCTGTCCGTGCCCGGTCAGAAGCGCGGGGCCGTCGTCCAGAACGGGTGGATCGAGGAGCCGGAGGCGTTCGCCGAGATCGTCGCCCAGCTCCGCTCGTACTTCGACGGCACACTGACCCGCTTCGACATCGAGTACGCCCCCAGCGGCTCCGACTTCCAGCGGCGGGTGTGGACGGCACTGGAGGCCATCCCCTACGGCACCACCCTCACATACGGTGACATCGCCCTGAAGATCGGCGCGCCGAGGGCCGCGGTGCGGGCCGTGGGCACGGCCATCGGCGCGAACCCGCTGCTGGTCGTGCGTCCCTGCCACCGTGTGATCGGCGCCGGAGGTGCGCTGACCGGCTACGCGGGCGGCCTGGAGCGCAAGCAGCAGCTCCTGGACCTGGAGCGCGGGCAGCAGACCGCCTGAAGGACGTCACCCCGGTTCCGCGACACCGGCCAGACCTTCCGGTGCGAGGGGAGCCGGGGCCGGCACGCATGAAGGATCCAATGATGCAAGGCAATCAAGGAGATCCAGGAGATCCAGGAGATCCAGGAGATCCAGGAAATCCAGGAATCAAGGGACCGCGAGGAATCCCTCACCATGATCGAGACTACCCGGCTCACGGGCCCGGTCGCCGACCGGATCGCCGGGCAGGACTGGACGGCCCTGACCGGTGAACTCAACGAGCATGGCAACGCGCTCACCGGCAGGCTCCTCACTCCGGCCGAGTGTCGCGCGATCGCCGCTCTCTACGACGAGCCGACCCACTTCCGTACCACCGTCGACATGGCCCGCCACCGTTTCGGCTCCGGCCAGTACCGCTACTTCACCCACGAACTCCCGTGTTTGGTAGGTGAGTTGCGCGAGGCGTTCTACCCTCGTCTGCTGCCCGTCGCCCGGGACTGGGCCGGCAAGCTCGACAAGTCCGCGCCCTGGCCGGACACCCTTCAGGAGTGGCTGGAGCAGTGCCACGCGGCGGGGCAGGCCAAGTCCGCGCAGATCCTGCTGCGTTACGGCCTCGGCGACTGGAACGCCCTGCACCGGGACGTGTTCGGCGAGATGCTCTTCCCGCTCCAGGTCGTCATCGGCCTCGATCAGCCCGGTGTCGACTTCACCGGCGGCGAGTTCCTGATGACCGAACAGCGCCCGCGCGCGCAGTCGCGCGGCTCATCCACGACTCTGCCGCAGGGCCACGGCCTGGTCTTCACCACCCGGGACCGGCCGGTCGCGACCAGGCGGGGCTGGTCGAACGGGCCGATGCGGCATGGCGTGAGCACGGTCCGCTCCGGCCGTCGGCACACCCTCGGCCTCGTCTTCCACGACGCGGCATGACACCCGCCACCACCCCGTCAGACTGTCGGCCTGCCCGGACCTACACGGGCCCACCGCCTCAACTCCTCAGGACACAGGCCCGTTCAGACCGGAAGCAGCCGGGAGATCAGCGCGCTGAGCTGTCTTGCGTTGCGGCACTCGTACATCGCGACGACATCGGCGTAATCCGGTGCGGCCGAGTCACCCGTGCCCCACTGGGAGCGCGGCTCGGGGTTCAGCCAGTAGACGCGGCGGGCTCGCTGGGCGATGTGCCGTACGGCCGGCAGGTTCGGGTCGCCCATGTTGGTGCGGGCGTCGCCCAGGATGAGAACGGTGGTGCGCGAGCCCACCGCGTCGGGGTATCGCTCGGTGAACTCGCCGAATGTGGTTCCGTAGTCGCTGCTGTCGTGCCAGCCCGTCAGTCTCGCTTCCGAGCGGATCCGGGCGCTCAGCGCGCCGGGATCGGCAGCGCCGTGCACCAGTATCCGGGTCACTTCGTCGATCTGGTTGACGAAGGCGAACACCCGCACCTTGCTGAACTGGTCGTGCAGTGCTTGCACCAGCAGCATCGTGAAGTCCGAGAATCCCGACACCGAGCCCGAGACATCGCACAGCAGCACCAGTTCGGGCCGGACGGGACGGCGTCGGCGCAGCACGGGCCGTATCGGTACACCACCCGTCGACAGCGACGCGCGCAGTGTGCGCCGAAGGTCGATGGTGCCGCGGGCGGCACGTCGGCGGCGTGCGGCGAGCCGGGTGGCCAGCTTGCGTGCGAGCGGCTGAACGACCCTGCGCAGCTCGGCGAGTTGCTCCCGCCCGGCGTACAGGAAATCGACGCGGTCGGCGGTGGGGGCCACCGCTCGTTGCGCGATCTCGTCCCGGCCGCGCCGCTCGGCGACACGGCGCCGCGCCTCCGTGGCGACCTGGGCACGGAAGACCTCGATACGCCGGCGGATCTCGTCCTCGAGCAGCCGGTCGGTGAACCCCGCCACGTCCTGTTGGGCCCGGATGCTGTCGCGGACCCGCGCCATCAGCGTCTGCGGCCGGAGCCGGTCGAGCGTCTGGTACGACGACCAGCCGTCCGACCCCGGCGACGACCCGTACCCGCCGAAGCCGTCCACCGCCTCCACCGCCAGCCGGGCCATGGCCGCTCGATCGTCGGTGGCGAGAGCGGCCGCGAGCCGGTTGCGCAGTTCCTCGCGGTCCCCAGGGGCTTCCCCGGTTCGGACCCCGACGCGAGCCGGAAAGTACACATCGAAGACGGCATCGAACACCCGCCGCTGGCCCTCGTTGTGCAGAAGCGTAGCCGCCAGCCCCTCGCGCAGCAGCTCGCGGTCCGCCAGGCCGAGTGTCTCCGCCGCCCGCGCGGCGTCCACGGTCTCGCCGGTGCCGATCCGTATGCCGTGCGCACGCAGCGCGCCGACCAGACCGGTCAGCCGCCCGGTGACACCGGTGGATGGCGCGGAGGCGCTCACACGGCGTCCAGGTCGAGCTTTGTCGCGGCCTTCACGACGTCCTCCTGATGTTTGAGGACCACGCCGAGGGTCTCGCGGACGACGCTCTCGTCGAGGGTGCCGGCGTCGAGCGCCAACAGGGTGCGCGCCCAGTCGATGGTCTCGGCGACCGAGGGGACCTTGCGCAGGTCCATCTCGCGCAGCGCCCTGACCACCCGCACCAGGGACTCGGCCAGCAGTGCGTCGATGCCCGGCACCTTGAGGCGGACGATACGGCGCTCCAGCTCCTCGTCGGGGAAGCCGATGTGCAGGAAGAGGCAGCGGCGGCGCAGTGCCTCCGACAGCTCGCGGCTCGCGTTCGAGGTGAGGACCACGAAAGGGCGCCGGGTCGCCGCGACCGTTCCCAACTCGGGGACGGTGACCTGGAAATCGCTGAGCACCTCCAGGAGCAGGCCCTCCACCTCGACGTCCGCCTTGTCGGTCTCGTCGATCAGCAGCACCTTCGGCTCGCTCCCGCGGATGGCGGTCAACAGCGGACGCGCCAGCAGGAACTCCTCGCTGAAGATGTCCGTGCGCGTCTCGTCCCATCTCTCGTCACGGCCCGCGCTGATGCGCAGCAACTGCTTGGCGTGGTTCCACTCGTACAACGCCCTCGACTCGTCGATGCCTTCGTAACACTGCAGCCGGATCAGCCGTGCGTCCGCGACCTGCGCGACGGCCTTGGCGAGTTCGGTCTTGCCGACTCCGGCGGGGCCCTCCACCAGGAGCGGCTTGCCGAGCCGGTCGGCCAGGAACACCGTCGTGGCGACAGCGGGTGACGCCAGATAGCCGGTTTCGGCGAGGCGCGCGGAAACCTCGTCGACGGATGCGAACAGCAACGGAGCCTCCAGCCGGGCACGGGACAGGTGCAGCTCACTATCTAAGCGCTTGCTCATCGCTGTGTCACGTGTGAGAGGTGCCATGCGCGCGGCAGCCGCTCGCCCTGCCCTGTCCGGCGGTGCAACGGAGTCCCGCCGGTCGGCAAGCGGCGGGACTCCGTGTGGACTGGGGCAGCGACGACTGACCGATCACCAGGCCGGCGCACCCGGCCAGGAGCTCGGCCAGGCCGGCGCACCCGGCCAGGAGCTCGGCCAGGCCGGCGCACCCGGCCAGGAGCTCGGCCAGGCCGGGAGGGGCCGGGGCGGGCGGTCGGCGTGGCGGAGGAGGTGACGGCGGCGGTGCTCATGAGTCCTCGGTACGGGGACGGGGGCGGTCAGTGGACGGCGGCGGTGATCCGCAACAGGCGCGGCGGCCGCGCGGCGGGCTCGGGCAGACGCAGCGGCGACAGACCGGGGGTGATGCTGCCCAGCAGCGCGGCCCGGCGGGCTCCCGTACCCGAGGGAAGAGCGCCGGGCAGGCCGTTCACGGTCAGAAAGCCCAGCACGGCGAAGGCCAGCGCCTCCTTCGCGTCCGACGGCAGACCCAGCTCGTCGCTGGGGCGCAGGGCCACACCGGGCAGTTCCTCGGCGATCATGCGCGTCAGCACCGGATTGCGCAGGCCGCCACCGGACACCACCAGGCTCGTGACCCCGTGGGCGCGGCAGGCGTCCGCCACCGTGACGGCGGTCAGCCTGGTCAGGGTGGCAAGGACGTCGTCCGTGGCGGGCGTGGGCACCGCGGCAAGCACCCGCAGCAGATACGGCAGGTGGAAGTGCTCTTTTCCGGTGCTCTTCGGTGCGGGTCTGCGGTAGTACGGATCGTCGAGGAGCGCCGTGAGCAGGTCGGGGCTGACGCGGCCGGCACCCGCACGGCGACCGTCCTCGTCGTAGGCCGCTGCGCCGTCGGTGAAGTGGCGTACGGCGGCGTCCAGCAGCGCGTTGGCGGGACCGGTGTCGAAAGCCAGGGGCTCCGCGCCCGGCGCGACGACCGTGACATTCGCGATGCCGCCCAGGTTCAGCGCCGCCGGAACACCCGGCAGCCCCCGTAGCAGGAGGGTGTCGGTCATGGCGACCAGCGGTGCTCCCTGCCCGCCGGCCGCCACATCGCGGCTGCGCAGGTCGGAGACGACCGGGAGCCCGGTGGCCTCGGCGATCCAGGCGGGCCGGCCCAGTTGGAGAGTGCCACGGACGGAGCCGTTCTCCACCCAGTGGTGCAGAGTCTGGCCGTGGGACACCACCAGGTCCGCGGCGCTGTCGCACAGTTCGCTCAGGGCGCGCGCGGCGGCGACGGCGAAGGCCTGCCCGATGCCGGTGTCCAGCGCGCACACGGCCTGGGTGGTCGTCGTGGCGGGCGGCAGCGTGGCGGTGATGAGGTCGCGCAGTTCGTCCGGGTAGGGGACGGAGAGGTGGCCGAGCGACCGCATGCGCAGGGTGTCGCCTTCCAAGGTGAGGTCGGTGGCGGCCGCTTCGATGGCGTCGTACGAGGTGCCCGACATGAGGCCGATCACGCGCATGGCTGCTCCGGGGTGAGGATCGCGGGGATGGACGGGTGCTCCGGGTGCGACGACGGGTCGCTGCGTCGGGTGCGTCGGGTCGCCGGGTGCGACGACGGGTCGCTGCGCCGGGTGCTCCGGGTGAGACGACGGGTCGCTGCGACGGGTGCCAGTGCGACGGATGCGCCGGATGCGACGGGTGCCCGAGTGCGGGGCCGCGCCGGTGGGCGGCCCCGCACCCCGGGCGTTGTCACTCCCGGCCGGCGCCCGCCGCCACGCGGCCCGGCCCGGTACCGGACTCCGGCTCACCGCCGGGCAGGGGGATCTCGTGCACCTGCGGGACGCGGTGGAACAGGCTCAAAACACCGCCGACCACCAGAGTGATCACCACGCCGATCGGCACGAGCCACTGGGCCGCGATCGCGGTGGGCACCGTCGCCCCGGCCACCGTGACGTCGATCTTGACATCGCGCACGATGTAGGTCATCACCGCCACCGTCACCACGAAGGCCACGATGGAGTCGACCTCGTTGGCCCGCTTGACAAGCCGCCCCAGCAGGAACGCGCCGAGCAGCGCGCCGTAGGTGTAGCCCGCGATCGTCAGGCCGGTCAGGTACACATTGCCGGTGCCGGCGCTGAACGCACACGCGAAGACGGCCATCAGCACGGCCCACACCAGCGTCATCACCCGGGCCAGCTTGAGCAGCGACTCCTGGGAGGGCGTGCTGCGGAAGAAGCTGTGGATGATGTCGGCGACCGTGGAGTTCGACATGGAGTTCAGCGCCGAGGACAGCGAGCCCATCGCGGCCCCGAGGATGCCGGCCACCAGCAGGCCGGAGATCACCACGGGCAGCCCGTGCAGGATGAAGTTCGGGTAGAGGTTGTCGGCGCTGGTCAGGCCCAGCCGCTTGAAGTCCTTGCCCTGGTTGTACGACCACAGCAGGGCGCCGACGAGGGAGAAGGCGGCGAACTGGAGGGTGACGAAGACACCGGAGGCGATCATGGCCTTCTGGCCGTCGCGCAGTGAGCGGGTGGCCAGGACACGCTGGACGATCAGCTGGTCGGAGCCGTGGCTGGCCATCGCGAAGATGGCGCCGCCGATGATTGCGGTGGGCAGGGCGAACGGGCTGGTGAGGACGTGCGCCAGGTCGAAGTTGGTGTCGAAGAGCTTGAAGTGGCCGCTGTGCAGGGCGCCGGCGAAGCCGTCGCCGCCGACGTGGCCGGACAGCACGGCGATGGCGAGGATCGCGCCTCCCAGGTACAGGCCCATCTGGATGGCGTCCGTCCAGATGACCGCCTTGATGCCGCCGAGGTAGGTGTAGACGACGGTGATCAGCGTGAGGACGATGATGATGACGCGATAGCTCGCGTGCACCCCGAACTCGTCGAGCAGCAGCTTGATCGGGATCGAGGAGGCGAACAACCGGACGCCCTCGGCGAGGAGCCGGGTGAAGACGAACGTCACCGAGGCGAGCCCCTGCAGCCTGAGCCCGAATCTGCTGCCCAGGTACTGGTAGGCGCTGACGAAGCCGCCCCGCTTGTACAGGGGGATCAGCACGGTGGCCACCACGACGCGGCCGATCACATAGCCGAGGGCCAGTTCGACATTGCCGAAGCCCTGGCCGCTGTAGGCACCGCCGGGCACGCTGATGACGGTGAGCACGCTGGTCTCGGTGGCGACCACGGAGAACGAGACGGTCCACCACGGCATGTGGCCTTCGCCGACGAAGTAGTCCTTCGCCGTCTTCTGCCGTCCGGCCAGGCGCAGTCCGAGCACCGCGATGGCGACCAGATAGACGACGATCACCACGAGGTCGAGTTGGCGCACGCTCACTCCTGAGAGTCGGCCGGCGGTGTCACCGGCGGGGTGGGGACAGTGGGCAGGGGTGTCGTCCGCCGTACGCGGACGACATGGGGTTCGTGCGGTGCCGAGGCGTTCAGCGCCAGCAGACGCGCGCCGTCCAGAGGGGCCCCGAGCGGGGGCCGCAGATGAAGGGGGCGCGGGGAGCCGGTGAGGGCGTCGCGCAGTGGGCCGAGGAGCGGTTCACCGAGGCCGGTGAGCCCGCCGGTGACCGTGACGGGGAGGGCGCCGCCGCCGATCCGGCGGGCGGCGGTGAGCGCGGCCTCGCCGAGCGCGCCGGCGGCTTCCCGGATGATCGCCGAGGCGGCGGCATCACCCGCGGCGGCGGCACGGGCCACGTCCGGGGCGAAGGACGCGGCGGTGCGGGCGGGGTTGCCGTCGCGCCCGAGGGCCGAGGGCAGCCGGTCGGGTTCGCCGAAGCGCTCGACGGCGGCGGCCAGCAGCGCGGTGTCCGGTCCGCGTCCGTCGTGGGCGCGCAGCGCGGCCCGCAGGCCCGCCGCGCCGATCCAGGCGCCGCTGCCCTCGTCACCGAGCCAGGGGCCCCAGCCGTCCACGCGGGCGTACGATCCGTCGTCCCCGATACCGATGGCGACGGAGCCGGTGCCGATCGCGAGGACCACGCCGGTACGGCCGCCGAGGGCCCCCGCGTGGGCGGTGACGGCGTCGCTGGTGACAGCCACCTCGTCCGCGGGCAGGTCGTCCAGGAGCAGGGCGGCCAGCTCGCGGGCCGCCTCCGGTGCGGCGGCCGCCCCCGCGGCGCCCACGCAGACCGCCGCCAGCCGGTGCGAGGGTTCCCGCTCCAGGAGCGGCAGGACCGCGGCGCGCACGGCGGTACGGGCCGATGCCACTCCGTTGTCGGCGGCGAGCCCGGGTGCACCGGGCACCTCGTGGAACTCCTGGGCGGGCGGGTCGCCGTACCACAGCACGGCACGGCAGCCGGTCTTGCCGAGGTCCACCGCCACTGCTGCTGTCATGGGGCACGCCTTCGTGTCTCCAGGGATCCGGCGCGTCGGGCGGTCACAGGACGGCCGTTGGGCCGGTGACCGGTGCGGATCGCGGTCCAGCGAGTATCCGAAGGCCGAATCTGAATGTCAATAAGTAACTTCCTGCAGATCATTACGTAAATTTTTGACGCGCCACCGGAGTGTGATTAATGTGTCGCCCACCCACCCAGGAGGGAACGGCCCATGGCCCGCCAGGAACGACCCCGCACACCGCCCCGGCCGGCGGAGGACACCACACCCGCCGCGATCCTGGCGCGCATCCGGGCGGCGCTGCCCACCCTGGCCCCCTCGGAACGGCGCGTCGCCGACGCGGTCCTGGGGGATCCGGCGCAGGCCTCGGAGTTGTCCATCAGCGCCCTCGGCAAACGGGCCGACACCTCGGTGGCCACGGTGATGCGCTTCTGCCGGGCCATAGGCATCGCCAACTACCCTCAGCTGCGCCTCGCGCTGGCCGCGGCTGCCGCCCGCGAGCACGCCCTCGGCGGCGAACGCCCGGCGCCGGGCACCGACATCAGCGCCACCGACACGCTGGACGAGATCGTCAAGAAGATCATCTACAACGAGGTGCGCGCCCTGGAGGACTCCGGGACCGGGCTGGACCTCCAGGTGCTGGGCCGCGCGGTGGACGCCATGGCGGGCGCCCGGCGGATCGACATCTTCGGCGTCGGTGCCAGTGGATTCGTCGGCCAGGACCTGCACCAGAAGCTGCACCGGATCGGCCACATGGCCTTCATCTGGACCGACCGGCATGCCGCCCTCACCGCCGCCGCCCTCCTCGGGCCCGGCGACGTCGCCGTGGCCATCTCCCACTCCGGGGAGACCGAGGACACCCTCGAGCCCCTCCAAGCCGCCGCCGAACGCGGCGCCACCACCATCGCCCTCACCAACGTCCCGCGCTCCACCCTCGCGGAGAGCGCGGACCTGGTGCTGACGACCTGTGCCCGGGAGACTCCCTTCCGCTCGGGCGCGACCGTCAGCCGCATCGCACAACTCGCGCTCATCGACTGCCTGTTCGTCGGCGTGGCGCAGCGTTCCTTCGAGTCCACGACCGCGGCGCTCGAGAAGACCTACGGGGCCATCCAGCGCCGCAGACGCCCGCAGTCGCAGCGCCGCACACCGTCCGGCGACTGACCGCCGTCCCTGCCTCCCCCTCAGCACCACCCGAGTACCGAAAGGACGACCGCGCCGTGGACCTCAGCACCCTGGGCACCGAGACCCGCAACGAGCGGACCGCCGAGCTGGACCGCATGCCGGTCTCCGAACTGCTCTCGGTCATGAACGCCGAGGACCAGACCGTCGCTCTCGCGGTACGTGACGCCCTCCCGGAGATCGGGGCCGCCGTCGAGGCGATCACCGAGTCGCTGCGGCGGGGCGGACGGCTGATCTACATCGGCGCCGGCACCAGCGGCCGCATCGGCCTGCTCGACGCCGTCGAGTGCCCGCCCACCTTCGGCACCTCCCCCGAGCAGGTGGTGGGCCTGCTCTCCGGCGGCCCGGGCGCCTTCGTGGTCGCGGTCGAAGGGGCCGAGGACGAACCCGCGAGGGCGGTCGTCGACCTCGACGAGATCGGCGTGGACGACAAGGACACGGTCGTCGGCCTCGCCGCCAGCGGCCGTACCCCCTATGTCGTCGGGGGCCTGAAGCACGCCGCCGCCAAGGGGGCCGTCACGGTGTCGGTCGCCTGCAACCGCGACGCGGTCATCAGCCGCTACGCCGACATCCCGATCGAGGTCCCCACCGGCCCCGAGGTCCTCACCGGGTCCACCCGGCTCAAGGGCGGCACCGCCGAGAAGATGGTCTGCAACATGCTCTCGACCGCCTCGATGGTGCGCCTGGGCAAGGTCTACGGGAACCTCATGGTCGACGTCCGGGCCAGCAACGACAAGCTCGTCGACCGTGCCCACCGCATGGTCGTCCAAGCCACCGGCGCCGACGCCGACACGGCCGCGGAGGCTCTGCGGACGGCCGGCGGCCACGCCAAGATCGCCATCGTCATGCTCCTCACCCGTTCCACCGCCGAGGAGGCCGCCAGGGCCCTGGAGCGGGCCGCCGGCAGCACTCGCGCCGCCATCGCGGACCTCTGACCCGTTGCCGTTCCTCCCTCATTCGATCGAGCCTCGGACGGACCACCTCACGAAGGACGACGTCACCGGCTCTCAGGCGTCCGGACAGGCGGCCCCGTGCCAGGCCGGCCCGGAGGCGTCCGTCCCGCTTTCTCCTGCCCGCGCACCCCTGCCCCCGCCCCGCCCCGCCTCCGGCGTCGTGGCCGGGCGGGGGTCCGACTCTTCCCTCACTCTGTAAAGGAGGAGGGGACGAGACAACGGAGGGAGCGGCGGGATGCAGATCGTTGTCGACCTCACGCTCTGCCAGGGCTATGCGCAGTGCGTGTTCCTGGCGCCGGAGGTGTTCCGGCTGCACGGGGAGGAGTCGTTGCTGTACTCGCCGAAGGTCCCCGACGACCAGTTGGAGCGCGTACGCCAGGCCGCGGCTGCGTGCCCCGTCCAGGCCATCCTCGTCGGCGAGGAGGTGAGCCCGGGTGACCGATGACCTGCGCAAGGGCCGGATCGTCATCGTCGGCGCGTCCCTGGCCGGGCTGAGGGCCGCCGAGACGCTGCGCGAGGGGGGCTTCACCGGCTCACTGACCGTTGTCGGGGATGAGGCCTACCCGCCCTACGACAGACCGCCGCTGTCCAAGCAGGTGCTGCTCGGCCAGGTGGCGGCGCACGCCACCGGGCTGCCGATGCGCCGGGACCCGGAGGCCGAGTGGCGGCTGGGGGTGCGGGCCACCGGTCTGGACCCCATGGGCAAACGGGTGCTGCTGGCCGACGGGGACACACTGCCGTTCGACCGGCTGCTCATCGCCACCGGGACCCGGGCGCGGCCCTGGCCCAACCCCGAGGAGGGCGCCCTGGACGGGGTGTTCACCCTGCGCACCCGTGATGACGGCGCGGGGCTGGCCGAGCGGCTGGCTGCCGGACCGCGCCGGGTGCTGGTGATCGGCGGGGGCTTCACCGGCTCGGAGATCGCCTCTGCCTGCCGGGAACGGGGCCTGGAGGTGACGGTCGCCGAACGCGGCCCCGGCCCTCTGGTGGGGGCGCTCGGCGGAACGCTGTCGAAGCTGGCCGGCGGGATGCACCGGCGCCACGGGGTGGATCTGCGGTGCGGGGTGACGGTCACCACCCTGCGCGGCGACGGCAGCGGACGGTTCGTCGGCGCGGAGCTGTCCGACGGCAGCAGCGTCGAGGCGGACGTGTGCGTCGTGGCATTGGGGGCGGTGCGCAACGTCGAGTGGCTGGCGGACTCCGGTCTTGCGGCGGGTCCGCGCGGGGTCGCCTGCGACGCCGGGTGCCGGGCCTTCAACATGTACGGGATCGTCACCGACGACGTCTTCGTGGCCGGTGACGTCTCCCGCTTCCCGCACCCCTTGTTCGAGTACCAGATGCTCTCCCTGGAGCACTGGGGCAACGCCGTCGCGCAGGCCGAGGTGGCGGCCCACAACATGGTCAACCCGGGCCCGCTGAGGCGTCCCCACCTTGCCGTGCCGATATTCTGGTCGAGCCAGTTCGGGCTCAACATCAAGTCCGTGGGCGTCCCCTCCTTCTCGGACCAGGTGGTCATCGCACAAGGCTCGCTGGAGACCCGCCGCCTGGCGATGGTGTACGGCTACCGGGGCCGGGTCACCGCCGCTGTCACCGTCAACATGGCCAAGTCGCTCGAGTACTACCAGCACCTGATCGAGACCGCCGCTCCGTTCCCGCCCGCCCCCGGCGCGGCGGACCGTTCGGTGGCGGCCGAAGTCCCGCTTCCCTCCGACGTGCCGGACCCGAAGGGACTCTCCCACGGCCCCACCGTCGCGCTCACCGGCTACCTGCCGGACCGCCGCCTGACCGTGGTGCAGCCCTGAGGCTGACCGTGGTGCGTCCCCGTGGCTGCCCCCTTCACCCGTCCCCGAGGAGTCACATCATGACCGCGGACACCCTGCTGGAACGGATCACCGACTACGCCAACCGCCCCGACCCCTACCCGCTGTACGAGGAACTCCGCGAAGCCGGGCCCGTGGTGCGACAGGCGGACGGCAGCCATCTGATCGGCACGTACCACCACATCGTCGCTCTGCTTCACGATCCGCGGATCAGCGCCGATCCCCGAAACCGTCCGGCCTTCTCGAGCGCTGCGGAAGGCGCGCAGTTGCCCTTCCTACGGCTCGACGACCCCGAGCACCAGAGACTGCGCACCCTGGCCATGCGGCCGTTCGGTCCACCGCACAGTCCCGGCCGGATCGACGCCATGCGTGGCCAGATCGCCGACACCACCAAGGAACTGCTCGAGGCGCTCCGGGGCCGCAAGCAGGTCGACATCGTCGACGACTTCGCCTACCCGCTGCCCGTCACGGTCATCTGCCGACTGCTCGGTGTGCCGCGCGAGGACGAACCGCGGTTCCGGCAGTGGACGGACGTGATCGTCGCGTCTGCCGACGTCAGGCCCGAAGAGGACACCACCGAACGGGACCGCGCGGGCCAACAGGCGCGTGCCGAGATGGGCCGGTACCTGGTGCACCTCGCTGAACAGCGCCGCGGCCGTCCCGATGACGACATACTGTCCGCCCTCATCAACGAGCCGGACCCGGCCCTGCGGCTCACTCTCGAGGAACTCGCGGAAACCGCCGTCCTGTTGCTCATCGCCGGACACGAGACCACGGTCAACCTGATCGCCAACGGGGTCCTCACCCTGCTGCGCCGGCCCGACCAGCTGGACCGGCTGCGGCGCGAGCCCGACCTGCTGCCCAGCGCGGTGGAGGAACTTCTGCGCTACGAGCCCCCGGTCCACATGCGAGAACGCATCCCCCTCGCCGACGTCGACGTCGCCGGGACCACCCTTCCCGCGGGCAGCTCCGTCGTGCTCGCGTTGGCCTCGGGCAACCGTGACCCCAAGCGGTTCCACGAACCCGATCGGTTCGACCCCGCCCGTGTGGACAACCAGCACCTGGGCTTCGGCAGCGGCATCCACCTCTGCTTCGGCGCACCGCTCGCCCGTATCGAAGCCCAGACCGCACTCGGCGCACTGATCCCCCATCTCGGCACCGCGACCCTGGTCCAGGACCCGCCCCCCTACCGACAGAACGCCATGCTCCGCGGTCCCCGTCACCTGGAGATCCAACAGCCCGGCTGACTCGGCACCGGCGTGCAATGAGTGCGGAGCCAACGGCTTCCACCACTTCAGGCCCCGGCGGACCCCTCCCCACCCGCCCCCCGCGGACACACCCCACCGGCGGCCCGCAGCTCGGTTTCGGGCCTACCGATACGAGCGGTCGGCCGACGCCCCCGGCCGTTTCACCCTCCGGCTTCTCCTTGCACCCGGCGCGCAGCAGTCGCTGTGGGCTCGGCGTTCCGCGGCGCGCCGATCGGGCCCCGCACCCGATCAGCGCGTCCATCGCCCACTGGCGGCGCGGCCGGCGGCCGGCGGTCACCGGGCGGTGCGATGGCGGGCGTAGTGGCGGGCGACGCGGGCGCGGTCACCGCAGCGGGCGGAGCACCACTGCCGCTTCGCGTGCCGGCGTAGGAACAGACGGATGCAGTCGTCCGCCGCGCATGCGGCGAGCGACGTGGCGGGGGAGCCGCACAGCAGGGCGAGCGCGTCCGTGGCGAGCGCGGTCAAGGCGCGGGTGACGGGATCAGGTGACTGAGGGCGGTCCTCACGCTCGGGCTGTCCGGGAGCGGGCCACCGCAGCGAAGGAACGTTGGGGGCGGCGCGCAACGCGGCGTTGAGTACCTCGACGGCTTCCGGTGACGGTGTGGCGCCGTCGATGGCCGCGGTCAGCAGGGTGCGTATGGCCGAACGCAGTTGCCGGACGTCGCCGTCGCGCGTCGCATCGAAGTCCGCCTCCTGCGGGATCAGATCGTGCTGGTGCAGCCAATGCGCGACGGCGCCCGGGTCCGGCAGCGCGTCGTCCGGCAGGCCGCGGCGCAGGGTGCGGGTGTTCGCCAGGGCGAGTGCCACCGAGTCCGTCTCTCCGGGAGCGGGAGGCAGGGGCCGGACGGCGGTGGCAGTGGGCTGTGTCGGCTTCCTTTCCATAGAGCTAATGGTATCGGTTGACAGTATCCATTAGAAGTGGCTAGCTTCGGCGCACTCGTTGATCACTCCCAGCAAAGGAGTCAGCTGTGCAGACCCCGGAACAGACCCCGTTCGGCGTGCGCATCCGCGCAGTCGGAGGGCCCACCGCAGTCATCGAGATCGGTGGCCTGAGGCTGCTCACCGACCCCACCTTCGATGAGCCGGGCTCCTACACGGCCCCCTCCGGCTCCGTACTCACGAAGACCATCGGCCCCGCCATGGGGCCGGACGAGACAGGCCGCGTCGACGCCGTCCTGCTGTCCCACGACCAGCACGCCGACAACCTCGACGAAGCCGGCCGGGCCTTTCTGCCGGCTGTCCCCCTGGTCCTGACTACCCCGAGCGGTGCCGGACGGCTGGCCGGCAACGCCCATCCGCTGGCGCCGTGGGATCACATCGACCTCGAGCGTCCCGGTGGCGCCGCGCCGCTGACCGTCACCGGTGTGCCCGCCCGTCATGGGCCGGTCGGCTGCGAACCGGTGTGCGGGGACGTCACCGGGTTCGTCCTTACCGCGCCTGACCTGCCCACCGTGTACGTCAGCGGGGACAACGCGTCCCTGGATGCCGTACGGCGGACAGCCGACCGCTTCGGGCCGGTGGACATCGCCCTGATCTTCGCCGGCGCCGCCCGCACCGGTGCCCTCGACGGCGCTCTGCTGACCCTCGACAGCAACCGGACCGCCCAGGCCGCCCAGATCCTCGAGGCCCGCCACGCCGTGCCCCTGCACTTCAACAGCTGGCGCCACTTCACCGAAGGCGATCAGGAACTGCGCGGCGCCTTCGCCCGAGCCGGACTCTCCGAGGGGCTGACCGTACTGTCACCGGGAGACACCGCCGAGTTCTAGAACATTTCTAGAACGCGCACCGGCCACCGGTACCGGGGCGCTGGTGCGGCATCTACGGGACACGCCCGGCGGCACGGCACCGCACGCCCAAGGAGGTCCTCCTCGTGCCGGTCCGGAACCGCGGCTTCGCCTCGACCGGCTCGCTGTCGGAGGCCCCGGGCCACCAGCGCTTCGGCCTCAAGTACCGCTTCCGCAGGGGTGCATCCGGTCTCCTCGGCGGGGACGTCCCGCCCGTCGACTCGGCCGCCACCGCCTCTTCCCTCGGCGCGGACGTCCCGCACGCCGCGTCGGTCGACGCATCCCGTACGGCGATGGAGAAGGCGAAGGCCGCCGACCACACCACCGTCGCCCATGTCGAGACCGACCTGTACGGGCCCCATCCGCCCGGCCGCGGCCGGTGGGACGTATCGGTCAGCGCGCGCCCTGGTGCGGTCGGCGTAGTCCTGCGATGAGGAGTTCGACCAGGCGACGTGCGTCGTAGCGGGGATCGTGCTCGGCGCCGATGCAGAGATTCCCGACGCCGCGCATGAGCTCGTAGGCATCCACGTCGGAGCGGACCTCGCCCGCGGCGGCTGCGGCTTCGAGCAACCGGGTGCACACCGGCACGAGGCGGTCGAGGAAGTAGGCGTGCAGTGTGTCGAAGCCGGCGTCGTCGGATTGCAGCACGGCAGCGAGTCCGTGCTTGGTGACCAGGAAATCAACGAAGAGGTTGATCCATCGCCCCAGCGCGGCGTGGGGAGTTGGGCAGCTCGCCAGGAGGGCTGGACCGGCCTCGGCGCACGCTTCGATCTGGTGCCGGTAGACGGCGATGATGAGATCCGCTCGCGTCGGGAAGTGGCGGTAGATCGTTCCCATTCCGACGCCGGCCTTGGCCGCGATGTCACGTACGGGCGCTTCCACGCCTGAGGCGACGAACACCGCGGCGGCCGCGTCGAGCAGCGTCTCCTTGTTGCGCCGGGCGTCTGCCCGCTTGGACCGCGCCGCGCGCCCTGCGCCCTCGTCGCTGTCGTCCACCGCGCCGCTCCCTCCGCTACCGAGCCTGCCGGCCAGAAGAACTTCCGTCTCGTATCGGAGTGATGTTCCGTTTGTTCATCATGCCAGAGCAGGGGCTCGGCAACCAACCACGCGTTGTCCCGCCCCTGCCGCCGCCCTCCGCAGCTCGACGAAGCGTCTCTTTCAGGGCGTATCCCGCCGGCGGACCACCGAATCCGGGTCACGGCCGCTCGTGACCGCGCACGCCCACCACTGGCCCGCGCACGGTCGCCGCCGACTGCCGCCTGCCAAGCGGAGCGCTGTTCTGTACCGTTTCGGGAACGATGCTCCGCTTACTGAGGTCGGCTGACGCCACGAAACCGGCGGCGACCTGGGTCGCGTCGACGCCGACCACGTCAACCGCGAACAATCGGAAGGAGGATCTTTCAATGAGCGAATCAGTCATGGCGATCACGGATGTGGCCACAAGTGCGCCCCCCACTCCAGTGGTCTCGACGAAGCCGGTGATGCTGCCGGCTCCGGGTCGTGGTGAAGCTCCAGGAATTCCTGGGCGCCCTTGCGCGCTGACAAGAATGAGCACTGGGATGCAGGCGGCATGCGTGCCGGGCACTCCGGGTGACCGAGGCGAGAGACATGTGGAGGGGCCGAAATGGCAGCGCAGACGCAGAGGGCCGTGCTGGCGGGCGGATGCTTCTGGGGGATGCAGGACCTGATCCGCCGGCTCCCGGGCGTGGAGGCGACCCGGGTCGGATACACCGGCGGTGACGTGCCGAACGCGACGTACCGTAACCACGGCACCCACGCGGAGGCCATCGAGATCCTCTTCGATCCCGAGAAGACCGACTATCGCAGGATCTTGGAGTTCTTCTTCCAGATCCACGACCCGAGCACCAGGAACCGCCAGGGCAACGACATCGGTCTGAGCTACCGCTCGGCGATCTACTACGTGGATGACGAGCAGAAGCGGATCGCCGAGGACACCATCGCGGATGTGGACGCCTCCGGACTGTGGCCGGGCAAGGTCGTCACCGAGGTGCAGCCGGTCGGCCCCTTCTGGGAGGCCGAGCCCGAGCACCAGGACTACCTGCAGCGTTATCCCGACGGCTACACCTGCCACTTCCCGCGCCCGGGATGGCGGCTGCCCGCCCGCGCCGAGGGCTGACCTCGCGAGGCGGCCCGCCGCGCAATCGGGTGACCGAGGTTCCTTCCGGGTGCGTGCCGGATGCACCCGGGCCCTCCCGCCCGCGGGCCGCCGCGTGAAGTCCACACGATGACCTCGGAAGGCACCGGCGGCCACGACGCTGAGATCGCCGCTTCCTGACCGCCTGCGGCGTCAGCGTCGAGCCTGTCCCGGCAAGGGGTGAGCTGCGGGGCGAGGCGGTGGGGCTGTCGCGCCTGGTCGTCGATGTACGGCGGCCAGGCCCTGCACGGGCTCACTCGGCCATGTGCGAACGCGGGCTTCCTGATCAAGCAGGCCCGGCCGGACGTCCTCGGGTCATGACGGCCGCCCGCCGAACTGCCAGTTGTGTACCTCGATGTCGGCGTACCGGTCCGAGGTCAGAATGGCGCGTGCCGTGTCCGGGTCGGGCGCCCGGACCAACACCGCCGTACCCAGCCAGGTGGCGCCGTCGTCGGACAGCAGCGGCCCGTATGCGATCAGCTCGTCCCCGTCGGGGGGTACGGCGAGGTCGGTGGCCTGTCCGGAGCCGAGGCCGAGCACCAGGTACCGATTGCCGCCGGTCCGGCCGCCGGGGAAGTCCCACATGGTGCGCCCCAGAGTGTTGTGCCACCGTCGCAGCAGTACGTCCCGGTACACGCCGGCCTGGTAGTTCGGCTCATCGAAGGCGAACGCGCGGGCGGCGACGGGATCGGGCAGGTCGACGATGTGCACGCTACCGGTGGGTGTGTCGCCGTCGTCGGCGAGGGTCGGGCCGCGGGCGATCATCTCCTTCGCGTACCGGTCCATGTAAGCCCAGTGTTCTTCCAGCAGCTCGTCTCGCAGCGCTACGGAGCCGGCCCGGTCGCGGTGGTGGCAGAGGAACTCCATGTCCACAGCGTCTCATCAGGGAGCTGGTGCTGTGACCGGAAACGATCACAGGGTTGGTGGTGGTCGAGGGTTTGGTGCGGGGAGGTGATGATGAGGGTATGACCATCAACTCTCGCGCCCAGTCGTTCGATGTAGCCGCGGCTCAGTACGCGGCGAGTCGGCCTTCGTATCCAGCCTTGCTCTTTGACCACATCGAGGAGTTCGCAGGCTGTCGCTTGGCGGGTGCCCGGGTCGCTGATGTCGGCGCGGGTACCGGAATCGCCAGCGTGCTGCTGCGGGAGCGAGGGGCTGATGTGATTGCTGTCGAGCCGGGTGAGGCCATGGCTGGTGAGTTCCACCAGGCGCTCCCGGGGGTGCCGATCGTAAGGGGTGACGGTAATGCGCTGCCGCTGGCCGAGGCTTCCTGCGACCTCATCACGTATGCCCAGTCCTGGCAGTGGACCGATCCCGGCCGGTCTGTCCCTGAGGCGTTGCGCGTCCTGCGAGCGGGCGGTGCCTTGGCGATCTGGTGGAACACCACGGCCTTCGACGTGCCGTGGATCCGCGAGCAGCACGGGCGTATTGCGCACTACTGCGGGGTGAAGCCAAGGTCTGCGGTGCGTCCTTCGGACAGTGATGCTATCCGGCTGGCGGGGCTGACGGGGCTGCGAGTTGAGCGTTGTCAGGTGCGCTGGAGCCGCACCGTCTCTTTGGACATGCATCTTGCCAACATTGGCAGCCGGTCGGCATTCCTCGTCCTTGAAGTGGCTGACCGTCAGGCGTTTTTCGTCGACGAGCGTGAGCGGCTGGGCAGGATTTTTCCCAGCGAGGAAGTGGAAGAGACCTACCTGGTTGATCTCCTCGTCGCGCTCCGTCCCTGACGTTGCGAAGAGCGTCCCGGCGCTGCCGACCAGGCTCCGGTGATCGCGGTGGCCAGAGTGCCGGCGGCGAGCGGTACGATGCGCTGCCGATCTGCGCATGACAGATCTACGACTCACTGTCCGGGGGACCACTTCGTGAGACCACGCCTGTTCATCTCCGCCTCGGTCGCGGCCGGATTCCTCGCCACGCTGACCCTCCCGGCCCAGGCTTTGGCCGGGACCTCAGTGCCAGGCCCTACGCCCCTGGCCACCGCCGACACACCAGCGGCCGGCTCCGCTGGAGCGCCGACGGCCAGTGACGACCCCGCTCCGCCGGACGGACAGGGGCCGGTGACACTCACCCAACGCGTTCCCGGTCTGCCCTGGGCAACCGCCCACCCCTTCGACTACGGCGATGACCACGCACACTTCGACATCACCGCCTGGCCATCCGGCGACGGCGCAACAGTCACATCGGTCACCGCCCGCTTCTATCCGCTGAACGCGCCCGCGGACGCAGCGCCCGTGCTCACCGTGACCGACCTCGAGTATCTGAACTCGGGCGTGTGGCGGTCGCCGACCCCTGTCGTACTGCCCGCCTTCGGTGCCTACCGGGTTGCGCTGGACGTACGCGACGACCACGGCTACGACGTCACGCTGCCCAAAGCCGGGACAGTGGAGTACCAGCAGATCGTCCACTTCAGCGCATACAAGCAGAGCGTCCCGCCGGACTTCGACTTCGACCACCGGACCGTCACCGTCCACGGCGCCCTCACCCTGACCGACCCGGGCACAGGCCAGGTCAGCCCTTTCTCAGGCGCCACCGTGTCCGTCTACAACAACAGCGCCGGCTACTCGCGGACGGCGACGACGGCAGCCGACGGCACCTTCACGATCTCGCTCGACGCCGAGGGGGCGATCCAGACCACCGGCGAATACGAGCCCGGCCGGGAGGACAGCTGGACCCACACGCACGCGTATGCGTACCTCTCTCGTCCGGACTATCCCACGTCCGAGCCCACGCGGATCCGGCTGACCTCTCCTCCGGACGTCAACGTTCCCGCCGGCGGCTCGGCCACCGTGACCGGTGTGGTGGAGCGCAAGGTCGGCGGCGGCTGGGTCCCGGCCCCGAAAACCGTCGTCAGCCTGTCGGAGGCACAGACCGGCCACGTTCCCTACGTCTCCGACGATCAGGGAGAACTCAGCATCCCGGTCTCCCAGGCCGGCGCCTTCCAGCTCGCCGTTCAGGCGACGGACTTCCTCCAGCAGAGCCCAGCCGAAGACATCCACGTCCACATCCCCCAGCCCGGAGCCCAGTTCACCGGCCTCGGCATCTCCCAGGACGCCACAGGACACGGCCGAATCACCGGCCACCTCACCCTGGGACAGGCCGGCCCCCCGCCCACCGGCACCACCGTCCAGGTGCAGTATTCCGCCGACGGCAGGACGTGGCGTAACGCGGCGACCACCACAGTCGGACGCCAGGGCCTCAGCAGGGACCAATTTCTCTGCGACGTCCGCCAGGGCAGCAGCGCCAATGGCTACTGGCGCGTCTCCTTCCTCGGTAACCGCGACTGGCTGCCCGTCACCACCAAGGCCGTGTACCTGTGGCGTACCCCCACCCGAATCACCGGCGGCAAGCCGAGCACCATGCACCCGGCCCCCAACCAGAAGCTGTCCTTTTCCGGGAGCCTCCAGCAGTCCTCTGCGGGAGCCTGGCACGGCTACGGCCACGCCATCGTGCAACTGTGGTTCCAACCAACCGGCAGCAAGACCTGGCGCCTGATGTCCACGGCCACCACGGACTCCCGCGGCCAGTACAGCCTCGGTGCCAAGGACCCTCGTAGCGGCACCTGGTATGTGGCCTACCAGTCTCCCGATACCCACCACCTCGATTCCGCGAGCGTCCACACCTGGGTCGGCGTCAAGTAGCCCGATCCGCCGCCGCGCTTGACGCCGTCCGTCCGTCGGCGCGGACCTGCCCCCCCCGGGGCGAGCCCGCGCCCGCGTCGGCGGGCGCTCTTGCGGACCAGAGGAGGATCCGGCGACGTGAAGTCCGGGAACAGGCTTCGGCAATCGTCGGCGCGGGCGCGTTGCCGACGGCACGCTTGAAGTCGGGGCAGTCGACCGTCGGCTCGTGGTCGCAGACGGCGGCGTGACGGAGGCTGCCCCGGAGCCCCATGAGCCGGCCGATCTGCTCGTCGAGGTCTCGGGCCCGTCCACGTGCTCGCCGCCGAACTCGACGCCGCACTCTCCGGGGCGCCCAGTTTGCGCCATCACCCGGCTCACCGGGCTGGCCGGCCACTGGAAGAGCGGGCCGACGATGCCGAAGCCCACGTTACGGCGGGTGCTGCGCTGGATCGTAGGCGTAGCCGACCTGGCGGATCGTGACGATGACAGCCCGGTGTGCCGTCCCGAGCTTGTGGCGAAGCCTGGCAATGTGAACGTCCACCGTGCGGGCGTCGCCGATGGCGGGTTCTCCCCATACCTCGTTGATCAGCTGTGCGCGGCCGTAGACGCGTCGGGGACGTGCGACGAGGTGGGCGAGGATCTCGAACTCCAGGTAGGTCAGAGCAAGGAGTCGGCCGTCAACCGATGCGGTACGCCGCTCCCGATCGATGGTGATGCCCCGCGTCGGCGGTGTGGACCTCGGCTGAGGTTCCGGGACGAGGGGCGCGATGCCCTGCGTCGGCCTCGGATCCGGCGGCTGGTTGCGGCGACATCCAACGGGCTGCCGGTACAGGCAGGTTCGGTGGACGGCGTGCCGCGCACGGGGGTAGTGGACCAGCATTGCTCTCCTTATCGGTCGATGAGGGTCACCAGTTGGCGGCGTGCCCAATGGCGGAGGCGATGGGTACCCGCTCGTGCTCTCGCCGGGTGCGTAGCCGCGGAGTCATCACTGACGACGGGGGAGTGACCGGAGTCGCCGGTGGCAGTCGGGTGCGGTTCGCGAAGGGCCATGACGGAACATTATAGCAAGTGGTTTTCATTTTCATCTTGAGCCTGGGCTGGTGTTCCCTCCTGTCCCGGGTGGCGCGGGAGGCGTCGCCCTCTCCGCGTTGCTGCCCCCCTCCCCGGGTCGGCCTCCCGGTACGGACCGGGTTACGGGGCCGAGTTGAGCCCCGAGCCCCGGTCCCGTTCTGCGCCCGAGCCCGAGCCCGTGCGCCGGCCGGTCGCGGCCAGCCCCTCGGCGCCGCCACCCGCCGGCTTCCTTGCCGACGCCACTACCAGTACCGCCCTCCTCATCGCCTGCCTCGGCGCACTCCTCTCCCTCACCTCAGGACTGGCCACCTCGCTGCGCCGGGCTGAGCTCCCCAACGCCCCGGCAGCCGAAGCCGCTCCCGCGGCGCCCGGCCGCCCTCCGACGGGGCGTTCGACCGGTCAGATCCCGGCATGACCACGGAAACCCGCCCCCATGGCGTCGCTGATCGGGGACGCATGAGGATCCGGCCGGCCGCGGACGATTCGGCGGCCCTAGTGATCTGGTCTTGAGTTCACGTTTCGCCACGTGAGTCGTCGTTCGTTTCAGATTGCAGTCTGGGCGGTGACAGCGGCCAGTCGGCTGCG
>NZ_JBIVNO010000013.1:0-100027 GCF_044753645.1 Streptomyces sp. NPDC093261
CATGTGCCGCAACCACTCCACCAGCCCCGCCGAGACGCCAACCGCCGGCCGAAAAGACCAGGCCAAAGCACGCATCGCAGGTGAAAACGACCTCTCAGGAGCCGTTCGTGACCGGCGCCAGCCAGATGCCGACGATCGCGTCGACCAGGCCGCTCGCGGCGTCGTACCAGGTGGCGCGAGGCGTGGACATACCCTCGGCCAGGGCGCGCTCGCGTTCGGCGGGCAGATGGAGTATCAGCTCCCGTGCCATGGCGCTGCGTTCGGCACGGATCTCGGGCGGCAGGTCGGGCAGGCAGCGGTGCAGTCCGTCGAGCACCTGCCGCAGCGACGGCGAGGAGAGGGACTCCTCGACCATGATCGCGTGCATCGCCGGGTCGGTCATCACCTGGGCGCAGAACCGCGCGTACCAGGTGGGGCTGCCCAGCGCCGCAAGGTGCTCGGGGAGGGGGCGCACCAGGCAGGACACCCAGTCGCGTACGTCCGGGGAGTCGCCGGTCTCGGCCAGCAGCCGCAGCCGGACGTCCTCGATGCGGGCGGCGTGTTTACGGACGATCGCACGGACCAGATCGGCCTTGGTGCCGAAGTGATAGCCCACCGCGGTGTTGTTGCCCTGGCCCGCGGCCTCGCTGACCTGGCGGTTGGACACCGCGTGCACCCCACGTTCGGCGAACAGCCGCTCCGCGGTGGTCAGGATCAGCTCCCGCGTCGCGCCGACCTGTTCCGCCCGTCCCGTCCTGCCGGCCATGGTCACCACCGCACGGGACTTCGCACGGTCCTCCGGCGGCCAGTCCCGCGAACGGCCGGAGGTCCTCGACCGGGGTGGCGAGGCCCACGGAAGCCTACGCAACGGCGGCGCCCGGAATTGCCGCGGCCGCGGCACCGGTACCTCGCTCAGCTCGGCTCCGCTCCGGAGGCGAGCGGCTGGGCGGGAGCGCTCCGGCGGGTATACAGCGATCACACCGAGCGGAAGGGACTGCTGGAGCGTTTCACCCAGGAGCAGCCGGCGCTCTTCCGCCGCTCCCGGCAGCACACCGCGCGGCGCGGCACGCAACTGCGGGCCGGGTACGAGGGCGGATACCGCGCTCCGCGCCTGAGGCTGCGCGCGGGCTGTCCGGTCGGTGCGACGCTCGCCGTCGCGAGCGTCCTGCCGGCCGTCGTGGCGGGGTGAGGCCGGGCCGGCACTCAGGCGGACGGCTGCCAGTCGGCCGGGCGCAGGATGGCGAGCAACTGCCGGACCAGTTCGTCCACGATCTCGTCGAGGGTCGCCTCCACCCAGCCGGCCCGCCAGTCGTGCAGCAGGCCGTTGACGCTGCCGATGAACGCCGTGGCCGCGATCCGGTAGTCGCGCGGCGCGGCCTCGCCGCGCCCGGCGGCCAGGGCGGCCTCGGCGCAGATGAACTCCACCCATCGGGAACGGCGTTCCAGCCGCTGTGCCTCCAACCGCGGGCTGACGCCGATGATCTCGACGAAAGTGATCCGGATCCGGCGCGGATCGGAGGTGACATTGGCCGCGTAGGCTCCGAAGACCGCGGCGGCGCGCTCGGCGAGCGGGAGGTCGCGGGCGTGCGCGAGGGCGGCGGCCGCGGCCTCCTCCGCCCAGTCGTTGACCTCGAGGTGCAGGGCGGCCAGCACATCCTCGAGGGTGTGGAACTGTTCGTAGAACTGGCGTGTCGACAGCCCCGCCGCCTCGCTCAGCGCCGCGACGGTGGTGCACCGGAAGCCGGGGCTGTCACCGAAGAGCTGGAGCGCGGCGTCCAGGAAGCGCCGGCGCCGCTCGGCCTGCCGTTCCTCGGCCGACTTGCCCCCGTACCGCCCCGTGGGCTGTCTGAGTCTGCCCGTCACGCACTCCCCCGCATCACTCGCTGATCTGTTCGCCTCTCGCTCAATTTTGTCGCGCACGGAGTCTTGTGAAGAGGGCGGCATCCTCCTTACTTTCCAGTAAGTCACTCTGAACGTGGACGTATTCAGAATCACCGAGCCCCGCACCACCCGGCCCCGCCGGGCATCGCACCCCTGACATTGCCATGCTCGCACCAAGTCCAGGTGGCCTTCGCCACTCTCCCTCGACGACAGGACCCCCACCATGCCTGCCTTCAGACCCCGGTATCTGCTCGCCCTGTCCGCTGCCCTCGCCCTGACCGCCGGCGGTACGGCGACGGCGGCCTCGGCACAGGACTCCTCCGCCGCGCTGCGCGAGGTGATGTTCGTCGGCAACAACTGGGACGGCACCGCCGACGTCATCAGGTCGAGCGGCGACTTCACGAAGATCGGCCGCGTCAATGTGATTCCCGACAAGGACGCGCGTATGGCGGAGATCAACGCCGATCCCATCAAGTGGATCTACTTCATGGCCATCCGCAACAGCGTCGGCGAGGGGCACGACCAATTCGTCGACGACATGTACTCCACGCCCGACGGCAGGTCGATGGTCGTCTCCCGGCCGAGCTTCGCCGACGTCGTGTCCATCGACCTGGCCACCGGGAAGATCAACTGGCGTTTCCCGGTCGCCGGTTACCGCGCCGACCACATGGCGGTCTCCCCCGACGGCACCCGGGTCGCGGTCTCCGCCTCCACCGCCGACAAGGTGCAGGTCCTCGACATCGATACGGGCAGGGAACTGGGCGAGTTCGCCACCGGCGACAAGCCGCACGAGAACATCTTCAGCAAGGACGGCAGGTACATCTGGAACATGGCCATCGGCGAGGTCAACACCTCGCTCGACGACCCGGCGTGGGACTGGACCAAGGGCGACCGTCACATCACGGTCGTGGACGCCCACACCTTCCAGCAAGTCAAGATCATCGACATGCGCAGCCGGCTCGACGCCATCGGGCTCAAGGACTTCTCCGACGCGGTACGTCCCGCCGTGTTCACCCCCGACGAGTCCAGGCTCTACTTCCAGGTGTCGTTCTTCAACGGCTTCCTGGAGTACGACGTGGCCGCCGACAAGATCACCCGGGTGAAGACCCTGCCGAAGAACCCGGCGACCAGCGAGGACCGTACGACCTGGGTCAACGACTCACGCCACCACGGCATCTCGATGAACCCGTCAGGCACCAAGCTGTGCGTCGCGGGGACGATGGACGACTACGCGACCGTCGTCGACCGCGCCACCCTCCAGGAGGGCCCGCTCATCATCGCCGCCAAGCCCTACTGGGCGACCGTGAGCGGCGACGGCAAGGACTGTGTCATCTCGGAAAGCGGCGCCGACCAGATCACCGCGATCGACTTCGCGACGGGCGAGAAGGTCGCCTCGGTCCCGGTAGGCGATCACCCGCAGCGGGTGCGTCTGGCCCATGTCCCGGCGGACTGGACGGGTCCCTCCGCCGGCTGATCTCCTTCGCCGCCCACGCCGACGGCTCCGTCCGCGCCGCGCTCAGCAGGGCCGCGGACGGGGCCGTCGCCCCGTTCGGACCAGCGCGTAGTGCACGGCCGCTGCGCCGGAGGCGGTCAGCGGCAGCCGCTTGCCGCCCGCGCCACCCGGTTCGTCCGCCACGGCGATCGGGGTCGACCCGGTGTACACGGGCGGCCCCGCGGTGGTGCCGAGGTCGGCCGCAGTTTCGCCGTGCGCACAACAATCAGCGGTGAGGCGGACGACGTCAACACCCCGGCGCCGTGGTGCGCGGCGGTAGTCGGTGCAGCCGTACGTCCCGGAGCGCGCCCTCGGCCACCGTCGCGGTCATGTAGGTGCAGTGGGGCTGGCGCCGGCGGTCGGTCGGGGAACCGGGGTTGAGCAGCCGCAGGCCGGTGTCCGTGATGGTGTCCCACGGGATGTGACTGTGTCCGAACACCAGCACGTCGAGGTCGGGAAAGCGCGCGGCGCAGCGGCGTTCGCGGCCCTGCGCGGGGCCGGTCTCGTGGACCACGCCGAGGCGCAGACCGTCGAGGTCGGCGCGGGCCGCCTCGGGCAGCCGGGCCCGCAGTTCGGGACCGTCGTTGTTGCCGTGGACGCCGATCAGCCGCGCGGAGCAGGCTTGAAGCAGATCGAGCGTGGCGAGGTCCACCCAGTCGCCTGCGTGGATCACGACGTCGGCACGCGGGAGTTCGGCGAGGAGCTGCGGGGGCAGTTCCCGGGCGCGCCGGGGAACATGGGTGTCGGACATGAGCAGCAGACGCACGATGTCAGAGTGTCACGACGGCACGGCCGGGGCGCGCCTTCGGCACCGGGGGCGCGTCGACGTCGCGCCGGTCGTCAGGTGCGTGCGCTCGTCGGCGGGTGTTCCAGGTGGAGGTCCGCCCACACCTGCTTGCCGCCGCTCACCGGGAGCGTCCCCCACTCCGCCGCCATGGCCTCGACGAGCAGGATGCCCCGGCCACCCGTGGCCTCCCATCCGATGCTCGTGGGCTTGACCGGCGAACGCGGTGAGGCGTCCGCGACCGCTACGCGCAGCCGGTGGTTGAGCACGGTGAGGTCGAGGCGCACCCGGCCGTCGGTGTGCACGAGCGCGTTGGTGACGAGTTCGGAGACGACGAGGAGCACGGTGTCGAGGTCCTCCCGCGCCACACCCCAGGTACGCAGGGTGCGCCGGGTGAAGCGGCGGGCGTGCCGGACCGCTTCAGGCACACGCCACACCGTCCAGGTCTCGCGCAGCGGGCGCACCGCCATGCCGTCGTAGCGGACGAGGAGGAGCGCCACGTCGTCACTTCGGTTGGCGTCGGCGAGCAGCGCGTCCGCGACGAACCCGAGGTGCCCGGGATCGGCGGCGGACAGTTCCCGGGCCAGCCGCGCCAGCCCGTCGTCGAGGCTGGTCTCGGCGGTCTCCACCAGCCCGTCCGTGGTGAGGGCGAGGATCGCGCCGGGCCCCAGCCGCAGCTGGGTCATCGGGTAGTCCGCCTGGTCGACGACGCCGAGGGGCGGTCCGCCCTCCGCCTCGACGATCTGCGTTCCGCCGTCCGGATGGCGCACCACCGGGGGGATGTGTCCGGCGCGGACGCACCAGGCCGTGCCCTCCTCCATGTCGACGTCGACATAGCAGCAGGTGGCGAAGAGGTCGGACTCCATCTCCACGAGGAGCCGGTTGGCGTGCGAGACGACGACGTCCGGGGGGTGGCCCTCGGCGGCGTACGCGCGCAGGGCGGTGCGCATCTGACCCATCAGGGCGGCGGCTCCGGCGTTGTGGCCCTGGACGTCGCCGATGACGAGGGCGGCGTGGTTGTCGGGCAGCGGGATCACGTCGTACCAGTCGCCGCCGAGTTCCAGGCCCGCGGTGGTGGGCAGATAGCGGCCCACGGCGTCGGCGCCGGGCAGCCGGGGCAGGCGGCGCGGAAGGAGGGCGCGCTGAAGCATGCCGATCAGTTCGTGTTCGGCGTCGAAGGCACGGGCGCGCACGAGCGCCTGTCCCGCGAGGCCCGCGGCGGCGGTGAGCAGGGCGCGCTCGTCGGGGGTGAAGTCGTGCGGGCTGTCCCAGCCGATGAGGCAGGCGCCGGCGGTGCGTCCGCCCGCGGGCAGCGGCAGGGCGACCAGGCCGCCGGGCCCCACCTCGGCGAGCGCGGGCTCCAGGTCCGTCCCGGCGGGCCAGATCCCCGCGCGGCCCTCCCGCAGCGCGGCGGCGAGGGTCGGCATGGCGCGTACGGGAGCGTCGGGCCACTCGGTGCGCCATTCGGTGCGCCACAGCTCGGGCCAGGCCTCCGGTTCGGGCGGGTCGAGAACGGTCACGACGAGCCGGTCGGACTCCAGCTCGGCCAGGGCGATACGGTCCGCCCGCAGCGGTGTGCGCAGGGCGGCGACCACGGCCCCGCTGACATCGCTGACGGTGCCCGCGGTGGCGAGCGCTGCGGCGAGGCGTTGGATGCGGGTGACATCGCTGACGGCGGGGCGCAGCTTCGAGGCGTCGGCGACCGTACCGACGAGCCGGGCCGGCCGGCCCTCCCCCGCCGGCAGCAGCCGCGCGCGCAACCGCAGCCATTTCGGTGCGCCGGAGGGCTGGAGGATACGGAACTCCAGCTCCCGGTCGCCGGCGGACAGACGGTCGGGTTCCACGACGGACATCAGGGCCGGCACGTCCTCCGGCACGGTCCGGGCGAGCAGGGTCTCCACCCGGCCGCCGAACTCGTCCGGATCGATGCCGAAGAGCTCCAGCACTTCGCCGTCGACCTCGACCCGGCCGCTGTCCACGGCGACACTGAACGAGCTGCCGACCGGTCGGACCGGGCCGGCCGAGCCCGGCGGGGGGCCCGCGACGGCCTCGGCGACGAGCTGGAGGCACTCGTGGTCCTCGGCGTCGAAGCCGTCCGGCTGGTCGGTGACGGCAGCCAGGCAGCCGCCGTCGCGCAGGGGCAGGATGCCCAGCCAGAAGTCCGGATCCGGCAGCCGGCCCGCGCCGGCACAGCGGCCGAGGTCCTCGGGGGCGAGCCACAGGGGCTGTCCGGCGCGGTGGGCGTCCGCCACGGGGGACTCCGCCGGAAGCGGATGGACGTCGCGCAGCCCGTACAGGGCCCTGGGCGCACCGACCGCCTCGGTCAGACGCAGCCCGTCACCGTCCTCGTGCGGGGCGTAGACGGCGGCGAGGGTCGCCCCCGTGAAGGCCAGGGCCTGTTCGAGGACGCGACGCAGCCGGTCGCACGGTTCGAGGTCCGCGGTGAGCGTCTTGAGGGCAAGTTCCGCACGCTGCGTTCTCGTTCTGCGTCCCGCAGCGCCTTCGCTCCCCACTCTGCAATTACAGCGCTTCCGCGACTTCGGCGCAGCCCCTCTGCGCGTGTCGGCGCAGCTCCTTGTGCGTGTCGTTGCCGTGGGGCCGCCGACGGGGCGCTGCCGGGGCACCGGTCGGCGGTGCGCTCCGGTTCCTGGGGGTGGCGGGGACACCCGGAAGCCGCCGCAGCGGCCCTACGGTGGTCGTATGAACGGCACGAACGCGCTCGGCGACTTCCTCAAGGCCCGACGGGCCCT
This sequence comes from Streptomyces sp. NPDC093261, assembly GCF_044753645.1. Lineage (NCBI taxonomy): Bacteria > Bacillati > Actinomycetota > Actinomycetes > Kitasatosporales > Streptomycetaceae > Streptomyces > Streptomyces sp. NPDC093261. Next base: position 6,887 of record NZ_JBIVNO010000013.1, read on the forward strand.
GGTCAGACCCGAGGACGTGGGCCTGAGCGGCGGCGGACTGCGCCGGGTTCCCGGGCTGCGCCGCGAGGAGGTCGCGATGCTCGCCGGCATCAGTTCCGACTACTACCTGCGGCTGGAACAGGGCCGGGACCGCAATCCGTCCGTCCAGGTACTCAAGGCCCTCGCCCGGGTCCTGCACCTGGACACGGACACGACCGGGCATCTGATCGGTCTGGCCCGGCCCGGCCGGCCCGCCTCCCGCAGGCGGGGCGCCCGGCCCGAGCAGGTGCCGGTGGGCATCCGCCAGCTCATCGAAGGCTGGACGGGCAATCCGGCGTATGTGCAGAACAGGTTCACCGATGTCCTCGCGGTCAACTCCCTGGCCGCCGCCCTGTCGCCGAACTACGCGCCCGGCGTGAACCTGCTGCGGGCCGCGTTCCTCGACCCCACCGAGCGGGAACTGCGCCGTGACTGGGCGGAGGCGACCGCGGAGGGCGTGGCGAGTCTGCGCGCCCACGTGGGGTCCGAGGTCGACGACCCGCGGCTGGTGGAGCTGGTGGGCGAGCTGTCCCTGCGCAGCGAACGCTTCCGTCTGCTGTGGAGCCGCCATGAGGTGCGGCCCCGGCGCAGTCGTCTCAGCCGGCTCGCCCACCCCCAGGTCGGCGATCTGGAGCTGCACTCGAACAAGTTCGAGATCGGCGGTACGGACGGGATGACCCTCGTGGTCTTCCATCCCGAGCCGGGCAGCCGCAGCGCCGAACTCCTGGCGCTGCTGGGGAGTCTGCACGCGGGCGGCGGAGGCGGCTCGGACGACGTCGGCGGGCCGGCGCGCACCGGGCCCGCCGAGCGTGCCGAGGGGGGCGTGGACGCTGCCCGGGAGGAGCGTGCGGACCGGATCGCGCCGCGGGCCGGGCGGCGCTCCGGCCGCCGCGCCGCCGACGAGGGGTGACCACCGGGGACGCTCCCGGACCGGGCCACTTCGCGACCGCGAACACTCGTAGGCGGCCCCGGCAGACGACGAACGGTCCGGCCCTCCCGCCGGAGGGCCGGACCGCGACACACTGACTTGCGCACGTACCGACTTGCCGGGTCGTCGACTCAACCGACTTGCCTGCTCGACGGCTCAACCGAGTTGCCCGCTCGGCGGCTCAACCGAGTTGCCCGCTCGGCGGCTCCGCCGGCTTGCCTGCTCGCGACTCGGCGACTCAGTGGATCAGGGGCTCGTCAGCGAGGAACCGTCGGCCGCGCCGCCGCCCTGCGCCTGCCCGGACTGCTCGCTGCCGGACTGGTCGGCCGCGCCGCCCGCCTGCTGACCGGTGCCGCTCTGGTCACCGGCCCCGCTCTGGCCACCCGGGCTCGCGCTCTGGTCACCGGCCCCGCTCTGGCCACCCGGGCTCGCGCTCTGGTCCCCGGCCCCGCCCTGGCCACCCGGGCTCGCGCTCTGGTTGCCCGCGCCCGCCGCGCCACCCGCGCCGAGCGTCGCGCCGGTCGCCTTGAGCGCCGCGGTCACCGGCTGGAAGAAGGTCTCGCCGCCGGCGGTGCAATCACCGCTGCCGCCCGAGGTGAGACCGACCGCGCTGCCGTCCTGGGTGAACAGCGAGCCGCCGCTGTCGCCGGCCTCGGCGCAGACATTGGTCTGGATGAGCCCGGTGACGGTGTCGACGCCGCCCGGGACGGTCTCACTCTGGAAGTTGACGGTGGCATCGAGTCCGGTGACGGTTCCGTCATGCAGACCGGTGGTGCTGCCCATGCGGAAGACCTGCTGGCCCACCACCGCGTCCGCGGCCTGGTTGATCTGGACCGTCTGCCCGTTGCCCGCGTTGACCTCGCTCGGCGCCTGGGTGTTGGGGTCGTCGTACTTGACGAGGGAGAAGTCGCCGTTGCCGGGGAAGGTGGCCTGGTCGACGGTGGCGATCGGCTGCCCGTTCTGGGAGTCGGACCACTGCTTGGCCGCGACCCCGCAGTGGCCGGCCGTCAGGAAGGCCGGACTGCCGTCACTCGCGGTCACGTTGAAGCCGAGGGAGCAGCGGACGCCACCGCCGTTGGCCTGGGCGAAGATGGCGTCACCACCCGACACCAGCGTCTTGAAGGCGCCGCCGGACTTCCTGAGAGTCGCCATGCCCGAGCCGAGGCTCTTGACCGTCGACTCCACCTTGTCCCACTTGGCGCCGGTGACGGTGCTGTCGGCGGAGACCTGGATCTTGTTGGTCTTGGGGTCCACGGACCACGCGGTGCCGGGGACCGTGGCCTGCGCCTTGAGCGTCTTGGCGGCGGCCTGGAGCGCGGCGGTGCTGTTCTGCACCCGGTTGGGGATCGCGCCGGCCTTTCTGATGGTGTTGACGACATTGCTGTCGTTGCCGACCACGTTGATGACGACCTGCTTCTTGTCGGCGTTGTAGTACGCGCCCGCGAAGGCGTCACCCAGCTGAGCGGCGACCTGAGAGGCGAGGCCCGAGACATCGTCCGCCTTGAACGTCTTCGGGGTGGCGTCCGACGAACCCGTCTGGGAGGCGTTGGCGTTGGGCAGCAGAAGGGCCGCCGCTCCGAGCGCCGCCACGCTTCCCACCGCTATCGCGGCCTTGCGCTTGGGTATGCGTTTGTGACTCAACTCTTGACCTCCTGAGGGCGGGGGTGCGTTGCCGCCGTCCGGCATCCGATCGGGACCGTCCGGCAGCCGACTGGGGCGCCTGGATGCCTGTTGATACGCATGTGTCATGGGGGGTGTTCAACGGGTCGGGCAACTGGCCGAGTTGGCGTATGCGAAAGCGTGAGATAGGTGGCAAACGCGTCTGCCGGGGCCCTGGCGGGGGAAGGATTCACGCATGACGCCAGCCGAAGCCGACAAGATCCTCGCCGGCAACTTCGCCCCCTGGGTGCAGGACCTGGGACTCACCGTGGTCGAACTGGACGAGCGGCGAGCCGTGCTGCGGCTGCCCTGGTCCACCCGGCTCGCCCGGGAGGGCGGCGTGCTGTCGGGTCAGGCGCTGATGGCCGCGGCCGACACGGCGACGGTGATCGCGGTGTCGGCGGCGCGCAGCGGCTTCGTGCCCATGACGACCGTCCAGCAGTCCACCAGCTTCCAACGCGCGGTCGTGGACGCGGATGTGCTGGTGGAGGCGGTCCTCACCAAACTGGGCCGGCGTATGGCGTTCGCCGACATCACGATGACGGCGGGCGACACGGCGGAGATCACGGCGCGGGCGAGCACGGTGTACGCGCTGCCGGACCAGTCCTCCCGGGACCGGCCGCCGCAGGTTCCGTAGGCGAGCGACCACGGCGGAGGACGTGCTCGCCCGACCGCGGCGAGGCCCGTACGCGACCACTGCGGCGAGGCCCGTACGCGACCACTGCGGCAGGCACCGTACACACACGGTCCGCGACCGCCCGGTGACGTACAGCTCAACACAGGGAGCGGAATCCCGGCTTCAGGGAATCTGCACAACCACGTCACCATGGGCGACGGATCTGCACACTCTCAGGCCGGGGCCCGCGCCATTGGACCAGGAGTGTCCCATTCGGATTTCGCGCCGCAAGGGACCGGGGGCGCCGATGAGGCGCGGCATGTGAAGAAGTCGCCGACACACCGTGCGCACACCTGCACGGATCGCCCTGGCGGAACATCAATTGCCCTGGTGAGAGCGTTGATTGAGTGGAAGAGCCCTGCCCCGGCGTGCTTTGATCCGTTGCACCGCGGGTGCCTCCCCCACGGAGCCCGGTGACGGGTTCCCGGCGTCCGCGGGCGCGGCCGACCGTCTGTCCCCAGAGGGGGGCCGCTCTCCCCCTTGTGAATATCCATATGAAGGGAAGTTCCATCATGAACTCCACCCCCCAGGTTGAGACCGCCGAGATCTCGGACGCCGAGCTGGACGCCGTTTCCGGTGGTCTGCAGGTCAACGCCGTCGGCACGGCCACCGGCCTGGTGGACGGTGTTGCCCCGGTCTCCGGCCTGGTCGGCACGGCCGTCGGCACCGTCGAGGGTGTCACCGGCCTGAACACCGCCCCGGTCACCCAGCTGGTCGCCGGTCTCTGATCGCACCTTTGTGCCGTTGAGTCCCGGAACCGTCTCCCGGTTCCGGGGCTCTCGGATGCCCTAAATCTCTCAGGACAGGTGAGGGAAGGTTCCGTGCAGTTCCGCCAACAGGCCCTCGCCAAGCTGCAGTCGCCCGAAGAGCTGGACCTCCCGGTGCGCTTCGCCCGCCCCCAGGGGTGGCTCGTGCTCGCCGTGACGGTGGTCGCCATGGCCGCCGCGTCCGCGTGGGCCGTCACCGGCTCGGTTGCCTCCACGGTCAGCGCGCCGGCCGTCCTCACGCATGGAGAGGGCAGTTACGTCCTCCAGAGCCCCGTCGCCGGACAGGTCACCGCGGTCCTCGCGAAGGAGGGCGAACGGCTGCCCGCGAACGCGCCCGTGGTGAAGGTGCGGACGAGTCAGGGCGACTCCATGGTCCGCACGGTCGCCGCGGGCCGCGTCACCGCGCTCGCCGCCACCATCGGCCAGATCATCCAGACCGGGGCGAACGTCGCCGCGGTGGAGAAGGTCGCGCACGCCTCCGACCCGCTGTACGCGACGGTGTACGTGCCCGCCGAGAGCGCCGCCGCCATCCCCGCCGAGGCCTCCGTCGACCTCACCGTCCAGTCGGTGCCCACGCAGCGGTACGGGGTGCTGCGCGGTCATGTGAAGTCCGTGGACCGGGCGCCCCAGTCGGCGCAGCAGATCGCCTCGTTCCTGGGCGACGACCAGCTGGGTGAGCAGTTCACCAAGAAGGGCCGCCCGGTGGCCGTCCTGGTGCGGCTCGACACGTCCTCCCACACGAAGAGCGGGTACCGGTGGTCGTCGGTGGACGGCCCCCCGTTCGCCCTCACCTCCATGACCCTGGCCTCCGGCTCGATCCGCATGGCCGATCAGCGTCCCGTCGATTGGCTCCTGCCGTGACCGCTCCCTCGGACACCCTGCCCCCGGTACGGGGCAGACGCCGCGCCGCGCCGCCGAAGCGCACGGTGCCCAAGGGCCGGACGAAGACCGTCCGTACTCCCACCGTGTTGCAGATGGAGGCCGTGGAGTGCGGTGCCGCCTCCCTGGCCATGGTGCTCGGGCACTACGGCCGGCACATCCCGCTGGAGGAGCTGCGCATCGCGTGCGGTGTCTCCCGCGACGGCTCACGCGCCAGCAACCTCCTGAAGGCGGCCCGCAGTTACGGCCTGACGGCCAAGGGCATGCAGATGGACACGGCCGCGCTCGCCGAGGTGAAGGCACCCGCGATCCTGTTCTGGGAGTTCAACCACTACGTCGTCTACGACGGCATGGGGCGCCGCTTCGGCCGCCGGGGCGTGTATGTCAACGACCCCGGCAAGGGTCGCCGATTCGTGCCGATGGAGGACTTCGACACCAGCTTCACCGGGGTGGTGCTGGTGATGGAGCCGGGCGAGGGCTTCACCCGGGGCGGACGCAGGCCCGGCGTTCTGGGCGCCATGCCCGCCCGGCTGCGCGGCACCTCCGGCACGATGCCCGCCGCGATCCTCGCGAGCCTCCTGCTGGTGGCGGTCGGCGCCGCGCTGCCCGCGCTCAGCCGGACCTACATCGACATGTTCCTGATCGGCGGGCAGACCTCGCTGCTCGGGGTGCTGTTCGCCTCGATGGCCGCGTGCGTGCTGCTGACGATCGTGCTGACCTGGTTGCAGCAGGCGAACCTGCTGCGCGGCCGGATCATCTCCTCCACGCTCTCCAGCGCCCGCTTCCTGCGCCATCTGCTGCGCCTGCCGGTGACATTCTTCGCCCAGCGCAGCCCCGCCGACCTGGTGCAGCGCCTGCAGTCCAACGACGCGGTCGCCGAGACGCTGGCCCGCGACCTCGCGGCGGCGGGCGTGGACGCGGTCGTCGTCGTGCTCTACGCGGTGCTGCTGTACACGTACGACCCGCAGCTGACGTTCGTCGGCATCGGCGTCGCGCTGCTCAACGTGGTGGCGATGCGGGTGGTCGTCCGGCTGCGGGCGACGCGCACCGCGAAGCTGCGCGCGGACAGCGCCCGGCTCACCAACACCGCCTACACCGGGCTCCAGTTGATCGAGACGATGAAGGCGACCGGCGGCGAGGACGGCTACTTCCGCAAGTGGGCCGGGCAGCACGCCACCACGCTGGAGGAACAGCAGCGGCTCGGGGTGCCGAGCGCCTGGCTGGGCGTGGTCGCGCCGACGCTCGCCACGCTCAACAGCGCGCTGATCCTGTGGATCGGCGGCCTGCGGGCGGTCGAGGGGCATATCTCGGTCGGGCTGCTGGTCGCCTTCCAGGCCCTGGTGACCCGGTTCACCGCGCCGATCACCCGTCTCAACGGGGTCGCGGGCCGTATCCAGGACTTCGCCGCGGACGTGGCACGCCTGAAGGACGTGGAGAACTTCCAGGCGGACCCGCTCTACGGCCGCTCCGGACGCGGCGAGTCGACCCGCCGGCTGCACGGCCATGTCGAACTGGAGCGGATCACGTTCGGCTACAGCCCCCTGGACAAGCCGCTGCTGAACGGCTTCAGTCTGACGGTCGGCCCGGGGCAGCAGGTGGCGCTGGTCGGCGGTTCGGGCAGCGGCAAGTCGACGGTGTCACGGCTGATCTCGGGCCTGTACGCGCCATGGGAGGGCGAGATCCGCATCGACGGACGGCGCCTGGAGGACATTCCGCGCGGGGCGCTCGCCGCCTCGGTCTCCTTCGTCGACCAGGACGTCTTCCTCTTCGAGGGCACGGTGCGCGACAACGTGGCGCTGTGGGACCCCTCGATCCCGGACGACGCGGTGGTCGCGGCGCTCCGGGACGCGGCCCTGTACGACGTGGTGATGCGCCGCCCGGGCGGCATTCACAGCCGGGTGGAGCAGGACGGGCGGAACTTCTCCGGCGGGCAGCGCCAACGCCTGGAGATCGCACGGGCGTTGGTGCGCGATCCGAGCATCCTGGTTCTCGACGAGGTGACCAGCGCCCTGGACGCGGAGACCGAGCAGACCGTGATCGACAACCTGCGTAAGCGAGGCTGCGCCTGCGTGGTGATCGCGCACCGGCTCAGCACCGTACGCGACAGCGACGAGATCGTGGTGCTCCAGCACGGCACGATCGTGGAACGTGGGCGCCACGACGCCCTGGTGGCGGCCGGCGGTGCGTACGCCGAGCTGGTCAGGGAGCGATGAGATGACGGCGGTTCAGGAGGGCGACCTCGTCCTCAACGCGCTGGGCGCGATGGGATCCCCGGTCGACTGTTCGGGCCTGGGCCGGCTCGACCTGGAGGGCCCGCAGGTGCTGTGGCTGGTCGCGGCCGGCGCGCTGGACCTGTTCGCGGTGGACGCCGCCGCGCAGGGCCACTGGCACCACCTCGGCCGTCTCGAGGCGGGCTCGCTGCTACTCGGCCCGGTCGCGGGACCCCAGCACACCCTGGTCGCCCGCCCGGTGCGCGACTGCGCGGTGCGCCGCATCCAGCTACGCGAGCTGTACCAGCAGGTCGACACCCAGACCTGGTCGTACGACGAGTACGGCAACCCGCAGTACGTACCGCCGACGACGAGCCCGCTGGAGTACGCGCTCGCCCTGGGCGTCGGCCGGGGCCTCACGATCCTCTTCCAGGCGCCGATGGCGAGCGAACGGGCCGCCGAGATCACCGACGACGATGTGTTCTGGATGCAGGTGCCGCCGGGCAGCGTCCAGTACGGCTCTCTGTACGGGGCGCAGGCGGCGGCCGATCTGCTGATGGATCCCGCGGTCTGGCAGGGGATGGTGGACCAGCAGTACCGTCTGCTCGCCACCCTCGACCGGTGGATCGAGCAGGTGGAGCGCAGCCACGAGACCCGTACCGCGGCCGGTATCAAGGCGGGTGAGGCGGTCCGCGCCCAGGCCGACCGCACCCTGCTCGCCTCGATCGGCAGGGCGTCGGCCCGGCGCACGACGGCAGCCGACGCCGACGCCACCTACGCGGCCTGCGGACTGGTGGCGCGCGCGGCCGGGATCACACTGGCCGACCCCTCGGGGAGCGGCACCGAGAGCGACCGCCTCGATCCGGTCGAGCGCATCGCCGTCGCCTCCCGGGTCCGCACCCGGGCCGTACGGCTGGACGGACGCTGGTGGCGCGACGACGTGGGGCCGCTGGTGGGCCACCGAGCGCTGTCGGGCGCGCCGGTCGCGCTGCTGTGGCGGCGCGGCGGCTATGTCGCGGTCCAGCCCTCGTCGGGCCGCGAGACCCCCGTCGAGAAGGCGAACGCGGCGGAGTTCGAGCCGCGGGCCGTGATGTTCTACCGTCCGCTGCCGGACCAACGGCTCAGCCCCCTGCGGCTGTTGCGCTTCTGCATGCGCGCCACCCGGGGCGATCTGCTGGGACTGCTGCTCAGCGGTCTGGTGACCGTCGCCATCGGCGCGCTGGTGCCCATCGCCACCGGCAAGGTGCTCGGCGAGTATGTGCCCAAGGCCCAGGAGGGGCTGATCGTCCAGGTCTGCCTCGCCCTTATGGTGACCGGTGTGGTGGCGGCGGCGTTCATGCTGCTGGAGAACCTGAGCATTCTGCGCCTTGAGGGACGGATCGAGGCGACGCTCCAGCCGGCGGTCTGGGACCGTCTGCTGAGACTGCCGACGAAGTTCTTCGCGGAGCGCTCCACCGGTGAGCTGGCGAGCGCGGCCATGGGCATCAGCGCCATTCGCAGGCTGCTCGCCGGGGTCGGTCCGGTGGTCGCCCAGTCGGTGACGGTCGGTGTGATGAACCTGGGGCTGCTGCTGTGGTACAGCGTGCCCATGGCGCTGGCCGCGATCACCATGCTCGTCGTCATCGCCGCCGTCTTCCTGGGGCTCGGGCTCTGGCAGGTGCGCTGGCAGCGGCGACTGGTGCGGCTCGGCAACAAGCTGAACAACCAGGCCTTCCAGACCCTGCGCGGCCTGCCGAAGCTGCGGGTCGCGGCGGCCGAGAACTATGCCTACGCCGCCTGGGCCGGCGAGTTCGCGCGCAGCCGTGAGCTGCAGCAGAAGGTGGGCCGGATCAAGAACCTCACCACGGTGCTGGGCTCGGTGTATCTGCCGCTGTGCTCGCTGCTGCTGTTCATGCTGCTCGCGGGCCCGGCCAGGGGCGCCCTGTCGGCCGCCGACTTCCTCACCTTCAACACCTCGGTGACCATGCTGCTGACCTCGGTCACGCAGCTCACCGGTGCGTTCGTCTCCTTGGTGGCGGCGCTGCCGCTGTTCGAGGAGATCAGGCCGGTGCTGGACGCGACGCCGGAGGTGCGCACGGCGAGCACCCGGCCGGGTGTGCTGTCCGGCGCGATCGAGGCGCGCCGGCTCTCGTTCCGCTACGCCGACGACGGCCCCCTGGTCCTCGACGACGTGTCCTTCGCGGTGCGGCCGGGCGAGTTCGTGGCGATCGTGGGCCCGAGCGGCTGCGGCAAGTCGACGCTGCTGCGCCTGCTGATCGGCTTCGACAAGCCGGTCTCCGGCAGCGTCCTGTACGACGGGCAGGACCTCGCGGCGCTCGACCAGTCGGCGGTGCGCCGGCAGTGCGGGGTGGTGCTCCAGCACGCGCAGCCGTTCACCGGTTCCATCCTGGACGTCATCTGCGGCACCGAGCCGTACACGCCGGAGGAGGCGATGGCCGCGGCGGAGATGGCGGGACTGGCCGAGGACATCAAGCGGATGCCGATGGGCCTGCACACCATCGTCCAGGGCAGCGGCGCGATCTCCGGCGGACAGCGCCAGCGGCTGATGATCGCCCAGGCCCTGATCCGCCGCCCGCGCATCCTGTTCTTCGACGAGGCGACGAGCGCGCTGGACAACGAGACCCAGCGCAAGGTCATCGAGTCCACCCGTGCCCTGAACGCCACCCGGATCGTGATCGCCCACCGCCTGTCCACCGTGCTGGACGCGGACCGGGTCATCGTGATGGAGGACGGGAAAGTCGCCCAGCAGGGCCCGCCGGCCGAGCTGCTCGCTGACACCGGCGGGCGGCTGCACGAGCTGGTACGGCGTCAGATGGCGTAAGCGGTCAGGCAGCGGTCCCGGCGTGAGCGGTCGGGCGTCCGTGCCAGCGTCGGGCGGCGTGAGCGGTCAGGCGCTGGTCCCGGCGTCAGACGGCGTGAGCCGTCAGGCGCCGGTGCCGGGAACGGGCGCGCCCGAGGGGATCCCGGCCCGGATGTACCGCTCGTAGTACTCCTTCCAGGAGGCGGTCACCCCGGCATGCGGGCCTTCGAAGCGCTCGCCGCGGGCCCGGGCGTCCAGGGCCGCGAGGCAGACCTCCCAGCCGGCGCCGTTGCGGGCGGCGGTGTTCTGCTCCCCGAGGACGTTGGTGAGGGTGAAGCGGGTCCGTCCGCCCTCCAGTTCCTCCAGGTCGAAACGCAGTTCGTCGCCGCCCCAGGTGAAGGAGAGGTGCCGGGGCGCTTCGACGGCCACGACCCTGCCGGTGGGTTCCGGCATATGGGGGTCCCCGCTGAAGTGGACGGTGCCGCCGGGGCGCAGCTCGAACTCGGCGCGGGAGGGGAACCACCGGACGAGTTCGTCGGGGTCGGTGACCAGCCGCCAGACACGGTCGACCGGGTGGTCGTAGACCCGGCTGAAGCGGACGGCGGAGCGGCCGTCGTCGAGGGTGAGGTAGGTGCCGGTGAGGTCGGCGGCCATGCTGATCAGTCCTTCGCGAAGGGTTCGTCGGGGTCGTCCGAGGTCTCGTCGAGGCGCCGCCCCAGCGCGTCGAGGCTGCGGTTCCACAGCCTGCGGTAGGGGTCGAGCCAAGCGTCGAGTGCGGCGATCGGAGCCGGGTCGAGCGCGTACACCCGGCGCTGCGCGTCCTGTCGTACGCGCACCAGGCCCGCGTCGCGCAGCACCTTCAGATGCTTCGACGTGCTCGGCTGGCTGAGACCGCACGCCTCGACGATCTCACCGACGGGCCGCGGCCGCTCCAGGAGCAGCGCGACGATGGCCCGCCTGTGGGGGTCGGCGAGGGCGGACCACAAGGAGGTTTCGGACACCACCTGAATATGCCGTCACGGTTATATTCCTGTCAAGGCATACAAGCGCGCGGCGTAGACGAGCCCATCGAAACGTTGCCGTTTCGCGAGAAGCCGTCTAGCATACGATGTGTACGAAACAGTTTCGTTTACGAGCTGTCCTGCGAACGACGTCTCCGAACGCCTTTCCCTGGAGTGGTTCAGCCATGTCCCAGACGGTGAAGAACGGCATCCCGACGTACGCCGTGCAGACACCGCCGGCCTCGCCGAAGCGGTGGTGGATCCTCGCGGTCGTCGCGATCGCACAGCTGATGGTGGTGCTGGACGCCACGATCGTGAACATCGCCCTCCCGTCCGCCCAGGCGGACCTGGGCTTCTCCGACGCCAACCGGCAGTGGATCGTCACCGCGTACGCGCTGGCGTTCGCGTCCCTGCTGCTGCTCGGCGGGCGGATCGCGGACCTGTTCGGCCGCAAGACCGCCTTCCTCGTCGGGGTCGTCGGCTTCGCCGGGGCCTCCGCGCTCGGCGGTGCCGCCACCGGCTTCGGCATGCTGGTCACCGCCCGCGCCCTCCAGGGCGTCTTCGGCGCGCTGCTGGCACCGGCCGCCCTGTCGCTGCTGAACACCACGTTCACGGACGCCCGGGAGCGGGCGCGGGCGTTCAGCGTGTACGGCGCGATCGCCGGCGCGGGCGGCGCGGTCGGTCTGCTGCTGGGCGGGCTGCTGACCGACGCACTCGACTGGCGCTGGACGCTCTATGTGAACGTAGCCATCGCCGTCGTCGCCTTCGCGGGCGGCTGGACCCTGCTCGCCAACCACCGCGACGCCGCGAACTCCAAACTCGACGTGCCGGGCGCGGTCCTGGTCGCCGGCGGACTCTTCTCCCTCGTGTACGGCTTCTCCAACGCCGAGACGCACCCCTGGGGTTCGCCGCGGACCTGGGGCTTCCTCGTCGCGGGCGCCGTACTGCTCGCGATCTTCTCCTGGTGGCAGAACCGGGCCGCGCACCCGCTGCTGCCGCTGCGCGTCCTGCTGGACCGCAACCGCGCGGCCTCCTACCTCGCGGTGCTGATCACCGGCGCGGGCATGTTCGGCGTCTTCCTCTTCCTCACCTACTACCTTCAGCTCAACCTCGGCTTCAGTCCGACGAAGACCGGTGTGGCCTTCCTGCCGATGGTGGGCGCGCTGATGGTGACGGCACAGCTCGGCACGACGGTGCTGCTGCCGCGGATCGGTCCGAAGACCGTGATCGCACTGGGCTTCGCCGTGGCCACGGCCGGCATGGCCTGGCTCACGGGCATCGGGCTCGGCTCGCACTACCTGAGCGCGGTGCTGCCGCAACTGGTCGTGATCGGCGTGGGCCTCGGTCTGGTGATGCCCCCGGCCATGCAACTCGCCACCGGCGGGGTGGCGGCCGAGGACGCCGGGGTCGCCTCCGCGACGGTCAACGCGATGCAGCAGGTGGGGGGTTCCATCGGCACCGCCCTGCTGAACACCCTGGCCGCGAGCGCCGCCACCGACTATCTGGCCGGCAAGGACGCGACCAGCCGGCTGGTCCGGGCGCAGGCGACCATCGAGAGCTACACCACCGCCTTCGGGTGGTCGGCGGGCTTCTTCGCCGCCGGCGCGGTCATCGCGTTCCTGCTCTACCGCCGTGGCACCCGGCAGCCCTCCGTCGAGGGTGCCCCCGTCGTCCACATGTGATCAGTGCTCCGGAGCCGAGGGGCCGCCGTCCACGGGGAGACGGCGGCCCCTGCGCCCTCCGCACCACCGGGCGAGGAGGGCGGCGAGCCGTGCCGGCTGGACGATCTCACCGCGCGGTACGGCGGGCCGGTAGACGACGAGCGCCCGGTTCCGCTTGCCCAGCCGCAACGCCCCGGGGGCCGGGACGACTTCACCGTCGTAGGCACAGGTGTCCGTGCCCTTGAGGCCCTCGATCCGCACTTCACGCACCCGCTCGGCGACATACGCCGGGGAGTGTCCAAGGGCCCCGGCGAGCGCCGCGAGGGCCACCCGGGTACGCGCCAGCCGGTGGTCCCCGTCGATCAGCCGCAGATCGAGCAGCCCGTCGTCGAGGCGCGGACGGAAGGAGGGCGCGAAGCCGTCGGGCACATAACGGCCGTTGCCCGCGAAGAGCAGCCAGAGTCTGCGGGGCCGCCCGTCGATGCGCAGCTCGGCGGGCGTCGCAGTGCGCAGCACCCGGATGAGTGCCACGGTCGCCGCGGGCCATTTGCCCAGCCGCCGCTCCAGGCGTTCGCGCAGCCGGACCAGTTCCGGATAGAGGCCGATGGCGAAGGTGTTGAGGAACTCCACCGGAACCGCGCCCGGCTCCCGGTCCGCGTCCTTGTCCGTGTGCTTTTCCGTGTCCTTTTCCGTGTCCTTGTCCGTGTCCTTGTCCTTGTCCGCGTCCTCGGGAACGGCGATCCCGAGGTCCACGGCGACCGCCTCACCGCGCACGACCGCCGCCACCGTGTCCTCGACATGTGGGACGCCCACGTCGAGGGCGAAGTGGTTCAGGGTGCCGCCGGGGAACACCGCGAGGGGGAGGCCGTGCCGGGCGGCGGCCCGGGCCGCCGCGTTGACGGTTCCGTCGCCCCCGTGGACGCCCAGCGCGCCGCCCCGTGCGAGGGCCCGGTGGACCGCCCGGTCGAGCAGGGGCCCGAAGTCGTCGTCCGGTCCGCACTCCACGAGTTCCGCCCCCGGCAGGAGTTGCGTCAGGAGGTCGGTCGGCGGCAGCGGGGCGGCCGGGGGCCCGGCGCCGGCGCCGGTGTTGACGAAGACCACGAGCCCGTCTCCGCCGGGCAGGGCGGGCGCCGCGGCGGGCGGCCGCTCGCGCTCCGGATGCGCCTGGCGCGGCGGCCACCAGCGGCAGGTCAGCACCGCGGCGCCGACGCCGATCACCGTCCCGGCCAGCACGTCCCCCGGGTAGTGCACGCCCACGTAGACCCGCGAGAAGGCGACCGCGGCGGCCACGGGGGCGACCAGCGCGCCGTAGCGGGCGGATTCCAGGGCGACACCGGTGGCGAAGGCCGCGGCCGACGCGGAGTGACCGGAGGGGAAGGAGGTGGTGCGCGGCTGTCGCGTCAGGTGCCGGATCCGCGGCACGGGGTCCAGCAGCGGTCTCGGGCGCCGGGCGGACCACTTGACGACGGTGTTCACGGTCAGCGAGGCGAGGACGAGCGAACCGGCGCCGCGCAGGGCGGCGCGCCGGCCGGTGTGGCCGCCGAGCGTCGCGAGCCCGGCCGCCGTGCCCAGCCACAGCCGGCCGTGGTCCGCCGAGCGGCTCAGCCGGGTGAGCGCGGGGTCGGCGCCCGGCAGACGGGCGGTGGCGACCCGGATGAACAGCCGCTGGTCCAGTTCGCCGAGGAAGCGCATGCTCCACGGCTACCCGCATGTGCCGACGACGGCATCCGGGGCGCACCCGACCGGCGCGGTCGCTGCTCCGACCGGTGGACACCGGCCGTTCGCCGCGCACCCCGGCCGGAGGCGTACGGCGGACGGGGCCGCTCCCCGTATGGCGCGGCCCCGCCGCTCCGGGGCGGCTACTCCCCCGCGTACGCCTCCTCCAGGGCCGCGATGTCCAGCTTGGACATCGTCATCATCAGCTGGGTGGTGCGGGCCGCCCTGGCCGCGTCCGGGTCGCTGATCAGGTCGATCAGCCGGGCCGGTACGACCTGCCAGGACAGGCCGTACCGGTCCTTGAGCCAGCCGCAGGGGCCGGGCTCGCCGCCGCCCTCCATGAGCCGGTTCCAGTAGTGGTCCACCTCGTCCTGGTCGTCGCAGAAGATCTGGAAGGAGACGGCCTCGTTGAACGTGAACTGGGGGCCGCCGTTCAGGGCGACGAACTTCTGGCCGTTGGCCACGAACTCGACGGCCATGACGGAGCCGGCCGGGCCGGGGCCCGCGTCGGTGTAGCGGCCGACGCGGCCGAGCCGGGAGTTCTTGAAGACGGACACATAGAAATCGGCCGCTTCCTCGGCCTGGCCGTCGAACCAGAGACAGGTGGTGAATCCGTCGGTGGGCATCGGTACCTCCTCGGGTGGGGACGTCATCACCCCGGTAGACCGATCCCCGGGCCCCCACTCATCGGTGGCGAGGCGGCGACTTTTCCCGGCCATGTCCTCGGGGGGGCGGCCTCCGCGGCCGGGGCTACGATCCGCCACCATGACCGCCCCTGAGGACGCATCGTCCCCCCAGCCGTTCCGCATCGACGTCCCGCAGAGCGACCTCGACGACCTGCACGACCGCCTCGACCGTACCCGCTGGCCCGACGCACTGCCGGATGTGGGGTGGGCGTACGGGGTCCCCCTCGACTATCTCCGCGAACTCGTGCGGTACTGGCGCCACGACTACGACTGGCGCTCGGCGGAGGCTCGGTTGAACGAGTGGCCGCAGTTCACCACGGAGATCGACGGGGCACGGATCCACTTCGCGCACATCCGGTCCCCCGAGCCGGATGCCACGCCGCTGCTCCTCACCCACGGCTGGCCGGGATCGATCGTGGAGTTCCTCGACGTGGTCGGGCCGCTCACCGACCCGGCCGCCCACGGAGGCGACCCCGCCGACGCCTTCCATGTCGTGGTGCCGGCCCTGCCCGGCTACGGCTTCTCCGGCCCCACCCGGGACACCGGCTGGGAGCCGGGCCGTATCGCAGACGCATGGGCCGAGCTGATGGCCCGGCTCGGCTACCGGCGGTTCGGCGCACAGGGCGGCGACTGGGGCGCGGCGGTCTCCCGGGAGCTGGGCCGTGCCCACCCCGACCGGGTGATCGGTGTCCATCTGAACCTGTTGCCGGGTGCGCAGCAGGCCACCGAGCCGACCCCCGAGGAGCTGGCCGCGCTGAGCCCGCACGAGCGGGAGCGCACCCTCACCTCCTGGCGCCGGTGGGCCGAGTGGCAGCGGGAGGGCACCGGATACGCGATCCTGCACTCCACCCGGCCGCAGACGCTCGCCTACGCCCTCACGGACTCGCCCGTCGGCCAGCTCGCCTGGGTCGTGGAGAAGTTCAGGGAGTGGACGGACTCGCGGGAGCTGCCCGAGGAGGCCGTCCACCGGGACCGGCTGCTCACCAACGTGATGCTGTACTGGCTGACCGGCACCGCCGGTTCGGCGGCCCGGATCTACTACGAGCGGGCGCATGCCGCACGTCGTGCCGCCGCGCCGTCCGAGCCGTCGACCGCGCCGACCGCGGTCGCCGTCTTCCCGGCCGAACTCCAGGTTCCGCTGCGGCACCGGGCGGAGCGGACCGAGAACATCGTGCGCTGGACGGAGTTCGACCGGGGCGGCCACTTCGCGGCGATGGAGGAGCCCGACCTGCTGGTGGACGACGTCCGGGCCTTCTTCCGGCAACTGCGCGAGCAGGGCTGAGCCCGTCGCTCTGCCCTCGGCGAATCTGCGGCGGGCAGAGAAACGGGATCCGCCCCTCGCCGGGGGCCGACAGTGGAGTCGACGGCGTCCGTGCCACGACAAGGAGACCCGATGACTCCACCTACCATGTTCTCCCCCCGCGCGGAGGAGGGTGACACCCCGTCCACCCGGTTCGACGACCATCTCGCCGCACAACTGCTCGCCCAGCGCATCGTCCTGCTGGGCACGCAGGTCGACGAGGTGTCGGCCAACCGGGTGTGCGCGCAACTGCTCCTGCTGTCGGCGGAGGACCCCCGCACCGACATCGGCCTGTACATCAACAGCCCCGGCGGGTCCGTCACCGCCGGTCTCGCGATCTACGACACCATGCGGCTGATCCCCAACGACGTGTCGACGCTGGCGATGGGCTTCGCCGCCAGCATGGGCCAGTTCCTGCTCACCGTGGGAACGCGCGGCAAGCGGTTCGCCCTGCCGAACGCGCGGATCATGATGCACCAGCCGTCGGCGGGCATCGGCGGCACCACGGCGGACATCGAGATTCAGGCGGAGAACCTCGAGTACACCAAGAAGGCCATCGAGCGCATCACCGCCGAGCACACCGGGCAGAGCGAGGAGACCATCGCACGCGACGGCGACCGCGACCGCTGGTTCACGGCCGAGCAGGCCCGGCAGTACGGAATGGTGGACCGGGTCGTGGAGTCGCTCGCCGACGTCCGTCCGACCGCCGCGCGCCGGCGGATGGGGCTGTGACATGGGGTCGTACACGGTTCCCTACGTCGTGGAGCGGACCGCGCAGGGCGAGCGGTCCTACGACGTCTTCAGCCGGCTGCTCGCCGAGCGGATCGTCTTCCTCGGCACCGAGATCGACGACGGCGTCGCCAATGTCGTCATCGCGCAGCTCCTTCATCTGGAGTCCGCGAACCCGGAGCAGGAGATCTCCGTCTACATCAACTCGCCGGGCGGGTCGTTCACCTCACTGATGGCGATCTACGACACGATGACGTTCGTACGGGCCCCCATCTCCACCTTCTGCGTCGGGCAGGCGGCCTCGACGGCGGCGGTGCTGCTGGCCGGCGGCGACCCCGGCCGTCGGTTCGTGCTCCGGCACGCCCGTGTGCTGCTCGGCCAGCCCGCGACCGGCGGACAGCGGGGAACGGTCTCGGACCTGAGTCTCCAGGCCAAGGAGATGGTGCGCGTCCGCTCCCAGGTGGAGGAGGTCCTCGCCCGGCACACGCACCACGAGGTGGCGACGCTGCGGGCCGACATGGACCGGGACAAGGTCTTCACCGCGGAGGAGGCCGTCGCCTACGGGCTCGCGGACGAAGTCCTCAGCCGGCGGGGCCCGTCCGGGTGACCCGCCGGGCCGGGAGCCGGACGTCCCCCGAGGAGGTCAGGCGACGAGGCACAGCCCGTCGTACCGATCGCCGTGGCGCGCCGTCGGCGATGTACGGCCCCGGCCCGACGGGTTCCGGGCCCCTCGCGCCAACTCGTCCTGGGCTAGCGAGAGCAGGTCGGTGAGGCCGAGTCCGAGCGCCCGGGCCGCGGCCGCGAGGACCTCGGAGGACGCCTCCTTGCGGCCGCGCTCCAGCTCGGACAGATAGGGCATCGAGATCCGGGCCGCCTCCGCGACGTCCTTGAGCGTACGCTCCTGGGCGAGCCGCTCCCGCCGCAGTATCTCCCCCACGAGGTCTCGCCACAGGGGCTCCTTGGGCCCGGCCGTCCGCGGCGCCGCTCCCGGCTGCCGCGGAGTGCCGGGCGCCTCGCCGGTGCGGGGCGGCGCGCTCTGCCCGCGGAGCGGGATGACGCGGGCTTCGTTCGTCGCATGAGGGCTCACCCCCTCAGCCTAGGGACCCCGGGCGCGGCGGGAAGGGGGCGGCGTTCCGCCCTGGGTGAACCCCCCGCCGCGGGACGGCACAAGAGCGCCGAACCGTTCCGAGGTCACCGCCGCGCGACCGACGCCACCCATCCGGACGATCCCACTCACATGAGATGCCGACTTCGGGGTAGACGCGTTGACACACGCGTGGACATCGCCAAGAGGTCAACGCCAAGAGGCCGAACAGTGAGTCGCGTGGGAGAGGTAGAGGTAATGGACACCGCCATGAATTGGTCGACGGTCACCTACGACAGCGTCCGTACCAGGACTGGTGAGGGGTCCCTGCCGATCGTCACGGATCCGCGGACCGTGGCTCCGCGTGACGCGCGGGAACTGTCCCGGCAGTTCTTCCAGCGCCTGGCCACGCTGGACGAGGGCACCCACGCGTACCAGTACACGCGCAACACCCTCATCGAGATGAACATGTCGCTGGTGCGCTTCGCGGCCGGGCGGTTCCGGGGCCGCGGCGACGACATGGAGGACATCGTCCAGGTCGGCATGATCGGCCTCATCAAGGCCATCGACCGGTTCGAGATCTCACGGGAGGTGGAGTTCACCTCCTTCGCGGTGCCCTACATCGTCGGTGAGATCAAGCGGTTCTTCCGCGACACCACCTGGGCCGTCCATGTCCCGCGCCGCCTTCAGGAGTTGCGGGTGGAGCTGGCGAAGGCGCGCGAGGAACTCTCCACCCGCCTGGACCGGGAGCCGACCGTCGCCGAGCTGGCCGCGCTGATGAACCTGTCCGAGGAGGAGGTCGTGGAGGCGCGGATCGCGGCCAACGGCTACAACTCCTCGTCCCTGGACGCCACGCTGACCGGGGACGACCAGGACGGCGAGTCGGCGCTCGCCGACTTCATCGGCGAGGAGGACGAGGGCATGCGCCTCGTCGAGGACTTCCACACCCTCGCCCCGCTGGTGGCGGAGCTCAGCGAACGGGATCGGACGATCATCCATCTGCGCTTCGTCGAGGAGGCCACCCAGGTCGACATCGGCGCGCGGCTCGGCTGCTCCCAGATGCATGTCTCACGCCTCATCAAGCGCATCATCGAGCGGCTGCGCAGCGGGATGCTGGATGATGTGAACCGGGTCGACGCCGTCTGAGCTGTGGCCGGGTGACAGCGATCACAGACGGCCGGTGATCACAGACGGCTCGTGGTGGCCGGAAGCTCCGGCCGGCGGCAGGGGCCCGCACCACCGGCTGCTCGGCGTCCTGAGGCCGTCCAGACATCTCCTCAGGAGCGGACCGCGCGCGTGCGGTCGTGGTGCCTCAGCGCGTCAGCCGTACGACCGCCCGTACGCACTTGCCGACCGGCACCAGCTCGGCCGTGACCCCGGCCGACACCGCATGGACGATCTCCAGGCCATGGCCCCCGATGCGCCCCGGGTCCTTGGAGTAGCGCCGGGGCAGCGCCGCGCTGCTGTCGTAGACGGCGACCGTGACGGCGGTGTCGGTGCCCTCCAACTCCAGGATGTACGGGCCGTGGCTGTGCCGCTGGGCGTTGGTGACCAGCTCGCTCACCACCAGGAGCACGTCTCCGGCGGCGCGCCGGTCGACCGACGCGCACCACTCGGACCTGAGCTGTTCGACGAACAGCTCCCC
Organism: Streptomyces sp. NPDC093261; assembly: GCF_044753645.1. Lineage (NCBI taxonomy): Bacteria > Bacillati > Actinomycetota > Actinomycetes > Kitasatosporales > Streptomycetaceae > Streptomyces > Streptomyces sp. NPDC093261. Next base: position 26,646 of record NZ_JBIVNO010000013.1, read on the forward strand.
GAAGGCCCTGGCCTCGGCGATGGACCCCGGCTCGCCGGTGTAGTGCGCCGCCCGCCGCAGCGGCTCAACGGGCATGTCGAAGTCAGTAGGTATCACTGCTCCGTCCATGTGCTCCACCATGCGGTTCTCTCTCGGAAAGCCGGGATTCGTACGGTGCGGCGCCCCGTCGAAGGAACACCGCTCCCGTGCTCGTACCCAGCGAAACGTTCTCCAGTCCCCCCGAGAGCGAATCCGAGGTCGCGGTGACAGGCTGCGGGGAGGCCGTCACGGCGGGGCATCTTCGGGTGCGTCCGGGGCATCCGCATGGTACGGCGCCCGGCCGACGGCGGGCGGGGCCGGGGTACCGGAGGTGGACCGTGAGCTGGTGGGTGTGGCCGGTCCTCGTGGTGGCGGCGGTGGCGCTGCTGTCCGGGCTGTTGCTGTGGGTGCAGGCGCGCCGGCGGGCGGGCACGGTGATCGCGGTCCAGCGGGCCGACCGGCCCGGAAGGCGGGACGGGCGATGAACGAACTGACAGGAGCGCGCGAACTGACCGGGCGTCCCGTGGTGACGCTGGGCGGCGACGCGGTCGCCCAGGTGCGGGACACCGTCTTCGACGGGCCGGCCGGCCGGATCACCGGGTTCACGCTCAGCGGCCGCGGTCTGCTCGCGGGGCCGCTGCGCAAGAGCCTGCCGTGGGGTGCGGTGCACGCGCTCGGCCGGCACGCCGTGCTGATCCGCGATCGGGAGGTGCTGGCCGAGCCGTCCGCGGTGGTGGCGCGCAAGGAGGCGGCGCACGGGCAGGTGCTCGGCGCCAGGGTGCTGACGGACGCGGGCACGGAGATCGGTGTCGTGCTGGACGTGGTGGTCGAGGGCGGCACCAGCGGACGGGTGGTCGGCTTCCGGATCAATGCGCGGGAGTCGCTGGTCACGGGGTCGCGCAGGCGTCGGCGCCGGGTGTTCGTGCCGCGCGGCGAGACGCTCGCGGTGTCGGGGCGGGCTCTGGTGGTTCCCGCGGACGCGGTCCGGTTCGTCGCCGACGACCTCGCCGGCTTCGCGTCCCGGGTGGAGGCGTACCGGTCGCGGGGCGGCGCCGCCGCGGACGGTGCCGAGAGGGGGCCGCTGCTGTGATGACGTTCTCCCAGGCACGAGGGCTGCCGGTGGTGACCCTGGGCGAGGCGCGGGAGATCGGTGTGCTCGTCTCCCTCGCCCTCGACGCGGCGGCCGGCCGCATCACCCATGTGCGGGTGGCGGGACCGCGCGGCCGCAAGGAGACGGCCGTCACCTGGAAGGCCCTGCGCGCGGTCGGTCCCGACGCCGTGCTCGTGGCGTCGGACGTCCCACCGGACCCAGGTCCGCCCGGCCCGCGTCACGAGGTGCTGGGCGTCCGGGTGCTGTCCGAGGAGGGCGACGAACGCGGCACGGTGCAGGACCTGGTCTTCGACCCGTCCACCGGCCGGATCGAGACGGTGGTCACCACGCTGGGCGAGGTCGCGGGCGACCGGCTGCTCGGGCTCGGGGACTACGCGCTCGTGGTACGGACGCACTGAGTCGGTCGGCCCCGGCCGGCCTGCGCGGCGGGCAGGGGGTGCTTACCGTGGCAGCGTGAGCGCCCCGACCTCCTCCGACCGGGCCGCCGTCCGCACCGGCGGCCCGTCACCCGCCCCGCACGGCTGGTTCCAGGCCGCCCGGACGGTGCTGGCCGGACTCGTTGTCATGGGGGTGCTCGCCGCGCTCGGGCTGTGGGCGGCGGGCGGCACCGGCATCCCCGACAACGGCTTTCCCCGGGCGGTTGTGGCCGTGGTCGTCCTCGCGGTCGGCGGCAGCGTGCGGCTCGCGGGTGACGCGGGCCCGCTCGCCGGCACCCGGGGCGGGCTCACGGTGATGCCGTTGTCGGTCACGCTCGCGGGGGCGCTCGTGATGGCCGCGGCCTTTCTGCGCCCGCTGCGGCACCGGGCCGTCGCGGGGGCCCCCGAACTGGCGGGCTGGGCGGCCCGGATCGCCGTGCTGTGGCTGGCGGCGCTGGTCGGCCTCGCGCTGGCGGCCCGCCAGACCTTCCCGGTCCCGCTCGGCGGCGGGACGATCGGTGACATCGGGCAGCTGTTCGGCGTCTCCCCCAGGGTCGGCTACACGACGGACCTGCCGCAGACCGTGGGTTTCGGACTTCTGTGGCTGGCGGGCGTGTTGGCCATCGCCCTGCTGGTCTCGCGCGGGGTCCCGCTCCCGGCCCGGCTGCTGCGCCTTCAGGAGTCCCTGCGACCCGCCGCGTACGCCGTGGTGGCCCTGCTCCTCGCGTACGTCGCCGTGGGCGCGGTCATCGCGCTGGTGGTGGCGGCGACGCGCGGGCACCCCGCGCAGACGCTCGCGGTGATTCTGCTGGGGCTGCCCAATCTGGTGTGGCCGCTGTTCACCATCGGGCTGGGCGCCACCTGGCAGGGGCGGGTGGACGGGCCGTTCGGGCTGCCCGCGCCGCACCTGCTCGACGAGGTGCTGCGCACACCGGACGTCTCGACACTCAATCTGGGCACGCTCGCCCGGCACGACGGCCGGGTGTGGTGGCTCCTGGTCGTGGACGCCGTGCTGGTCCTCGCCGCCGCCTGCCTGATGGCGGCGTGCTCACCGGCGGGGACGCGGCCGCGGCGGCACGCGGCGCGCATGGCCGTCGCTCTGGTGTCGGCGGTGCTGATGATCTGCCTGGTGTGCCGGGTCCAGGCCCACTACGGTCTGTCGCTCCTCGGCGTCGGCGACCTGGGCGGTGGCCTGTCCGGTGTGCTGTTCCTGACACCGCAGTGGGGGACGGCCCTGGGTCTGGCCGTCCTGTGGGGTCTCGCCGCCGGTCTCGTCGCCGGTCCGGCGGCCGGGCGTCTGCGGCGACGGGGTGGCGTGCGGGGTGAGGCGCCCGGGCCGGATCCGGGGCGGGGTGCCGGTGCCCGGACGGACAGCGGCTCCGCCGGGTCCCGGGAGGGCTGAGGCCCGGGGAGGGACTCCGGCCACACACCCGGGAGCGCGCCCGATCGGCGTCGGGCCGTGCGGGATCGGTCAGGCCGCCGGGGTGGAGAGCGCGGGGACGAAACGTTGCATCCGCAGGGCGTCCACGGACTCGGCCAGCAGCTCGTACTCGGTGGTGTCGTCGCTGACGGCGACGCGGACCAGCCGTCCGGCGGCCAGCTCGTCGGCGACCTGCTCCTGCCGACGGGTGTCGCCGCACCAGGCGCGCAGCACGCCCGGCACATCGGGGACCGTGTCGGCGACGGGGGCGATGGAGTTCGGTGGGAAGAGCGGGTCGTCCGGATCGGGGTCGAGTCGCTGGGCGATCCAGGAGGCACGGTCGCGCATCCACCACAGCGCCAGGGCGAGAGTGGGCGCGCGATAGGTTCCCAAGGGCACACCGATCCGTTGACCGCCGCAGATGCCGTATGCCGTGACATGGCACAGGAATTCGTCGTGCACGTTCGTCCCCCAGTGCGGTGCTCGGTGCCGGGCGGGCCCGTGGTGCCTTGCATGCGCGCGCTGTGCACGGGGGTGACCCGGACTCGGCGCATCCTCCGCTCCGTGATGGGGACCGAATCACCCTGTCACTCGAGTATCGCCACTCCTGACACTCTGTCACCATGCCATTTCGGCCACTCTCCTGGCATATGCGCGGCCGCCGTTGGCCGAAAGGAAGCATCCCCGCCCACCGCGGCGTGCGGCTGCCAAGGGCGCCCTTACCCGAGAGGTAATCGACGCCCACCGGGCACCCCGGCATGGTGGAGACATCGGTTCCCGACGGGCATGGCGCCCCGGGACCGACATCCGACCAGCGCTTACGACCTCGACGGAGGCTGAACCGCCATGTCCGCAGACACCCACCGCCACGAGTCCGCCGTCGCCCGCTACCTGGAGGCATGGAACAGCCGCGACCCCCAGGCACTGACCAAGGCGGTCGCCGCCGCCTGGGGGCCGGACGGCACCTACACCGACCCACTGACCGATGCCGCCGGGCACGAGCAGATCGCGGCCGCCATCGCGGGAGCGCACGCGCAGTTCCCGGGGTTCTCCTTCCGGCTCCTCGGCACGGTCGACGGGCACCACGACATCGCCCGCTTCGCCTGGGAACTGGTGAGCGACGCGGACGGCTCGGCGCCCGTCGCCGGTTTCGACGTGATCGCCCTGGACGGCGACGGACGCATCCGCACGGTCCACGGATTCCTGGACCGCGTCCCCGCGGGCGCGGCCTAGGAGATCGGGCCGGGCCAGCTCGGGGGCTCCTCCTCGGAGCCCTCCGGGCCGGCCGGCGACTCCCCGCCGGTCTTCGCCCGCGCGGCCTTCTCCTCGTCGGCCGTCGCCTTGAGCGTGAGGACCAGCTCGTTCTCCACCACATCGACGACGACCGTGTCGCCCGCGTTGAGCGTGCCGTCGAGCAGCATGTTCGACAGCCGGTTGTCGAGTTCCATCTGGATGGTGCGGCGCAGGGGCCGGGCCCCGAACTCCGGCTGGTAGCCACGGTCGGCCAGCCAGTCCTCGGCCGCGTCGGTGACCTCCAGCAGGACACCCTGCGCGTGCAGCCGGCGCCGGGTGCCTTCCAGGAGGAGATCGACGATCTGCACCAGGTCCTCGCGGCCCAGCGAGTGGAAGATGATCACTTCGTCGATCCGGTTGAGGAACTCCGGGCGGAAGTGCGCCTGGAGCTCCGCCATCAGATCGTCCCTGATCTCCTCGACGTCGCCCTGGTGGTCGAGGATGTGCTTGGAGGCGATGTTGCTGGTCATGATGACGACGGTGTTGCGGAAGTCGACCGTGCGCCCCTGGGCGTCGGTCAGCCGTCCGTCGTCCAGGACCTGCAACAGCAGGTTGAAGATGTCCGGGTGGGCCTTCTCCACCTCGTCGAACAGCACGACGCTGTACGGCTTGCGGCGCACCGCCTCGGTGAGCTGGCCGGCCTCCTCGTAGCCGACGTAGCCGGGCGGGGAGCCCACGAGGCGGGAGACGGTGTGCTTCTCCTGGAACTCGCTCATGTCGAAGCGGACCATACGGTCGGGGTCGCCGAAGAGCAGTTCCGCGAGCGCCTTGGCGAGTTCCGTCTTGCCCACGCCGGTGGGACCGAGGAAGAGGAAGCTGCCGGTGGGCCGGTTGGGGTCGCCCATGCCGGCTCGGCCGCGCCGCACGGCCTGGGCCACGGCGGTGACCGCCTGGTCCTGGCCGATGACGCGCTCGTGCAGCAGCGCCTCCAGCTTCATGAGCCGCTCGCGCTCGGTCTCGGTGAGCTGGGAGACCGGAATGCCGGTGCGCGCGGAGAGCACCTCGGCGATGTCGTCGACGGTGACGAGGGGGGTCGCCGCCATGCCGCCGTCGCCGATCCGCGAGAGCTGCCGCTCCAACTCGGAGATCTGCCGCTTGACCTGCGCCGCGCGTTCGAAGTCCTCGGTACTGACCGCCTCGTCCTTCTCCCGGCGCAGCCGGCCTAGGCGCTCCTCCAGCTCGGCGCTCTCGGTGGGGCCGCCCATGGTGCGCAGTTGGACCCTGGCTCCGGCCTGGTCCATCAGGTCGATGGCCTTGTCGGGCAGGAATCGGTCGCTGATGTAGCGGTCGGACAGGGAGGCGGCGGCATCCAACGCCTCATCCAGATAACGGACTTGGTGGTGGGCCTCGTAGGAGTCCCGCAGCCCGCGCAGGATCTCGATCGTCTCCTCGACGGTGGGCTCGGGCACCATCACCGGCTGGAAGCGGCGTTCCAGCGCCGCGTCCTTCTCGATGTACCTGCGGTACTCGTCGAGGGTCGTGGCACCGACCACGCTGAGATCGCCCCGTGCCAGTGCCGGCTTGAGGATGTTGCCCGCGTCCATGGACCCCTCGCCGGTGGCACCCGCGCCGACGACCTGATGCAGTTCGTCGATGAAGAGGATGATCCCCTGCTGGGCGCCGGCGACCTCGTCGATGACCTTCTTCAGCCGTTCCTCGAACTGGCCCCGGTACTGAGCCCCGGCGACGAGACCTGCCATGTCGAGGGCCACCACCCGGCGGTCCCTCAGCACCTTGGGCACCTCTCCGGCGACGACACGCTGGGCCAGCCCCTCGACGATCGCGGTCTTGCCGACGCCCGGCTCGCCGATGAGGACGGGGTTGTTCTTCGTACGCCGGGAGAGGACCTCGATCGTCTGCTCGATCTCGGCGGCCCGGCCGACCACGGGGTCGAGGCGGCCGCTGCGCGCCTCGTCGGTGAGGTCACGCCCGTACTCGTCCAGCGTCGGGGTGTCGGGGTGGCCGCCCGCGCCGCGCCGTTCGCGGGAGGAGCCGCTCAGCGCCCCCGGCGAGGCGCCCTCGGCCCTGAGCGTCTGGGCGAGCGGGGAGCGCGGGTCGTCGAGGAGGGCGGCGAGGATGTGCTCCGGGCCGATGTAGGAGGCGTCGGCCGCCTGGGACCGGGCATGGGCCGCGAGCAGGGCGCGCTTGGCCGCCGGAGTGAGCGCGGGCTCCCCCTCGCCGGTCCCGGAGGGCAGCGATCCCTGGAGGCCGGCGGCAAGCCGGTCCGCATCCACGCCTGTCTGCTCCAGGACCTGGCGCGCGGCCGGCACCTGGGTGGCGGCCCACAGCAGATGGACGGCGTCGAGATCGGCCCCGTCCTCCGCCGCCCGGCCACCCGCGGCGGCCAGCAGCTCGTGCGCGGAGTCACTGAGAAGACGTCCGATGGGGACGCGTTGCACGGCGGGCGGGGAGGTCGCCGGGCTCATGCCGAAGAAGCGATTGAAGAGATCGGAGAAGGGGTCCGCTGACCCGAAGGGTGAGATCGTCACGGCTGTCCACCCGTCCGGCGGCGATACGACAGCGTCGCCCGCCGTAGTCGATTTGCCCGTACTCACCCAGTCTTGGCCAGGTCGCGCCGCACCACAACACAAGCATTGCCCGGCGCACAGGGGTTGAGAATGGCCGGAAAGGGAGCGCGGGGGTGTTTCGGCCGCGCTTTCGGCGCCTCGAGGCCGGTCGGTTTCGTGCGCGTCCCGGTAGCGCCTCGGCGCGACACCCACGGTGCGTTTGAAGGCGTTGCTGAAGGCGCTCTCCGAGGTGTAGCCGACGGACTGGGCGAGGGCCGCCACGGGCGTGTCGTCCTCCCGCAGGGCACGCGCGGCCAGGCTCATCCGCCAATTGAGGAGATACGTCAGGGGCGGCACACCGGCCGCCTCCCTGAAGCGCACGGCGAAGGTGGTCCGGGAGTCGCGGTCGACCTGGACCGGCGCGGCCGGGACGCAGGGGTACGGGCCTTCTCCGTGCACCCCGGCACGATCATCGACACCGGGCTCGCCAAGCACATCTCCGACGACACGCTGCGGGCGGCCGGCGCCATGGACGACGAGGGCCGCCCCGTGCGGGATCCCGCCCGGCAGCTCAAGACCGTCGCGCAGGGGGCGGCCACCGGCGTCTGGTGCGCGACCAGCCCCCAGCTCGACGGCCTGGGCGGGGTCTACTGCGAGAACTGCGACATCAGCCCGCTGGTGACCGGGGCGGGCGAGGCCGCCTGGCGTGCCGGGGCGGAGATGCCGGGTGTGCTCCCCTACGCGGTCGACGCGGAGGCGGCCACCCGCCTCTGGGACGTCAGCGAGCGCCTCATCGCTTGATCACCGTGTCGATCCGCGCCAGCTCCTCCGCGTCGAAGTCCAGGGCGCGGATCGCCGCGACGCTGTCCTCAAGCTGCCGCGGGCTGCTGGCGCCGACCAGCGCCGAGGTCACCCGGCCTCCGCGCAGCACCCAGGCCAGGGCCATCTGGGCCAGCGACTGGCCGCGGGACCGCGCGATGTCGTCAAGCGCGCGCAGCCGCCGCACCAGGTCCTCGGTGACCTCGTCGGCCTGGAGGAACGGGCTGTCGCTCGCGGCCCGGGAGCCCTCCGGGATGCCGTCGAGATAGCGGGCGGTCAGCAGGCCCTGCTCCAGCGGCGAATAGGCGATGGAGCCGACCTGGAGTTCGTCGAGGGTGTCCAGGAGCCCGTCCTCGGGGCGGCGGTCGAGCATCGAGTAGCGCGGCTGGTGGATCAGCAGCGGGGTGCCCAGTTCGCGCAGGATGCGGGCGGCCTCGCGGGTCTGCTCCGGGGAGTAGTTGGAGACGCCGACGTAGAGCGCCTTGCCCTGCCGGACCGCCGAGTGCAGGGCGCCCATCGTCTCCTCGAGCGGGGTCTCGGGGTCGAAGCGGTGCGAGTAGAAGATGTCGACGTGGTCCAGACCCATCCGCTTCAGGCTCTGGTCGAGCGAGGACAGCAGATACTTCCGCGAGCCCCATTCGCCGTACGGTCCGGGCCACATGAGGTAGCCGGCCTTGGTGGAGACGACCAGCTCGTCGCGGTAGGGGCCGAAGTCCGCCCGCAGGGCGTCACCGAGGGCGGACTCGGCGGCGCCGGGCGGCGGTCCGTAGTTGTTGGCCAGGTCGAAGTGCGTGATGCCGAGGTCGAAGGCCCGGCGCAGGATCTGCCGCTGGGTCTCCACCGGGCGGTCGGGGCCGAAGTTGTGCCACAGGCCGAGGGACAGCGCGGGCAGCTGCAGGCCGCTGCGTCCCGTGCGGCGGTAGGGCATGGCCTCGTAGCGGGAGGGATCTGCCGTGTACAAGGTGCACTCCAGAGGGGCGTTTACGGACGTCGCGCTCCACTCTCGCCCGACCGCCGTACAGCGGTCCAACAGAGGAATCGGATGGGATTCAACGTCTACGCTTCTCAATCATGGAATTGCGTCATCTCCAGCACTTCGTCGCGGTCGCCGAGGACCGGCACTTCACCCGGGCAGCGGAACGGCTGATGGTCTCCCAGTCGGGGCTGTCGGCCTCGGTGCGCGCCCTGGAGCGGGAGTTGCAGGCCCCGCTGTTCGTGCGCACCACCCGCAGCGTCACCCTCACGGAGGCGGGCCGGGCCCTGCTGGTCGAGGCCGAGCGGATCCTGGCCCAGGTGCGCGCGGCCCGTGAGGCGGTGGCGGCCGTGCAGGGTGTGCTGCGCGGCACGCTCTCGCTGGGCACCGAGCAGTGCATCGCCGGAGTGGACGTCGCCCGGCTGCTCGCCGCGTTCCGGCGGCGCCACCCCGACGTGGAGATCCGGCTGCGGCAGGCGGGGTCGGGCGCGCTGGCCGAGGAGGTGGCGGCGGGCCGGCTGGACCTGGCGTTCGCGGTGCGCACCCAGGCGGACACCGATCAGCTGCGGTCGGTCCCGCTGACCAGTGAGCCGATGACCGTGCTGTGCCATCCCTCGCATCCGCTGGCCGACGGCGGCCCGGTGACGCCCGAGGACCTGGGCGGCCAGGCGTTCGTCGACTTCCACCCCGACTGGGGGCCGCGCCGCACCACCGACGCGGTGTTCGCGCGGGCGGGGGTCCAGCGGACCGTGACGCTGGAGGTGAACGACGTGCACAGCCTGCTGGAGCTGGTCCGCGAGGGGCTGGGCGTCGCCGTCGTCCCGCGCCACTTCGGGCACAAGCGTGAGGCGTCCACCCTGGTCTCGCTCCCGGTCAAGGGCGCCGCCGAGTACGAGACGGTCGCGATCCTGCCACCGCACGAGGCCGGCAGCCCGGCGGCCCGGGCGCTGATGGCCCTGCTCGCGACGGACCCGACGGACCCGGCGGACCCGCCTTCGGCCGGCTGACCGGGGCGCGACGGATACCGGGCGCGCCGGGCGGGTTTCGCCGTACGCCCATGGGCACGATGCGCGATGGTGGACCCATGCATGCGAAGGACATCCTCATCGACGCGTACAGCCGCATCCAGGAAGAAGTCCATGCCGCCGTCGACGGTCTGGGCCCCGACGAACTCAACGCCCGGCCCACCGCGGAAACCAACTCCATCGCCTGGCTGATCTGGCATCTCACCCGGGTCCAGGACGACCATGTGGCCGACGCCTTCGACCTCGACCAGGTATGGCTGTCACAGGACTGGGAGAAGCGATTCGGGCTCGATCTGCCGCGCCGCGACACCGGCTACGGCCACAGCCCGGCGAAGGTCGCCAAGGTCCGGGTCGACTCCGGCGACCTGCTGACCGGGTACTACGACGCCGTGCACGAGCAGACCCTCAAGGCCCTGCGGCAGCTGGCCGCAAAGGATCTGGAGCGCATCGTGGACGAGCGCTGGGAACCGCCGGTCAGCCTCGGCGTACGCCTGGTCAGCGTCCTGTCCGACGCTCTTCAGCACGTCGGACAGGCCGCCTATGTGGGAGGGCTGCTTCAGAGCGCGGCCTCGTAGCCGGGCAGGACCACATCCCGGATGAGGGCGTTGCGCTCGTCGAACGGGATGAACGCGCTCTTGAGGGCGTTCACCGTGACCGTGCGCAGGTCCTCGACGCTCCAGCCCGCCTCCTCGACCAGCAGAGACATCTCGCGGGTCATCGTCGTGCCCGAGACCAGACGGTTGTCGGTGTTGAGGGTGACCCGGAAGCCCAGGTCCTTCAGCGCGGTGATGGGGTGCTCGGCGATCGAGGTGGCGGCGCCGGTCTGCAGGTTGGAGGTCGGGCACATCTCCAGGGCGACACGGCGGTCCCGCACCCAGCTCGCGAGCCGGCCGAGTTTGCCGTCGACGATGTCCTCGGTGATGCGCACGCCGTGGCCGATGCGCTGGGCGCCGCACACCTGGAGGGCCTGGTGGATGCTGGGCAGACCGTGCGCCTCACCGGCGTGGATGGTGAACGGGACGCTCTCGCCGCGCAGGTACTCGAACGCGGCCAGGTGGTCGGCGGGCGGGAAGCCGTCCTCGGCGCCGGCGATGTCGAACCCGACGACTCCGGCGTCACGGTAGGCGACGGCCAGATCGGCGGCCTCGCGGACCCGGTCGAACATGCGCATGCCGCAGAGCAGGGTGCCGACCCGGACCGGGGTGCCGGCGGCGGCCGCCTTGGCCATACCGGCGGCGAGGCCCTCCTGGACGGCCTCCACGACCTCGCTCATCGACAGCCCGCCCTGGGTGTTCAGTTCGGGGGCGTAGCGCACCTCGGCGTAGACGACACCGTCGGCGGCGAGGTCGAGGACGTACTCCTCGGCGACGCGCAGCAGGCCCTCGCGGGACTGCATCACGGCGAGGGTGTGCTCGAAGGTGGCTATGTAGCGGACCAGGTCACCGGAGTTCGCGGCCTCGAAGTACCAGGCGGCGAGCTCGTCGGGGTCGGTGGTGGGCAGGGTGTGACCGGCCGCGGCCGCGAGTTCGACGACGGTGGCGGGGCGCAGGCCGCCGTCGAGGTGGTCGTGCAGGACGGCCTTGGGCAGGCGGCGGATCACTTCGGCGTCTACGCGCGTAGCAGTCATGGTGGGTCTTTCCTTGAGCAGGCGGTTCAAAGCGGCGGGAGGAGGGTCAGCCGGCAGGCTGGAGCAGGTCCCAGCGATTGCCGTACAGGTCCTGGAAGACGGCGACGGTGCCGTACGGTTCGCGCCGCGGCTCCTCCAGGAAGGTCACGCCGGCGGCGGTCATCCGGGCGCGGTCGCGGGCGAAGTCGTCCGTGTGCAGGAAGAAGCCCACGCGCCCGCCGGTCTGGTCGCCGATCCGGCCGCGCTGGGCGTCGTTCCCGGCCCGGGCGAGCAGCAGGCCTGTGCCGTGGTCCGCGGCGCCGGGCTCGACGACGACCCACCGGGAGCCGTCGGGCCGCGGCTCGTCGGCCGCGAGCCGGAACCCCAGGGCCTCGGTGTAGAAGCGGATCGCCTCGTCGTAGTCGTCGACGACGAGGGTGACCAGGGCAATGCGTCTCATCGGACCCTTCCGGGGGGTACGGCGTTATACGTAACACGTAGCGTACGGCATCCCGTCAAGTGGCTTGGCGCGGGCGACGGGCGGGGCACTGGTGGCAAGCCGCTGGATGCAAGCGCTGGGTGCAGGTGCAAGCCGCTGGGTACAGGCCGCATCCGCGGTCCGGCCCGTACGCGGCCGTGGCCGGGTGAGCGGGCAGGCGCCCCCGGGGACAGGCAGGCTCCCCCCGAGGGACAGGCCCCGACCCAGATGGGTCAGGGGCCTTCCTCGATGGGTCAGGGGCCTTCCTCGCCCTGGGCGACCTCGACCTCGTGATGGAAGCCGATGATCCCGGTCGCCGAGGCGCAGACGGAGACCGTGGCGCAGACGACCAGAAGCGTGGCGATCCAGCGCGCGGTGCGGTGCGGCGCCCGCGGGGCCGCCAGCAGCGCGGCGACACGCTGCGGGACGGGCCCGGCGGTCGCCGCGGGGGCGAAGGACGGCCGCTCGCCGTGGGCGGCCCGGGTGGCGAGCGCGGCCCGGCCGATCGCCTGGGCGATCAGCCGCCGGTTCCCGACCGCCGCGGCGGCGACCTCGTCGGCCGCGCGTTCGACGGCGAGCCGGATGACCGCGCCCATGGGCCGCAACCCCGGGTGACAGAGCCCGGCGAGTTCGGCGACGGCGAGGAAGTAGTGGTGTCCGGCCGCGTTGTGGGCGCGCTCGTGGGCGAAGAGCGCCTCCCGTTCGTCGGAGCTGAGGCTGCGCAGCATCCCGGTGGTGACCACGATGCGGTGCGGGCGTCCGGGCAGGGCGTACGCGTCCGGGTGCGGGGAGTCGATGACGCACAGGTCGCCGACGGTGCAGCGGCGGTCCGCCTCGGTGGTGGCGGCACGGAAGGCCCGGGCCTGGCGCGTCGCGGTGTGGCACACGGTCCACAGGCTCACGGCGAGCGCCCCCACGGAGAACGCGGCCGCCGGCAGGACGAGCAGGTCCGACGGGGTGCGCAGCGGGCGGACCAGTTCCCCGAGCGCGGCGAACAGCGGCAGCTTGAGCAGTCCGGTGAGGACGAAGGCACCCAGCGCGGTCAGGGAGCAGCAGGCGAGGACGACCATGGCACCGGTCACCAGCCACAGCGCGGTCGCCGGTGCGAGGCGCTGGAGGGCGCGGCGGGCCAGCGGCGCCGCCGCGAACGGCAGCGCGAGCGGGATGAGCAGCAGGAAGGTCACTGCTCACCGGATTCCAGCAGGTCCCGCAGGATGCGCTCGTCGTCCTCGCTGAGCTGGGCGACGAAGCGGGCCAGCACGGTGTGCCGGTCGCTGTCCCGGTCCAGCTCGGTGTGCATCCGCCGGGCGGTCAGGCCGTGGGCGTCCTGCACGGGGAAGTAGGCGTAGCCGCGGCCCTGGCGTCTGCGGTCGACGACGCCCTTCTCGTGCAGCCGGGAGAGGATGGTCGTCACCGTCGTACGGGCGAGACCGGTGCCCAGGCTCAGCTGGACCTCAGCGGGGGTCTGGGGAGCGCCCGCGGCCCACAGGGCGGCCATGACGCCGGCTTCCAGTTCGCCCGCCGGGCGACGCTCGTCCCTCGCTTCGGTCATGGAACCTTCCTCACCCCGTGATCGTCTACATTTCCGTAGACCGTCTACAGAATTGTAGTCTTCGCGGGTCCGGACGGGGCCGTCCCGCACGTCCATTATGAAAGGGGCCCACGAGCATGGGCGCAGCATCGCGCACCGCACCGCAGCGCGCGCTCGACGTCATGCGGGCGGCGTCGTGAGGCGGCCGGACACGGCGGACCTCGCCGGTTCGGTGGCGGTGGGCGCCGTCGCCGCGTTCGTCCTGCTGGCGCTGACCGTGACAGGGCGGGGTGGTTCCCCGCTGTACGGCGACGCGAAGCTGCTGGCATGGTCGGTGGGCCACCGCCCGCACACGGTGGTCGAAGCCGCGCGGGCCGTGACGTTCACGGGCACGGGAGTCGTCCCGTATCTGTTGGCCTCCCTGGCCGGTCTGCTGGCCGGACGCACACCGCGCCGGCGGGTCCTGTGCCTGGCCGCCGCAGTCGTCTGTCTGGCCGCGGGCCAGAGCCTGCGGTATGGAGTGATGACACTGGTGGCGCGCCCTCGCCCGGCCACGCGGGACTGGGTGACCCAGGCGTCGGGCTGGTCCTTCCCCTCGGGGCATACGACGACGGCCGCCATCACGGCGGGGCTGCTGGTCCTCGCGATCCGGGCCCGCGCCCCACGCGGTAGAACGGTGCTCCTGATGACCGTTCTCACCTGGGGCATGCTCGTCGGCCTCACGCGGGTCTATCTGGGCGTCCACTGGTTCTCCGACGTCCTGGGCGGCTGGCTGTTCGCCGTGTGCTGGCTGGGCCTGTGCACCTGGGCCGCCGCCCGGCTCGCCCCGCGCGGCGGCCTGACCGGCACAGCGGATCCGGATCCGGTCTCCCCCCCGACGTGAGCGGATCCGGATCCGGCCTCCCCTCGACGTGAGCGGATCCGGTCCGCTCCTCGACGTTCGGATCGGGCGTCCCGGCGGTGGTGACAAGTCCGCCCTGCCGCTGGTGGCGCACCGGAGCCGGTGTGGCTCCCGGCACCCCGGAGTCACACCGGACTCACACCCGCCGGCGGAGCGCGTCGAGGCGGCTGATGTCCTCGTCCGTCAGCCGCAGCGCGCCCGCCGCCACGTTCTCCTCGAGGTGGTCCGGGTCACCGGTGCCCGGGATGGCGAGGACATGGGGGCCCTGCCGGAGCGTCCAGGCCAGCCGGACCTGGGCGGGCGTGGCGCCGTACGCCCGCGCGACGGCGCCGACCTCGTCCCCCTCGTCGCGGGCCGGCCCTCGGGGGCCACCGCTCCCGGCGACCGCGTAGAACGGCACGAACGCGATGCCCCGCTCACCGCACAGTCGCAGGAGTTCATCCGCGTCCGGGTCCGGCGCGTGAAGCCCGTACTGGTTCTGTACGCACACCACCGGCGCGATCGCCTGTGCCTCCGCGAGGTGCCGGGGCTCGACACCCGAGATGCCGAGGTGCCGGATCATCCCGGCGTCCCGCAGTTCGGCCAGCGCGCCGAAGTGCTCGGCGATCGAGTCCCAGCTCCGCATCCGGCGAAGGTTGACCACGTCCAGGTGGTCGCGGCCGAGCTGGCGCAGGTTTTCCTCGACGTGCCCGCGCAGTTGATCCGGCCGCGCGGGGGTGCCCCACTCCCCCGAGTGGTCGCGGTGGGGGCCGACCTTGGTGACGATGACGAGGTCGTCGTAGGGCGCCAGCGCGCTGTTCAGCAGCTCGTTCGCGGAACGCAGCGACGAGAAGTAGAAGGCGGCCGTGTCGATGTGGTTGACGCCGAGTTCGACGGCCTTGCGCAGTACGGCGATGGACCGCTCGCGGTCGCTCGGCCTCCCGAGGTGGAAGGCGGCGCTGCCCGTCAGCCGCATCGCGCCGAAACCGATGCGGTGGACGGGCAGGTCGCCCAGCTTCCAGGTGCCCGCGGCATCCGCGGTGATCGTCTGTGGGGTCATCCGCGGATGATGCGCACACCGTTCGGCCCGGCGCACGCGCTTTTACGGAGCGCTGTACGGATGTGCGCGGGAGTGCTTTACGGATAGGTGTAGGTGTTCAGGGTGTTCACGGCGGCCGCCGGGTTCCCGAGGTCGTAGCGGTCGACGGCGAGGAAGTTGGGCTTCTTGCGGGCGGCGGGCTGGCAGAACCGCTGAGCGCGGTCGGTGAGCTTGGTGTTGTCGGTCTGGGCCGTGGCCGCGATCGTCGCGTCACGGAAGTGGTTCATGACGAACAGCGGGCGGAAGCCGGGTTCGGTGCGGGTGAGCGGGATGGTGGTGTTCGCGTCGTACCAGCGGCTGTAGCAGGACCAGTCGGAGGATCCGAGGCCCGAGCCCATGGACCAGTAGTTCTCCACCGTCCAGTCCTTCTGGTACATCACACCGAAGCTGTCGCGGGTGAGTCCGGCGGCCTCGTCGGAGGAGCGGCTGTGGTCGGTGAAGATCAGCAGCCGGTGGTTCGCCGCGATCAGATCGGCCATCTTCGGCCAGCCGTTCTGCCGCACACCCGTCTGGTCCGGCCGGTAGAGCACATCCGACAGGCCGCTCACCCGGGCCAGTTCGCTGCGCAGCACGCCGGGATCGACGTAGTCCTCCAGGAAGACGGTGACGAACTGGTCGGGGTGCGCCTTGAGGAAGTCCACGAGGCGCTGGACGTCCACCCACAGGGCGACCGGCTTGCTGACCAGGGTGCAGCTGTCGTGGCAGAGGATCGCCCCGTCGGGTGTCTGATGGATGTCCAGCATGAACCCGCGTACGCCGTCGGCGAGTTGCTGGTTGATGCCGCGGGTCTGGTTGGGCACCAGATTCACGAAGGGCGGGGCGAAGCCGCCGTCGACGCCGTTGGCGTACGCGTTGTGTGCGGTGAGGAACGTGACCTGGTCCAGGGTGCGCTGATCCGGGGCCGGCATGGGACCGGTGGGGGACGTGACCGGCGTGAGGTACCAGGAGGCGAGGCCGCCCGAGGCGCCCACGGCGAGCTGCGCGGGGTAGCCGGCGCCGGAGGGCTTGGCGGCGACCGTCAGATAGCGCTCGGTTCCGGGGGCCTTGAGCGTGTACTGGTCGCCGCCGGCCGGAGCGACCTCCCAAGCCGCGTCAGCGCTCGCACAGGCGACCGTGCGGGCCTGGTCCCCGGAGCGGCCGAGGCAACTGCCCGCGGTGTCGGCGCTTTCGAGGACGTACGAGGATCCGGCGGCTCTGAGATTCCACTGCTGGTGGTCCTCGTTGCCCTTGGGGTTGTGCTGTTCGACGGCGCCCCCGTTGTCGGCCGCGTTCAGCCCGGTGGTGGCGCTCTGCACGTAGTAGGAACCGGCGGCGGGGACCGCGGTGGCCGCGTGGGACGGGGGCGCCACCGCCGCGGCGGTCAGCGCGGTGGCCGCGGCGAGCAGGGCGTGGGGGGTTCGCATGGCAGAGCCCTTCGTTCGGCTAGGCAGAGTCAGGTGCATGACAGCATGCCCGGCGGTCGGACGCCGACAGGGAAGGTTGCCGCCGGGTGAAGCTCCGAGAACCCGGACACGGCCGCTCCCAGGCAAGGACGCAGCAGGGCGGTCCTTGCGCGCACGCACCGGTCTGGCCGGTCACGGCGTGGGGGCGGCCGTGGTGGGGGGTTGCGGAGGCACACTCAACCGCGTTGATCTGCACCAGTCAAGGGTTTAGACCAGTCAATGCAGCGCGGGGCATGCCGGTCGGCTCCTTCCCCGGCCGGATCCCCACCGGTCCCTCGTCCGGCCGGAGGCCGGGCGGTTCCCTCGTTCGGCGGGATCGCACCGGGCGCGTAGGGCCACTGACGGAGAATGCCTCTCATGACCACCGCAGCGCACCCGCTCGTCGTCCGTGCCCGCCGGCTCGCCGACGGTCTCCTCGCACCACAGGCGGAGCGGGTCGACCAGGAGGGCGTACCCGCGAGCCATATCGAGGCGCTCAAGGGTTCCGGACTGCTCGGGGTGACCGCACCGGCGGAGTACGGCGGGGCGGACGCGCCCGCCGCGGTGGCCCGGGAGACCGCGGAGATCCTGGCGGGGGCCTGCTGCTCGACGTGGTTCGTGCTGACGCAGCACTACACGCCGGTCAAGCTGCTGGCGTCGACGGAACTGCCCGTGCGCGAGCGGCTGCTCGGCCCGCTGGTCAGGGGCGAGCTGCTGTCCGGGATCGCCTACGCCCACGTCCGCGCCTTCCCCCGGATCCCGGTGCGGGCCATGCCCGAGCGGGACGGCTGGCGCTTCGACGGGACCGTGCCGTGGTACACGGGGTGGACGCTGAACGACGTCATGCTCCTCGCGGGCGTCTCCGAGGCGGACGAGGTGGTCTTCGCCTTCGCCGAGGCGCGTGAGCAGCCGGGGTTGCGCCCCTCGCCGCCGATGCGGCTCGCGGCGCTCACCGCCGCCCGCACGGTCTCGCTGGATCTGCACGGCCTGTGGCTGCCGGGCGAGTCGGTCGTGCTGCGCACCCCGCGGGAGAAGTTCGCCCTGGTGGACCGGCCCCGGAACACCAACGCCTCCCCGGCCGTCTTCGGCGTGGCGTACGCCGCGCTCGATCTGCTGGAGGGCAACCCGGAGGCGAAGGAGACGGCCCGTTCGCTGCGGGGCCGTCTCGACGAGGCACGGCGGGAGGCCTACGCCCTGTGGGACCACCCCGTGCCGCACGAGCGCATCGAGGAGCGGCTCGCGTGGAAGCTGCGGGCCCACGATCTGATGCGGACCGCGACCACCGCCGCGCTCGTGGCCGGAGGCGGCCGGTCCATGGGCCTGGACAGCCGGGCCCAGCGGCTGGCCCGGGAGGCGATGTTCCTGCTCGTGCAGGGGCAGACGGCCGAGGTCCGCCGCGCCCACCTCGGCCATCTCTCAGGGTTTCCCGGCCCCACCGATGCGCCGGGCTCCGCAGGCTGAGGTACCGCTCGCGAACGGTACCTGGGCGGGGGTCTCGGCCCCCTTCCCGGACGGATGCCGCCACAACCCCTGACCCGCCGGCCCCGGCAGCACACCCTCGCCGAACCGGTACGCCTCCTCCGTATGCGGATGGCCCCAGAGCACGAACTCCTCGATGCCGAGGGCGGTGTACTCCCTGAACCGTTCGGCGACCTCGTCATGGCTGCCGACGAGGGCGGTGCCCGCTCCGCCGCGGGTCAGGCCGATCCCGGCCCAGGGGCGGGGGCGGATCCGGAGGAAGTCAGCGCCGCGGGGCGCGTCCTGGGTCCGTTACCGTGCCGCTCACCCCGCCGCCGCCAGCAGCGGGGTGGGGCCGAGGGCCGCCGAGAACTGGTCGACCACCTGGGCCAGCGCCTCCCCCGCGCCCGGGGCGACAGTCAGGGAGCCGTCCTCGCGCACGGTGATGTCCTTGTCCAGGGTGAACCAGCCCTGCACTATGTGCGCCGCGCCCATGGAGTTCAGGACGGGGCGCAGGGCGTAGTCGATGGCCAGTACATGCGCGGTGCTGCCGCCGGTGGCGAGCGGCAGCACGGTCTTGCCCGTGAGGGCGTACTGCGGAAGCAGATCCAGCAGCGCCTTGAGGACGCCGGAGTACGAGGCCTTGTAGACGGGGGTGCCGACGACGACCCCGTCGGCCCGGGCGAACAGCTCGGTGGCCTCGACGATGGCCGGGTGTCGGAAGTCGGCACCGAGCAGAGCCTCTGCGGGGATCGTACGGATGTCGAGCGGCACCACCTGATGCCCCTGTGCGATCAGGCGCTGGTCGAGGTGGCGCAGCAGGCTGTGGGTTCGGGAGGAGACGGAGGGACTGCCGGAGACGGACAGAACGGTGGCCACGTGGTCCTCTTTCGGGAGGGTGGGAGCGGTCGGGCGGGCGGTCAGAGGGCCGATCAGGCGTGCGCCGGGGCGGTGACGCTGTCGGCGCCGGTGCCGCTGTCGGCGCCGGTGTCGGTATCGGTGTCGGTGTCGCCGCCGCGGTCGCTGCCGGCCCTCCATTCCCGGACGAGGGGCAGCACGCGTCCACGATCGGCTACCGGCCGAAGTCACCGGCTGGTTCGGCGAGGACCTCGGCCCGGATCGCGCGCAGGGCGCGGATGCACCGCGGCTGCGGCTGCGGCAGGGCCCTGACGCGGTTGGGTGGTGGGCCACGACGCGACGGCGGCGCGACGAATCCGGGGACGGAGTGCGCGCACACGTCCGCACGGGCGCCGGGAGCGTCGTGGGTCACCTGCGCGTCAACGCGCGGACATGTGCCGGGAGAACGCGGCGGACCGGAGGGCGATCAGGCCGCAGTGCGACAGGAGGCGCTGGAGACACGCGCGAGGTCGACATGGCGTCGCCGCGTGAGGTCCAGTCGCATCGTCATGCCGTCGATCGTGGCAGCCGCCGACTCGGACAGTCAAGGAGCACCTTCACCCTGAACTCGCGGTCACGGGCCGGCATGGGTCACGACTGGCGTGCGCCTGCCGGTCGGGGAGTGTGATCGGTAGGAGGTGATCGTCCGTCAGCGGTGGCCCTCGCGCTGCGCCGAAAGTCCTTCAGGTCCAGGGAGACCCGGTGATCCGGACCTGCGATCCAGATCTGCGCCGACCACCGCGACACGACGGTGCACGCACTGATCGAGATGCTGACCCACACCCGGTCCGCGATGAAGCCGCGTTGGCGCATCGGCGGCCGGCGCAATCCGGAACGTCCCGTCCGTGTCCGGCGCGACCGGTGCGGCTCAAGGACGGCCTCTGCCATCCGGACACGAGCGATCCGCCCGGATGGGCCAACGGCTTCCGGGGAGAGGGCGTCCGTCTCCCCGGCTCCGTGCGGTCAGTCGTCGTCGCGCGCCGGGACCACCACGAGGAACGCGTCCGACTTCAGATCCATGACGACCTTCGCGGGCTCACCCTCGGCACGGCGCGCCGCCGCGTACTCCTCCGCCGGCCACGCTCCGCGCGGAGCACCCGCGGGAAACCGCTCCAACACCTTCGCGCCCATAGCGGCAGACACCTCCAGCGTCGACCGGCATCGACCGTCGACTCGAACCGGCAACTCTCGTACAATCCGCCTGCCCTCGATCCACGCCGACATGTCCGGCTTGTGAAAACCCGACGGCTCGTGGCCGCCGGGCCCCTGGAGCGGACCCGCCCCTGACCTGAGGACCTCGTGGTACTCCCCCCGGCGCATCCGGAAGGCCCCCGCGCGGGGAAGGGATCACCGAAGGACGTCGACGACGACGTCCGAGGAACGAGGATCGAGGAACGAGGATCGAGAACCCCAGATCGAGAACCCCAGATCGAGAACCCCAGATCGAGAACCCCAGATCGAGAACCGAGGATCGAGAACCGAGGATCGAGGACTGAGAACCGATGAACGGCGATGAGGCCGGACCGGGGCTGCGCTGCCTCGTCACCGGCGCCACGGGATACATCGGCGGCCGGCTCGTCCCGGAGCTGCTCGCCGCCGGGCACCGGGTCCGCTGTCTGGCCCGCTCCCCGGGCAAACTGCGCGACCACCCGTGGGCGGGCGAGGTCGAGGTGGCGCCCGGAGATGTCACCCGGGCGGAGTCGGTCGCCGCGGCCATGCGTGGCATCGACGTCGCGTACTACCTGGTGCACGCCCTCGGCACGGGGAGCGGCTTCGAGGACACGGACCGCACGGCTGCGCGGATCTTCGGGGAGCGGGCACGGGCCGCGGGCGTACGGCGCATCGTCTACCTCGGCGGTCTGACACCCGCGGGCGTCCCCGAGCGAGAGCTCTCCCCGCATCTGCGTTCGCGCTCCGAGGTGGGCCGCATCCTGCTGGACTCGGGGGTCCCGACCACCGTGCTGCGGGCCGCCGTGATCATCGGCTCGGGCTCGGCCTCCTTCGAGATGCTGCGCTATCTCACCGAGCGTCTGCCCGTGATGGTCACCCCTCGCTGGGTGCGCACCAGGATCCAGCCCATCGCGGTGCGGGACGTGCTGCGTCTTCTGGTGGGCAGCGCGCGCATGCCGGACGACGTCCACCGGGCCTTCGACATCGGAGGGCCGGACGTGCTGACGTACCGGGAGATGATGGCCCGGTACGCGGCGATCGCCGGTCTTCCACCTCGCGTCATCGTGCCCGTCCCGGTCCTCACCCCCGGCCTGTCCAGCCTCTGGGTCGGACTGGTGACGCCCGTGCCCGCGTCCATCGCCCGGCCGCTCACCGAGTCGCTGCGCCATGAGGTCGTCTGCCAAGAGCACGACATCGACCGCTATGTGCCCGCCCCGGCGGGGCATCCCATCGGGTTCGACGAGGCGGTCCGGCTGGCCCTGCAACGGGTCCGCGACGCACAGGTCACGACCCGCTGGTCGTCCGCGTCGCCACCCGGCGCACCGAGCGACCCGCTGCCCACCGATCCCGACTGGGCCGGTGGCAGCCTCTACACGGATCGCCGGGAGCTGACGGTCGACGCCTCCCTCGAGGCCCTGTGGCGGGTCGTCGAGGGCATCGGCGGGGACAACGGCTGGTACTCCTTTCCCCTCGCCTGGGCGGCACGGGGATGGCTGGACCGGCTGGTCGGTGGGGTGGGACTGCGCCGGGGGCGACGAGACGCCGAGCGACTGCGGGCCGGCGACTCACTGGACTTCTGGCGGGTCGAGGAGATCGAACCGGGGCATCTGCTGCGGCTGCGGGCCGAGATGCGGCTGCCGGGGCTGGCCTGGCTGGAGATGTGCACCGAGCGGGACGAGCAGGGCCGCACTCGGTACCGGCAGCGGGCCCTGTTCCATCCGCACGGGCTCCTCGGGCACGTCTACTGGTGGAGCGTCTCCCCCTTCCACGCCGTCGTCTTCGGCGGCATGGCCCGCAATATCGCGAAGGCCGCGGCCCGGGCCCCGGCGCTCGCCACCGAGGACGGCACCACTGTCCGCTGACGCCCGCATCCATCGGGCCCCCCGGACGGAAGCAGAGCACAGCCACATCCCCTTGCGTCCCCGGAGTGCGCGCCATGAACGTCTCGGTCGTCCTGTTCACCTCGGACCTGCGTCTGTACGACCATCCGCCGCTGCGGGCCGCCCTCGACGGCTCCCGGCAGGTGGTGCCCCTGTTCGTGCGGGACCGGGCCGTGGCCGCCGCCGGGTTCGCCGCGCCGAACCGGCTGGTGTTCCTCGCCGACTGCCTGCGGGACCTCGACGCGGGTCTACGGGCCCGGGGCGGCCGTCTTGTCGTCCGTTCGGGGGACGTCGTCGAGGAGGTGTGCCGGGTGGCAGCCGAGGCAGACGCCGACGAGGTGCGCATGGCGGCCGATGTCAGCGCCTACGCCCACCGGCGCGAGGCGCGGCTGCGGCGGGCCCTGGAGGCGGAGGGGCGGCGGCTGCACGTTCACGACACCGTGACCGCCGCCGTGCCGCCCGGCGAGGTGACCCCGGCCTCCTCGGACCACTTCGCCGTCTTCACGCCGTACTTCCGGCAGTGGTCCCGGCAGCGGTTGCGCGACACCCTGGGCGCGCCCCGCACGGTCCGGGTGCCGGACGCCGTCGGATCCGAGGAACTCCCCGTGCGGGCGGAGCTCGCGGAGGTCTCCCCGGGGCTCGCTCCGGGCGGCGAGAGCGAGGGCAGAAAGCGGCTCGCGGCCTGGCTGCGCGGCGGGGTGACGGCGTACGAGGAGCGCCACGACGACCTGGCGGGCGATGCCACGTCCCGTCTCTCGCCGCATCTGCACTTCGGCACGCTCTCCCCCGTCGAAGTCGTGCACCGGGCCCGGCGAGTCGGCGGCCCGGGCGCCGACGCCTTCGTACGGCAGCTGGCGTGGCGGGACTTCCACCGTCAGGTCCTGGCGGCGCGGCCGGAGGCGGCCACCTGCGACTACCGCACGAAGCACGACCGCTGGCGTTCGGAGCGGGCGGCCCGCGCGGACGTCGAGGCGTGGCGGGAGGGCCGGACCGGTTACCCGGTGATCGACGCGGCGATGCGCCAACTGCGGCACGAGGGGTGGATGCACAACCGCGCCCGGCTGCTGACGGCGAGCTTCCTCACCAAGACCCTCTACGTGGACTGGCGGGTCGGCGCCCGTCACTTCCTCCGGCTGCTGGTCGACGGCGACCTCGCCAACAACCAGCTGAACTGGCAGTGGATGGCCGGAACCGGCACCGACACCCGGCCGAACCGGGTCCTCAATCCGGTCGCCCAGGCCAGGCGCCACGACCCGGACGGGGCGTATGTACGCCGCTGGGTGCCCGAACTCGCCGGGCTCGACGCGCCTTTGGTGCACGAGCCGTGGAAACTGCGCGGCCCCGAACGCGCCGCCTACGACGCCTACCCGGACCCGATCGTCGACCTCGCCGAGGGCCTGGCCCGCTTCAGGCGGGCCCGCGGCTTCGAGTGACCGGCCCGGTACGGCGCGCGTTGGCCCACGGGCGGCGCGAACCCGGCGGCCAGTGCCGTGAGGGCGTCCCGCAGTCCGGACGGCCGGTGCAGGCCCTGCGTCCCGCGCCCCGCCCAACCGGGGCCGCCCAGCAGGACGGCCGTTTGCCGGCGCGCCCCCTTCACGCCCATGCCGTGACGGCCACATGACGGGCCGGCGGCGCTCGGTCACCAGGGTAGGGTCGCCCTCCGGACGCGCTCCCGGCCCCGAACGGGCCGCGCTCCGGCGGCATCTGGCGGTCTGCGGGGCCCCACGCCCAGGAAGCCGCCGAATCCCGCACCGGGCTTCCTTCGACCGGGTGACGGCATGGCCTTACGTTCCCGGGTGAGGGAAGGGGTGAGAGACGGGTCCGCCGCCCGGCACTCCGCGCGGGCGGGGACCCGGCGGTGGTTCGCACGGTCGCGCGTGACGCGGCTCGGACGGAGAGGGCAGTGGTGGAAGGGCAGGCGTCGGTATCCCCCAGGAGACGGCCATGGCTGCGGCGGGTCGGCGCGCCGGCCGGTGTGGACACGCCGTCTGTACCCCGGCGCGCGCTCACCCGGACCGGCCGGTCGTGGCCGGTGCTGTGGACGGCCTTGCGGCGCACACCGGTGGCGATGTGGCGGGACGATGTGTCGGACTGGGCCGCGGCTCTGACGTACTACGCCATCCTCGCCCTGCTGCCCACGTTCCTCATGACGTTCTCCGTGATCGGGGCGGTCAGCCCGCATCTCACGGACGCGCTGATCACGCGGGTCACGGCCTGGGCGCCGGCCGAGGCGGGGACGGCTCTGCACAGTACGCTGCGCCGCCTGGCCGGCGAGCGGTCCGCCGCGGTGACCGTGGCCGTCGGCGGCGGGGCGAGCGCGCTGTGGTCGGCCTCCAGCTATCTGGCGGTGTTCCGGCGGGCGCTGCACGACCAGCACGGTGTCGCGGACAACCGCCCCGCCCTGCGCAAGGCGCACCGGATCCTGCTCACGGCCGTCACACTGCTGCCCCTGCTGTTCGGCAGCGCGCTGCTGCTCGTCCTGAGCGGTCCGCTGGTGCGGGCGCTGGGGCGGTGGGCGGGCCTCGGCGAGGCGAGTGAGACCGTCTGGGTCCTGCTGCGCTGGCCCGCGCTGGTGGCCCTGGTGGCGCTGCTGGTGCTGGTCCTCTTCCGGACCGGGCCGCCGCAGGCCCGCACCCTGCGCCATGCGGTGCCGGGCGGGGTGCTCGCGGCGGCGCTGTGGCTGGCCGCCTCCGTGTGCTTCACGGCGTACGCCGACGGGCTCGGCGCCTACAGCAGGCTCTACGGGTCCCTGGCGGGTGTGGTCGTCTTCCTCGTGTGGCTGTGGATGTCCCATCTGTCGCTGCTGGCGGGGGCCCAGTTCACGGCCGAACTGACGCGTGCCGAGCGGGAGAGCCGACCCACCCGCATCTACACATAAAGAAAAAATAAGAGCACACTGGACGTACGCAGCCCTTCACCGCATACCGCACCAGGCGCGGTCATGCCTGCGAACCCGAAGGAGACGAGTGATGGCTCACGTCTCGCACACCAGAGGGGACATGACGACCCACCCCGACATCCACGAAATGCGGGCCCGCTACGCCCGTATGCTGGGCGGACGCGATGTGGCACTCATGGACGGACCGGTGTTCCTGCTC
Source organism: Streptomyces sp. NPDC093261 (assembly GCF_044753645.1). NCBI lineage: Bacteria > Bacillati > Actinomycetota > Actinomycetes > Kitasatosporales > Streptomycetaceae > Streptomyces > Streptomyces sp. NPDC093261. The sequence goes on from NZ_JBIVNO010000013.1 coordinate 51,746, forward strand.
GGTCTGTACTGCGCCGCGTCCCCGTGGATACTCCACTACACGACGAGCCAGCCCCCGCTGGTGACGCACAACCTCATCATGGGGATCGCGATCGGTCTGCTGGCTCTGGGGTTCACCATCATGCCGGAGCGTATGTACGGCCTGAGCTGGGCCATGTGCGCGCTGGGCACCTGGATGATCATCTCGCCGTGGATCGTCGGCACGGCCCCGGACACCGGAGTCGTGGTCAACAACATCGTCATCGGCGCCCTGGCCGTGGTGCTGGGCATGCTGTGCGCGGGAGTGGTGATGAAGACCACTCCACGCCCGTAGCCGTTCCCGCGCGTCGTCGAGCACCGCGCACACGAGAGCACACCCGCGGGGCACACCCGTCCCGCACATCCGTGGGCCGGCCCGTGGCAGCGAACCGGCCCACGGGTTCCGCCTCGGGGACTACGCGCTCGCGGGTTCCGCCTCGGGGGCCGCGAGGTACTCCTCCACGATCTCCTTCGGCCCGAACGGCCAGACCTTCTCCAGCCGGGCCCACACCAGGAACGCCACGCAGCCGAGCGCCAGCCAGCCCAGGGACCACTCGATGGGGTGGCGGCCCGGCGAGTTCTTGTCCGCGTAGCCGTAGATGACCAGCCAGCCGACGAGAGCGACGAGGCTCGGCACGGGGTACAGCCACATCCGGTACGGGCGGCGCAGCCCGGGCTGCCGTCCGCGCAGCACCGTCACGGCCGCGATCTGCGCCAGCGCCTGGACGAGCACCATCACCGTGGTCAGCAACTGGATCAGGGTGGCCAGGTCCGTGTGACGGCCGATCAGAAAGCCGATCGCCGTGACCACCCCCATGGTGGCCAGGCCCAGCATGGGGAATCGGTGCCTGGGGTGCAGCGTGCCGTAGGGGCGGAAGAAGACCCGGTCGCGGGCAGCGTCGTACGGCACCCGGGAGCCGCCCAGCAGGCCCGTGAACACGGACGCGAACGCCGTGATCAGGATGAGGACCGTGACCGTGTCCGCCGCGCCCTTGCCCCAGGTCTTCTCCAGCACCGCCGATGCCACCGACGTGGAGGCGATGTCGTTCGGGTCGGTCATCCGGTGCCAGTCGACGACGCCGAGCGTGCCGATCTGGAGCAGCAGGTAGATGGCCATGATGCCGAGGATGGAGAAGATGATCGAGCGCGGCAGCGTACGGCCCGGGTCCTTGATCTCCGCGCCCATGTAGGCCGTGGTGTTGTATCCCAGGTAGTCGTAGATGCCGATGGTCAGGCCCCCCGCGAAGCCGAGCCAGAAGTGACCGCTGGTCAGCTCGAAGGCGTGCGCCGGGTAGGTGAAGGCCAGGTGGGGACTGAACTCCGAGGCCGCGGCGATGATCACCAGCAGCACGGAGGTGATCATGACGGCCCACATCACCGCCGTGATGCGGGCGATGTTCTCGATGCCCCGCCACAGCAGCAGGACCACCAGCGCGATGATGCCGAGCCCGGTCAGGTCACCGGCGGTCCGGCTCAGATGCGGCGTGAGATAGCCCAGGTACTGGACGAAGCCCACCACACCGGTGGACATGATCAGCGGGATGAACAGCATCGCGGTCCACACGAACAGGAACGGCATCAGCTTGCCCGTGCGGTACTGGAAGGCCTGGCGCAGATAGACGTAGCTGCCGCCGGAGCCGGGCATCGCCGCGCCCAGCTCGGCCCAGACGAGCCCGTCGGCGAGCGCCAGAAGTGCGCCCGCGACAAAGCCGACGACCGCCTGCGGGCCGCCGAAGGCGGCGACCATCAGCGGGATGGTGACGAACGGCCCGATGCCGCACATCTGGCTCATATTGATCGCGGTCGCCTGGAACAGGCCGACACGGCGGACGAAACCGCCCTCTGGTGGCGGGCTACCGGACACGGGACCTCCTGAAACGGGACTCGGGGAGAGGGATGTACGGACTGCGGGCCGGCCGCGCGGGGCGGCCCGCTGATCAAGGGCGGCGGGCATCCGGCCGGCGCTGGGCTCCCCTTGGCTCGCCCGGCGAGGCTGACTGGCCGATATAGTTAAGGAGTCTTACTAGACGCGTCAAGGGCGTGTCATGAATGCGTGAGAATGGTGCGATGCCCGCCAGCGACGCCGTAGAGCAACCGGACCAGCCCTGGAATCGCCGACGGCTGCGCAGCACCAACGAGCGGTTGCTTCTGGACCGGCTGCGCACCGCCGGGGCCGCATCGCGCGCCCAGCTCGCCCGGGAGACGGGCCTGTCCAAGCCGACGGTCTCCAGCGCGCTGGCCGCCCTGGAGGAGGCGGGACTCGTCCGCGAGGCCGGGACGCACACGCCCGAGCGCGGCCGGATGGCCGTGCTGTACGCGCCGGATCCGGCCGCCGGGTACGCGCTCGGCATCGATATCGGCCGAAGTTGGCTGCGGATCGCGGTCGCCGACCTAGCCGGCGAGGTGGTGGCCCGGTCGGACGTGCGCAACCGGGCCCGCACCTCGGGGGCGCTGGCCGACCTGGTCGTCGACACCGCCCGGCAGGTGATCGCCGGCTCCGGAACGCGGATCGAGGAAGTGGCGCACGCCGTGGTGGGGACGCCGGGCGTGTACGACGAGGAGCGGCGCCGCGTGCGGTACGCGATGCATCTGCCGGGCTGGGGCCGGGCCGGACTGTTCGACCGGATGCGCGAGGAACTGGGCATCCCCCTGGAGGTCCACAACGACGCGAACCTTGCGGCACTGGGCGAGTACACCTACGGCGTCGGCGGGGGCAGCCGGCTGTTCGCGTACATCCTGATCGGAACCGGCCTCGGCATGGGAGTCGTCAGCGAGGGGCGACTGTTCACCGGTGCGCGCGGCGGGGCCGGGGAGATCGGGTTCCTGCCGTGGCCGGGGCGGCAGAAGCCCCAGACGCTGGAGGACGCGGTGTCGGGCGTGGCCGTCGTCGAGTCGGCGCGGGCGTTCGGGATGACCGGACAGCTCACGGCCAAGGCGGTGTTCGACGCGGCCAGGCAGGGCCACCCCGCCGCGGCCCGGGCGGTGGAGCTGGAGGGCGAGCGCATCGCGCACACGGTGGCGGCCGCGGCGGCCGTGCTCGACCCCGACCTGGTGGTGCTCGGCGGCGGGGTGGGCCACAGCGTCGATCTGCTGCTGCGCCCCGTGCGCGAGACGCTGCGCGCCCTCACCCCGCTCCGCCCGAAGATCGTGCCGAGCCGGCTGGGCGAGGACGCGGTACTGCTCGGGGCGCTGGCCACCGCTCTGGGCACGGCACGGGACGTGGTGTTCGAGCGTCGGTCGACGGCGACCTGACCAACTTCCCCCTCCGCGACGGCGATTGACAGCGCGCACCCGGCGCCCTAGCGTGAGGCGGCGTTAGTAAAGTTTCCTAACTTTACGAAGAGGCTGGAGACCCCGTGTTCCACCGCCCCGCCACCGGAGACCGCCCCGCCACCGGAAGACGCCCGGCCGCTGGACAGCCCTCCACCGGGCACGGGCCGGCCCCGGTACTCCGTCCCGGCACCGGACGTCGTCCCGGCACCGCACGCCGTCTCGCCCCGGCCGTCGTCGTCCTGGCCCTGCTGGGCACCCTGACGACCGGTGCGTGGGCCGGGCCCCACACCGAGCGCTCCGCCGCCGCGCACCCCCGGGTCACCCGGATCCCCTCCACTCCCGGCAGCTCGACCGCGCTGTCCGGCTTCTCCATCCAGTCGGCGGCCAAGGTCACGGACCCCCCGGACGCCGTCTCCTCCCCCGGCTATCCGGCGAGCGGCTGGCACCCGGCCGACCCCCGCTCCACGGTCCTCGCCGCGCTGTTCGCGGACGGCGTGTACGCCGACCCGTTCTACTCGGCCAACCAGCAGAAGATCCCGAACGCCGACTTCCAGGTCCCCTGGTGGTACCGCTCGGACTTCACGGTCGCCGATCCGTCCGAGCGCACCTACCTGGACTTCAGCGGAGTGATCTCGGCCGCGGACGTGTATGTCAACGGGCGGCGGGTCGCCCAGGCCGCGGACGTGACGGGCGCGTACACGCACCATGAGCTGGAGGTGACCTCGCTGGTCCGGCGGGGCACCGACACCGTGGCCTTCCGCATCAGGCCCAACGACCCGGACAAGGACCTGACCATGGGCTGGATCGACTGGCTCCAGCCGCCACCCGACCGGAACATGGGCATCGTCCGCGATGTGCTGGTGCGCCGCGGCGGCCCGGTCGCGCTGCGCGACGCGCACGTGGTCACCCGGCTCGATGTGCCCTCGCTCGCCTCCGCGGACGTCACGGTCAAGGCACTGGCCCGCAACGACTCGGACGCCCCGGTCACCGCCCGGCTCTCGGGAACCGTCGGCACGGTCTCCTTCGCCCGGGACGTGCCGCTCGCCGCCCATGAGTCGAAGACGGTCACGTTCACCCCGGCCGACGTCCCCGGTCTGCATCTGACCTCACCGAAGGTGTGGTGGCCCGCCGGCATGGGCGGCCGGCCCCTGTACACGCTGGCCCTCACCGCGTCCGTCTCCGGCATCACCTCGGACACCGCCCACGAGACCTTCGGCGTCCGGGAGGTGAAGGCGCCGCTGAACTCCGACGGCGCACGGCAGTACAGCATCAACGGCCGCAGGCTGCTCATCAAGGGCGGCGGCTGGTCGCCGGACGAGTTCCTGCGCTGGGACCGCACCTATGTCGAGGACCGCCTCAAGTACGCCCTCGATCTGGGTCTCAACACCATCCGTCTCGAAGGGCACATCGAGCCCGACGAGTTCTTCGACCTCGCGGACCGGTACGGCATCCTCACGCTGCCCGGCTGGGAGTGCTGCGACAAGTGGGAGGGCAACGTCAACGGCGGCGAGCCGGGCGAGAAGTGGACCGCCGCCGACTATCCGGTCGCCAAGGCGTCGATGGCCGCCGAGGCCGCCCGGCTGCGCGACCACCCGAGCGTCGTCTCGTTCCTCATCGGCAGCGACTTCGCACCCGACGCCACCATCGAGAAGAACTACCTGGACGCTCTGAAGGCCGCCGACTGGCCCGACCCGGTGGTCGCGGCCGCCTCGGACAACTCCTCGCCCCGGCTTGGCGGTTCCGGCATGAAGATGACGGGACCCTATGACTGGGTCCCGCCGAACTACTGGTACGCAAAACGCGAGGGCGGCGCCACCGGCTTCAACTCCGAGACCAGCGCGGGCCCCGACATCCCGACCCTCGACACCCTGCGCCGCATGATGACCCCGGCGGAGCTGGACACCCTCTGGAAGGACGCGAGCGCCCAGCAGTACCACCGCTCGCCGTCCTCCACCTTCAGCACGCTCAAGCTCTACGACGACGCGCTCGCCGGACGGTACGGGCCGCCGACCGGTCTCACGGACTACGTACGCAAGGCGCAGCTCGCGCAGTACGAGAACGTACGGGCGCAGTACGAGGCGTACGAGCGCAACGCCACCGATGCCGCCAAGCCGTCCACGGGCGTGATCTACTGGATGTTCAACAGCGGCTGGACATCGCTGCACTGGCAGTTGACGGACCGTTACCTCGACCAGGGCGGCGCCTACTTCGGGGCGAAGAAGGCCGATGAGCCGCTGCATGTCCAGTACGCGTACGACAACCGCTCGGTCGTGGTGGTGAACCACCGGCACGCGTCCGTGTCCGGGCTGACCGCCCGGGTCACGCTGTTCACCCCGGACGGCACACAGAAGTACGACCGGACGGTGACCGGAGTGAGCGTCGCGGGGGACGGCGCGCACTCCACCGCGCTCACCCTGCCCTCGTCGGTGAGCGGCCTGACGACCACCTATCTGGCCCGGCTGTTGCTGACCGACTCGGCGGGCAAGGAGATCAGCCGCAATGTGTACTGGCTGTCCGCCAAGCCCGACACGCTCGACTGGGCCCACACCGACTGGTACTACACACCGACGACGAGCTACGCCGATCTGACGGGACTGGGCTCGATGGCGCAGGTGCCGGTCGCGGCCACGGCGTCCACGCGCACGACCGCGGACGGAACCTCGACCACGACGGTCACCCTGCGCAACGCGGGGACGGGCAGGACGCCCGCGCTGCTCACGGACGCACACCTGGTGGACTCGGCGGGCAGGCCCGTGCTGCCGGTCCGGTGGTCGGACAACGAGGTGAGCCTGTGGCCGGGCGAATCGGTGACGCTGACCGCCACCTGTCGGACGGCCGATCTGCACGGATCGGCGCCCGGCGTGCGCGTCTCGGGCTGGAACACGCCGGAGCACACCGTGCCGGCGGTGTGAGCCGGGAGCGGGAGGGGTGGGCCCGCGGGCCCACCCCTCTTCAGCGGGTCAGCTCACCGTGAGCGCCGTGTCGTCGATGACGAACGACGTCTGAAGGCTGGAGCCTTCGGTGCCGGTGAACTTGAGGGTCACGCTCTGCCCGGCGTAGCTCGCCAGGTTGAGGCTGCGCTGGGTGTAGCCGCTGCCGGCATCGAGATTGGAGTACGTCGCCAGGGTGCCCAGCACGGTCCCGGAACTGTTGAGGACCTGGACCTTCAGGGTGTCGTACGCCGTGCTGCGGGTGGTCTCCGCCGTGTCGATGTGCAGGTAGAAGCTGAGGGTGGCGGAGGTGCAGCCGGAGGGGATGGTCACCGACTGGGACAGGGTGTCGGTGTGCGCGGAGCCGTAGCCGTCCAGCCAGGCGTAGTACGAGCCCGTGCGGGGCGACTCGCTGCCGGAGTCGGTGATGACGCCGCTGCTGGCGCTCCAGGTGGTGGCGCCGGACTCGAAGCCGTTGTTGCCGAGGAGCTGGGCGGCGGTGCAGGAGCCGGTGCCTCCGCCACCTCCGCCACCTCCGCCACCGCTGCCGCCGCTCCCGCCCGCGAGCCATGCGGTCGCGTTGAGGGCCAGGGCCGCATTGGTGGCGCCGGAGTCGTTCCAGCCGTCGTAGAGCGTGTTGCCGGGCTGGCCGGTCCCGTCGTCGATCGGCGAGCTGTCACCCCAGAAGGCGACGCGGCCGCTGCCGAAGGTGCTGGTCAGGAAGAAGGCGCCGGTGTTGCCGGAGTAACCGCTGCGATAGACCAGGCCCTTGACGGAGGAGTTGTCGGAGGGCTTGAGCGTGGCCGTGGTGCCGTTGGCGATGAGGCTCTTGGTGACGGTGCCGAAGGAACCGTGCAGGACCGGGTCGGTGCTGTCGCTGATGGCGGCCGGGTAGCCGGAGGCGATGTTCAGCGAGTCGATGGAGAAGCCGAACGGGTCGGTGGAGTCGACGCTGTTGTTGGTCATCAGGTCGTTCAGGATCTTGACCGCGTCGGCGCCGTCGTTGTTGCGATCGGAGCCGGTGTGGTCGGAGATCATGAACAGTCCCCCGCCGTTCTTGACGAAGTTCATGATGGCCGTCTTCTCGGCCGTCGTGAACAGCGTGTTCGGCTCCGGCAGTACGAGCGTGTCGAAGTTCGACAGGTCGGTCGAGGACGAACCGCCGTAGCTGAGGCTGGAGCCCGACGGCAGCGTCTTCAGGCTGTAGTCGCCCGTCTTCTGCAGGGCGACGCCCCATGACGAGAGGGCGCCGGTCCAGTCCGTCTCGCCGGACGGGGAGGAGTCCTGGCCGAGGGGGTCGGGCTGGCTGGTGGAGATGATCCAGTCGGCGTTTCCGGCGGTCTCCGCGTGCGCGTTGTCGAACAGGACGCGGTGCGGGGTGGCGGCGTGGGCCGGCGTGGCGGCCGTGGCCGCCTGAAGGGCGGCGCCCGTGGCGAGCAGGCCGAAAACGGCGAGGGCCGTGGTCAGTCTGGGACGGGACCTGGTGGGTCGGAGCATCCGGCAGACCTCCGTGGGGAGTCGAGGGGAGTTGGGGGTTCGGGAACGAGCAGGGTGGAGTGCCGTGTCTTCGCGCGTAGAACCATGGCCGCGGTCTGCGCGCGTAGAAATCCTTTCTACGCCGCCCGCGCGACCGACTGTTGAACGGTACATGGCAACGTGGAGGCGGAACAGAAGATTGCCGCTCCGGCAGGGCGAGGATTGACCCGGCGTTGACCGGAGGTTGAACGTTGACCGGAGATGGAAACGGAACGGACTGTTGCCGCGCTCAGCGGGCACATTGCAGGAGTGCAGAGACCTTCACGATAAGGGGCGAAGATGGAGATCTCCGGGATCATCAGCGCAATCGTCATCGGGCTCGTCATCGGTGTCCTGGGACGGCTCGTCGTCCCCGGGCGCCAGCACATCGGCGTCCTGTGGACGATCGTCGTCGGCATCGTGGCGGCCTTCATCGGCTCCGGCATAGCCGCCGCGTTCGGCGTGGCGAACACCAAGGGCGTGGACTGGATCGAGTGGCTCATCCAGATCGGCCTGGCGGCCCTGGGCGTCGCGGCCCTGGACCGGGCGCGGGCGCGGCGCTGACGCTTTTCCGTCGCGTCGAATTCCTTTGCGGGGGAAGCGCCGTGGCGGCTGGACTCCGCGGGCTTCCCTCGTCGCGCGCCCTGGCGGCTGGGCTCCGCGGGTTTCCCTCGTCCCGCGTTCTGCCGCCACGGAGTGCTTCCCGCCCCCGCGCACCCCGCCGCCCGATCCCGCGACCGCGTCGTCGATCCGGCGGCCGGCGCCCCTCGCCTCCGACACGGACGGCGCGCCCGTCGCTTTCGGGCTGCTCGGGACTTCCGGCCATGCCGGCACCGATGTACGCGCGGCTGCCGCTCGCCGACCTCGCCGACATGGACCGCGACGGGCTCGTGGAAGCCGCGACGGGCGGACCGCGCACGGACACGGCCGCCCGCAACCGACGCGGACGTCAGGGGCAGGGACTAGCCGAGTTCGAGGGTGGTCACCCCATACACGCGCTCGCTCGCGAACGGCCTGACCGGGCCGGTGTACATCCGGGCCGTCTCGAAGGACGGGGTGAGGCCGGCGCGTTCGGCCAGTGCGACGGCGGCGGTGTTCGGTTCGGGAACGTCGATGGCGATCTCCCGGCCGGCGGCCTCGCCGCCGAGCGCGGCGAACAGGGCCTCGGCGTCCTCGGTGGTGTCGGCGAACAGCGGACCGACGCGCAGGCCGTCGCGGGCCGGGCGGAGCACGGCGTAACCGGTCAGCCGCTCCCCGTCGCCGCGGACGAGGACCCGGTGACCGGAGGTGGTGAGCCAGTGGTCCAGGAAGCGGGGCCTGTCGGCCGGGTAGCAGGCGCCGTCGTACGCCGTGACGGCGTCGAGGTCCGCCTTCTCGGCCGGGCGCACTCCGGGCGCCGCCTCCCCGGTGGGGGCGGACCCGGTGAACCGCACGGTGCGATGGGCATACCCGAATCCGGACCGGCGGTAGTTGTCCTGTTGGGCCACGACACCGTCCAGGCCGACCGTGCGCCCGCCCGCGTGGGCGAGCCCCGTCTTCCAGGTGGCGAGGCCGAGGCCCCGGCCGCGCAGGTCGGGGCGTACGAGGTAGCAGCCCAGGAACGCGTAGTCGGTGCCGTAGGTGACAACGGAGATCGCCGAGACGGGCTCCTCGCCAAGCCGTCCGATGAAGAAGCCCCTGGGGTCCTGGGCGAAGAAGGCCGGGCCGTCGGACAGTCCGGGGTTCCAGCCCTCGTCCGCCGCCCAGCCGCTGATCACCGGCCAGTCGTCGAGCGTGGCCCGGGTGACGGCCAGGGCTTCGGGGCCCGCAGAGGTCATCGTCGCGCTCCGTTCTGTCGGGGGTGTGGCGGTCGGTGCGGGGATCGGCCGCACCGCACCGGAGCATCCTTCCTGATCCCGGAGTCGTCCGCCATGTCGACTCCCCCTGTGGCCGAGAACCATCTACCCGCATCGGCCCGCTATCTGACGGTCCGTCAGGCCTGTTGCCCTCCTCGTGATGGGGTGCGAGGGGGCACCGCGGGGGCGACGCCGTGCGCCAACCGGTGGGGCACGGGGGGCGGTTCGGCCGGGTGGGCCTCCCGCGCGGCGCCCTGACGCCGACACGGACGAGGGCCCCGCGGATCGCTCGTTCCGCGGGGCCCCTCGTCGGCGCGCGGAGGCCGGCTCAGCGGGTCACTTCCGCCCGGAAACGGCGGTAGAGGATCGTTCCGCCGAGCACGAGGACCGCGCCTCCCGCGAGCCCGGGCAGAGGCGCCTCCGCGCCCGTGTGGGCGAGCATCGCCGTCTGCTGTGGGACGGGACGGGCCACGGGTGCGGGCGTGTACGCCGGCCGCGGGGCGGGGTGGGGCCGGCCGGGCGAGGAGTTGACGGACGTGTTGCCGGCTGCCTTGTTGCCGAGACCGACCACATTCACCGAGTTGCCGCTGATGTTCACCGGGAGGTGAACCGGCAACTGCACCTCGTTGCCGGCGAGCAGGCCCACCGATCCCTCCCCCCTGCCGTGCGCGGAGGCGGCGCCGGGAGCGCTCCCGGTCACGTGGCGCGGGCCTGCCCCGTGGGTGTCCCGGTTCACGCAGGTGTTGCCCGCGGCCGGATCGAGCAGCCCCAGGACGTTCACGGTGTTGCCGCACACGTTGACCGGCACGTGCACCGGGAGCTGAATGCTGTTGCCGGAGATCAGTCCGGGCGAACCCGCATCGGTGCCGTGCGCCGCGGAGTCCGCGTGCGCCGGCAGCGCCGCGGCCAGCGCCCCCGAGGCGGCGGCCGCGGCGATCAAACCATTTCGGGTAACCCGTTTCATAGGTTCTCTGCCTTCCAGACATGGTCGCGAGCACTCGCTCGCACCCGATAAAACGCAGAGGCACCAATCCGAGTTATGGCTTATCTGCCTTTCACCCCATCGAGTGGCCCGGCCTCGAACCCCAGCACTCACCCCCCGTGCGCGGCCCCGGCGTCAGGTCAAGGACACCTCGGGTGTGTAGAGGTCGAGCCACAGCGCGAGGTCCAGGGTGCGTTCGAGGCCCCGGCGCGAGCTCTGGGTGATCTGCGGTGCGTGACGTTCGGCGGCCTGCCGTACCCGTTCCCGGTCGACCAGGTCGAAGACCGGGTGGTCGGGGCGGGTGAGGAGAGCCTTGGCGTGTTCCTGGAGGGCGACCGCGTAGCGAGGGTCCTGGGTGGACGGGTAGGGGCTCTTGACCCGGTCGTAGACGGACTTGGGGAGCAGGTCCCGGGTCGCCTCCCGGAGCAGGCTCTTCTCCCTGCCGTCGAACGACTTCAGCGCCCAGGGGGCGTTGTACACGTACTCCACGAGCCGGTGGTCGCAGTACGGCACGCGTACCTCCAGGCCGACCGCCATGCTCGTGCGGTCCTTGCGGTCGAGCAGGATCCGCACGAAGCGGGTCAGATGGAGATGGCAGATCCGCCGCATCCGGTACTCGAAGTCGCTCTCGCCGTCGAGACGCGTGATGCCCGAGACCGCCGTGCGGTATCCGTCCGCGATGTAGGAGTCCAGGTTCAGGGCCTCGGTCACATCGGGCCGCAGGATGTCCTCGTCCCTGCCGAGGCGCAGCGCGGAGGGCACGAGCCAGGGGAAGGTCTCGGCGGCGCGGGCCTCCTCGTCGAAGAACTGGAGGTAGCCGCCGAAGACCTCGTCGGCGGACTCCCCCGACAGCGCGACCGTGGAGTGCTCGCGGATCGCCCGGAACAGCAGCAGGAGCGAGGTGTCCATGTCGCCGAACCCCGTCGGGAGGTCCCGGGCGCGGATGACCGCGGCGCGCGCGTCGAGGTCGGCGAGGGCGTCCGCGTCCAGGACGATGTCCTGGTGGTCGGTGCCGCAGGCGTGTGCCACGTCGTGCACGAAGGGCGTGTCGGGCGTGCGGCGCAGCTCGTCGGCGACGAAGTGCTCGGCCTGCCCGACGAAGTCCACCGCGAAGCTGCGCACCTTCTCGCCGTGCTCGGCCAACTGCCGTGCGGCCAGTACGGTCATCGCGGAGGAGTCGAGACCTCCCGACAGCAGGGTGCACCGGGGCACGTCGGCGACCAGCTGGCGGCGCACGATGTCCTCGAGCAGCGAGCGGACGGTGGCGACGGAGGCCGCGCGGTCGTCGGTGTGCGGCCGGGTCTCCAGCCGCCAGTACACGCGCCGCCGGGGGCCGTGCCGGTCGACGGTCACGACGGTGCCGGGCTCGACCTCGCGCATGCCGTCCCAGACGGCGTGCCCGGGCGTCTTGACCATGGTGAACAGCTCCCGGAGCCCGTCGAGGCGGACGCGGGCGGGGGCGAGCGGGTTGGCGAGGATCGCCTTGGGCTCCGAGCCGAAGAGGACGCCGTCGGGGGTCGGGTGGTAGTAGAGCGGCTTGATGCCCATGCGGTCGCGGATCATCACGAGGGTGTCGCCGCGGCCGTCCCACACGGCGAAGGCGTACATGCCGTTGAGGCGTTCGGCGACGGTGTCTCCCCATTCGAGGTAGCCGCGCAGGACCACCTCGGTGTCGGAGTCGGTGGCGAAGTCGTGTCCCCGCGCGGACAGTTCGCGGCGCAGCTCGGTGAAGTTGTAGGCCTCCCCCGAGTAGACAAGCGCGACCGTGCCGCCCGGGGTCTCGGCGGTCATGGGCTGTCGTCCGCCGGGCAGGTCGATGATCGCGAGCCTGCGGTGTCCCAGGGCCGCGTGGCCCTCGGTCCAGGTGCCGCGGGCATCGGGACCGCGGCAGGCCATCGTCTCCGTCATCGCGTCCAGGGTCGGGCCCTCGGCGCGCAGGTCACGGTCGTAGGAGACCCAGCCGGTAATGCCGCACATACGTGACCTCCCGCGTCCTGTTCCCCGGGACCAGCCCGTTCACCTGCGATTTCCTCAGACCCCGGCCACTCCCGGGCAAACCAGATGTATAGAGCACCTATATGTCGAGCGTCCGTCACGCACCGGGGGCGGTCAACTTGTCCGCTACCCGACCTCTGCCGGCCACCCGACCGTTTCGGCCGGTTCGGCCGGGTTTTGCCGTGCGCGTACCCCGCGGATCGGTGTCGTACCGGGCCGGAGCCGTCAGGCCCCGGCCGTGGGCCAAGACTTTCCCCACCCGCACACGACCGGGCGCCGGCCGCCCCGGGCGGCGGCACGCCGGGGTCTCGGGGCGAGGCCCACGAGCCGCCGGAGGCCGTGCGACCCGCCAGCGACCCGGTGACCCCGTTGCCCCGAATGCCCTACAGGCGAATCGGTCCTAAGGTGCTGATATGGAAGCGCTAAGTCCCTCGACCCTCGCGGAACTGCGCCGGCCACGGCCGTACCCCGCGGTGTCGGTTCTCGCGCCGACGCACCGCCGTGAGCCGGACAACGCCCAGGACCGCGTGCGGCTGCGCAATGCGCTGGCCGACGCGAAGAAGCAGTTGGAGTCCGATCCCGCGGTCACGCGTGAACGTCGCATCGACGTCGAGACCCAGCTCGACGAGGCGCTCGGCGAGATCGACCTGACCTACACCGAGGACGGAGTCGTGATCTTCGCGGCACCGGGTGAGCACCAGGTGTGGTCGCTGCCCCGTTCGGTGCCCGAGCGGGTGATGCTCTCCGACACCTTCCTCACCCGCAATCTGGTGGCCGCACAGGCGGCGCAGCGACCGTTCTGGGTACTGGCGGTCTCCTCGGACCGGGTGACGCTGTGGAGCGGCGGCTCCGGTCATGTCACCGAGGCCCGGATCGGCGGCTTCCCCCTGACCAGGGGCCGGGAGAACTTCGACACCGAACGCCGGATGCGGATCGGTGACATCCCGAGCACCTTCCGCGACGAGGACACCCTGCATTTCCTCCGTGAGGCCGACACCGCCATGGGCCGGATCCTGCGGCAGAACCCGCGGCGGCTGTACCTCACCGGCGAGCAGGCGGCACTGTCCGCGCTCGACGAGGCCGGCGGCGTCGCCAGGGAGGCGGTCCACGTTCCGCACGGCGGCCTCGCGCACAGCACCCCCGAGGCCGTGTGGCAGGCGATCCAGCCGGTCATCGCCGCCGAGGACCGCAGGAACGTCGAGACGGTCGGCCGGGAACTGGAGTCGGCGCGCGGCCACAAGGCGTTCGCCGCCGGTGTGGACGAGGTCTGGCAGAACGCGGTGGACGGCCGTATCCGGCTGCTCGCCGTCGAGGAGAACTACCGTGTGACCGTCCGTGACGACGCCGGTGACCACCTCGTGCCGGCCGAGAGCGGGGACCTCGACGCCCGCGAGGACATCGTGGACGAGATCGTCGAGCGCTGCCTGGACACGGGCGCCGAGGTCCGCTTCGTGCCCGACGGCGCCCTCGGTGACGCACAGGGCATCGCGGGGGTACTGCGCTACTGAGGCCGTCCCTTCCGGGATCCACCCTGCCGAGGTCTACCCTGCCCGGGGATGATCCACGGGAGGGGAGGACGGCACATGGGCGACCTGCTGGGCGTGGCGGTACTGGGTGCGGGACACATGGGTGCCGACCACATACGCCGGCTGGGCCATGTCGTGAGCGGGGCCAGGGTGGTGTCCGTGGCGGATCCCGACACGGACCGCGCCAAGGATGCCACGGGCGGCATCGACGGCGTACGGGTGCACTCCGAGCCGGAGGCGGCGCTCGACGCGCCCGGTGTGGAGGCCGTGCTGATCGCCTCGCCCGGAGCGGCGCACGAGGAGGCGCTGCTCGCGGCCTTCGCGCGCGAGCTGCCGGTGCTGTGCGAGAAACCGCTGGTGCCGGACGCGGCCGGGGCGCTGCGCGTGGTGGATGCGGAGGCCCGGCTCGGGCGACGGCTCGCGCAGGTGGGGTTCATGCGGCGGTACGACGCCGAGTATGCGCGCCTGAAGTCCCTGCTGGACAGCCGGCGGCTGGGCCGGACCCTGATGCTGCACTGCACGCACCGCAACGTGTCCTCACCCCCGCACTTCACCACGCCCATGCTGATCAACAGTTCCGTCTCGCACGAGATCGACGCGGCCCGCTGGCTGCTGGGCCAGGAGCTGACCGCGGTGTCGGTGCTGCGTCCGCGGCCGTCCGGGAACGCCCCGGAGGACCTGCTCGACCCCCAGTTCGTCGTGTTCGAGACCTCGGGCGGCGCCCTCGTCGATGTGGAGGTCTTCGTCAACTGCGGCTTCGGATACCAGGTGCGCTGCGAGGCGGTCTGCGAGGACGGCACCGCCCGGATCGGCGACGGACACACGATGGTCGTGACGCGTGGGGGGACGGCGCACGAGGAGGTCGCGCGGGACTACCTCGTGCGGTTCGCGGACGCCTACGACCGGGAGGTGCAGGCCTGGGTCGACGCCACCCGGCGGGGACGCGTCCTGGGGCCCTCCGTGTGGGACGGCTACGCGTCGTCGGCGGTCGCCGAGGCGGGGGTCCGGGCGCTGCGGGACGGTGTGCGGCAGGCCGTGGACCTCGCCCCGCGGCCGGGGCTGTACGAGGAGGGCGGCACCCGCCCGCAGTAGTCGCAGGCACCGCCCGCAGCGCTCGCACATATGCCCCTCGAACGTACACGTGAACGACGGCACGCCCGCCCCTGCGCCCCCTCAAGTCCCTTACATCACTGGTGACTTGGCCGGTCGAGGAGGCGGAGCAGGCCCGCCCGCCCGGGCGCTCCACCGGGCCGCTGGCATATGCCAGAAGCACCACCGTATCGTGTCTTGCCAAATCCCTTACAGGGCGTCGCGGGCTGTGCAACAGTCGTAACGGTCCTTCCGTAGTCCTTGGTCGAACCGTCCCGCATCGGAGCGCGTCATGCCACCCCATCTCTCCGCGGACCGCCCCGCCGCCCGGCCCTCCCGGCACGGCACGGTGGACGCGCTCATCTCGCGGACACGGCAGCTGCGCGGAGAGGTCGACGCCGTACGGCGGGAAGCGCCCGAGGACGGTTCGGATCCCGAGGGCCGGTGGCAGCGCGCACTGTGCGACCTCGCGCTGCACCAGCTCAAGGACGTCGACGACCACTTGGGGCAACTGCGGGACGGCCCCCCGGCCGTGCCCGGCGAGCACCGCGCCACGGACACCGGTCCGACGGCCCCGACCGCCGACCCGGAGGGCTCGCTGCTGAGCCGGGTCGGCAGCGCGGAGTGGAACCTTCTGACCGACGAGGCGAGTTGGTCCCGCGAGCTCTACGGAATCCTCGGCCGCGACCCCACGGCCCCCGCGCTGACCCTCGACGAACTGCCCTCGCTGGTGTGCGACGAGGACCGGCCGCGGCTGACGGCGATGGTCACGGACTGCCTGATCGACGGCAAGCCCATCGACGGGGAGTTCCGGATCGTACGCCCCGACGGCGAGGCCCGCACCGTGCACATGATGGGCGAGCCCGTGCTCGACGCCGACGGCAGCACCGCCTCGATGTGGGCCGTGCTGCGGGACGTCAGCGCGCTGCGCCGCAGTCGGCGTACCGTGCACGAGACCCGTGACTCGCTGGAGCGCCACCGGCAGCACGCGCACACCGAGCACCGGCTCGCGGTCGAGTTGCAGGAGGCCGTGCTGCCGCCCTGGCGCGGCCCCCTGCGGCTCCCGCGTCAGGGACCCGGCACACTCGACCTGGCCGCCCGCCATCTGCCGTCCCCCGCGAGCGGCTTGATCGGCGGCGAATGGTACGACGCGCTGGAACTGCCCGACGGGGACACCCTGCTCGGCATCGGCGGCCTCACCGGACACGGGGTGACCGTGGCCTCCGGCATGGCGACACTGATCGGTGCCCTGCGCGGGATGGCCGTCGCGGGCGCCGAGCCCGGCCCGCTGATGGGCTGGCTCAACCAGTTGCTCGACGCCTCCGTCCAGCCGGCCCTGGGCAGCGCGGTCTGCTGCCGCTACCGTCCCACCACCCGCACCCTGAGCTGGGCACAGGCAGGACACCCCGCCCCGCTGCTGTACCGCGACGGGACGGGGCGCGTGCTCGCGGCACCGGACGGCGTGCTGCTCGGGGCGACCGCGTCAGCCGCCTACGGGCAGGCCGAAGTGACCCTGCGGAAAGGCGACCTGCTGCTCCTGCACACCGACGGACTGGTCCCGCGGCACAGCGGCCCGGTTGCCGTGCGGAGGCTGCTCGACCTGGCCCCGCGCCTCGGTGGAGCCCGTACCGCCCAGGACTGCGTACGGACGGTCGTGGAGGAACTCGGCGAGAGCGAACGCGCGGACGACGCCTGCCTGCTGGTCGCCAGGGTCGTGTCCTGACGCAGGAGTTCGTCACCAGCGGGCCCCTGGCCAACGGGCTCCCCTGTCAGGGTGCCGACGTACGACGGCAGCCGAGGCGTGCGGGTGATCAGAGCCGGCACCGGCCGCCTCACACCGATGCGCTGTAGCCGCCCCTGGGCCTGGACAGCCCCTTCGGAAGCGCCCGTTCGATCTCCTCACGCAGGTCCTGGATCTTCGGGTAGCTGCCGTACTGCGCCGTGAGCCGGTACATCTCGCGCAGCCGGTCCCAGGTACGCAAGGAGGAGTTCGCCCCCATCGACGTCAGGGCCAGGCGTGCGTAGCGATCGGCCTGTTCCGGGTCGTCGGCGATGAAGCAGGCCGACGCGAGCGAGATATGGTCGAAGATCTTCGACCGCTCCCGGCCCGCCCCCCGCAGCTCCAGCGCCTCTTTGGCGTGCCGCTGGGCGATCAGGGCCGCGCCCGGTTCGTGTTCGGCGAGGGTGCGGTAGGCCAGGGCCTGCATCCCGTGCAGATCCGCCTCGTCGAACATCTGCATCCAGCTCGGCGGGGGCACGTCCCCCTTGTCCGAGACGAACAGGTCCTCCGCCTCGCCGAGGGTGCGCCGCATGGCCTGCCCCTTGCCCATGGACGCCTGTGCCCAGGCCTCGATGGTGCAGAGCATGGCCTGGGTGCGCGGCAGCACCTCGTCGCCGGAGCCGGACTTGGCGAGCTGCATCAGGTCCAGCGCGTCGTCGGGCCGGCCGAGGTGCACCATCTGGCGGGCGGCGCGCGAGAGCGCCTCCCCGGCGCGCGGCCGGTCGCCGCCCTCACGGGCCGCGTGAGCGGCGATGACGAAGTACTTCTGCGCCGTGGGCTCCAGGCCGATGTCGTGTGACATCCAGCCCGCGAGGACAGCGAGGTTGGCGGCGACGCCCCACAGGCGCCGTTGCAGATGGTCGGGGTGGTGGTAGGCGAGCATGCCGCCCACCTCGTTGAGCTGTCCCACGACAGCCTTGCGCTGCAGCCCGCCACCGCGGGCCGCGTCCCAGGCCCGGAACACCTCGACCGAGCGCTCCAGCTCCTCGATCTCCTGGGATCCGATGGGGGCGGCCTCGTAGCGGTCGAACCCAGCGGGGTCGGCGTGCAGGGGATCGTCGTAGCGGGGAGCGTCGGCCGCGAGGGCCGGATCGGTGTGCAGCCAGTCGTGCATGGCACTGCTGAGTGCGGATCCTGCGGCGAGCGCGGCGCCCGCGCCCACCAAGCCGCGTCGGTTGAGCATGAGGTCCATTCCCGTGAATTCGGTGAGGACCGCGGCAGTCCGCTCGGGCGCCCACGGAACTCCGTCGGGGTGCTGCGCATGCCCGTCGTCACGCCGTCTCCCCACGCGCCCGTGCCGGACCAGACCGAGGTCCTCGATGGTCACGACACGGCCGAGTCGCTCGGTGAACAGCGCCGCCAGCACCCGCGGAACCGGATCGCGCGGGATCTCTCCCATGTCGATCCAACGCCGCACCCGTGAGGTGTCGGTCGCCAGCTGGGGGTGGCCCATGGCCGCCGCCTGTCGGTTGACCATCCTCGCGAGTTCGCCCTTGGACCAGCCGGCCAGGCCGAACAGGTCCGAGAGGCGGGTGTTGGGTTGTCCGCTCACGTCAAGCCCCCAGGTTCTCGGCTGAGTTGACAGTAGCCCGCCGTCAGTTGCTTGTGGACTATTCGCCAGGGTTCGCCAGGGTGCGCCAGATGGTGTGCCACCGGGCGACGGGTGTCAGGTAGGAACGCGCCACCCCGACCCGGTCGCCGCACGGGCATTCCCCAGGGTGCATCCACGACGGCCGAGCCGGGTGGCGCGGAATTCGCAGGCACACGAAGGGATCTGTATCACCCATGTACGCAGCATCGTCCTCCGTGTCCGCCCCGCCCCGGTCGCTGCGCCCCCGTCCGGGCAGCGGCGGCCCCTATCTCGAACCCGCGCGGCCGGCGGCCCCGGTGCTCGGTGCCGGCCGTTCGCGCCGCGTTCCGGGCGTCGGCGCCCAGCCGCTCAGCGGCAGAATCGACTTGTCCGGCCCGCAGGGGGCGCAGCTGCGCACGGCGATCGCTTCGGTGCACCGCATCTGCCCGGAGTTCACTCCGGTCCAGGTGCTGCGCCGAAGCGGGCGGTCCGTGCTCCTCGTCGGCACGACCGGGCGCAGTACGGCGGTCGCCAAGTGCTTACTGGACCACTCACCCATCTGGTCCGAGCGCATCCGGCACGAGATAGCGTCATACCGGTCGTTCGTCCGGCACCGGCCGCCGGTACGAGTGCCCCGGCTGATCGCAGCGGACCCGGACAACTGCACCCTGGTGATCGAGCGGATGCCGGGCCGGGTGGCGGCGCTGCAACGGCATCCCGTGGAGGCGCCGCCGCGCGCGGACATCCGCACCGCGCTCGGCGCGATCTGCCGGCTGAACGCATGGCGTCCTCCGGCCGGCACGTTCGACGCGCCGCTGGACTACCCGGAGCGCATCGCACGCTTCCATGAGCTGGGGCTGCTCACGGACCGGGACATGGGCGACCTCCAGAAGCTGCTGCACGACATCGCCCACGCGGCGGGCCGGCAGGGCATGGGCCAGTTCTGTCACGGCGACGCGCTGCTGTCGAACATGCTGCTCTCACCGGCGGGCCCCGTGCTGGTGGACTGGGAGCACGCGGGCTGGTACCTGCCCGGGTACGACCTGGCGACGCTGTGGGCGGTCCTCGGTGACGCGCCCGTGGCCCGGCGCCAGATCAGCCAGATCGCGCAGGCGGCGGGCCCGGCCTCGCGTGACGCCTTCCTGGTGAACCTGATGCTGGTCCTGACCCGGGAGATCCGTACCTACGAGACGGCCGTGCAGCGTTCGATGCACGACACGGCCCCGGCGGCACCGGGAGTGGCCCCCCCGGCTGCCGCGCCGTCCGGCGAGGAGCAGCGGCTGCTGCTGCGGCGGCTGCACGACGACTGCCAGTTGGCCCGACGGGCCGTACGCGCGGCGGTCGGCACTCGCTGAAGGGGGATGACGGTCCGCGATACGCGCGCGACAGCGCCGTATCGCGGACCGTCGTCGTTGCCGGACCGCCCGGCCTCCTCCGAGGTCCGCACCGGTTGGGCCATTGGTCCACTCCACTGACGCCCCGCAGGCCGCGTCACCGCCCCGAGGAAACCTCTCGCCACCGCCGCTGACATGGGAAATCGTCGTCGCCCGAGCGTGATTGACGGATCGTCGGAGAGCCGGTACCACTGACGCACGCTCGGCCCCCGCACGCCCCAGAGCGCCCGACCGTCCCAGGAGGCTGCATTGCGAGGTTCCGCCACCGACCGCCACTGTCCCGCCTGGCACAGACGCGCCCTGCGAACGGCGGGCGCCGTCGCCTCGGCGGCGCTGCTGCTGCCGCTGCTGGGCGCCGCCCCGGCCCCCGCACCCGGCGCCCCGACCGGACTGCAGGGCGCGTTCGCCGTCGCGGCCGACACCTACCACGTACCGCAGAGCGTGCTGCTCGGCGTCTCGTATCTGCAGTCCCGCTGGGACACACACGGCGGCGCGCCCAGCGTCTCGGGCGGCTACGGCCCGATGCACCTCACCGACGCCCGCAGCGCCATCGCCCAGGCCGGACACCACAGCGAGGGCACGGAGGACGCCCGGGGCGACCAGGCCCGCGCCGCGCTGCTGCCGACGACGAAGGTGCCCGGGAACGCCGAGCTGCCGGCCCGGCTCAAGACCCTCCCCAGGGCGGCCGCGCTCACCGGCATCCCGGCGGCCCGGCTGCGCACCGACCCGGCCGCGAACATCGCGGGCGGTGCCGCGCTGCTGGCCGCGGCGCAGAAGCGGTTGGGCGAGCCGCTGAGCGACGACCCGGCGGACTGGTACGGCGCGATCGCCGAGTTCTCGTCCGCGGACGACCAGGCCACTGCGGCGGCGTACGCGGACGACGTCTTCTCCGTGCTGCGCACGGGTGAACGGCGCACGACGGACACGGGCCAGAGCGTCACGCTCGCCGCGCGGCCGGGCCTGGTACCCGACACCGGGCAACTGGCCCGGACCGGGCTGCACACGGCCGACACCGACGGGACCGAGTGCCCGAAGCACGTGTCCTGCGAGTGGATCCCGGCGCCGTACGAGCAGTTCGGCGACAACGACTACGGCAACCACGACCTGGGTGACCGGCCGGCGTCCCAGAGCATCAGGTACATCGTCATCCATGACACCGAAGGCCAGTGGGATGGTGTGCTGAACCTGATCCAGGACCCCACCTATGTGTCCTGGAACTACACCGTGCGGTCCACGGACGGGTTGATCGCCCAGCATGTGAAGGCGGAGGACGTGGCCTGGCACGCGGGCAACTGGTACGTCAACGCCACGGCGATCGGCATCGAGCACGAGGGCTTCCTCGCCGCCCCGGACGCCTGGTACACGGAGGCGATGTACCGGGCGTCGGCCCGGCTGGTGCGGTATCTCGCCGAGAAGTACGACATCCCGCTGGACCGGCAGCACATCCTCGGGCACGACAACGTTCCGGGCCCGACGACCTCGACGATCCCGGGGATGCACACGGACCCCGGCCCCTACTGGGACTGGCGGCACTACTTCGAGCTGCTCGGCAGGCCGTTCCACACCACGGCGGGGCCCCGGGGCGGTCTGGTGACGATCCTGCCGGACTACTCCGCGAACCAGCCCGTCTACACGGGCTGCACCACCCCGGGCGCGCCGTGCGCGGCGCACGGTTCCAGCGAAGTGCGCCTGTACAGCGCACCGGACGAGAACTCGCCGCTGATCAAGGACATCGGGCTGTATCCCAAGGGGAACGACTCGACGATCGATGTGAACGACGTGGCCTCACGGGCCTCCACCGGCCAGCGGTACGCGGTCGCCGACCGTGACGGGGACTGGACGGCGATCTGGTACCTGGGCCAGAAGGCCTGGTTCCACAACCCGAAGGGCCGACGGACCGCGGTGAACGCCTCCGGTCTCGTGGTGACGCCCAGGGCCGGCCTCACGGACATCCCGGTGTACGGCCGGGCGTACCCGGAGAAGGAGGCGTACCCGGACGGGGTGCCCGTGCAGTCGGTGTCACCGCTGCCCTATCGCCTGCCGGCGGGCCAACGCTATGTGATCGGCGACCGGGTGCCGGGCGAGTACTACTACGCGGTCACCTTCACCCCGGACTCCCACCGGGTCGTGGTCGGCAAGGACCTGTACTACGAGATCCAGTTCGGCCACCGGGTGGAGTTCGTCCGGGCGGCGGACGTCCAGGTGGAGCGGTCGAGCGCATAGCCGCTCGCACGGCCGTCGAACGCCGAAGGGCCGGGTCCGCCACCCGCGGATCCGGCCCTTCGCGCGTCGCTCAGCCTTGCTGGAACAGCTCCGCGGGAAGCGGCTTCAGCAGCGCGTACAGGTCGTCGGTGATCGGGCGGTCCCAGGCCGCGATGGTCACCAGGACATGGTCGCTGCGGTCGAACTGGACACAGGAGATCCGGCTCTCGGAGAGCTTGAGGCGGCGCACGATGAGGAGGTTGTCGCCCTGCATCACCGGGAGGTCCTCGGTCCCGACGACGGTGACCTCCTCGTCGTTCCCCAGCGCGATCAGGAGCTGGGCGACCTCGAAGGGGATCTCGCCCTCGGCGACGTCGCGGGCCGGGGAGCCCTCCGGCAGATTGCCGATGATCATCGCGGTGCCACGGCCGCCGAACAGGTCGTACCGCAGGAAGACGCCCTGGCAGCTGCCGTCGGGGGCGGGCAGCAGGCCGGCACCGAGGTTGCCCGGCCAGTCCCCCGGATCCATGGCCAGTACGTCGAAGTCGGGCCCGGCGGGGGTGGCGCTGCGGCGGCGGAGGAAGGACATGCCGCCATGGTACGTGCCGGTGCGAAGAGCCGGGCCCTGGGTACGTCGCGCGGGAGAGCCGGTGACCTCGCGCGGTGACGGTCGGGTGAGGGGTCGGCCGGCGTTCGGAAAATCCCGGGCTCCGTCGTCATGTACGGGGTGATGGTCCGAGAATCCCGCCGAGCGCACGCCATTCTCGCAAGTTCTTCGTTTTTGCCGACGTGGGCTTGGTATTGCCGACAAGGGCTCGACGCGCATGGGGCGGGTCGTGCGCTCAGCCACCGGTGTGGGCGGCGTCCGCCGCCGGCGGGATCACCGCGACCGGGCTCGCCGCGTGCAGCAGGACCGCCTGGGTCACCGAGCCGATCATGCGGGCGGGCGCCGGCAGGCGGCGGCGGTGGCGGCCCACGGCGACGAGTTCCGCGTCCCTGGAGGCCGCGACGAGATGTCCCGCCGCGTCCCCGGGCGGGGTGGACAGATCGACATGGACGTCCGGGTGCCGTTCGCGGTGGAGGGCGAGAAGACTCGCGGCGTGGGTGCGGATCTCGTCCTCGACGGCGTTCTCGTCGACGGCCGGGGGCATGAGTTCACCGGGTGCCGGCCAGAGCTGCACCGGAGGCCACGGGTAGACGGCGATCACCTGGAGCCGCGCGCTCCGGCGGTCAGCCTCGGCGAAGGCGAAGGCGAGGGTGGCCTCGGCGGGACTGTCGATGTGCAGGCCTACGACGACCCGTGGCCCCGGTGCGGCGGGCGTGCTCTCGTGCACCTCGCGTCCCGGGCGCGGTACGACGACCACCGGACAGGGAGCGTCGCGGGCCGCGGCCAGGCTGTTGGAGCCGAGCAGCAGGCTGCCGAAGCCTCCGCGGCCGCGCGAGCCGAGCACCATCAACTGGGCGTCGGAGCCGAGCTCGGGCAGGACCGCGGCCGGAAGGCCCTCCGGTGCCGTGTACTCCACGACCGTCCGCTCGGCTCGGCTCTCGACGAGGCTCCGCGCCTGGTCGAGCACGGGGTCCCGGGCCGGCTCAGGGGGGCCCGCCACCAGCACATCGGGCTGCCCCCAGGGCGCGTACTGCCGTACATGAACCACGCGCAGCGGCGCCTCGCGCAGCCGGGCCGCGGTCAGCGCCCACTCCAGGGCGCGAAGGCTGTCGTCCGACCCGTCGACGGCCGCGACGACCGGCAGGGTGCTCATGGGATCTCGCCTCCGGCACACAGCGGTGATCGTTCCGGGCCAGACTGGCGCAGGCGGCGGCCCCGGGACGGTCGCCACGGCCGCGTGTCCGTAAATTCAGGACCGGGCGGGAGCTGCCCTCGGTGGCGGCACTCAGGTGAGGTCGAACTCTCCCTCCCGCGCCCCCGACACGAACGCACCCCACTCCGCCGGGGTGAAGATCAGGGAAGGGCTCTCGGGACGGCCACTGTTGCGCATCGCGATGAAGCCCTCGACGAAGGCGATCTGGACATCTCCGAGCCCACGGCTGCTGGAGTGCCAGTCGGCGTTGGTCAGGTCCAGCTCCGGCTTGTCCCAGCCCGCGAGCGGCTGCTGCTGGATGGTGCTCTCGGCCACGTCCTGCTCCTCCCGATTCGTCGTCCGCGGCCAGCCTAGCGATCGTGTTGCCCCGCCGACAGGGCGTGTGGACGGATGCCCTCAGGAGGTGGGCGGCCGGTGGCCGACCAGCCACATGGAGAAGAACTGCGACCCACCGCCGTAGGCGTGCCCGAGCACCCGGCGCGCCCCCTCCACCTGGTGTTCTCCGGCCTGGCGCCGCACCTGGAGGGCCGCCTCGGCGAAGCGGATCATGCCGGAGGCGCCGATGGGATTCGAGGAGAGGACCCCGCCGGACATGTTGACGGGCAGGTCCCCGTCGAGGTCGGTGACTCCCGACTCGGTGAGCTTCCAGCCCTCGCCCTCCTCGGCGAAACCGAGGTTCTCCAGCCACATCGGCTCGTACCAGGAGAACGGCACGTACATCTCCACCGCGTCGATGTCCCGGCGGGGGTCGGCGATGCCCGCCTGCCGGTAGACGTCGGCGGCGCAGTCCTTGCCGGCCTGTGGTGAGACGAAGTCCTTGCCCGCGAAGAGGGTCGGCTCGCTGCGCATGGCGCCGCCGAGCATCCAGGCAGGGGGCCGGGTCGAACGGGCCGCTCCCGCACGGTCGGTGAGCACCATGGCGCAGGCGCCGTCGGAGGACGGGCAGGTCTCCGAGTAGCGGATCGGGTCCCACAGCATGGGTGAGGACTGCACCTTCTCCAGGGTGATGTCGTGCTCGTGGAGGTGCGCGTAGGGGTTCTTCAGCGCGTTGCGCCGGTCCTTGTAGGCGACCAGGGAGCCGATGGTGTCGGGGGCACCGCTGCGCCGCATGTACGCGCGCACATGGGGCGCGAAGAAGCCGCCGGCGCCGGCCAGCAGCGGCTGTTGGAAGGGGATCGGCAGGGACAGGCCCCACATGGCGTTGGACTCGGACTGCTTCTCGTAGGCGAGGGTCAGCACGGTGCCATGCACACGGGCCGCGACGAGGTTCGCCGCGACGAGCGCGGTGGAGCCGCCGACCGAGCCGGCCGTGTGCACACGGAGGATGGGCTTGCCGACCGCGCCGAGGGCGTCGGCGAGATACAGCTCCGGCATCATGACGCCCTCGAAGAAGTCGGGAGCCTTCCCGATGACCACGGCGTCGATGTCGGTCCAGGCCAACTCGGCGTCGTCCAGGGCCCGCCGGGCCGCCTCCCGGACGAGCCCGGCGATCGAGACGTCCCGGCGTGCCGCGACATGCCGGGTCTGGCCTATGCCGGTGACGGCCACGGGCTCCTTGCTCATCGCGGGTCTCCTTCGAGGACGGCGACCAGGTTCTGTTGCAGGCAGGGCCCGGATGTGGCGTGGGCGAGTGCGCGGTCGGAGTCGCCACGGTGGATGCGGGCGGCGGCCTCGCCGATGCGGATCAGTCCGGCGGCCATGATCGGGTTGGCGGCGAGGGCTCCCCCCGAGGGGTTGACCCTGACGTCAGGCCCGAGCCGCAGCGCCTTGCGCAGGATCACCTGCTGCGCGGTGAACGGCGCGTGCAACTCGGCGGTGTCCACCGGCCGTTCGAAGGCCCCGGCCCGCTCGGCGGTGAGCCGTGCGGACGGCGCGTCGGTCAGATCCCGCGCCCCGGGCGCATGGGCCTCGACTCGGTGGTCGATGCCCCGGATCCAGGCGGGCCGTGCGCACAGCTCGCGGGCCCGTTCGCCTGCGGCGAGGATCACGGCGGCGGCGCCGTCGCCGATCGGGGGGCAGTCTCCGGTGCGCAGGGGCCGTACGACATAGTCCCCGTGCGGAACCGCCCCCCTCAACTGGGCGTGCGGGTTGGCGGTGGCGGCCGCGCGGTCGCGGGCCGCGATCCCGGCGAGCGCGGTCTCGTCGGTCTCGCCCGCGTCGATGAGCGCCTGGGCCTGCAGGGCGGCGAGCGCCACCGAGTCAGGCCACAGTGGTGCGAGGTAGTAGGGGTCGAGCTGGCGGGTGAGGACATCGCGTACGGATCCGGGTGACGACTTGCCGTACGCGTAGACCAGCGCGGTGTCCGCATCGCCCGTGAGCAGCTTGGTCCAGGCCTCGTACAGCGCCCATGCGCCGTCCATCTCGACATGTGACTCGGAGATCGGCGGCCAGGCGCCCACTGCGTCCAGGGCGAGCGTGAAGGAGAAGGCGCGGCCCGCGAGATAGTCGCTGGAGCCCGAGCAGGTGAAGTCGATGCCGGTGGTCTTCAGACCGGTCCGGTCGAGGACGGCGTGCAGGACCGGCATGAGCATCTCCACCTCGGAGAGCTCGTCGCTGTTGCGCCGGTGGCCGGTCTGCGCGAAGGCGACCACGGCGATCTCCCGCGCTGCGGGGGTGGCCTCGCGTGTCACAGCAGCTCCTTGTAGGTGTCGTAGTCCGCGTCGGGTTCGCCGGTCGGCCGGTAGTGGTCGGGGTAGCGGGCCCCTTCGGTCCATACGGGCTCGACGCGCAGGCCCATGCGCACCTGGTCGTAGGGGATGCCGGCGATCCGTCCGTGCAGTGCGAGGTCGGCGCCGTCGAGCGCGATGTGGGCGTAGACATAGGGAACGTCGATGTCGAGGTTCTTCGCCTTGATGTTGACGATGCAGAAGGTGGTGACGGTGCCGCGGGGCCCGACTTCTACCTGTTCGGAGGTGGCGACCCCGCAGGTGGGACAGGCCCCCCTCGGCGGGACGTACACCTTGCGGCAGGAGGGGCAGCGCTCGCCGACGGTGCGCCGCCCGGACAGGGCGTCGATGTAGGCGGACTGGGCGCGGCCGGGCGAGTAGGTGTAGTCGAGGCGGGCGGGGGCGACGATGCCGGTCACGGGGTTCTCGAACGCGCCCCGGTGACCGGCCGGTTCTGCGGGATCACCGTCGTACGGCTCGAAGCAGGCGATGTCCGTGATGGCGCCGTGGCGTTCGGCGGCCCAGCGGACACGGACCCGCATTCCGGTGCGCACGGCGTCGGGCCCGGGGGCGTCCAGCGTGTGCAGGAGGGCGGTGTCGGCCCCGTCGAGCCGGACCAGCACCCAGGCGAAGGGGGTGTCGAGGGGCTGGCCGCGGCGTGGCGCGTGGTTCCAGGCCCAGGTGGTGACCGTTCCGGTCGGGGCGACCTCGACGAGGTCACGGAGTTCCGCGGCGGTCACGGGGTCGTACTCGACCGGCGGTACCAGGGTGCGGCCGTCGCCGGTCCTCACTCCGAGCACGACGCGTTCCCGCAGGCCGGTGAGGAAGGCGCTCTGCACCGGGCCGAGGGAGCGGGTGAAGGGGAACTCGACGACGAGGGGGGCTTTGAGGACGGGGGGCATCCGGGGTGTCTCCTTCGGTCTGCCGCTGGGGTCCGCGGCCGGTCAGGCGCGCTTGTAGACGGGCGGGCGTTTCTCCGCGAAGGCGCGGGCGCCCTCCTTGGCGTCCTCGGTGTCGAAGAGAGGCCATCCGCGCTTGAGTTCGGCGGCGAGACCGTCGCTCTCCGTCATCTCGGCGGTCTCGTAGACGGACGCCTTGACGGCCTCTACGGCGAGGGGTCCGCAGGCGTTGATGCGTTCGGCGATCTCCAGAGCCCTCTCGAGGGCGCCGCCGTCGGGCACGACATGGCCGACCAGCCCGATGGCGGCCGCCTCGGATGCCGTGTACGGACGTCCGGTGAGCAGCATCTCCAGCGCGTGGGTGCGGGGGATCTGGCGGGGCAGGCGGACCGTGGAGCCGCCGATGGGGAACAGCCCGCGTCTGACCTCGAAGAGCCCGAAGGTCGCGGACTCGCCGGCCACCCGGATGTCGGTCCCCTGGAGGATCTCGGTGCCGCCCGCGACGCAGGGCCCCTCGACGGCGGCGACGACCGGTTTGCGGGGGCGGTGGTGACGCAGCATCGCCTTCCAGTGCAGATCCGGGTCGGCGGTGAGCCGGTGCCGGTAGCGCTGCCCCTCCATCCCCCGGCCGGCCATGGCCTTGAGGTCCATTCCGGCGCAGAAGCAGCCGTCGGCACCCGTGAGCACGATCGAGCGGACCCGGTCGTCCTGGTCGGCCTCGATCCAGCCGTCGTAGAGCCCCACGAGCATCGGCAACGAGAGCGCGTTCTTGGCCTCCGGCCTGTTGAGCGTGAGCACGAGTGTGGCACCTTCGCGCTGCACGGTGAGGTGTTCCGTCCCGCTCATCGCTTCCTCCCGTCTCCGGAACGAGAACAGGTTGCAGGAGGCGTGCGGTCAGGACAAGGGTTTTCTGACACCCAGTCAGATTTCTTGGCCATGGGCCTTCACACATGCGCCCGCCTTTGCTCTGATGACCGGCGAACCGACGGACCCGGCCCACCTCGCCGGGCGTCACCGGGGACAGGAGGAGCGGTGGAGTACAACCTTGCCGACCTGTTCGAGTCGGTCGTCGACGTGGTCCCGCACCGTGAGGCGCTCGTCTACGTCGACCACCCGGGCACGGGAGCGGAGCGCCGCCTCACCTACGCGGACCTGGACGCGGCGGCCAACCGCATCGGACACCATCTGCTCGATGCCGGGATACGGGCAGGGGAGCACCTCGGGCTGCATCTGTACAACGGGGTGGAGTATCTGCAGACGGTTCTGGGCTGCCTGAAGGCGCGCATCGTGCCGGTCAATGTCAACTACCGTTATGTGGAAGAGGAGCTGGTCTATCTCTACCGGGACGCCGACCTGGTGGCCCTGGTCCTCGACGCGGAGTTCACCGACCGGGTGGCGGCGGCGCTGCCCCAGGTCCCCGGGGTGCGGCGGGTGCTGCGGGTGGGGGTTCCGGCGCCGGGCGCCGCCCCACTGCCCGCCCTGGACTTCACCGGCGCCGAGGCCGCCGGATCACCGGAGCGCGGGTTCCCGGCCCGTTCGGGAGACGACCAGTTCATCATCTACACCGGCGGCACGACGGGGATGCCGAAGGGGGTGATGTGGCGGCAGGAGGACCTGTTCTTCTCCGGGCTCGGTGGCGGCGCTCCGACCGGGGAGCCGGTGCGGTCACCGGCGGAGCTGGCCGAGCGGGTCGCGGCCGGCGGGGAGGGCATCACCTTCTTTCCGGCTGCCCCGCTGATGCACGGCACCTCCACGCTCACGGCGTTCATCGGATTCAACTTCGGCCAGCGGGTGGTGCTGCACCGTAGGTTCGTCCCGGCGGAGGTCCTGCGGACCGTGGAGAAGGAGAAGGTCAGCAGCATGTCGCTGGTGGGGGACGCGATGCTGCGGCCGCTGATCGACGCGCTGAGCGGCCCCATGAAGGGGACGGACTGCTCGTCCCTGTTCAGCGTGTCGTCGTCCGGGGCGATCATGTCGGACACCGTGCGCGCGCGGTTCCGGGAACTCGTGCCGAACGCGCTCCTGCTGAACAACTTCGGCTCCTCGGAGTCGGGCTTCAACGGCACCGCGACCGGTGACTCGGGACCCGAGCGGGGCTTTCGGATCCGGGTCAACTCCCGTACGCGTGTGGTGGATCCGGTCACCCACGAGCCGGTCGCGGCCGGGCAGCCGGGCCGCATCGCCCAGCGGGGACATGTGCCCCTCGGCTACTACAACGACCCGGCGAAGACCGCGGAGACGTTCTTCCGCAAGGACGGCGAGCGGTGGGTGCTGCTCGGTGACATGGCGACGGTCGACGAGGAGGGCGTCGTCACGGTCCTCGGCCGCGGCTCGCAGTGCATCAACACCGGCGGGGAGAAGGTGTACCCGGAGGAGGTCGAACAGGCCCTCAAGGCGCATCCCGACGTGTACGACGCCCTGGTCGCGGGGGTGCCGGACGCGATCTGGGGCAACCGTGTGGCGGCGGTGGTGCAACTGTGCGAGGGCGCGCCCCGGCCGTCCCTGGAGGACATCCAGGCCCACTGCCGGTCGCGTCTGGCGGGCTACAAGGTCCCCCGCCAGTTGGTGATCACCGAAGCCGTCCGCCGTTCGCCCAGCGGAAAGGCGGACTACCGCTGGGCGAAGGAGGTGGCGTCGGGCGCCCGCTGAGCGACCCGCACGGCGTGGCGCACAGGGCCCCGGGCGAGGTTGCTCCGCGACACGTAGGAGGACATCAGGCTGCCGCGCACGGGAGGCCGACACGAATCCCGGGAGGCCCCGGGGAACGCAAGCCAGGCGCCCCCGAGGAACCCGTACCGGTCACCCGGCGAAGAAGTCGCCGACGCGTGCGCTGAACCGCTCCGGGTCGTCCAGCCAGGGGTAGTGGCCCGCGGACGGCTGGACGAAGACCTCGGCTTCCGGGACGACGTGCGCCACACGGCCGGCCAGTTCGGGAACAGGGCCGCCGTCGAGCTCGCCCGCGTAGACGAGGACCGGCGCGGTCAGGCCGGCGAGCGCCGCGCGGGTCGCGGGCGGGTCGTAGGCGCCCTCGGAGTGATAGACGTCGGCCGCGGCCTCGTTGGTCTGCTCCTCGTCGGCCGCCGCGTGGGCCTGGGCCACCGCGTCCCAGCGCCCGTAGAAGAACGGCACGAAGGCGGGGTCGTATGCGCCCTCTCCCCTCAGCCAGGCCTCGAACGCCGGGAAGGCGTCCGCGAACCAGGGCTCGTCCTTGCGCAGCCGGGCCGCCTCGAGCCGCTCCTCGGGGGTGGCGCGCATCCCCAGGGCCCACGGGATCGCGGTGATCAGGGCCAGCCTGGAGACGCGCTCGGGATACCGGGCCGCGTAGAGCAGGGCGAGGCTCCCGCCCGCCGAGTGCCCGAGCAGGTCCATGCGCTCCAGCCCGAGATGCGCGCGGAGCGCCTCCACATCGTCGACGAGCCGGTCGCACCGGTAGGTTGCGGGATCCGCCGGCGCGGAGTCCCCGGTCCCTCGCAGATCGAGCGGCACCAGCCGGCGCCGCGCGGTGAGTCCGCCGAGGTCCCCGACATAGGCGGACGCCCGCATGGGTCCACCGGGCAGCACGACGAGCGGCTCGCCCTCTCCCCGCGGGTGGTAGGTGAGTCGGGTCCCGTCGTATGCGTCGAAGCTTGGCATGTCCCGATCTTCACGGCAGGGTGGGCCGGGGGGCAACGCGGTATCCGGACCCGGCCGCCGGGGCCGGGACGGGCGCCGGAAAGTTGAAACCAGCCTCTTGCCTTCGAGCGGACGACCTGGATTACTGATCCCCACAAGATCCGACCGAATGATCGGTCGCCCGGAATGATGTGATTGACGAGGGAGACGCCCTCATGGCGAACGCGCACGACCTGCTGGACGCGGGGGAACGGCTCGATCCCGAGGCGCTGCGGGAGCTGCAACTGGAGCGGTTGCGGGCCTCGCTGCGGCACGCGTACGCGCACGTGCCCTTCTACCGGGACGCCTTCGACAAGGCGGGGGTCCACCCGGACGACTGCCGGACGCTCGCCGATCTCGCCCGGTTCCCGTTCACCGTGAAGGCCGATCTGCGGGATCACTACCCGTACGGGATGTTCGCCGTGCCCCGCGAGCGGATCCGGCGCCTCCACGCCTCCAGCGGCACCACCGGGCGCCCCACCGTCGTCGGGTACACCGAAGGCGACCTGTCGCTGTGGGCGGACATGGTGGCCCGGTCGATCCGCGCGGCGGGCGGCCGCCCCGGCGACACGGTGCACGTGGCCTACGGCTACGGCCTGTTCACCGGCGGCCTCGGCGCCCACTACGGCGCCGAACGCCTCGGCTGTACGGTGATCCCCGCCTCCGGCGGCATGACCGCACGCCAGGTGCGGCTGATCCAGGACCTGAAGCCGGGCGTCATCATGGTCACCCCGTCGTACATGCTGACCCTCCTCGACGAGTTCGAGCGCCAGGGCGTCGACCCGCGCACCACCTCCCTGCGCGTCGGGATCTTCGGCGCCGAGCCGTGGACCGAGGAGATGCGGCGCGAGATCGAGGAGCGGTTCGCGATCGACGCCGTCGACATCTACGGGCTGTCGGAGGTGATCGGTCCGGGCGTGGCGCAGGAGTGCGTCGAGACCAAGGACGGCCTGCATGTGTGGGAGGACCACTTCTACCCCGAGATCGTCGACCCCCTCACGGGTGAGGTGCTGCCCGACGGCCAGGAGGGCGAGCTGGTGTTCACCTCCCTCACCAAGGAGGCCATGCCCGTCATCCGCTACCGGACCCGGGACCTCACCCGCCTGCTGCCCGGCACGGCCCGGGTCTTCCGGCGGATCGAGAAGATCACCGGCCGCAGCGACGACATGGTGATCCTGCGGGGCGTCAACCTCTTCCCCACCCAGATCGAGGAGATCGTGCTGCGCACCCCCGGGGTGGCACCGCACTTCCAGCTCCGGCTCAGCCGCGAGGGGCGGCTCGACGCGCTGACGGTGCGGGCCGAGGCCCGGGCCGGCGCCACTCCCGAACAGCGCGACGCGGCGGCGCTCACCATCGCCGCTGCCGTGAAGGACGGGATCGGCCTCTCGGTCGGCGTGGAGATCGTCGAGCCGGAGTCGCTGGAGCGCTCGGTGGGCAAGATCCGGCGGATCGTGGATCTGCGGCCGCGCTGACCCCTCTCAGGCCTCGGCGACGCGGCCGCGCTGACCCTCTCAGGCCTCGGCGAAGCGGTCCCGCAGCGCCCGCTTGAGGATCTTCCCGCTCGCATTGCGGGGAAGCTCGTCCACGAACAGCACCCGCTTGGGAGCCTTGAAGTGGGCGAGCTTCTCGCGCGCGTGCGCGAGAAGCTCGCTCTCGGTCACCTCTCCCCGGGCCACGACGACCGCGGTGACCGCCTCGATCCACCGCTCGTGGGGCAGGCCGATCACCGCGACCTCGGCGACCCGCTCATGGGTGTACAGCGCGTCCTCGACCTGCCGCGAGGCGACCAGCACGCCACCGGAGTTGATGACATCCTTGACCCGGTCGACGATCGTGAAATAGCCGTGCGTGTCACGCACGGCGAGATCGCCGGAGTGGAACCAGCCGTCACGGAAGGCCTCGGCGCTCTCCTGGGGCTTGTCCCAGTACCCCTCGCACAACTGCGGTGACCGGTAGACGATCTCGCCCCGCTCCCCGTCGGGCACGTCCTTGCCGCACTCGTCGACCAGCTTCGCCTCCACGAACAGCACCGGGCGCCCGCAGGAGTCCATGCGCCCCTTGTGCTCCTGGGGCCCGAGGACCATGGCCAGCGGGCCGATCTCGCTCTGCCCGAAGCAGTTGTAGAACGCGAGCTTCGGCAGCCGCTCCCTCAGACGCTCCAGGACGGGGACGGGCATGATCGAGGCGCCGTAGTACGCCTTGCGCAGCCCGCTCAGATCACGCGTGGCGAAGTCCGGGCGGCCCGCGAGACCGATCCACACGGTGGGCGGGGCGAACAGGCTGTCCGCGCGGTCCGTCTCGATGAGGTCGAAGAGCCGGTCACCGTCGGGCGCGTCCAGGATGATGTTCGTCGCGCCGACGGCGAGATACGGCAGCAGGAAGACGTGCATCTGCGCCGAGTGATACAGCGGCAGCGCGTGCACGGGCCGGTCGCCCGCGCTCAGATCGAGTGCGGTGATCGCGCTGAGGTACTCGTGCACCAGCGCCCGGTGCGTCATCATCGCGCCCTTGGGCAGCGCGGTCGTGCCGGATGTGTAGAGCAGTTGCACCAGATCCTCGCCGCACGGTTCCTCGCCGTCGTACGGCTCGGTCACCGCGAGACGAGCGAGCAGGGAGTCGTCCGCGTCCCGCAGCGGCCGTACGCGTACGCCCTCGGGAAGGTTCCCGGCGAGGACCGGATCGGCGAGGACGAGTGCGCAGCCCGACTGCTCGACGAGGTACGTGAGGTCGTCGCCGGTCAGGTTCTGGTTGACCGGCACATGCACCAGCCCGGCGCGGGCGCAGGCCAGGAAGCCGATCAGATAGGCGTCGGAGTTGTGGCCGTAGGCGCCGACGCGGTCACCGGGGGCGAGTCCGCTCTCGCGCAGGACGCGGGCGGCCCGGGACACGGCGTCGTCGAGTTCCGCGTAGGTCCACGACCGGTCGCCGTAGTGGATCGCGACCCGCTCCGGGGTGCGCCGGGCGCTGCGCCGCAGTGTGCCGTCGACCGTGACGCTTCGTCCCGCCGTCATGAACCGCCCCTTCGTCCGCCCTTGCTCCTGCCGCGATCCTCGTGGCGCCACGCGAGGCAGGTCAAGCCCGTCGCGGCTTCAGGGGGCGGCGACTCGGACTACCGGCAGGTCGGTCAGTGGCGCATCGTCGCGGCCCCCGGGGCCTGAGCCCGGCTCACAGCGGGCGGGTGCGGCCCTCCCAGTAGGGGGCGCGCAGCCGGCGCTTGTACAGCTTGCCATTGGGGTCGCGGGGCATCGACTCGATGAAGTCGACGCTCCTGGGGCGCTTGTAGCCGGCGAGTTGCCGGGCGCAGTGAGCGAGGATCTCCGCGGCGAGGGCGGGGCCGGGCTCATGGCCGGGAACCGGTTCGACGACCGCCTTCACCTCCTCGCCCCAGTCGTCGTGCGGGATCCCGAAGGCGGCGGCGTCGGCCACGGCGGCGTGCCCCAGCAGGGCGGCCTCGATCTCGGCCGGATAGATGTTGACGCCGCCGGAGATGATCAGGTCGATCTTGCGGTCGCGCAGGAAGAGATAGCCGTCCTCGTCGAGACAGCCGAGGTCGCCGACCGTGAAGAAGTCACCGATGCGGTTCTTCCTCGTCTTGGCCTCGTCCTTGTGGTACGAGAACGCGCCGGTGCTCATCCTCATGTAGACGGTGCCGAGTTCACCGGGCGGCAGCCGGTTGCCGTCGTCGTCGAAGATCGCCAGCTCGCTGATGGGCCAGGCCTTGCCGACCGTGCCGGGCTTCTTGAGCCAGTCCTCGGCGGTCGCGAAGGCGCCGCCCCCCTCGCTCGCCGCGTAGTACTCCTCGACACAGTCGCCCCACCACTCGATCATCGCCCGCTTCACATGGTCGGGGCAGGGCGCGGCGCCGTGGATCGCATGCCGCATGGAGGAGACGTCGTAGCGCGCCCTCACCGCCTCGGGGAGGGCGAGGAGGCGATGGAACTGGGTGGGCACCATATGCGTGTGGGTGCACGCATGGGCGTCGATGAGGCGGAGCATCTCCTCCGGTGCCCATCCGTCCATCAGGACCAGCCGGTGCCCGAGGTGCAGGGACGCGCCCGCGAACTGGAGCACGGCCGTGTGGTAGAGCGGCGAGCAGACGAGATGGACGTTGTCGTCGTAGGGCCTGATGCCGAAGATGCCGAGGAAGCCGCCGAGGTAGGCCTCCTCGGGGGGTTTTCCGGGCAGCGGACGGCGGATGCCACGCGGGCGGCCCGTGGTGCCCGAGGTGTAGTTCATGACCCAGCCGAGGGTGCGCCCCTCCGGCGCCGACTCGGGCTGTCCGGCGAGGAGTCGGCCATACGGCCGGAAGCCCTCCGCCTCGCCGACCGCGTACCGGCGGCCGGCCGGCAGCTCCGCCTGGTCGGCGGCGCTCCGGGCCGCGTCGGCGAACCGTTGGTGCGCGATCAGCACCTTGGCGCCGGAGTCGGCGACGATCCAGGCGATCTCGGGCCCGACGAGGTGGTGGTTGACGGGCACCAGATACAGGCCGGCCTCGGTGGCGGCCAGATAGGCGGTGAGGAACTCGACGCCATTGGGCAGCACCACGGCGAAGGAGTCACCGCGTTCGAGTCCCGCGGCGCGCAGTCCGTGCACCAGCCGGTGTGCCGCGGCGAGCAGCCGCCCGGCGGTCCACTCCTCCCCGTCGGGGGCGACGAGGACCATGCGCCCGGGGTCCGCCGCCGCCTGGGCCCAGAAACCGTTGGCGGGCCGGCTCACTGCTGGCTCCTTCCGGCGATCCGGTTGATACGGTCGACGGCCCGCTCGAATCCGCGGGTCAGGTCGTCGACGACGGCCTGGACACTGCGTTCGCTGGTCATCCGGCCCACGATCTGGCCGACCGGTGCGCCGAGCAGGGGCTCCACCTCGTACTTCTGGATACGGGTGACCGCCTCGGCGACGAGCAGCCCCTGCAACGGCATGGGCAGGGCGCCGGGCCCCTCCGGGGCGTCCCAGACGTCGGTCCACGCGGTACGCAGCTGCCGGGCCGGCTTGCCGGTCAGCGCTCGTGAGCGGACCGTGTCGCCGGATCCGGCGGCGAGCAGCTTTCGAACGAGGACGGGCGAGGGGAGTTCGGCCTCCGTGGCCGTCAGCCAGACCGAGCCCAGCCAGACCCCCTGCGCGCCGAGGGCGAGCGCGGCGGCCGCCTGCTCTCCACTGCCGATGCCGCCGGCTGCCAGCACCGGCAACGGGTGGACGGCCTCGACGACTTCGGGAGTGAGCACCATGGTGGCGATCTCCCCGGTGTGGCCGCCCGCCTCATATCCCTGGGCGACGACGATGTCGATGCCCGCGTCCCGGTGCTTGCGGGCGTGCCGGGCGCTGCCGGCGAGGGCGGCGACCAGCACGCCCTCGCCGTGGGCGCGGGCGACGACGTCGGCGGGCGGGGAGCCGAGGGCGTTGGCGAGCAGCTTGATCGGGTAGTCGAAGGCGACTTCGAGCTGGGTGCGGGCCACCTGCTCCATCCAGCCGGTGATCCGCCACCCGGACGCCTCGCCCTCGCCGAGTTCGGGGACCCCGTACGCGGCGAGGGTGTTCTCGACGAACTGGCGGTGCCCTTGCGGGATCATCGCCTCGACATCGGCCTCCGTGACGCCTTCGACCTTCTTCGCGGGCATGACGACGTCGAGGCCATAGGGCCTGCCGTCCACATGCGCATCGATCCAGTCGAGGTCACGCTCGAGTTCGCCGGGGGCGGTGTAGCGGACCGCGCCGAGCACCCCGAAACCGCCCGCCCTGCTGATGGCCGCGGCGACGGCGGGGAACGGTGTGAAGCCGAAGAGGGCGTGCTCGACTCCCAGTTGCTTGCTCAGCTCCGTCTGCATGGGCGCAGGATGCCGCAGCCACCGGGAGGAGGGAAGACTGTTTCTGATACTCCGTCAGATCTCCTCTTCGAGAACCGCCATCGCCGCGTTGTGCCCCGGCACCCCGCTCACCCCGCCGCCGCGCACCGCGCCCGCGCCGCACAGCAGGACGTTGGCATGGCGGGTCTCGACGCCCCAGCGTCCGGTGCCCTCCTGGGCGTACGGCCAGGCCAGCTCGCGGTGGAAGATGTTGCCGCCGGGCAGGCGCAGATCCCGTTCCAGGTCAAGCGGGGTCTTCGCCTCGATGCAGGGGCGCCCGTCCTCGTCCCGGGCCAGACAGTCCTCCAGGGGCTCGGCGAGATGGGCGTCCAGTTGGGCCAGCGTGGACTTCAGCAGCTCCTCCCGCACACCGTCGTTGTCGCGCTCGAAGAGCCGCGCGGGGGTGTGCAGGCCGAAGAGGGTGAGGGTCTGGTAGCCCCGCTCGACGAGGTCGGGGCCGAGGATGGTCGGGTCGGTGAGCGAGTGGCAGTAGATCTCGGAGGGCGGTGCGGTGGGCAACGTGCCCGCGGCCGCCTGGGCGTGCGCGGTGGCCAGTTGCTCGTATCCCTCCGCGATGTGGAAGGTCCCCGAGAAGGCCTCGCGCGGATCGGCCCCGGGGTCGCGCAGCGCGGGCAGCCGTTCGAGCAGCATGTTCACCTTGAGCTGGGCGCCCTCGGCCGGGGCGGGCGGGGTGTCGCCGGTGAGCCGGGCCAGCTCCTGCGGCGATGCGTTCACGAGGACATGCCGGGCGATGACCGTACCGTCGCCGTCCTCGGTGCGGAACGCGACCTCCGCGGTGCGCCCGTCGCTCTCGATGCCGACCACCTCGTGCCCGGTGGCGATCACCGCGCCGGCGGCCCGCGCGGCCGTCGCCAGCGCGTCGGTCAGCGCGCCCATGCCGCCGACGGGGACGTCCCAGGCGCCCGTACCACCGCCGATCACGTGATAGACGAAGCAGCGGTTCTGCCGCAGCGAGGGGTCGTGGGCGTCGGCGAAGGTGCCGATGAGCGCGTCGGTCAGCACGACCCCGCGAACGAGGTCGTCGGCGAAGTACCTCTCGACGGCGGCGCCGATGGGCTCCTCGAACAGCACCCGCCACGCCTCCTCGTCGTCGACGCGGCGGCGCAGTTCGTCCCGGGTGGGCAGCGGCTCGGTGAGCGTCGGGAACACCCGCTCGGCGACCTGCCCGGTCATCCCGTAGAAGCGCTGCCAGGCCTCGTACTCGCGGTCGGATCCGGTGAGCCGGGCGAAGGCCTCCCGGGTGCGCCCCTCGCCGCCGCCGACGAGCAGGCCGGTGGGGCGCCCGCCGCGCTCGACGGGGGTGTACGAGGACACGGTGCGCCCGCGCACCCGGAAGTCCAGCTCCAGCTCCCGGACGATCTTCCGCGGCAACAGGCTGACCAGGTACGAGTAGCGCGACAGCCGCGCGTCGACCCCGGCGAACGGCCGGGTGGACACGGCGGCGCCCCCGGTGTGGTCCAGCCGCTCGAGCACCAGCACGGAACGTCCGGCCCGGGCGAGATAGGCGGCGGCGACCAGCCCGTTGTGCCCCCCGCCGACGATCACTGCGTCGTATTCCTCGTGTCCCTCGTGTACAGGCATGTCTCTTCGTAGCACGCCGTGATCCGGCCCGGCCAGAGCCGGGCCGCCGCTCCCTGACCGCCGGTACGACGAGGCATCCGCCGCCTGGTCAGTCGTCCACCGGCGGCGAGGCCGTACGGCGCTGCGCGGCGGCGAGGATCTCGGACGGACCGCGCGCCCACTCGAGCGTGCGGCCGACCACGGTGGCCGACGGCCGGTCCCAGCGCAAGCGCACCGCCGCCGGACGACGCATGCCGAGTTCGGCCCGCGCCCAGTCGGGAAGGAGCCCGACCGAGGCATTCATCAGCACCCGCACGACCAGCCGCTCTTGTCCGGTGCGGCCGAAGCCGCGCAGAAA
Source organism: Streptomyces sp. NPDC093261 (assembly GCF_044753645.1). Taxonomy (NCBI): domain Bacteria; kingdom Bacillati; phylum Actinomycetota; class Actinomycetes; order Kitasatosporales; family Streptomycetaceae; genus Streptomyces; species Streptomyces sp. NPDC093261. Next base: position 90,669 of record NZ_JBIVNO010000013.1, read on the forward strand.
CCGCACGGAGTCCAGCGCGGCCGGGGTGGCGCGGAGGTGCGGGCGGATCCGGGTGAGATAGCGCTCGACCTCCCGCACGCTGCCGGGCACTTTCTCGGCGCCCAGCGCCTCGGCGACCGGGGCGACCTGGCGGTAGTACGCGTCGCATTCGGCGGGCGTGAGCCGGGACGCCCCCGGCGCGTACGTCTGGTAGCCCTCCAGGAAGCTGCGCACCTCCGCGGTGTGCACCCAGGTCAGCAGTTCGGGGTCGTCCGCGCGGTAGGGCCGGCCGTCCGGGGCGGTGCCGCGCACCCGGGTGTGGATCCGGCGGACGACAGCGATCGCCTCGTGCGCCGCCGCCGCGGACCCGAAGGTCGTCGTGGTGACGAACCGGGCGGTGCCGATGAGCCGGCCGACCGGGTCGGACCGGAAGTCCGAGTGCTGGTGGACCCCGGCCATGGCCAGAGGGTGCAGTGACTGGAGCATCAGCGCCGCGAACCCGCCGGTCAGCATGCCGGTCGGATGCCCGTGCACCCGCCAGGCGGGATCGCCCGGGGTGATCCCGAGCAGCCCGGGGTCACCCGCCGGTCCCTCGTACCGCTCCAGTTTGAGGTCCCCGCCGTGCACGGTCGCCTTGAGCTCGTCCGCGATCCGGGCCCGCAACCCCACCAGCACCTCCGCGACCCCCTGCGAACCTGCCGCTCCCCCGCTATTCTCGCGCCTCGCGAAGGTCGCCGGCATCGGCCGAGACACGCTTCCCCGGATCGGGCGCGAACCCGGCCGGGCTAGCGGCGCACGCGCGGCATCCCCAAGCCGATCCAGGAGATGATCTCGCGCTGGATCTCGTTGTTGCCGCCGCCGAAGGTGAAGATCACGGCCGAGCGGTAGCCGCGTTCCAGTTCGCCGTGGAGCACGGCGCCCGCCGATCCCTCCTTCAGCGCGCCCGCGGCGGCGACGATCTCCATGAGCCAGGCATAGGCGTCGCGGCGGGCCTCGGAGCCGTAGACCTTGACGGCGGAGGCGTCCTGCGGGGTGAGCGTGCCGTCCTCGACGGCGCTCACCATCCGCCAGTTGAGCAGCTTCATCGCGTCCAGTCTGGTGTGGGTCCGGGCGAGCAGTCGCCGGACCCAGGGCAGGTCGACGACCCGCCGCCCGTCGGCGAGCTTGGTCTCCATGGCCCAGCGCTGTACGTCGTGCAGGGCGCGGATCGCCATGGTGCCGTGCGCGGCGAGGGTGACTCGCTCGTGGTTGAGCTGGTTGGTGATGAGCCGCCAGCCCTGGTTCTCCTCGCCGACACGATGGGAGACGGGGACGCGGACGTTCTCGTAGTGGCTCGCGGTGGTGTCGTGGGAGGCGAGGGTGCGGATGAGGGTGCAGGAGTAGCCGGGGTCGGTGGTCGGCACGAGCAGCATGGTGATGCCCTTGTGCGGCGGAGCGTCGGGGTCGGTGCGCACGGCGAGCCACACCCAGTCCGCCGTGTCGCCGTTGGTGGTCCAGATCTTCTGGCCGTTGACGACGTACTCTCCCCCGTTCCCGTCCTCCCGTACCGCGCGCGTCCTGAGGGACGCCAGGTCGGTGCCCGCGTCCGGTTCGCTGTAGCCGATCGCGAAGTCGATCTCGCCGGAGAGGATCGCCGGCAGGAAGCGGGCCTTCTGTTCCTCCGTGCCGAACCGCATGAGGGTGGGGCCGACCGTGTTGAGCGCCATCAGCGGAAGCGGTACGCCTGCCTGCGCCGCCTCGTCGAAGAAGATGAACTGCTCCATGGCGCCCAGCCCGCGCCCGCCGTACTCCTTCGGCCAGCCGACGCCGAGCCAGCCGTCGCGGCCCAGGCGGCGGATGGTGTCACGGTAGAACCGCTTCTGGGCCGCCGGGTCGCCGTGGCGGGCGTAGGCGTTGTGCGGGACGAGTTCGGCGAAGTAGCCGCGTAGTTCCGTGCGCAAGCGCTGCTGCTCGGGCGTGTAGTCGAGGTGCACGGCGCCTCCTGGCTCCCCAAGGCCGGGTTCTGACGGCGCACACCGTAGAACGTGTTCCAGAAATTGGGAATGCCGGTGCACCGGCTCGCGACTGGAGGACGGGTCTGTCTCGTCCGGCCGGCCCAGCGGTCCGCCCAACGGTCCGGTAGTCCTCCGGTAGCTCCAGTGGATCCGGTAGGTCCGGTAGTCCCAGCGGGTCCGGTAGTTCCAGCGGGTCCGGTAGATCCGGTAGGTCCAGCGGGTCCGGTAGATCCAGCGGGTCCGGTAGATCCGGTGGTTCCAGCGGGTCCGGTAGGTCCAGCCGGTCCGTCAGCCGAGTGTCGCCAGGAAGGCGGAGCAGGCCAGGGCGCACGCCCGGCACGCCCGGGCGGCCTCCTCGCCGCGGGGGTCGGCGTCGAAGACGTGCGCGCCCTCGAGGCAGACGGCCCGGCACCGCTCCACCTCGCTGCGGAGGCGGGCCTCGTCCTGGGCTGCCTGGTCGGACAGCATCCGGCAGGTCGCGTCGCAGACCTCCGCGCACGTGATTCCCCTCCGCCGCAGGGACTCCTGGTCCTCGGGGCCTTCCGTCTCCGCGAGGCTCGCGCGTAGAGCGCACACCCGCGCGCACTCGGTGCAGGCCAGCGCGCAGGCGAAGCGATCCTCCAGGAAGCGGTAGACCTCCTGTTGGGATGTCATCGTCACGGCGGAGCGGGTAGCCGGTGGCGGCCCCGTCAAACTCCCGTGTCCGTACGCCGAGTGGGTTCACCGCGGGGACCAGGGGTACCCACGCGCCATGAGTACCGTGTCGATGGACATCGCCGTGGCCCATGGCCTGCAGATCGGCCTCGGGCCCTTTCTCGTGGGTCTGGTCGTGGTGGCGCTCCTGCTCGGCGCCTTCTGGCTGGGCGCACGCGTCCGGCGCCGCGAGCCCGCCCCGCCACGCCCGGAGGAGCAGCCGGGGCTGCCCGAAGCGGGTGCGGTGGGCGTGGTCATGGAGAACCGTGAACCCGACGAGGTGCCCAGGGGCCGGCGCCGTCTCACGCCGCACGAGCTGAAGGCGCACGGCAATCTCGGGTCACGGACGAGCGCGTCGACCGGGCGTCCCCGCTGGGACCGGGGCGGCAGCGACGCCTGAGGCAGCGGCGGGCCGGACGACCGCCCTCGGGCTACCGTCCGCCGGGACGGCGGTCGCACCCCAGGTTCAGGTTCGGCCGGACGGCGGTCGCACCCCAGGTTCGGCCGGACGGCTTGGGCCCGGCGCTCAGCCGGACGACTTGGGCGCCGTGTGGGAGGTGATCAGGTCCGGCGTGAGGTAGGCATCGGTCCGCTCGAAGTCCGCGAGCGTGGCGGGGCGGCCGGCCTGGAAGCCGGTGCGGACGAAGTCGTAGCCCGTCAGCGCGTTGAGCGTCCAGTTGGTCAAGGTGCGCATACGGGCCGGAATCGTGCGCAGGGCCGCGAGATGGTAGCCGCGTGCGACGAACTCCGCGGGCGGCCCGGTGAGCTCCACGCCGAGCGGCTTGGAGACGGCCTGGAGGCCGCCGAGGTCGACGACGAGGCCCATGTCCCGATGACGGTAGGCGGCGCGTGGTGCGCCGTGCAGCGTCGCCGCCACGTTCTTCGCGGCCATCCAGCCCTGGCGCATGGCGTGCTGGGCGGTCGGCGGGCAGAGCGCGTCGGCCCCCTTGTACAGGTCGGGCACCGCGGCGGCGTCCCCCAGAGCGAAGACACCGTCGAGGCCCGGCACGGTCAGGTCGGGGCGGACGACCAGCCGGCCGCGGTTGGTCTCGGTGTCCAGGGTGGCGATCAGCGGGCTGGGCGCCACCCCCGCGGTCCAGATCAGGGTGTGGCACGGCAGTGTGCGGCCGTCGGTGAAGGTGACGGTGTCCCGCGTGACCTTCGCGACCGAGACCCCGAGGGAGATGTCGAGGCCGCGCCGCCTGAGGATGGCGAGGGCCCGTCGGCCCAGCCGGTCGCCGAGTTCCGGCATGAGCTTGGGCGCGATGTCGATGAGGTGCCATTTGATGAGCGCCGGATCGAGGCCCCGGTAGCGCCTGACGGCGGCGGTGGTGAGGTGGTGCAGGTAGGCGGCGGTCTCGGTGCCGGCGTAGCCGCCGCCGACGACCACGAACCGCAGCCGGGTCTCGCGCTCCGCCGGGTCGGAGCTCGCGGCGGCGAGGTCGAGCTGGGAGATGACATGGTCACGAACCCAGGCCGCCTCGGCGAGCGTCTTCATGCCCACCGCGTGCTGTTCGACTCCGGGGATGTTGAACTGCCGCGTCACGCTGCCCGGTGCCAGCACCAGATAGTCGTAGTGCTCGACGGTCGTCTCGCCGTTGATCTTCCGCACCACGACGGCCTTGGCTGCCGGATCGATGCCGACGGCGCCGCCGGGGACGATGACGGTACGGCGCAGCAGCCGGCGCAGGCTGACCGCGACCGACTGCGGGGTGAGGATGCCGGCGGCGACATGCGGAAGCAGCGGCAGATAGAGCTGGTGGTCGTACGGCGTGACAAGCTTGAGCGCGGCCTCGGTGGGCTTGAGGATGCGCTCCAGTTTGCGTGCGGTCTCCATCCCGGCGAATCCGCCACCGACGATCAGGATCCGGGGCACGGTCATCACAGGTCCCTCCAGGCGGAGACATCGACGCCTGCCACGCTAGGTAACCCGGGCCCGTACCGCCACCGCGCCGTCGATGCCCGCGGGTCCCGGGGCCCGGGGTGGACGAGGTCGTCCTCGGTGCGCCGCGCTCCGCGGAGGCTGCTCTGCGGCGGCAGGTCGTCCGTGCGGGGGCCGGCGGTGGCCGCGGCGATCGGGCCGTACGCGTCGGGATCGCGAGGTCCGCCCGGTGGGGCCCCGGTCGGATGCCATCGGCACCGGGGGCGGGGGCCGGGGCAGCGCGCCGACGGCCGCCTGCCCTCGTACGCGCGTCCGGCCCGCCCCCGTACGCGGCCCCCGTTGCTTTGTTGCGGCCGAGACGAGGTTGAAACCGAGGCGGGGAATCCATCACCGCTCGCAGCGGCGGCCGGGAACATGCCGGCGCCGGACTTGGTCCTCCTCGTCACTGCCTTGTCTTCACCGGCCCGCGCGGTGCGCCGATTCACCCGACTGGGAGCCGGGGCGCTGCGGCGGAGTGACCGGGGCGTGTCGCGGCGTCGCGAACCCGACCGGCGGGATGAGTCTGGGGAGGTGAAGACGACCTGCGGGCACTGTGCCGGCTTGAGCCGCCGCGAGTGTTTTCCCACTCCGCCCCCGCAAGACGCCCCGTGCCCGGCGTGCGACCGCATGAAGTGCGCCGACTGCGGGGGTCTGCGGCTGCGTCTCCGAGTGCTCCAGCCGCGGCGGACCAGTGCGGAGAACGGTCGTTGTACGTGACGCACGGTAGGCGTCAGACCCCCAACCTTCAGGAGGCACCATGCGCGTACTGCCCCAGCTGACAGTCACTGTCACCGGGATCGGGGCCGCTCTGCTGTTCACCGCCGGGGTTGCTTCGGCTTCCGGCATGCCGTTGACCCAGGCCGAGGCGGAGGTGCGACTGATCCCCAACGGCATCACGGCCACATCCCCCGGGGGCTGTACCGACAAGAACAACCCGAGCTGCGTCTCCTACGAGGGGATCCTCAGCAGCACGGTGGACGGGGTGATCAACCTCAAGAAGGCCAGCGGCGTCACGAGCCTCGTCGTCATGGGCGGCACCGAGGTCGGCCACGGGGAAGGCGAGAAGTACACCCACGCCAACGGCTACAAGATCGACCTCCGGCCCAGCCCGGCTCTCAACGGCTACATCAAGAACACCTTCCAGTACGTCGGCCTCCGTGGCGATGGCTTCCCGCTGTGGAAGTCCCCGTCAGGCGACCTTTACTGCGACGAAAGCAGCCACTGGGACATCATCTACTTCTAGTCCCCGGCTACACCGCACACCTCATGTCTCGTGTGGGCGCATGTGCCCGGACAGTCTCATGAGTTCCAGGGATCTGCCTCTGTGCGGCCCACGAGCCTGTGCCCGGGTCTCACGACGAGACCGCCGGCGTCACCGCATGTGCGCGCATGACACTGCGCCGACAGTGCCATGCCCTCGGCCCCGGCCACGCCAGGCGGCGGCGCGGCCCGGAACCGACAGAGTCCCGGAGTCTGTGACTCCGGGGCTGCCGCACCCCGGTATGGGGGCGGGAGCGCCGACCGGTTCACCCAGTGCGCTGTGTTGGCGGGCCGCCCACGGAACAGGCCCTTCGGATACCTGAGTCCGTGCGGGCGTCCGGCGACGGACGGCGGACTTGCACACCCCCTCCCGGCCGTCACCGGCCGGCCGCTCGGCCGCGGTTGCCGCGACCTGCTCGTCCAGGAACGTCCGGGCGCCGGCCGCCGTGGCGGCCACGTTCCCACGCACCAGGTCCGCCGCGGCAGGGTCGACTTCGGCGAGCGGTTCGTCCTTGCCGCCGCCGGTGGTGGTGACGAACGTCGGATCCGGCACTCTGTGTGCGCTGCCGGGAGAATCGACTGGGGTGTGTCGGACGGGGGTGTGTCGGACGGGGGCGTGTCGGACGGGGCGTGACGCCCGGGTGATGAGCCGGCCCGGCCAGGACCGCCTGCCGGTCGCCCACGTGCTGCTCGTGGGGCCCCACGGCGACGTCCCTGCCCGCGTCGGCCAACGCCTTGGCCGGCGGCACGGCGTTGAGCGCGATCAGCCGGCCCGGCGCGACCGGGCGGCGGGTCCGTCCAGGGCGGACACGGCGCCGTCCGCACCGCGTCCGGGCCGTACAGCCCGGCGACCCGTGCAGCGATCTCTTCGACAGTTCCCGGGCCGGCCGCCGCCGAAGCGGCGGCCGGCGGCGGAGCAGACGTCGAGCGGGGGGAAACCTGCATGGAGTCCTCCTCCTGACAGGGGACGGCCGGGCCGACGTCGGCCGCGACCATGGGGCGGCGCTGATCCGGCTGAGCCGGGGTGTGACGTCCCGGCCACGGCGACCGGAACCCACGCGTCGCCCTTTGCGCCCCGGCGTCGGTACGCCGTACGACGGCCCCGGTCGGGGTCCCTCCTCGGTCGGGCGGGCGTCAGCCACCACAGGCCGTTCCAGGTCGTGTCGGGGTGCGCCACCCCCGTACACGCCCGAGAACGTCCACGCACGTGACCAGTGCCCCTCGAACACGGATACTGCCGACAGTGGCTCACCGCGCACCGCTCACGGCCACCGAGACCGAAGACTGCCAGGCACGTCAGGAGGCTCCCATGAAGATGCTGATCAACGTCCCGGAGACGGTGGTCTCGGACGCGCTGCGGGGCATGGCGGCCGCGCATCCCGAACTGACCGTCGACGTGGAGAACCGGGTGATCGTACGGCGGGACGCCCCGGTCGCGGGGAAGGTCGCGCTGGTCTCCGGTGGCGGCTCGGGGCACGAGCCGCTGCACGGCGGTTTTGTGGGCCCGGGCATGCTCTCGGCCGCGTGTCCCGGCGAGGTGTTCACCTCCCCGGTGCCCGATCAGATGGTGCGCGCCGCGGCGGCCGTCGACAGCGGCGCCGGCGTGCTGTTCATCGTCAAGAACTACACCGGTGACGTGCTCAACTTCGACATGGCCGCCGAACTGGCCGAGGACGAGGGCATCCAGATCGCGAAAGTGCTGGTCAACGATGACGTCGCCGTGACCGACAGCCTCTACACGGCGGGCCGGCGCGGCACCGGTGCCACCCTGTTCGTGGAGAAGATCGCGGGGGCGGCGGCGGACGAGGGGCAGCCGCTGGAGCGCGTGGCGTCCATCGCCCGGCAGGTCAACGAGAACGCGCGCAGCTTCGGTGTCGCCCTCAGCGCCTGCACCACGCCCGCGAAGGGCACCCCGACCTTCGACCTCCCGCCGGGCGAGCTGGAGTTGGGCATCGGCATCCATGGCGAGCCGGGGCGTGAGCGGCGCGCCATGATGACCGCGCGCGAGATCGCCGACTTCTCCGTGAACGCCATCGTCGAGGACATGCGGCCGCGCAATCCCGTTCTGGTCCTGGTCAACGGGATGGGCGCCACCCCGCTGCTGGAGCTGTACGGCTACAACGCCGAGGTGCAGCGGGCGCTGGCCGAGCGCGACGTCGCCGTCGCCCGCACCCTCGTCGGCAACTACGTCACCTCGCTCGACATGGCCGGCGCGTCGGTCACCCTGTGCCAGATCAGCGAGGAGTTGCTGCGACTGTGGGACGCGCCGGTCAGCACGCCGGGCCTGCGCTGGGGCAGGTGAGCCTCGGGCACACGGCTGCCCCGGGACCGTGAGTGAGGTCAACGTCCGTATCACGCAAGGAGATCCTGTGCTCGACGCCGACTTCTTCCGCCGTTGGATGACGGCGACCGCCGCTTCCGTCGACCGTGAGGCGGAGCGACTGACCGCGCTCGACTCGCCGATCGGCGACGCCGACCACGGCACCAATCTGCAACGCGGCTTCCGCGCGGTCGCCGCCGCCCTGGACAAGGAGGAGCCGGCCACACCGGGCGCGGTGCTCCAGCTCGCCGGCAAGCAGCTGATCTCGACGGTGGGCGGCGCCTCGGGTCCGCTGTACGGCACCCTGCTGCGCCGCGCCGGCAAGGCGCTCGGGGACGTTGAGGAGGTCACCGAGGAGCAGCTGGCACAGGCGCTGCGGGCGGGCGTGGACGGGGTGATGGCACTGGGCGGCGCCGCGCCCGGCGACAAGACCATGATCGACGCCCTGGTCCCCGCGGTGGACGCGCTGGGCACCTCGTTCGAGGCGGCGGGAGCGGCCGCCGAGGAGGGCGCCGTCGCGACGACGCCGTTGCAGGCCCGCAAGGGCCGGGCGAGCTATCTGGGCGCGCGCAGCATCGGGCACCAGGACCCGGGTGCCACCTCCTCGGCCCTGCTGATCGCCGCGCTCGTGGAGGCCGCCGGTGAGTGACACCTCGGACAAGCTGGTCGGCGTCGTGCTCGTCTCGCACAGTGCCGCCGTCGCCGAGTCCGTCGCGGACCTGGCCAAGGGGCTGGCGGGCGGCGCCACCGCGGTGCCCGTCGCCCCGGCGGGCGGCACGGTCGACGGGGGGCTCGGCACCAGTTCCGAACTGGTCTCCGCGGCGGCCGCCGCCGTGGACCGGGGGGCCGGGGTCGCCGTGCTCGCGGACCTCGGCAGTGCCGTGCTCACCGTGAAGGCGCTGCTGGCCGAGGGCGACGAACTCCCCGAGAATACCCGGCTGGTGGACGCCCCCTTTGTCGAGGGCGCGGTCGCCGCGGTCGTCACGGCCTCGGCGGGCGCGGACCTGGCGGCGGTGGAGGCGGCGGCCACGGAGGCGTACGGGTACCGGAAGGAGTGACACGACGGCCGTGGGGGGGGGGGGGGGGGGGGGGGGCGGGGGGGGGGCCGCCGCCGCCCCCCGCCCGAGCCCCGCGGGCCGGCCGCGGGCGGCCGCAGGCCGCCGGGGGGGCGGTGCGGGCCGCGGTTCGGCAC
>NZ_JBIVNO010000013.1:100037-147144 GCF_044753645.1 Streptomyces sp. NPDC093261
GGGGGGGGGGCCGCCTGGGGGGTCGGGGTTCCGGGTCGGGCGCCCCCGCCCGGGGGGGGGGGCGCGGGGGGGGGGGCCCGCGGGCCGCCCCCCCCCCACGGCCACTGTCATGCGACCGCTTCCGTGGACCCGGCGGACTGCTCCACGGGGGATCAGTTCTCGGCCAGGAATCTCCGCGCCAGTGCGACCCCTTGGACCACGGCCGCCCGGTGGTCCTCGAGCGGGATCGCGCGGGAGCCGCGGAAGAGGACGTACGTGACCGGGCCGTCCGTTCCGCCGCCGCGCGGGTCGGGGTTGATGCCGAGGGCGCGGGCGGTGGCGTAGGAGGCCTCGCCGATGATGCCGGTGGGGCCCGTGTCGGCGACGACCGCGTACTCGATGCGGCCCCCGTGTACGACGGCGGCCACGGAACCGCCGGTGATGCCGTATGCCCGGTAGTCCCAGATGCCGCTCGGGCCGGGCACCACGAGGTACGGCAGGATCTCCGAACTCGGGTATCGGCCGTCGGACTGCCGGTAGGTGGTGGCGGGGGTGAAGTACCCGTCGGTACGGGAGTTGCAGACGCGGCCGGCGCGCCCGTCGCAGTCGATGTCCATGTCGGCCGTCCAGAACACGGCGCCGTGTGCGCCGCAGACGGGTATGTCGGCCGGGGCTCCCTGGTCGCTGCGGTAGCGGCCGTGGGATATCCGCAGGCAGCCTCGCGTCTTCGCCAGCAGGTCCGCGGCGCGGACGGTGCCCTGCCGCAGTTCGCCCGGGTGGGCGGGGGGCAGTGTGGCGGGGATGAGCAGGGCGGCGCCGGCCGCGGCCAGCGTCAGTGACTGGGCGAGCACGATGAGGGCCCCTCTCCTGGGGGAGGACGATCACCATCCCACCGTGGTGTCGCTCCCCGGCACGCGTCCAGCGGAGGGGGCCGGACGGAGCACGCGCCCCTGGTACGGCCGAGCGCCGGGCCCGGACGGGGACCCGGCCGCTCGGCCGCGCTCGCCGGCGCGGTGACAGCGACGACAGCGGACCGCGCCGTCGGCACGAACTGCTTTGGAAGGCAAGCGAGTTCACGCCGCTTGGGGATCCAGCATACGTATCGGCGCCGGGCCGCTGCCAGCCCCGCTCCCCCTCTTGCCGCCCTCACGCCAGCCATGGCATATAGGTACAGACCAATCCCCAGGGAGGGAGTAGCCCGTGCGACGCGCCCTCTTACCGGTGATCTGCGGTTCTCTTCTGCTGCTGGTGTCGTGTGCCCGGGACGGTCCGGGCGACGGCGGCGGACACCTGCCGCCGGCACCCCTGGGGGTGACGGCCGTCGCGGGCAGCGCGACCAGTGTGCACCTCATGTGGAACCGTGTGGCGGACGGCACGGACATCGCCGGGTACGAGGTCTTTCGCGGCACCGTAAAGGTGACGGAGGTGCCCGCCGAAGAGCACATGCTGGACATCACCCGGCTCGAGCCGTCGACCACGTACACCTTCACCGTGCGGGCCCGTGGCGCCGACGGCGGCCTCGGCCCGGCCGGGCCGGAGGTCCGCGCCACGACGCCGGCCGCCGTCGCCGCCGACGAACGGGCCCCGTCCCGGCCGGGGCGGCCCAGCGGCAGGGCGGTGGGAAGCCGGGCGGTCCAGCTCTTCTGGGGGCGGTCGACGGACGACCGGGGCGTGGTGTCGTACTCCATCTACCAGGGCGGCTCGAAGATCCACAGTGTGGGCGGTGCCCAGACGGCGGCCGTGGTCACCGGGCTGCGGCCGGGCGTCCGCTACGCGTTCACCGTCCGCGCTCGGGACGCGGCCGACAACCTCTCAGCGCCGAGTGACACGGTGCGGCTGACCACCGCGCCCGGCGCGGACGACGGCACAGGCAGCGCACCGACCCGCTTCCGTGCCACGACGCACCGAGCCGACGGGGCGTACTACCTGGATCTGTCCTGGGTGCCGCCGGTGGCCGACGGCGTCATCACGGAGTACGGGATCGATCTGGACGGACGGCCGGCGACATCGCTGGTCTGGGGCGGCAGCGCACCGCGCTCGACAGCCGCCTACAGCTTCTACGTCGGCCGGGAGGCCGGGGTCACACACCGGGTGCGGATCCGGGCGAGGCTGCCGGACGGCACCTGGGGCGGCTTCTCCCCCGAGCGGGCCGTCACGACGGGCCCGTGACGGGATGCCGCCGGGACGGCTGATCGGGGCCGGCTGCGGGCAGCGTCCCCCACTCGTCCAGGGCGTGGGTCAGCCACTGGATCCAGAAGGTCTCCAGATCGATGCCCGCCCGCAGCACAAGGTGCTGGATGCGGTCCTGCGCCGAGTCCCTGCCCGGTCCGAAGTCGCGCTTCTCGATCTCCTGGTACTCGGCCAACTGCCGCTGGTGCAGGGCGAGATGGTGACGCAGATCGGCCTCGATACCCTCGGTGCCCACCACCGCCGCGGCGCGCAGCCGCAGCAGCAGCACATCACGCATCGGCTTGGGGTCCTGCGATGTGGCCGCCCAACGGGCGAGTTCGGCGCGGCCGGCGGGCAGAACCTCGTAGGACTTCTTCTGCCCGCGGGCCGGCTGCTCGGTCGGCAGGGCACGGATCAGGCCGTCGTGCTCGAGCCGTCCCAGCTCGCGATAGATCTGCTGGTGGGTCGCCGACCAGAAGTAGCCGATCGACCTGTCGAACCGACGAGTCAGTTCGAGACCTGAGGACGGCTTCTCCAGCAGGGCGGTCAGGATCGCGTGCGGGAGTGACATGGGGCCATCCTAGGGAGGCGGCGCACAGCACTCCTAAAGCGCCGCGGCCAGCTCCGTGCCCTGCTTGATCGCCCGCTTGGCGTCCAGTTCCGCCGCCACGTCGGCGCCGCCGATGAGGTGCGGCGTCCGGCCCGCGGCGATCAGCTCCTCGTACAGATCGCGGCGCGGCTCCTGGCCCGTGCACACCACGATCGTGTCCACCTCGAGGACCCGGCTCTCGCCGTCCACGGTGATGTGGAGTCCCGCGTCGTCGATCCGGTCGTAGCGAACGCCCGGCACCATGGTGACGCCCCGGTGCTTCAGCTCGGTGCGGTGGATCCAGCCCGTGGTCTTGCCCAGTCCCGCGCCGACCTTGGAGGTCTTGCGCTGGAGAAGGTGGACGGCGCGCGGCGCGGCGGGCCGCTCGGGCGCCGCGAGCCCGCCGGGGACGCGGTAGTCCATGTCGACGCCCCAGTGGCGGAAGTAGGTCGCCGGGTCCTCGCTCGCCTTGTCGCCGGTGTCGGTGAGGAACTCGGCGACGTCGAAGCCGATGCCGCCCGCGCCGAGGATGGCGACGCGGGCGCCGACGGGCGCGCCGTTCCGCAGGACGTCGAGGTAGCCGAGGACGCGGGGGTGGTCGATGCCCGGGATCTCGGGGGTGCGCGGGATGACGCCGGTCGCGACGACGACCTCGTCGAACCCGGCGAGGTCCGCGGCGGCGACCCGGGTGTTCAGCCGGACGTCCACATCGTGCAGGTCGAGCTGGGTGCGGAAGTAGCGGAGCGTCTCGTCGAACTCCTGCTTGCCCGGGACCTTGCGGGCCACGTTGAGCTGTCCGCCGATCTCGCTCGCCGCGTCGTAGAGCGTGACCTCGTGGCCGCGCTCGGCGGCCGAGACGGCACAGGCGAGTCCGGCGGGACCGGCGCCGACCACGGCGACCTTCTTGCGCAGCCGGGTCGGGGACAGCACCAGCTCGGTCTCGTGGCAGGCGCGCGGGTTGACCAGGCAGGAGGTGATCTGCCCACTGAAGGTGTGGTCAAGGCAGGCCTGGTTGCAGCCGATGCAGGTGTTGATGGCCTCGGGGCGCCCGTCCGCGGCCTTGGCCACGAAGTCGGGGTCGGCGAGCATCGGGCGGGCCAGGGACACCATGTCGGCGTATCCCTCGGCGAGCAACTGCTCGCCCATTTCGGGGGTGTTGATGCGGTTGGTGGTCACGAGGGGAACCGAGACGGCACCCATGACCTTCTTCGTCACCCACGCGTACGCGCCGCGCGGCACGGAGGTGGCGATGGTCGGGATGCGTGCCTCGTGCCATCCGATGCCGGTGTTGATGAGGGTCGCTCCGGCGGCCTCCACCGCCTTGGCGAGCGTGATGACCTCGTCGAGGGAGGAACCGCCCGGGACCAGGTCGAGCATGGACAGCCGGTAGATGATGATGAAGTCCTCGCCGACGGCCTCGCGGACGCGGCGCACGATCTCCACGGGGAAGCGCATCCGGTTCTCGTACGAGCCGCCCCAGCGGTCCTCGCGCCGGTTGGTCTGCGCCGCGATGAACTCGTTGATGAGGTAGCCCTCGGACCCCATGATCTCCACGCCGTCGTAACCGGCCTGACGGGCCAGGCGGGCGGCGCGCGCGTAGTCGTCGATCGTCTGCTCGACCTCGGCATCGGTGAGCGCGTGTGGGACGAACGGGCTGATCGGGGCCTGGAGCGCGCTGGGCGCGACGAGGTCGCGGTGGTAGGCGTACCGGCCGAAGTGGAGGATCTGCAGGGCGACGCGGCCGCCTGCCTCGTGCACGGCCTCGGTGACGACGGAGTGCTGCTCGGCCTCCGCCCCGGTGGTGAGCTTGGCGCCGCCCTCGTACGGTCGTCCGGCCTCGTTGGGCGCGATGCCGCCGGTGACGATGAGCCCCACCCCTCCGCGGGCCCGGGCGGCGTAGAAGGCGGCCATGCGCTCGAAGCCGCGCTCCGCCTCCTCCAGGCCCACGTGCATCGAGCCCATGAGCACACGGTTGGGCAGGGTGGTGAAGCCCAGGTCGAGCGGGGTCAGCAGATGGGGGTAGCGGCTCATCGGGCCCTCCGTCCGGCGTGTCGTAGCTCTGTTGTAGACGAGCCCCACCCCATTGTGCAACTAGTTGCACAATGGGGTGGGGCTCGTCACGCGGCCACCGGCCCGGCGGGCGGTTCCGTTGCTACCGCCTGGTGCCGATCAGGACATGGGCGTATCGCTCGTCCGAGACCGCGAGCCGGGTCCGCAGCCCGCCGCGGGTGAACGCCTCCACGGCCCGGGGGACCTGGGCCTGGCTTGTCTCCACGAGCAGGGAGCCGCCGGGGGCCAGCCACCGGGCCGCCTCCGCGGCGACCCGGCGCAGGACGTCCAGGCCGTCCGAGCCGCCGTCGAGGGCGACCAGCGGCTCGTGGTCGCGGGCCTCGGACGGCAGCAACGCCACCTCGTGCGTGGGCACATAGGGCACGTTCGCGGCCAGGATGTCGACACGGCCGCGCAGTCCGTCCGGGAGCGCGGCGAACAGGTCGCCCTCGTGCACCCGGCCGCCGTACGCGGCGACATTGCCGCGCGCGCAGCGGACCGCGGCCGGCTCGATGTCGGCCGCGTGCAGTTCCGGTCCGTCGAGCGCGGCGGCGAGCGCCGCACCCACCGCGCCGGAGCCACAGCACAGGTCCACGACCACGCGGGCGTCCCGCCCGAGGGCGAGGGCCTGCCGGACCAGGAACTCGGTGCGCCGGCGCGGCACGAAGACGCCCGGTTCCACGGTGATGCGCAGTCCGTGGAACTCCGCCCAGCCCAGGACCTGTTCGAGGGGCAGGCCGGCCACGCGCCGGCCGACCATGGCGGCGGCCTCGTCGGGCGTGCGGGCGGTTGCGAGGATCAGCTCCGCCTCGTCCTCGGCGAAGACGCAGCCGGCGGAGCGCAGAGCGGAGACGACGCGGGAACGCGACATGGAGGGCATGTAGCCGAGAAGCCTTTCGGTTGACCGAAGGGCGCTCTCGCGGTCACCTAACGGCGGTGATCCACGCTGACGTGAGGCGAGAGCACCCGAGCCGACACAGCGGAAATGGGTCTCACCTCCTCGGCCACCACCGGCCGGGACGATCCGCGGCCAGGACGGTCACCCTAACAGGAAGGGGGTGACCGGCCGCGCGCCGGTGAGCGGCGGGCGACGAAGGCCGCCTCCGCATTCCGGTTGTACTCTACAACCGGAAAGACCGAGGGAGGCTTTCGTGCAGGCAGTCGAGGCGTCCGACGGAACCGACGCCCCCGAGCGGGACGCCGCCGCGCCCTCCGCCGGGGCGGCCGTTGAGACGATCCACCGTGAGCTGACGACGTTCGCCCGGCGCGCCCGCGCCTCGGCCGGCCGGATGCACCCGGAACTCTCGCTGGTCTCCTACACGCTCCTCGGGCACCTGGAGGAGAGCGGCGGGTGCCGCGCGACCGACCTGGCCGACCACTACGCGCTGGACAAGTCCACGGTCAGCCGCCAGGTGGCCGCCCTGGAGCGGGCCGGTCTGATCGAGCGGCGGCTCGATCCGGGCGACCACCGGGTCCAGGTGCTGCACCTGACGCAGGCGGGCACGCGGATCCTCGCCCAGGTCACCGAGAGCCGCCGGGAGGCCTTCCGTGAGCGGCTCGCGGGGTGGCCGGAAGAGGATCTGCGACGCTTCGCCGCGTATCTGCTGCGCTACAACGCCGCCACAACCGCCGGGCGTTGACGCGCGCCGCCGGGTGCGGTCCACAGGGGCCGGCCTGCTCGCCCGGCGCCGCGCCCGGCCGGTCGATTGGTCGGCGGTCGGCCCGGCCCCGTAGGTCGGTCCGGCCGGTTGGTCGTCGGTCGGTCCGGCCCGGTCGGTCCGTCCGGCCGGTTGGTTGGTCCGGCCGGTCGGTCCGGCCCGGCCGGTCGGTCCGGCCCGGTCGGTCGGTCCGGCCGGTTGGTCCGACCCGGTCGGTCGGTCCGGCCGGTTGGTCCGACCCGGTCGGTCGGTCCGGCCCGATGGCCGACCGGTCGGTCCGTCGCAGTCCGTCAGATCCGTCGGCGCATCCGCACTGCCGTCAGATTCCCACCGTCTGCCCGTCCGCCAAGAGCTCCGGCACCCGCGCCGAGAGGAACCTCGTCCTGCGGCGGAGCCTGAAGCCCAGGGACTCGTAGAGCCGGATGGCGCTGGTGTTGCCCGCGCCGGTGTGCAGGAAGGGTGTCTCGCCGCGCTCGCGGATGCCGTGCGCGACCGCGAGGATCAGCCGGGTCGCCAGTCCCTGGCCGCGGAAGGCCGGATCGGTGCAGACGGCGCTGATCTCGGTCCAGCCCGGCGGGTGCAGCCGCTCGCCGGCGAGGGCGATCAGGGCGCCGTCCCGGCGGATACCCAGGTAGGTGCCGAGTTCGATGGTGCGCGGCAGGAAGGGCCCCGGCCGGGTGCGCTCGACCAGGTCCAGCATCTCCGGTACGTCGGCCGCGGTGAGCCGTACGGCCTCCGGATCGGGGGCGGCGGGGATCCCGTCGTCGACGAGCTGCACGCCGTCCAGATCGAAGGTGATCTCCCAGCCCTCCGGCAGTTCACCGCGGAAACCGGGCAGCGGGGCCTCGGCGCCCGGACCCGCGAGCGCCGCGAGGTCGGCCCAGTCGCCGGCGTCGGGGTCGTCGGGCAGCCCCACCCAGGGGGAGACGTCCGTCGGGTAGCGCAGGATACGGCCCCGGCGTTCGGCGAAGTGGGCGTGGGGGCCGGTCAGCGAGGTGAGCGCGGGGTTGTCGAGGACGTGCCGGATGCCGCTCATGCGCCGACCTCGATCACGACCTTGCCCCGGGCATGGCCCTCCTCGACGACGCGCAGGGCCTCATCGGCGCGCTCCAGCGGGAAGGTCCGGGTGACATGGGGGGCCAGATCGCCGCGCACCACCAGGCGCGCGACCTCGTCGAGCACGGCGGCGGTGCGGGCCCGCCGCACGGGTGCGCCGCCCAGCCGCTCGACCTCCTGGCGCGCCGCGGCGGAGATCACCTTCGACCGGTCGGCCGGCAGGGTCGCGGCTTCCTCCAGCACGTCACCGCCGACGAGGTCGTAGACGCCGTCCACCCCCTGCGGGACGGCGGCCCGCACCCGCGCGACCAGATCCGGGCCCGATGCGATGTGCACGGCTCCGAGCTCCTCCACGAAGTCCTTCTTGCCCTCGCTCGCGGTGCCGACCACCCGCAGTCCGAAGGCCCGGGCGATCTGCACGGTGGCGACCCCGACTCCCCCGCCGGCGCCGGTGACCAGCAGGGTCGCGCCGGCGGCCAGGCCGAGCTGGCGGACTCCGTCGTACGCGGTGGCCGCGGCGACCGGCAGGACCGCGGCGGCCGTGAAGGAGAGCTCCGCCGGAAGGTGTGCGGTCACCGCGGCGGGCAGCAGGGCGTACTCGGCGTATCCGCCGGACACGGTGTTGCCGAAGACCGCGTCGCCGGCCGTGAAACCGGTCACGCCCTCGCCGACCTCCTCGACGACTCCGGCCACCTCACTGCCGAAGACGACGGGGAAGCTCGGCTCGCCGGTGTCGCCGGGCCGCCTCAGGCCCGTGCGGAGCTTCCAGTCGACGGGGTTCACGCCCGCGGCGCACACCGCGACGAGTACCTGTCCGGGGCCGGGACTCGGCCGCTCCACATCGACGAAGGTCTCGGTCTCCGGGCCACCGTGCCGCGTGTATGCGTACGCCTTGGGCATGTCCTGCCTCACTCTCCTTCGCTGCCGCCGGACCGCCGGTCCAGGGGCCACCGGCACCGGCCACTACTGCCCAAGGAAGATCACCTGGCGGCTATTCCCGGCCGGACGAAGAGTTCATACGGCCGCAATGATCCGGATCGGCCGGGGCGGGAACAGAGCGCGCGGGCGCGTACGGTGGAAGGCGTTCGCATTGATCACGCCCGGCCGGCGGTCCCGTCCGGCCGCCTGGAGAGGCACCGCCCCACCATGCACGTCACCCGAGGCTTCACCGGGCGCCCGCGCGTCCCCGACCCCGGGCTGCCGCCCGGTCAGTACGACGCGGGCGACGACTGGCCCGTCCTGTCAGCCGAGGTCACTCCGGTGCTGGCGGCCGCGGACTGGTCCTTCCGCATCGACGGTGAGGTGGCCCGACCGCGCACGTGGACCTGGGCGGAGGCGCATGCGCTGCCCGCGTCGGCGTACGACGGCGCCATCCACTGCGTGACGGGCTGGTCGAAGTTCGGGGTGCGGTTCGCGGGTGTGTCGCTGGACGCGTTCCTGGACGTCGTGCGGCCCCGGGCGACGGCCACGCACGCCGTCGCCTACTCCCACACCGGGTACACGGCCAACCTCCCCCTGTCCGACCTCACCGGAGGGCGCGCCTGGATCGCCTTCGCGTACGACGGCAGGCCGCTGCCCGCCGAGCACGGGGGCCCGGCGCGGCTGCTGGTGCCGCATCTGTACTTCTGGAAGAGCGCCAAGTGGATCGCCGGCCTGAGGATCCTCGACCACGACGAGCAGGGGTTCTGGGAAGAGAACGGCTATCACGCGCGGGGCAACCCGTGGGAGGAGCAGCGGTATTCCGGTGACTGAGGTGACTGAGGTGATGACCGAGACAAGCCTGACCTCCGGCCGCTTCCTTCCGCTCACGCGGTTCTCCGTGCCCGGGCGGATCGCCGTGAACGCCGGCACCGCCGCCGAGTGGCGGACCGCGACGCTGACCGAGATCCGCCGTGAGACACCGCGCGCGGCCACCTTCCGGTTCGCGGTCCCCGGCTGGGCGGGGCATCTGCCCGGCCAGCACCTGCTGCTGCGACTGACCGCCGAGGACGGCTACACGGCGCAGCGGCACTATTCGATCGCGTCGCCACCCGACGACACCGGGCATGTCGAACTGACCCTGGACCGTGTCGAGGGCGGCGAGGTCTCCGGCTGGTTCCACACCGTGGCCGAGCCCGGGGACCGGGTCGCGGTGCGCGGCCCGCTGAGCGGCTTCTTCGCCTGGCCGGGCGACCGGCCCGCGCTGCTGCTCGGGGCAGGGTCGGGGGTCGTCCCGCTGATGTCGATGGTGCGCCACCACCGGGCGCGGGGCCTGGACGTGCCGCTGCGGCTGCTGGTCTCGGCGCGCGGGCCGCGGGATCTGATCTACGCGGACGAGTACGGCGCGGAGACCATCCCCCTCTTCACCCGCGACGCGCCCCCGGGGGTGCCGGTGGGACGCATGTCCGCGGCCCATGTGGCGCCGCTCATGGCCGCGGCGCCTCCTGGGGGGTGGGAAGCCTATGTGTGCGGTTCCAACGCGTTCGCCGAGCATGCGTCGCGGCTGCTGGTGGAGGCCGGGCAGCCGGTGGACCGCATCCGTGTCGAACGCTTCGGCTGAACCGTCGAACGCCTCGGCCCGCCCGCCGCGCCGCCTCGCCCCTGCCGCTCCCGCACCGTGTCCCCGGGCCGGCACCAGGTTTCGGGGCCACATGGCCGGGAACCTCGCCGGGGAGGAGAATCGGCACAAAAGGCCGACTCATGTCGGACGCGTCCGGTGCCGCGTCCGCGTCGCGTGCGCAGCGCTTCCGCGCCGGTCCGTACGGCCGTCCCCGGGCCAGGGGTCGGCGGGTGCGGCCGGTCCGGCATGAGCGGGTCCCGGATGCGGGGCGTAGCGGGACCGCCGCCGCCGTGAGTCGCGGGCGGCGAGGTGCCCGTACGAG
The DNA here is from genome assembly GCF_044753645.1 of Streptomyces sp. NPDC093261. Lineage (NCBI taxonomy): Bacteria > Bacillati > Actinomycetota > Actinomycetes > Kitasatosporales > Streptomycetaceae > Streptomyces > Streptomyces sp. NPDC093261. The sequence goes on from NZ_JBIVNO010000013.1 coordinate 110,399, forward strand.
GCGGGCGCACCGCGGGCGCCGTCGCGCGGTGCTGCGCCGAGGGGCTCCTTGATCGTGGCCGGGGGCGGTGTGCGGGTTCCCCAGGGGGCTCGGCGCTTCCACGAGCGGGACGTGGCGGCAAGGAGGTCGAGATGCGAACCCGGATGCGCGGCTGGCGCTGGCGGCGCAATCCGCTGCGCCGGCGATCGGATGTCGTCGAGGCGTGGACGTCGCTTCTCCTCGCCGTGCTGCTGTGCGTCGGAGCGCCGCTCGTCGGCACAGCCGTGGGCTGGTGGGCCTACGGCGACGCGCGCGCGACGCAGACCGCCCAGCGCGCCGAGCGCCATCAGGTGCCCGCGGTGCTGGTCCAGGACGCCCCGGCCGTGGCGCCCTCGTCCCAGGGCGTCAGGCAGCCCCTGTACCGGGTGCCGGTGCGCTGGACCGAGCCCGGCAAGGGCACCCGGACGACATTCGCGCAGGTCCCGGCGGGCTCGCTGCGCGGCGAGCGGGTGCGGGTGTGGCTGGACGCGAAGGACCACGGGGTCGGGCCGCCGCCCAGCGACGCCGCGGTGTGGCAGCACGGCCTGACGGCCGCTGTGTGGGCCGCGTGCGGAGTGGCCGGGGCGGTCTTCCTGGGCCGCGCGGTGATCGGCAGGATCTCCGAGCGGCACCGCATGGCGGAGTGGGAGGCCGAGTGGGCCCGCACGGGCCCGGACTGGGGGCGGCGCACGGCGTGACCGGCAGGGCCCGGCGGACGGTCAGACCGGCGGACCGGCGGACCGACAGACCGGCGGATCGGCGGATCGGCAGACCGGCAGACCGGCAGACCGGCGGATCGGCGGATCGGCGGATCGGCGGATCGGCGGCCCAGCAGACCGGCAGACCGGCAGACCGGCAGACCGGCGGTCTGGCGTCTCCCCGGACGTCACCGTACGGTGTGATCATCCACGTTCGTGACGTCAAAGGCGGTCCTCCATGGCCCTGTTCGACCTGCCGATCGACCGGCTCCGCGACTACCGCAGCGCCTCGATGGAGCCCTCGGACTTCGACGCCTTCTGGGCCAAGACGCTTCAGGAGACCCGCGAACACGACCTGGGCGCCCGCTTCGAGCCCGTCGAGACGGGGCTGAGGACGGTCCAGGTGTACGACGTGACGTTCGCCGGCTTCGGCGGCCACCCGGTCAAGGGCTGGCTGACCGTGCCCGCCTCCGCGGACGGGCCGCTTCCCACGGTCGTGGAGTTCGTCGGCTACGGCGGCGGACGCGCCCTGCCGCACATGCATCTGCTGTGGGCCTCGGCGGGCTTCGCGCACTTCGTGATGGACACGCGCGGGCAGGGCAGCACCTGGGGCGGCGGCGACACCCCCGACCCGGTGGGCAGTGCGCCGGCCGTCCCCGGGTTCATGACGCGCGGCATCGAGGACCCCGAGACGTACTACTACCGGCGGCTGTTCACGGACGGGGTGCGGGCCGTCGAGGCGGCCCGGGCGCACCCCCTGACCGACGCCTCCCGCACCGCGGCCCTCGGCGCCAGCCAGGGCGGCGGCATCACGATAGCGGTCGGCGGTCTCGTACCGGACCTGGTGGCGATCGCGCCGGACGTGCCGTTCCTGTGCGACTTCCCGCGCGCGGCGACCCTCACGGACCGCCAGCCGTACCGGGAGATCGGCACCTATCTCAAGACGCACCGCGGCCGCACCGAGCGTGTGCTGCGGACCCTGTCGTACTTCGACGGCGTGCACTTCGCCGCGCGCGGCCGGGCGCCCGCGCTCTTCTCGGCGGCGCTTGAGGACCAGACCTGCCCGCCCTCCACGGTCTTCGCCGCGTTCAACGCGTGGGCGCACGAGGACAAGACGATCGAGGTCTACGACTTCAACGACCACGAGGGCGGCGGCCCCCACCAGCAGGCGGTCCAGTTGCGCTGGCTGCCCGCACGTTTGTGATGGAGCGTCAGAAATACTCCGCGTGGACCGAGTTCCCGGCGACGCGGGAGACGGACCGGATTCGGCCGAAGTGCCGGCCCACCCTTTCCTGGTGGTTTAGACCAATGCTAGACCTGGTCGCGCACTGATTCCGCACGGCTACGTCTTGTCACCAGGAGGCGCGGACATGGCCCGCACCACCCCACCCGACCACCCTCTTCCTCACGCGCACGAGGAACCGCTCTACTGGAGGATCGCCGCCGAACTGCTCGCCGAGTTGCGTGACGGCGGCATCCCGCCGGGGGAACGGCTGCCCGGGGAGCGGCAGTTGGCCGCGCACTTCCGGGTCAGCCGGGAGACCGTGCGCCAGGCCCTGCAGATCCTGCGCCGCGCCGGACTGGTCGCCACCGACCGACGCGGCAGCCACGCGGTGCTGCCCGGGGCCACGGCCGAGCACGTCCCCTCGCTGGCCTTTCCGGTGGGCGCGCACGGCGCGGAGCCCGGCCGGGCGACCGTCACCTGGGAGGTCCCGTCCCCCGAACACGCCCGGGAGCTGGGCCTGGCGCCCCTGCGGCCCACCCTCGTCCACCGCTACGCGTCGGCCGCGGCGGACGGCAGCCGGGCGCGGACGGCCGTCACCTCGTTCTCCGCGGTCGCCGTCGCCGAGGTGCCGGAGCTGGCCCGCTACCGCGACCGGGCGGACGGCAGGGCCTCGGCCGAACTGTGGCGTGCCTACGACTGGATGCGCACGGCCGGCCTGACCCTGCACCACCGTGACGCGATCACTCCGCTGCCGCCGACCGTGCGGGTGACCCGGCGCGTGCACGACCAGTGGGACCGGCCGCTGGAGATCACCGATCTGGTGGTGGAGGCCCAACGGGACGCGCTGGTCTACGAGTTCACCCTGCCGGCGGCCGGCTGACCCCCGCGGGAGCCCCGCCGCGCGCCCGCGTGGCCACGAGCAGCCGGCAGCGCGGGCTGCCGTCGGGCCGAAGGCCGAAGTCCGGCATCGCCTGATGTTCCACCGTGAACCCGGCGCGGCCCAGCTCCCGCCGTACGTCGCCGAGGCGGAACGCCCGGTAGTACATGACGAACGGCGGACGCCAGAGCGCGTTGCGGACGCCCATCGCGGTGTCGAAGCCGAGCAGCGCCCAGTACCAGGGCGAGGTCGGGCGCGGCGGGGCCCCGATCGGGAACACGAACCGGCCGCCGGGCCGCAGCACCGAGTGGACCTGCCCGAACAGGCCGGGCAGCTCTGCCGGCAGGAAGTGACCGAAGGCGCCGAAGCTCACGACCAGGTCGAAGACGGGACCGAAGGGCAGGGCGCGGGCGTCACCCCGCACCCAGGCGACCCGCGGCCACCCGTCGGAGCGCACCTGCCGCCGCCCGACGGCGAGCATGCCCGCGCTGAAGTCGACCCCGGTGACGCTCTCGCGGCACACCGCGCGCAGGAGGTCCGTCCCCGCCCCCGTACCGCAGCACAGGTCGAGGCCGTGATGGAAGGGCCCCATCGCCTCCAGCGCGCGCCCGACGGCGTCCAGCACCGCGTCCGACGTGCGGAAGGGGGTGTGATCGAACGTGGGCGCGAGCAGGTCGTAGCCGCGCTCGACCGAGGACAGCGCCTGAACGGCGAGCTCGCGGAGGCTGGGACCGTGCGGGGAGAACATCACGCCAGCTTAGAGCGCCCGCGGAGCTCGCTTCGGCTTCTGAGTGCCCGGCGCCGGTGACAACGTTGTTCCGCTTCACCTCTTGACGCACTTGGTTCAGACCTTTAGCTTTCGGGCCGTCACATTCCGCTGCAGAGACCGGAGTTCACGTTGCCATCCGGCCAACCCCCCACGAGGTGTCGACAACGATGACCATGGCCCAGCTCTCCTTCAGACGATTCCCGCTCATACACGCGGTCCTCGGCCGGTTCCCGGTCGGCGCCGTCGTCGTGGCCCTGATGGCCGCCCTGTTCTCCGCCACCCCCGCGCACGCCGACGACGGCCGGATCACCGGCCTGGCCGGGAAGTGCGTCGACGTGGCGGGAGCCAACAGCGCCAACGGCACCGCCGTACAGCTCTACGACTGCAACGGCAGCGGTGCCCAGCTCTGGTCCAACCCCGGCGACGGCACCCTGCGGGCGCTCGGCAAGTGTCTGGATGTCGTCGACCGCAGCACGGCCGACGGGGCGGCGGTCCAGCTGTGGGACTGCTCGGGCGGCGCCAACCAGCAGTGGGTGGTGACCGGGGCCCACGACATCGTCAACCCGGCCGCGAACAAGTGCCTGGACGTCCGTGACAACAACCCGGCCAACGGCACCCGCTTGCAGATCTGGACCTGCACCGGCGGGGCCAACCAGAAGTGGAACGCTCCCGCGAGCGGCGGGGGGAACCAGACTCCGTCCGGATTCGTGGTCAGCGAGGCCCAGTTCAATCAGATGTTCCCGAACCGGAACTCGTTCTACACCTACGGCGGCCTTGTGCAGGCCCTCAGCTCCTACCCCGCCTTCGCGAACACCGGCAGCGACACCGTGAGGAAGCAGGAGGCCGCGGCCTTCCTGGCCAACGTCAGCCATGAGACCGGCGGTCTGGTCTACGTGGTGGAGCAGAACACGGCCAACTACCCGACGTACTGCGACTGGAGCCAGCCCTACGGCTGTCCTGCCGGCCAGGCCGCGTACTACGGGCGCGGCCCCCTCCAGCTCAGCTGGAACTTCAACTACAAGGCGGCGGGCGACGCGCTCGGCATCGACCTGCTCGACAACCCGTGGCTGGTGCAGAACGACTCCGCCGTGGCCTGGCGCACGGGCCTGTGGTACTGGAACACGCAGTCCGGCCCCGGCACCATGACCCCGCACAACGCCATGGTGAACCAGGCCGGCTTCGGGCAGACCATCCGCAGCATCAACGGCTCACTGGAGTGCGACGGCCGGAACCCCGCCCAGGTGCAGAGCCGCGTGGACGCCTACCAGCGGTTCACCGCCATCCTCGGCGTGAGCCCCGGATCCAACCTGTACTGCTGAGCACGTCGGGGGCCGGGGTGATCACCCCGGCCCCGTCGCCCCCGTGCCGGCCCCCATGCGGCCACCCTGGCCCCGTCGCCCCCGTCCCGGCCCCCATGCGGCCGGTATACGGTTCAGGGCCGCGGACGCACGGGCAGCGTCCGTACGCTGTTGCCGACGAAGCTCGCATGGCGGGTCAGGTCGTCCTCGCGCACGGCGAGGTCCAGGTCCGGGAAACGGGTGAACAGGCGCTCCAGCGCGATCCCGGCCTCCAGCCGGGCCAGGGGAGCGCCCAGGCAGTAGTGGGCGCCGTGCCCGAGCGAGAGGTGCCGCACGGTGCCGCTCCGCCCGGGCCGGGTGACGTCGAACCGGCCGGCGTCCGCACCGTGCGCGGCCGGGTCGCGCCCGGCCGCGGAGTATCCGGCGAGCACCGGTGTGCCCTGGGGGATGACCGTCCCGTCCACGGTCAGATCCCGAACGGGGTACCGGAAGGGGAAGTAGCTGACGGGCGCGTCCCAGCGCAGGGTCTCCTCGACGACGTCGTCCCAGCCCACCCGCCCCTTCCGCGCGAGTTCCCGCTGGTCGCGGTGGCCGCACAGGGCCCGTACGGCGTTGGTGATCAGGTTCATCGTGGTCTCGTGCCCGGCGATGATCATCAGCACCAGTGTGCCGGTCAGCTCCTGCCGGCTGAGCCGGTCGCCGTCCTCGTCCCGGGCGGCGATGAGCGCGCTGATGAGGTCGTCCCCGGGACGCTCGGCCTTGGCGGCGGCGATCTCGCCGAGCACGGCGACCAGTTCGCTGTTTGCGGCGATGACCTGCTCGGGGCCGATGTCGGTGGCGACGACCTGGCTGGACAGCCGGTGCAGCCGGTCCCGGTAGCGGTGCGCCACGCCGAGCAGCTCGCAGATCACCCCCATCGGCAGGGGCAGTGCGAAGTGCCGCCGCAGATCGGCCACTCCGCCGCCGGACGCGGCCGCCCCGGCCAGGTCGTCCAGCAGGGCCTCCGTCAACTCCTCGACTCGCGGACGCAGTTGTGCGACACGGCGGGCCGTGAAGGCCCGGCTGACCAGCGAGCGCAGCCGCCGGTGGTCGTCACCGTCGGCAGTGGTCATCCCCTGCACGGCCGCGAAGGTCATGAGCGGCCAGCCCTCGGCGATCCTTCCCTCGCGCAGGGCCGTGAAGTGGCCGGCGTGCTTGGCGACATCGGGATGTGCCAGGAACTCCTTCAGCGCCTCGTGCCCCAGTACGGCCATGCCCTCGATGTCCCCGGGCAGCAGGACCGGCGCGACGGCACCCCGGGCGAGCAACCGCGCGTTGTCGGCGTGCGGGCAGCCGCCGGCGGGGTCCAGCCGATGCGGTGCGGCGGAGGAGGTGTCCACCGGTGCCTCCTTGTCGCGAGGGTCGGGCTGACGGCGTACGACGATCGATTCTCCCCGGGATCGGGACCCGGGAATAGACGGCGCCACCAGGGCGCTGAAAGGGGTGCACGGCGATCCGTAGGCGGTGTGGGCCCCCGAGGGCGGTGCGCACGCGCTTGTCGAGTGCTACAGTGCGGGCAGCATCCGTGGACGCCCCGTTCCGGGCGCCGGTGCTGTCTCTCCTTGAGTTCGCCGTTCCGTCCGCCGTCGTCACCGACCGGCGCACCGGCTTTCCCGCGTCACCTCGCGACCAGCCCCTTTCCGCTGCGTCCGAGGTGCGGTTCCCCGCCGCGACGAGGCGTGAGCACGCCGCCTCCCGGCCCTCCCCTTCCCCCCTCTCTGTCCTCAGTCCGTGAAAGGACCTCATATGACCGCCACCCTCCAGCGCCCTCCCACAGTGCGGCAGCAGCAGACACCCCAGTCCGTCACCGGAGTCCTCGACCTCGACCATGGCGGGAAGGGACATCTGCGCGCCGTCGGCTGCCAGGCCTCCCCCGCCGATCCCCAGGTCACCCCCGCCCTGATCCGCCGCCACGGCCTGCGCAAGGGCGACACCCTCGACGGCGTCCGCGACGGGCGAGCCCTCACCGAGGTGACGCGGATCAACGGCCGTACCCCCGACGAACTGCGCGGGCGCCCCCACTTCCGCGACCTCACCCCGCTGCACCCGCGCGAGCGGCTGCGCCTCGAACACCCCGCGGCGGGCCTGTCCGGGCGCGTCGTCGACCTCCTCGCCCCCGTCGGCAAGGGGCAGCGCGGCCTGATCGTCGCCCCGCCGAGGACCGGCAAGACCGTGCTGCTCCAGCAGATCGCCGCGGCCGTCGCCGGGAACCACCCCGAGTGCCATCTGATGGTGGTACTGCTCGACGAGCGGCCCGAGGAGGTGACCGACATGCGGCGCTCGGTGCGCGGCGAGGTGTACGCCTCCACGTTCGACCGGACACCGAAGGAGCACATCGCCCTCGCGGAACTCGTCGTCGAGCGGGCCAAGCGGCTCGTCGAGCAGGGGCAGGACGTCGTCATCCTGCTCGACTCGCTGACCCGGCTGTGCCGGGCGCACAACAACGCGGCCGCCGCCGGTGGCCGCACGCTGAGCGGCGGCGTCGACGCCGCCGCGCTTCAGGGCCCGAAGCGGCTCTTCGGCGCCGCCCGCCTGGCCGAGGAGGGCGGCTCGCTGACGATCCTCGCCACCGCCCTGGTCGAGACCGGTTCCCGCGCCGACGACTTCTTCTTCGAGGAGCTGAAGAGCACCGGCAACATGGAGCTGCGGCTGGACCGGGACCTCGCCGCCCACCGGATCCACCCGGCCGTCGACATAGCCGGATCCGGTACCCGCCGCGAGGAACTCCTGCTGGCCCCATTCGAGTCGACGGCCCTACGAGGCCTGCGGCGCGCACTGACGTCGCGTGACGGGCTGGCGAACCTTCAGACCCTGCTGGAGCGGATGCGGACCACGCCCGACAACGCGACGTTCCTCCGCAGGATCCAGCCCACGCTGCCGGCGGCCTGACCGCCTCGCCGCGCGGGCCCCGCGTCCGGCATCCGGGTGCCCGATACCTCCACTCGGCCCAACGTGCCCAGGCGAGAGGGCCGCGACCGTTCCTACGGTGGCGGGTATGACCATAGGAATCTCGTCCCGCGTCGTCGTCTCCTGCTGCGCTCTCGGCGCGGCCTGGACGGCGGCCCTCCCGTCCCTCCCCGCCGTCGCCGTCGCGGGCCCCGACTCCGCCACTCCACGGCCCGCGACCCCCAATACCTCCCCCCTGTACGCGTCGGGCACGCAGGTACGGCAGCGCGCGGGGGTGCCCCAGCTCCCCGAAGTGTCGGCGCTGTCATGGCTGGTCTCCGACGCCGACACCGGCCAGGTGCTCGCCGCGCACGACGCACACCGCCCGCTGCCGCCCGCCAGCACCCTCAAGACGCTGTTCGCCCTCACCGTACTGCCGGGCCTGCCCGCCGACACCCGGCACACCGTCAGCGCGCGGGAACTGGCGGACGTCGGGCCCGGCAGCAGCCTCGTCGGGGTGAGGGAGGGCGACACCTACCAGGTCAGCGACCTGTGGCGGGGGGTCTTCCTGAACTCCGGCAACGACGCCGTGCATGTGCTGGCCGCGCTCAACGGCGGAGTGCGGAACACGGTCCGTCAGATGCAGGCCAAGGCCCGCGCGCTGGGCGCCCTGGACACCCATGTGGTCTCCCCCGACGGGTACGACGCGGACGGACAGGTGTCGTCGGCGTACGACCTCGCGGTGTTCGGGAGGGCCGGACTCCAGAACCCGGAGTTCGCGCGCTACTGCGCCACCGCCACCTCCAGCTTCCCCGGCGACGACGGCGGAACCTATGAGATCGCCAACACCAACCGGCTGCTGACGGGCCGCAACGGCGTCCAGCCCTACCCGGGCCTGATCGGCGTCAAGAACGGCTACACGAGCCATGCGGGCAACACGCTCGTGGCCGCCGCGCGCCGCGGCGGCCACACCGTCCTGGTCACCGTGATGAACCCTCAGATCGGCGGCGGGTTCGCGGTCTACGAGGAGGCGCGCTCGCTGCTCGACTGGGGGTTCGCCGCCGTCGGACGGGTGACTCCGGTCGGCTCGCTGGTGCCCGAACGGCCCACCGTGTCCCGGGCCGGTCCCGCCGCCTTGCCGAGGACTGCGCCGGCGGACCGCGACGCACCCGGCACGGGAGTGCTCGCGGGTGCCGTGGGCGCGAGCGCGGGCACGGCGGCCGCGCTGGCGCTGTGGCTCAGGAGGAGACGCTCGCCACGCGCCTGACCGACCGGCAGCCAGAGCAGCAGCCCGAGGGTGATCCAGGTGTAGGTGTTGCTGCCGAGGAAGCCGTCGATGCCGGAGGCGTCGTCGAACCACAGCCACACCACGCTGCTGCACAGCACCACGTACAGAACCGCCGCGATGCGCAGCCGGCGTGCGCGCAGCAGCACGGCGAAGGACGGCAGCAGCCAGACGAGATGGTGCACCCAGGTGATCGGGCTGACCAGACAGGCGGCCAGCCCGGTCAGGGCGAAGGCGGCCCGCCAGTCGGCGGCGCGCAGCGCGCGGTGGGTGCGCCACCCCCATACCGCGAGGACCAGCACGACGGCCGTCGCCCAGGCCGCGTGGCTCGGTGCGTCGGGCGCCGAGAGGCGGGCCAGGATCCCTTGCAGGGACTGGTTGGAGACATAGTCCAGGCGGCCGACGCGGGTGGTGTCCCAGACGGCATGCGTCCAGTAGAAGCGGGAGGCGCCCGGTGCGGCCCAGGCCGCGAGCAGGGTCGCGGCGGCGGCGACCGCCGTCGCCACGGCGGCGATCCGCCAGCGCCGGGCGAGCAGCAGCAGGCCGATGAAGACGGCGGGCGTCAGCTTCACGGCCGCCGCGATTCCGATGCCCGCCCCGGCCCAGCGTTCACGCCCGGTGGACAGCAGCCAGGCGTCGGTGAGCACGAGCGCCAGCAGCAGCAGGTTGACCTGCCCGAAGCTGAAGGTGTCCCGGACGGGTTCGAGCAGCGCCAGCGCGCAGGCGGCCAGCGCCCAGCCGAACCAGCCGTAGCGGCACAGCTCCCGGCCGACGAGGATCCACAGCACCACCGCGGCGGCCGCGAGGTTCAGCAGCAGCGCGAGGACGATGGCGGTGCCGAGTCCGACGTACGCCATGGGCAGCATGCTCAGCGCGGCGAACGGCGGATAGGTGAAGCCGTACGTCGTCCCCGGTACCCGGTAGTCGTAGATGTGCCCGCCGTCGTGGACCCACGTGTGCACGGTCCCGTAGTAGACGCGCAGATCGAACCAGTCGCGCAGCAGCGGCACCGTGGCGGTGAAGACGGCCACGGCCGCGGCGAGGCCGACTACGAGGGCCAGCCGGCCCTTCTCGGTGCGCGGCGCTCTCACGCCGTCCGTCCCAGCACCGGCGCCTGGGCCGCCTGGTGCGCCTGCCAGAGCACCACGACCGCGAGGACGCCGCCGGAGACGGCCAGCAGCACCTGGGCGAGGTCCGCGGGCCCGCCGCTCGGCAGCACGGCGAGCGCGAGGACCGCGGTGGCGGCGGCCACCCGGTGGCGTACGGAGGCGCTGGGCGCCGCGGCGGCGATGAGGAACAGTCCCCACAGGGCGTACCAGGGGCGGATCGCCGGGCCGAGGACGGCCACGACGGCGAGGCTGAGGCCGAGCGCGTAGACCGGGGCGGGCCGCAGCCGGAGCCAGATGAGCAGCACGGCGATCATTGTCGCCAACAACCCGGCCGCGTGCCACACGGGAGTCGCGAGCGGCGCGAGGTCGCTGCCGAGGTCGTCGAGCAACCGTCCGGTGACCCGGCCGAGGACGCTGGTGGGTGACCAGTTGTGCGGTGAGATGGGCGTCTTCAGGGCCGCCACCCAGCCGTAGCCCGTGCCGGTGACGGCCGTGACCACCACCGTGGTGGCGGTGGCGACCACCGTCGTCGTCGCCACCGCGCGGACGATCCCGACGTGCCGCCGCAGCGCGATGACGGCCAGCAGCCCGAGCGCGGCGGGGGCTTTGACCAGTGCGGCGAGCGTGACGAGGACGACGCCGAGGAGGTGCAGCCGGCCGCGGGCGGCGAGCAGGCCGACACCGAGCAGGCCCAGCATGATGGCGTCGTTGTGGGCACCGGCCACCAGATGCAGCAGCACCAGCGGGTTGAGGGCGCCGAGCCAGAGCGCGGCCGCCGGGTCGGCGCCGCACTGCCGGGCCAGCCGGGGCAGCGCCGCCGCCATCAGGGCCACGCCGAGGAGCGCGACCAGCCGCATACCGAGCAGCCCGGCCGGCAGTTCGCCGCGGGTCAGGCCGGAGAGCGCGGAGGCGACGGCAAGGAAGACCGGCCCATACGGGGCCGCGGTGTCCCGCCACACCGGCGCGACCTGGTCCGCCAGCGGGCCGCCGAGCTGTGCGGGTCCGTGGGTGTACACGTCTATATGGGCGTCGACCATGGCGCCCTGCGCGAGGTAGCTGTAGACGTCCCGGCTGAACAGGGGCGGCGCGAGCAGCAGCGGTGCGGCCCAGACGGCGAGGACGAGCAGCAGGGCGCGTGGCGTCGGCGGCTCGGGGCCGCGGATCACCCGGCCCAGCAGCGCCCAGGCCGCGATCAGCAGCACCACCCCGAAGTAGACCCCCACCAGCCCGAGGGCGGCGCGCCCGGACTCGGGGGAGACCAGATCCGCGACCGGCAAGGCCCCGGCCGTCTCACCGCCCAACGCGAGAAAGGCGGTACCGGCCAGACCGAGCGCCTGGCAGCGGCGGAGATCGACGGGGAAAGCCATGGCCAACACTCGCGAAGCGTGTCAACGCCGGATGGCCGGAAGGCGACGTTCGACCCTCACGGCGGCGACCTGCGTGTGACCTCCGTATGACCGGTGCCACCGTGGACCCGGTGACTCCCTGGAGGCGAGGGTCCCGGACGGCGTTGGGCGCCGTCCCGGGACACGGACGGCTCACTCAGAACACGGACAGTCCGGTGAGCGTGGTGAACCGGTCCAGCGCCGCGACTCCCGCGACCGAGTTACCGCGCTCGTCCAGGCCCGGGCTCCAGACGCACAGTGTGCAGCGGCCGGGCACGACGGCGATGATCCCGCCGCCGACGCCGCTCTTGCCGGGCAGCCCGACCCGGTAGGCGAAGTCGCCCGCCGCGTCGTAGGTGCCGCAGGTCAGCATCACCGCGTTGATCTGCTTGGCCTGGCTGCGGGTCAGCAGCCGGGTGCCGTCGGCGCGGATGCCGTGGCGGGCCAGGAAGCCGGTGGCGAGGGCGAGGTCCGCGCAGGACGCCTCGATGGAGCACTGCCGGAAGTACTGGTCGAGGAGGTCCGGCACCGGATTGTCGATGTTGCCGTAGGACGCCATGAAATGGGCGAGGGCGGCGTTGCGGTCGCCGTGCGCGGTCTCGGAGGCGGCCACCTCCTGGTCGAAGCCCAGGTCCGGGTTGCCGCTCTCCGCCCGCAGGAAGTCGAGCAGGGCGCCGGCCGCTTCGCCGGTACGGGTGTGGAGCCGGTCGGTGACGACGAGAGCGCCCGCGTTGATGAAGGGGTTGCGTGGGATGCCGTTCTCGTACTCCAGTTGGACCAGGGAGTTGAACGGGTTGCCGGAGGGCTCCCGGCCCACGTGCTCCCACAGCTCGTCGCCCTCGCGGGCCAGTTGCAGGGCGAGGGTGAAGACCTTGGTGATGGACTGCGTGGAGAACGGCTCCCGCCACTCCCCCACTCCATAGACCGTGCCGTCCGGCTCCGCGACCGCCATGCCGAAGCGGTGCGGGTCGCGGGCGGCGAGCGCGGGGATGTAGTCGGCGGCCCGTCCGCGCCCGGGCCGCTGCTCTAGCTCTTCGGCGATGCGCTCCAGGACGGGCTGGAAGGTCGGCGAGGGGGCCATGGTCACTATCGTGCCGTCCCGTGGAGCGAGCCGCTCACCTTGAGGTACCTCATCATCATGTTCCGGATCCTGGACGCCCCGCCCACCTCTGGATGGGGCGGGGCGGCCGCACCCTGCGGCCGCCCCGAGGCGCGTTCTGCCTGATCGGCGGGTCAGAGCCGCGGTGAGCCGCTGCCCGCGACCACCTCGGGCCGCAGCAGGGCCGCAAGCCGCTCGGCCGGAAGCAGGCCCTTCTCCAGGACGAGTTCGGCGACGCCGCGGCCGCTGGCGAGGGCCTCCTTGGCGATGTCGGTGGCCGCCTCGTACCCGATGTACGGGTTGAGGGCGGTGACCAGGCCGATGGAGTTCTCCACCGCGGCCCGCAGCCGCGCCTCGTTGGCCGTGATCCCGGCGACGCACCGCTCGGCCAGGGTCGTGCAGGCGCGCTCCAGGTGCGTGATGCTCTCGGAGAGGGAGTGCAGGATCACCGGCTCGAAGGCGTTGAGCTGAAGCTGGCCGGCCTCGGCGGCCATGGTGATGGTGACGTCGTTGCCGATCACCTCGAAGGCGACCTGGTTGACGACCTCCGGGATCACCGGATTGACCTTGCCGGGCATGATGCTCGAACCGGCCTGCACCGGCGGCAGGTTGATCTCGTTCAGGCCCGCGCGCGGACCCGAGGAGAGCAGGCGCAGGTCGTTGCAGCTCTTGGAGAGTTTGACGGCGATCCGCTTGAGCACGCCGGACATCTGCACGAAGGCACCGCAGTCCTGGGTGGCCTCCACCAGGTTGGCGGCGGTCACCAGCGGAAGACCGGTGATGTCGCAGAGGTGGCGGCGGGCCGACTCGGCGTATCCGGCGGGCGCGTTGAGCCCGGTGCCGATCGCGGTGGCGCCGAGGTTGATCTCGTGGATCAGCTCGACGGCCTCGGCGAGCCGGCTGCGGTCCTCGTCCAGCATGACGGCGTACGCCGAGAACTCCTGCCCCAGCGTCATCGGCACCGCGTCCTGGAGCTGGGTGCGGCCCATCTTCAGTACGTCGCGGAACTCGACGGCCTTGCCCGCGAACGCGTTCTGGAGCACGGCCATCGCCTTCAGCAGACCGCGCACGGCGAAGACCGTGGCGATCTTGACGGCGGTCGGATAGACGTCGTTGGTGGACTGGCCGAGGTTGACGTCCTCGTTGGGGTGCAGGTACCGGTACTCGCCCTTGGCGTGGCCGAGCAGCTCCAGCGCGCGGTTGGCGACGACCTCGTTGGCGTTCATGTTGGTCGAGGTGCCGGCGCCGCCCTGGATGACGTCGACGACGAACTCGTCGTGCAGCTTGCCGTCGCGTATCTCGCGGCAGGCGGCGACGATGGCGGCGGCCTTCCTCGGCTCCAGCAGGCCGAGTTCCTCGTTGGCGAGGGCGGCGGCCTCCTTGACGGCGGCGAGGGCGTCGATCAGGTGCGGGTACGCGGAGATCGGCGTCCCCGTGATGGGGAAGTTCTCCTTGGCGCGCAGGGTGTGGATGCCCCAGTAGGCCTCGGCGGGCACGTCGCGGTGGCCGAGCAGGTCGTGCTCGCTGCGGTGGGCTGCGGCGGTCATGGTGGTGCGGTTCCTCTTCCGGAGGTGGTGGAGTGACGGTGGTCGTCAGGCGTGGGCGTCGGGTGTGAGCGGGTCGAGGGCGCGGACCGGGCGGACGCTGCCGACCGGCTCGCCGCCGCCGAGCAGCGGCTCCCCCGCGAACTCGGCGAGCGCCGCCGGGTCGGCCCCGGCCCGGGCGAGGGCCGCCGCGGTGACCGGTATCCGGGCCCGGTTCGCCCCGTCGGCGATCTTCACGGCGACGGCCCGGCCGTCGGGCAGGGCGGCGACCTGGACGCCCTCGAAGCCGTCCTTGGCCAGCAGCCCGGGCACGGCGCGCATCAGCGCGGCGACATCGCGCCGGGAGCCGGACGCCATCTCGGCGTGCTCACGCATCGCGTCCGCCACCCGTGCCTCCGGAGTGCCGGCCGGCGCGGTGGTGATCCGCGCGGCGGCGCGGGCGAGACCGTGCAGCGAGACGGAGAACAGCGGGGCGCCGCAGCCGTCCACGGTCACCCGGGCGATCGCCTGGCCGGTGAGGTCCTCGACGATCTCGGCGATGGCCTGCTGGAGGGGATGGGCCGGGTCCAGATACCCCCGAAGCGGCCAGCCGTTGAGCCGGCAGGTGTAGAGCATGGCCGCGTGCTTGCCGGAGCAGTTCTGCGCCAGCCGGGACGGCAGCCGCCCCTCGCGCACCCAGGCGTCGCGCACGACCGGGTCGTAGGGCAGGTCGGGGACGTTGCCGAGGTCGTCCTCGGTGGCGCCGGCCAACTCCAGGATGCGGCGGGTGCCGGCCAGGTGCCGTTCCTCGCCGGAGTGGCTGGCCGCCGTGAGCGACAGCAGTTCCCCGTCGAGCGGCAGCCCGGCCCGGACCATCGCCGCCGCCTGTAGCGGCTTGAGCGCCGAGCGCGGGTAGAAGGCGGCCTCGATGTCGCCGAGTTGGAGTTCCACCGTCCCGTCGGCGCCGAGGACGACGACCGAGCCGTAGTGGATGCCCTCGATGACCCCGCCGCGGACGAGATGGGCGACCGGTGCGTGCAGGGGCTCCCGGATCGCAGGAGCCTTCGCCGCCGCACTTCCGTACAGCACTGCGTGGTTCACGGATGCACCTTGGGGGATTCAGCGCGGGCGACCCGGCCGCGTATGCCGTACCAGCCGGCCACCAGGGCCGCCGCGATCAGCGGCAGGCACAGCACGGTGGTGCGGCCGGCGCCGCCGTCGGCGTACATCAGGACGAACACGGAGGCGAGGAAGCCGAGCGTGATGATCTCGGTCCACGGGGAGCCGGGCAGGCGGTAGCCGGGCCGGGTCAGCTCCCCGTCGCGGGTCTTCTTCCAGAAGAGCAGATGGCAGATCATGATCATGCCCCAGGTGGACAGGATGCCGATCGCCGCGAAGTTCAGCACGATCTCGAACGCGTCGGCCGGGACCACATAGTTGAGGCCCACACCGAGGACGCAGATGCCGCTGGTGAGCAGGATGCCGCCGTACGGGACCTGGGTGCGGCTCATCACCCGGGTGAACTTCGGCGCGGAGCCGGACATCGCCATGGAGCGCAGGATGCGGCCGGTGGAGTAGAGGCCGGAGTTGAGGGAGGACATGGCCGCGGTGAGGACGACGAGGTTCATGACCCCGCCTGCCGCGGGGACGCCGATGCGGGAGAGGACCGTCACGAAGGGGCTCTCGCCGGCCGTGTACCTGTTCCAGGGCAGCAGCATCGACAGCAGGATGACCGAGCCGACGTAGAAGAGGCCGACGCGCCACATGATCGAGTTGATCGCCTTCGGCATGATCTTCTCGGGGTTCTCGGTCTCGCCGGCCGCGACGCCGACCAACTCGACCGAGGCGTAGGCGAAGACGACGCCCTGGATGATCAGCAGCATCGGCAGCACACCGTGCGGGAAGACACCGCCGTGGCTCGTGATCAGGGACGGGCCGGGGGTGGTGCCGTCGACCGGGTGCCGGGTGACCAGCAGGAAGATGGCGATCGCCATGAAGACCACGAGGGCGCTGACCTTGACGATGGCAAACCAGAACTCCAGTTCGCCGAAGATCTTCACCGAGATGAGGTTCACGGTGAGCACTACGGCCAGGGCGATGAGGGCGATCACCCACTGTGGGATGTCGGAGAACAGGTGCCAGTAGTGGGTGTAGGTGGCCACCGCGGTGATGTCCGCGATACCGGTTGTGGCCCAGTTGAGGAAGTACAGCCAGCCCGCGGTGTAGGCGCCCTTCTCGCCGAGGAACTCACGGGCGTACGACACGAAGGCGCCGGAGGACGGACGGTGCAGGACCAGTTCGCCGAGCGCGCGCACGACGAGGAACGCGAAGACGCCGCAGATCGCGTACGCGATGAAGAGGGAGGGGCCGGCGTCGGCGAGTCGGCCGCCGGCGCCGAGGAACAGCCCGGTGCCGATGGCACCGCCGATGGCGATCATGTTGACGTGCCGGGACTTCAGGGCCTTGCTGTAGCCCGCGTCTCCGGCGTCGACGTGACCGGACGCCGGGCGCGTCTCTTCTTTGAGGTGCCGCTCGCTCACGCCTCGGGTCCGCCTTCCGTGGGGGGATCCGTGCGCCCGGGGCGCAGGATGTCGGTGAGGGTCGTCTCGACGCGGTCGAGGTGGTGGGCCATGGCCTCGACGGCGTCGTGCTCGGAACCGTCGGTCAGCGCCTCGACGATCGCCCGGTGCTCGCGGTTGGACTGCTCGCGCCGGCCGCCGAGCTGGTTGAGGAAGGTCGACTGACGCGCCAGTGCGTCGCGGATCTCCTCGATCACCCGGCGGAAGACCGGGTTCTGGGCGGCCTCGGCCACGGCGAGATGGAAGAGGGTGTCCATCGCGACCCACGCAGTGGTGTCCGTCTCCCGCTCCATCCGGTCCAGCAGGTGGGACAGGTGGTCGAGGTTCTCCGGGGTGCGGCGCAGCGCCGCGTACCCGGCGACCGGGATCTCGACATGACGGCGCACCTCCAGCAGATCGCTGGCCGCGTAGTCGCCGAAGGTCGGGTCGTCGACGGCGCTCGCGACGACGAAGGTCCCCTTGCCGGTCCTGGAGACGGTCAGCCCCATGGTCTGCAGGGCCCGCAGGGCCTCGCGCAGCACGGGGCGGCTGACCTCGAGGGTGCGGCACAGCTCCGCCTCGGAGGGGAGCTTGTCACCGATCGCGTAGTCGCCGCGCTCGATGGCGCCGCGAAGGTGGGTGAGCACCGCTTCCATCGCGCTGACGCGCCGCGGTCCCCTGCCACCTGTCTGGCTGTCTGACAGGTTCACGGGGGTGATCCTGCGGGTTGCGCGACGGGACTGTCAAGGGGTGTCGGCAGGGAAATCACAGGGGGCGGGAAGCCTGGACAACGGCTTCCCGCCCCCGGGTCACACGGCGGTGATCAGCGACTACGGGTGGCGCTCAGCTCAGCACCCCGGTCGCGAGCAGCCCGAGGAGGCCCACACCGATGACGATCCGGTAGATCACGAACGCGTTGAAGGAGTGCTTGGCGACGTACTTCAGCAGCCAGGCGATGGAGGCGTAGGCGACCACGAACGAGACGATGGTGCCGACGGCGAGCGGCGCGGCGCCCACCCCCGCGCCCAGGGCGTCCTTCAGCTCGTAGATACCGGCGCCGGTGAGGGCCGGGATGCCGAGGAAGAAGGACAGGCGGGTGGCGGCGACCCGGTCCAGGTCGAGGACGAGCGCGGTGGACATCGTGGCGCCGGAGCGGGAGAAGCCGGGGAAGAGCAGTGCGAGGATCTGCGAGCTGCCGACGAGCATCGCGTCCTTGAACGAGGTGTCGTCCTCACCGCGCTTGTGCCGGCCCATCTGGTCGGCGACCCACATCACACCGGATCCGACGATCAGCGAGCCCGCGACCACCCACAGGGAGGCGAGCGGACCGTCGATCAGCGGCTTGGCGGCGAGGCCCACCACGACGATCGGGATGGTCGCGGCGATCACCCACCAGGCGAACTTGTAGTCGTGGTGGTACCGCTCGCGCGGGTTGAACAGGCCCCGGAACCAGGCGGAGACGATCCGCACGATGTCCTTGAAGAAGTACAGGAGCACGGCCGCGATGGCGCCGACCTGGATGACGGCCGAGAAGCCGACGACGGCCTGATCGTCGACGGGGATCCCCATCAGCCCCTCGGTGATCTTGAGGTGGCCGGTCGAGGACACGGGGAGGAATTCGGTCACCCCCTCGACGACTCCGAGGACGACGGCCTGACCGACGTTGATGACGCTCATGGGATCCAGTTCTGAGGAGGTGGTCGACAATGCTGTAGACGGTGGTGCTCTGGAAGTTGTACTACGCGCGGAGGACGTGCGCCTACCGGGGCCACACGGCCCCGGCGATCGCGGCGCCCGCGAACGCCGCGCCGAGGCCCGCCGCCACACTTCCGACGACATTGGCGGCAGCGTAGAACCCCGAACCGGTCTCGGTGAGCCGCAGTGTCTCGTACGAGAAAGTCGAGTATGTGGTCAGCGCCCCGCACAGGCCCGTGCCGATCAGGAGCTGCACATGCGGCGAGGCGTGACCGGAGGATGCGGCTCCGGAAAGCAGGCCGAGGATCAGGCATCCCGAGACATTCACGGCGAGGGTGCCCCAGGGGAAGACGGTGTCATGTCTGAGCTGCACCGCCCGGTCGGTGAGATAGCGCAGGGGTGCCCCGACCGCGGCGCCGATGACCACCAGCAGCCACTTCACAACGACTTCTCACCTTTCCCGTCCGGAGGGCCTCCCTCGCGGGCCGCCCCGTCACCTTGTTCGTCCGCCGGGCCACCCCGGCCGGCCGCCGCGTCATCCGTCCCGGCCGCCGTGCGCGGGTGCCCGCGTCCCGTGTACGTGATGACCTCGCAGCCGTCGAGGGTCACCAGCCCCTCGGTGACGAGTTCGTCGAGCTGGGGCAGAAACGCACGGACGCGTTCCTCGGTGTCGACGATGACCACAGCCACCGGCAGGTCCTCGCTCAGCGACAGCAGCCGCGAGGTGTGGATGAGCGAGGAGGCGCCGAAGCCCTCGATGCCGCGGAACACACTGGCCCCCGCCAGGCCCGCGGCGTGCGCGCGGTGCACGATCTCGGCGTACAGGGGCTTGTGGTGCCATCGGTCGTGCTCGCCGATGAAGACGGTCAGTCGCAGGGCGCTGCCGGTCAGTCGGGTCATCACCGCCTCCGTGGGTCGCCGTTCGGTGGTCTCGTTCATCGCTGCCGCCAGGCCAGGAGCCGGCGGGCGGCCGCCATCGCGAGCCACACCGCCGCGAGAGCCCCGGCCAGGGTCGCGAACAGGTAGGCGAGCGCGATGCGCGCCGCGCCCGCGTCCACCAGCCTCTGGATCTCGACGGCGTACGTCGAGAAGGTGGTGAAACCGCCCAGCACTCCGGTGCCGAAGAAGGGGCGCATCAGCCGGTGGGCGGCCCACACCTCGGTGATCACGACCATGAACACGCCGATCACGGCACACCCGGCGACGTTGATCCCGAAGGTGGTCCAGGGGAATCCGCCGGCCCGTGCGGGCCAGAGCAGCGAGGCGGCGTAGCGGGCCGCGGCTCCGAGAGCGCCGCCGAGGGCGACGACCGCCACGACGGGGCCCTGACCCTGCCAGGGCGAGGGCTCCCGAGCGGGCTCGGGCGCGGGGAAACCGGTCCGGTCGGCGCTCTTGGGGTGCGGAACTGTCATGGATGTACTGCTCCTACTCGCCGGGGCCCTGCCGGACGGGCACGCTCGATCGCAAGTAGGGACCGTTGGCGGCGGCACTGCCGCGGTTCGGGTACGGCGGGCCCCACCACCGCGCCGCGGACAGGCGATCGCGGCCGGTGAACAGGGTAACCCGGGGCGCGAGCGGCCCGCACACAGGCGGTCCGGGGAGGCGGGGGGGAGCAGCGTCTTCAACGGCACCTCTCGGGCCCGGTGACACCACCACCCCCCAGGCCATCCGTTCGACAGGGGGGAACAGTCATGCCGGGCCCGGAGGCCGGCGGCCGTCGGGGGCGCGCGCGACCGCGAGCGCGCGTCAGGAGGCGGGGCGGTACGGGTCGCGCGCCGCGAGGCCGACGGCACGGCGCACAGCCAGGGCGGTACGGCGCACAGCCGGGGCGGCAGGGCGCACGTCCGGGGCGGCATGGCGCAGCAGGTGTGCCCCGTGGCCGGGTCACATGCGCGAATCGGCTCACCGTCCCCCCACTTCGGCCCGTTCCCCTCTCGGCCCGGCCCCGACCGGCAGGCCACAGTGGTCGAGAGGGCGGGCACGGAGGGACGCGATGCTGAAGACACCGGTGAGCGAGCGACGGATGCGGATTCTCGAGTGGCTCAAGGACCCGGTCGCCCACTTCCCGCCGCAACGCCACCACGACCTCGTCGAGGACGGCGTCACCGCGGCGGCCGTCGCCGGGAAGCTCGCCGTGCCCCGGTCCGTCGCCGCCACCGATCTGCGGATCCTCGCCGCCCTCGGTCTGCTGCGTACCAGGAGAACCTGCCGGCGCACCTACTACCGCCGGGACGAGGTGCGTATCGCCGAGGTTGCGCGCCTGTTCGAGAAGGGGTGGTAGGCGACGGGCCGGCCGGTTCACGACCGGCCCTTGTGTGACCGTGGTTCGGCGGTGACCGGAGCAGTTCATCGCGGGCGGCGCCCGGAACGGTTTCATCGCGGGCGGCGCCCGGACCGGTTTCATCGCGGGCGGCGCCGGGCCGTCATAGCCGGGGAGTCGAGTTGGTGAAGCACGAGTCGACGTGATCCGGCGGACCCGCCGGGCCGACGCACCGTGGACGGGCCCCGGGGCGGTGGTGGGGGCGCCGGGGACGACCGGTCAGTTTTGGAGAAGCACTCCCGCACTCCCCCGCCCTACGGTGAGACCACCGACGCACCACGTCGGCCACGTAGCTCGGATCCCGTTTCCCGGAGGAGTACGCCATGACCACCGGCGTCCAGACGATCATCTACCCCGCCAAGGACCTCGCCCGGTCGAAGGCCCTGTTCGGCGCCCTGCTGGAGGTGGAGCCGTACGCGGACGAGCCGTACTACGTCGGCTTCAAGGCCGCCGGGCAGGACATCGGCCTCGACCCGAACGGTCATGCGAAGGGAATGACCGGCCCGGTGCCCTACTGGAACGTGACGGACATCCGGTCGCGTCTCGCCGCCCTGCTGGAGGCCGGGGCCGAGCTGCTCCAGGACGTCCAGGACGTCGGCGGCGGCAGGCTGATCGCCTCGGTGAAGGACCCCGACGGCAACCTCGTGGGGCTCATGCAGGACACGGTCGCCTAGTACTCCGGTCATACTCACCCGGGCTCAGCGCGAAATCGCGGCCGTCCGGATGGGGATGGCGCGCTCCGGCTCGAGGCGGCTGATCCACCTGTCAATCCCTTTGCGCGACGGAGCAGGTCACCTCTAGCGTGCACGTGCACACGAAGCGTGCGCCAGGGCAGCGCGCCGCACGAACGAGGAGCAACCGCCGTGGGAACCATGGTCTCGGTCAGGGGCTGGCTGCAGTGTGACGACGGACAGCTGGCCCAGGTCAAGGAGATCGTGGAAGCAGACGATCCGGATCGCACCTACAGCGGGGGCTGGGCCTTCCCCGCTCGGCAGTACAACTACGTCAAGTGGGCCTTCTACGGGGGCAACATCCGCGCGGTGTCCCTCGACTGGTTCGAGGAGAGGCTGCGTCAGATCGCCCGGATCCCGGCCTCTGACCAGGATGAGGAGTACGACGAGAGGCCCCGGGGGCTGTTCCTGGTCAGCCACGACGTCGACGGCATGAGCGAGTGGAGGGTCCAGAACGGCGGCCTGGTGATCGGCCTCCCGGATGGGGATTACCACTACCTCGACGCCTAGCCGGATCACGAAGTCGCCTGGAGTACCAGGCCGGTCCGCTGGGCCCGGGGCCGCGCATCGGGGCGGCGGCGGACCGGGGGCGGCCATGGCCGGGCGGGGCCGCCCCGCCGCGGGCGACATTGCTTGCGGACACACTAATTGCACGATAAACAAAAGAAGTGTTCTCTGTTACCGTGCGGGTATGGCAGCGAAAACGGCCGAAGCCAGACTTGAGGAACAGTGGCGGGAGATCCTGTCGGTGCACGCCCGCACCCTGTGCGAGATCGACCGCGCGCTGCACCCGTACGGGCTCGGCGCCAGCGACTTCGAGGTGCTCGACATCCTGGCCGCCGAAACGCCGGCACACGGCGAGCTGTGCCGGGTGCACAACATCGTAGGGCGCGTCCATCTGAGCCAGAGCGCCCTGTCCCGGCTGATCGGACGGCTGGAGAAGGACGGCCTGGTGGTGCGCTCCGTGTGCGAGGAGGACCGGCGCGGGGTCTGGGTCGCGCTGACCGAGAAGGGCCGTGCCCTGCATGCCGAGGTGCTGCCGCTGCAACGCGAGGCGCTGGCCCGCACGCTGAGCACCGGGTCCCCCTCGAACTGACCGACCGGTCAGACGACGAACTCGGCCCCGTCCGTGAGGATTTCGACTCCCGCCTCGGTCACCCGGCGCCGGGCGGCCGAGGCGTGGTCGAGCAGCGGGTTGGTGTTGTTGAGGTGGGTGTAGATCCGGCGCGGGCCGGGGTGCCGGGCCAGATGACGCAGACTTCCTTGCGCGCCCGCGACCGGCAGATGCCCCATCGCCGCCTGTCCGGCCGCGCCGCGCACCGCCGCGCCCATCTCGTCGGCGGCGTGGAACGTGCCGTCGAGCAGCGCGCAGTCCGCCGTCGCGAGCAGTTCGTCCAGCACCGGCGGCCAGGCGCCCAGGCGCGGCGCGTAGACGAGGACTCCGCCGGTGGCCAGGTCCTCGATGCGGTACGCGATCACCCAGGCAGCGTCCGCGCCGGCGCCCGGGAGGTACGTGGGCGCCTTGGCGCCCACCGGGTGCGCGGTGACGACCAGTCCGCCCGCCAGGACGAAGCCGCCGTCGGTCAGGGCGTCCGCCCACTCCCACCCGGTGTAGCGCCCGAGCGCCATACGCAGGGGCGCCAGCGCGGCCAGCACCGGGGGTGCGGCGTACACCTTCAGGCCCGCGCCGCCGCGCAGCACGCCCAGGCCCATGGCGTGGTCGGCCTCCGCATCCGTCAGCAGCACCCCTCTGACCGGGGTTTCCCGGGGCCCCGGACCCGGCCACAGCGGGGCGTTGGCCGCCAGCTGGGTACGGATGTCGGGTGAGGCGTTCAGGAGCCACCAGTCGCGCGAGTTGCCGCTGACGGCGACGCACTCCTGGCTGCGGGAGGGCAGTTTGCCGTCACGGGCGGCCGTGCACAGCGCACACGCGCAGTTCCACTGTGGGAAGCCGCCTCCGGCCGCCGTGCCCAGCAGGATGACCCTCACGACCAATCCCCTCCCTGTCGGGTCACTCCCCTGGGATCTTCCCGCCGCTGGGGCCCGGGCTACCCCTCCTTGGGGGGCAGTTCCGGCCGACCTAGGTCCTCAGGCCGCCGGTCCACCGGCCGCAACGGCGGCAGCGGGGCGGCGGCGAAGTCGCGCGGACCGCTCCACAGGGCGGGTACGGCGTCGGAGCGACGGCACAGCTCGTAGGCGATCGCCTCATAGTTGACCCGCCAGCCGTGGAAGTGCGGCCATGCCTCCTCGGCCGGCCGCTCGGACGGGAAGCCCGCCGCCTCCACCATCGCCACGGCCGCCTCGAACTCCGCGAAGGTGAGGTGGATGGGCGCGCCCGGTGCCGGGTCCGCCTCGAAGGGCAACCGCACGGAGCGGGCGATGTCACGCAGGGCGGTGAAACCGGCCCGCAGCACCAGACGTGCCTCCGGCGGCGCGGAGCGCGGGGAGAGCGAGAGCTGCATGGCCGCCGCGTCCATGACGGCGAGCAGTCCGACCAGCCAGTGCCGGTAGGGGCGGGGCGAGCGGAAGGAGACCAGCACCGGGTAGGTCGAGTGGCTCTCGCCGATGTCCGAGGCCAGCCGCTCCCAGGCGCGGTAGAGGTCGGCCAGCGCGGTCTCCGTCTGGACCAGCCACTGCCGGGCGAGGATCTCCGGGCCCCAGGAGGGTTCGCCGGCCCGGGCCTGGAGGAGGGTGACCTCCAGCTCACGGCGGTTGTAGGCGGCGTACAGAGTGGGCAGGTACGCGATCTGCAGGGCGATGACCAAGGGCCCGGTGGCCGCTGCGAGGAAGTCCACGGCGGACAGGTTCAGCCGCTGACCGCTGGCGTAGCCGAGCGTGAAGAGGCTGGATCCCGCCTCGCGGAAGGAGTTGGCCCAATTCAGCGTGGACAGGGCGTGCAGCAGCAGCCCGTATCCGGCGAAGGCCCCGCCGAGCCAGGTCGCGAGCATCCCCATCAGGATCAGCGGGCCGAGCCAGGTCTGCCTGTGGTCGATGGCCTGGTAGCCGCCGCGCAGGGTCCCCACCCTCAGCACGCGGCGCAGCACCCGCCACAGCCGGTGCACGAGCGCCGAGTAGAGGCCGCGGGGCACCACCAGTGTGCGCAGGATGCTGGCCAGGACGCTCCCGAGGAGCATTACACCGGCCACGCCGGAGATCCATCTCATGGCGTCATTGTGAGGCGCGGCCCGGTATGTCTCCGCGGGATGGATCCCCACGGCGTGGAAGGCAGGCCGGGCCATGGCCGGCGCCGGCCATGGCCCGGGCGGTACCGGCGCTCTGTCACCGGGCCCGGCCGGTCACCCTACGGCCGGGCCAGGAGCGTGCGGACGCCGTCGGAGTTGAGCGTCAGGCCGTGCGGCGAGGCGGCGTCGATGGTGAGCGTGAGCTCGCCGGTGGGCCACTGGGAGGCGAGCGCGCCGAGCGGCACGAGCCGGTAGCGCGAGACGAAGGGCAGCAGACCGGCCATCTCCGTTTCGGAGGTGAACACGGGGACCGTCTGCCCGCCATCCGGCTGTTCCAGGACGGGCAGCGCCACGGCGTTGGGATTGGTGGCATCCTCATCCGTGGCGTCGTCGGGCACCGGGACGAGCACGTCGCTCCCGGCCAGCGTGTCCAGCGCCTCGGTGTCGGCGGCATCCACCACGAGGGTGTCCAGCGCCGCCTGCGCCGCGTTCGGGCGGGGGGTGTTCTCGGGTGTGTCCATGGCAGATCCCCAGATAGTGGCGGGCAGGCGTCCGGAACCGCCGGCTCCGGACGACGCGTTCCCGTCACGTACCCGCCCGGGAACGGGCCATGCATGCGGCGGCGGCCGGAATCGGATGGCGGGGAGGGTCCCCAGGGGGCGTGCGGCGGTCTCCGGCCGGCCCGCGGGGGGTGCTTCCGACCCGGGGCCCGCCTGCGAAAGCGGTCTGTCCTCTGCCGAAGATCACACCGTCCAGCCGGACGGGCCCTTGCCCGGGCGTTTGACCGCCTGGCCGACGATCACGGTCTCGGTGCCGTCGACTCCCAGGGCGCCGAGGTCCTCGGTGATGAACCGGTAGAGGTCTTCCAGGTCGCGCAGCCAGACCGCGACATGCAGGTTGGACACGCCCGTGGTGGCGAACGCGCCGTGCACGGCGGGGTGTGCCGCGAGCTCCCGCCCCACCGCGTCGAGGCGGTCGGGCGCGACGCGCATCATGAGGTTCGCGTCGATGAACAGTCCGAGCCGCCTCGGATCGACCACGACATGGGTGAGCAGGCGGCCGCTCCGGGAGAGCCGGGCGATCCGGCGCCGGACCGTGGAGTCCGGATGGCCCGTGCGCGCGGCGACGGCCGCCGCCGGAGCCCTGGCGTCGTCCTCCAGCGCCGCGAGGATGTCCCGGTCGATGGCGTCCACCGGCCCCGCCGCGGGGGCTCCCCGCTGCCGTACCGGCGTCAGCGCCGCGCGCTCGGCGTCGCCGAGAACGCCGTGCCGCCAGTCCGACGCCTCCGCGAAGACATGCAGCACGGTGTCCGCGGCCACCGAGGTGACGGCCCGGGTGGCGGGCAGGTCACGGAAGACCAGGTGGTCCCGGGTGCCGGGACGCGTCCAGGAGACGGCGAGGATCTCGTCGCCGGATGCCGACACATCAATGAACGGAACGTCGGAGCGGGCCGCCAGCGCGGCCGTGAGGGCGTCCAGCCTGCCGCCGAGCACCCGGATCCGGAGGAACAGCGCACCGACCGAGTCCGCTCTGGCGGGCAGCGCGACCACCCGGCAGGCCCCGTCGGCGATCAGGGCCGCCCAGCGCCGGTGCGCGGTCCGCGGGCTGATGCCGAGGACCTCCCCCGCCCGCTCGGCGGTCAGCCGCCCGTCGCACTGCAGCGCGGCGATCAGCCGCTGGTCGCGGTCGTCGAGCACATGCTGCGCCATTTCCTGGGCCATGAATGGCAGTATCGCTCACCTGGGCGCCGTGGACGGCGCACCGGCAGCCGGGACCCCGGACGATCGTGCCGTCGATCCGAATCCGCACGGGAGCCCACGATGACGCACCGGAACCTGCTTGCCCCCATGGCCGCCGCCGCTCGGGAGGTCGGCGAGCTGCTGCTGGCCACCCCGCGGCCCGCGCCCGTCACCTCCTTCGATGAACTCGCCGCCGTTTACGGCGCGTTGGAGGCGCCGGCGGTCGCGCTCATGCGCCGGCACCTGGACGCGCTGCGCCCCGGTGTCGGCTGGGCGGACGAGTGGAAGGAACGTGCCGCGCTGCCCGCCGAGGGCGAGGTGTGGATCGTGGACGTCCTCGACGGCGCGGTGCAGTTCCTCCAGGACCTGCCGCAGTTCTGCGTGAGCCTCGCGCTGGTGCGGGACGCGGAGCCCGTGGCGGCGGCCCTGCACGCGCCCCTGCTGGGCGAGACCTATCTCGCCGCCCTCGGTGCCGGCGCCACCCGCAACGGGTCGCCGATCGGCCCGTCGGCCAAGACGGACCCGGCCGTCGCCGTCGTGGCGACCACCCATCCCCCGTTCATCACCCGTCAGCCGGAGGCCGCCGCGCAGGCCGGACGGTCGCTCGCCGCCGTGCTACCGCGGGTGGCCGCCGTCCGCAATCTCGGGCCCACCTCGTGGCAGATCGCCGACACGGCGGCCGGACGCCTCGACGCCTTCTGGGAGTTCGGGCGCGACGACGCCAATCTGCTGCCGGGCGCCCTGGTCGCCCGTGAGGCGGGCGCCCTGGTCACCGACGCCGAGGGGCGGCCCTGGAGCGCCGGGTGCGACAGCTTCCTGGCCGCGCCGGCGGGTCTGCACCGGCATCTGGTGCAGGCGTTGCGGGCGGACAGCGGGGCGGTGACCCGCGCCCGATGAAAGCCGCGGGCGGCGGCCCGGGGTCACCGGAGCCGCCGCCCGCCGAAGCCGTGCCGCGCGCGTCAGGCGCTACGGCGTTCCCTGCGGCGCAGGGTGAGGTACGTGCCGGTCGCGCCGGCCGCCAGGAGGGCGCCCGCCGCGATGCCCACCGGGACGGCCGGGAACGAGGCGACCGTCGCCGCGGCCGTGTTCTGCATCGCCGGTCCCGGGGTGATGCTGGTGGCGACCGCCTTCACGGGGCGGATCGGACCGACCGACTTCACGGAACCGTTGGCGTTCAGCAGCACCTGCTTGTCGTTGGGGTGCCGGAAGTCGAACATGCCCGCGAGCGAGCCGGCCGCGGCGTCGAACGAGTGGTCGCCGATCCGGCCGGTGTGCCAGTTGTCCTCGATGAAGCGGATGATCGAGGCCTGGTCGGTGAGCGTGTGGTCGACCTTGTTGACCTTGCTGTACGGGGAGACCACGAGCAGCGGCTGACGGGTGCCGGGACCGCAGCGGTCCGCGTAGCCGCCGGCGGCCGCCGGACCGGACTGGCAGGCCGGGCTGTCGGTCGCCTTGCCGTTGGAGCCGGTCGAGGTGTCCTTCGAGCCGTTGCGCGGCTTGGCGTAGGCGTGGTCGTACCAGCCGTCGGAGTCGTCGTAGGCGATGACGACGGCGGTCGACTTCCACTGCGGCGACTTCTGGAGGGCGTTGATCTGCTGGACCAGGAAGTGCTGCTCGTCGATGGGGTCGGAGTAGCCGGCGTGGCCGTCCTGGTACTCCGGGGCCTTGACGAAGCTGACGGCGGGGAGCTTGCCCGCCTTCAGGGCCGCGTCGAAGTCGGTCAGGTCGTAGTTGTGGTTGGCCCGTCCGTTGTGGCCGATCTCGTCGACGTTCCTGGGCGCGAGGTGGTGCGGGTTCGACGTCGACTTGTAGTACTGGAACGGCGAGTGGTGGGGGCTGTAGTCCACCGTCGCCGCGCCGCCCACGTTGGTGTGCGCGGTGTCGCACTGGGCGTAGTGGCCCTGCCGGCCGTCCCACGCGGTGGACGGCCGGAAGCCGCCCTGGAACCAACCCCATGTGATCTTCCTGGAGTTGAGCACGTCGCCGATGTTGCGGCCCCGCATCGAGGCGAGCGCGTTCTTGCTGGTGTGGTCCTTGCCGGAGCAGTCGTCGTAGGCCGGGTCGGGGTCGTTGACGACCGTGCCGACGCCCTTGGCGTCGGGCGACTGGACGGTGTAGGCGTCCGGTGTGGCGGTCCGCTTGGGGTCCTCGGTGCCGGAGGCGGGGTCCATGGAGACGACGCCGTGCGTCTGACCGGAGATCAGGTTGAGCGCGCCAGGAGTGGAGGGACCGTAGACCGAGCTGTAGGAGCGGTCGCCGAGGGCGTAGTGCTGGGCGTAGTTCCACAGCGCCGTGACGGTGTTGCCGTCGTAGTAGTCCATGACCAGGCCCGGCTCGCCGAACAGGGTGCCGGAGCACTTGCCCGAGTCGGTGTTCTGCACGAACTGGTCGTTCTTCCCGCCGTTGTACGCGTACTGCTCGGGCCCGTAGGCGTGGTTCTGGTCGCAGGTCATGGCCTGGGACGGGGTGAGCCGCTTGGGCGCGTACTGGTTGGGGTTCTTCGTCAGCAGCCCGGCGGTGCGCAGGTTGTCGACGTCCTTCGGGGTCTTCCTGGACGCCGTGAACTTCGTGCCGTCCGTGTTGGCGGCCTTGGGGTAGGTCGCGAAGTAGTGGTCGAAGGAGACGTTCTCGTCGAAGAGGACGACCACGTGCTTGATGGGCGTGGCCGTGGAGGAGGCCCGGTCTCCGTCGGGCGCGGTGGCCCAGGCGGGCGCCTGTGCGCTGAGGAGCGTGAGCGCGGCCGCTCCCGCGAGCGCCCCGAGGCTCCGTGTCGTTGCTCGTCTTCCTCTGCCGGCCATGCTGGTTCACCTTCCGGACACGAACGTCATTGCCACGTACGGTCAGGGACGATCCACCCGGCGGACGGCAGCACGGCGGAGCATTGGTGGCGTGTACATGAACAGCAGGTCAGGGAAGCCGGGGAAAGTCTTGACCGTGTGTTGACCCGGGAAAGTCCCGCGCGGCCGGGCCGGTTGTCCGGACAGGTTCAGCTCACCAGGGCTCGCCCGTACCAGTCCGCCGCGTCGCGCACGCCGGGGAGTGCGAAGAAGTAGCCGCCACCGAAGGGCGTGATGTAGTCGGTCAGGGGCTCGCCCGCGAGGCGGCGCTGGACGGTCTCGAACTGGCGGGCGAGGTCCTGCTGGTAACAGCAGAACAGCAGCCCCATGTCGAGGTTGCCGTTGCGGTCCGTGCCCGCGTCGTAGTTGTAGGCGCGGCGCAGGATCCGCTGGCCGGCCGTGGCCGCCGTGCGCGGGTTGGCCAGCCGTATATGGCTGTCCAGCGGGATGACGTCACCCTTGGGGTCGCCCGGATAGTCGGGGGTGTCGTGCTCGGCGTTGCCGTCGAGAGGCGCGCCGGACTCCCGGGCCCGGCCGAACATCCGTTCCTGTTCGCTGAGCGAGACCCGGTCCCAGAACTCCACGAGCATCCGGATCAGCCGTACGACCTGATAGCTGCCGCCGACCGCCCAGTCCGGCTCGCCCGCGTCCGGGCCGACCCACACCAGACGGTTCATCGCGCGGGCGTCGGAGGGGTCGGGGTTGGCGGTTCCGTCCTTGAAGCCCATCAGGTTGCGGGGGGTGCCCGAGGGGCGCGGCGGGCTGGTGAAGCCGTCGAGACGCCAGCGGACCTGCATGGCGCCGCGGGTGTGCCGGGCGATGTCCCGCAGGGCGTGGAGCACGGTGTCGGAGTCGTCGGCGTGCAGTTGGAGGCTGAGATCCCCGTGACACCACCCGGGCTCGAGGTCGTCGTCGGGGAAGGCGGGCATGGCCCTCAGCCGGCGCGGGCGGTGGCCGGCCAGGCCGAAGCGCCCGTCGAAGAGCGCGGCGCCGACGCCGACGGTCACCGCCAGCGCCCCTGAGGGGAGTTGGCCGCCCAGGATGCCGGAGTCGGCGGGCGGGCCGGTGATGCCGAGGGGCGGGGGCGTGCCGCCGGAAGTCAGGAAGCGGGCGCGCGCGGTGAGGGTGCGCAGGAGATCGGCCAGTTCCCGGCGGCTGTCGACGGTCACGTCGAAGGAGGTGAACGCGGTGACCCGGCGAGGGGCGGCGAGCACCGACTGCTGGTGGGGACCGTGGAAGGGGGCGATGGGCGGCGCGCCGGTGGCCTCGGCGCCCGACGGGGCGGCGGCGCCGCCGGCGGCGAGTCCGGCGCCCGCGAGGGCCGCCCCGCGCAGGAAACCGCGCCGCCCGACGCGGCTCGTGGCGGGCGGGGTGGTCATACCGTCCTCCGGGGATCGCAGAGCGTCGCCACCGGGGCGAGCCGCTCGACCAGGTCGCCGAAGACCGCGTCGACCTGTTCGCGCCGTGCCCGGTCCAGCCGGTCGAGCGGGGTCCAGCGGCCATGGTGGCGCAAGCCGTCCAGGGTGCGCGCCGCGCGGTCCAACTCCCCTTCGAGAGCGGGCAGTCCGGGATCGCGCGTGGTGAGCAGGGGGTGCAGCCGGGACAGCACGGCGCGGGTCCCGTCGATGCCGGCACGGGCGGTGGCGAGGTTGGTTCCGCTGCCGTAGTCGGTCCGTCCGGTCAGCTCGAACTGCACGGTGTTCTCCAGGATCTCGTGGGCCCGCAGACCGAGCTGCGCCGGATCCATACGGGCCTGCGCCCAGCCGTCGCGCAGGGCTCGGACCGCCTTGACCAGGGCGCCCGCGGGAGCGCGCAGACCGGTGGCGGACTCGCCGTGCCACAGCCCGTACTCGACGCGGTGGAAACCGGTGAAGGACGGATCGTGGACCCCGCCGGGCAGCCCCGCGTCCGTGCCGTTGATCTTCCCGTCCGCGTCGCCGAAGGCGTCGTACGCCGCGCCCAGC
The DNA here is from genome assembly GCF_044753645.1 of Streptomyces sp. NPDC093261. Taxonomy (NCBI): domain Bacteria; kingdom Bacillati; phylum Actinomycetota; class Actinomycetes; order Kitasatosporales; family Streptomycetaceae; genus Streptomyces; species Streptomyces sp. NPDC093261. The sequence continues at coordinate 141,636 of NZ_JBIVNO010000013.1, forward strand.
CGCTCGTATTCGAGGTGTGCGGAGAGCCAGGCGCTGCGGGCCGCGTCGAGATCCCCTCGGTCGATGGCGTCCTGGAGGCGTCCGGTCAGCCGGACGACCTGGTCCAGGCCGCCGGCCACCCATTTCTGGTAGTCGATCGCGAGAGGGATGAGATCGTGCACGGTGACGGGGGCCGCCGCGGGCCCCGGTGTCCCGGCGGTGATGCGGACGGTGGGGCCGGTGACGGCGTCGGTGTCGTCGGGCAGACAGGTGAACGCGTACGAGCCCGCGCCGAGACGGACGGTCAACGGCCGGGTCGTGCCGGGGGCGAGTCCTTCCAGTTCCCCGTAGACGGCCCGGGTACGGGCGTCCTGAAGGTACACCTCGGCGGCGCCGTCGGAGGTGTTGTGCAGCTCGAAGACCTGAAGACCGGACACCGGGCGGCTCCAGCCGCGACCGCAGCCGCTCGGCGACACCTCGACGGTGGTGTGCGGGAGCCCGTCGGCGGCGGCCCGCGCCCGATGGCCCGGGGAGAGGGCGGTGATCAGCACCGCCGTCACCAGGGCCAGCACGAAAACGAGTCCGCCTGCCGCCCGGAGTCGGGCCGGCCGTGAACCCAGGCCGGGCACCGGCATGCCCCAACGCCTCCCCGGACGTACGAACGCGAGCACGCGCCCGGGTGTCGTGGGACACCGGCGCGATCACCTCATGCTAGGCAGCGCCCGGCGCCGGAACAGCCCGGACGCGGGGACGGACACCAAGATTTCCCCGGCGGTTCACCGGGCGCTCACCGCCGGGAGCGCACCGCCCCGGTGGGACCTGCGGGAGCGGGCACGGCGGTGCGGTCCGCCTCGGGCCGGGTGCGCCGGGGCCTCGCGGGAAGGGTGGCCCTGCGCGCGGGCCCCCGGTGGAGCGCTCCGCCGTGCCGCCGTGCGGAGCCCTTCGTAGGCTGGTGGCCTCGGGGCACGTCACAGAGAGGTCTGCGATGCCCCGGAGCATCTGGTCAGGAGCGATCAGCTTCGGCCTGGTCACCATCCCGATCAACGTGGTCCCCGCGACCGAGGACCACAGCGTCCGCTTCCACCAGTACCACCTCGAGGACATGGGCCGGGTACGGGTCCGCAAGTACTGCGAGATGGAGGACCGGGAGATTCCGCAGGACGAGATCGGCAAGGGTTACGAGATCTCCAGGGACCAGGTCGTCGCCGTCCTGGACGAGGAACTGCGGGAGCTGCCCCTGCCGACGGCGAGGGCCATCGAGATCGCCGCGTTCGTGCCGGCCGAGTCCATCGACCCCCTCCGGATCGGCGAGGGCTACTACCTCCAGGCCTCGGGGACGGTCGCCAACAAGCCGTACGCGCTGCTGCGCAAGGCACTGGAGAGGTCGTCAAAGGTGGCGGTGGCCAAGTTCGCCTGGCACGGCCGGGAGCGGCTCGGCCTGCTGCGCGTGCGGGACGAGGCGATCGTGCTGCACGCGATGCGCTGGCCGGACGAGATCCGGGATCCCCGCGAGCTGGCTCCCCAGGAGGTCAAGCTCTCCGACGACGAGATCGCCGAGGCCGAGCACCTGATCGGGCGCATGACCCGGGACACCCTCGAAGGCCCCGACTTCGTCGACCACTACACGGAGGCACTCGAGCAGGTCATCGAGGCCAAGCGGGAGGGGCACGCCCCGCCCGAGGCACCGGAGCCGGAGGCCGGGGCCGGCGCGGTGCTGGATCTGATGACCGCGCTCCGGGAGTCCGTGGCCCAGGCGAAGGCGTCCCGGGGCGAGGAGACGGAGGCCGAGGTCCACGAGCTGCCGAAGAAGAGCGTGGCAGGGAAGACGGCGGCCGGGAAGACGGCGGAGAAGGCGCCCGCCGGGAAGGCCGCGGCGAAGAAGGCCACGAAGGAGGCCAGGAAGGAGGTTCCGGCCAAGAAGGCGACGGCGCGCAAGACGGCCCGCCGGCCGCGCAGCGCGTAGGCGACGCAGGGCTCCGGCCGGTCCTCGCGGGGGAGGCCGGATTCGATTCGTCTACGACGCCCGCCTGAGGGAAGCTGTAACCGCGACCGCCCGCTCGACCAGGGAACACACCATGGCGTTCTTCGCGATATCCGACCAGCACCCGTTGCGCCTGCTGTCCGCCACCGACCTGGCACTGGAGCACGAGCGGCTTCTCGAGGAGAACGCGCAGCTCCGCCAGGCCGTCTCCTCGCATGCCCTCATCGATCAGGCGATGGGCGCCGTGGTCGTCATCGGACGGATCGCACCGGAGGAGGCCTGGCGCGTGCTGCGGGACGTCTCCCAGCGCACGAACACCAAGCTGCGTGTCGTGGCGGAACACATCCTGAGATACGCGCAGGACGGTGTCCTGCCGGAGCCCCTGCGGGTGGAGCTGAACAAGGCGCTCGAACGGTACAGCATCTGCTCCCACCCGACCGGATCCCGCCCCGACCCCGCCGAGCCCACGGAGCCGGGGGCCGCACCGACGGCTCCTTCCCCCACCCGTCCGTCATCGCGCAGGCCGTAGGCAGAGGACCAACCGAGGATCACCGCCTCCTCCGCCGCGCCACTTCCTGAACGCATCTTCCCCCTCGGCACACATGCCCGTGGCCAGGAGGTGAAAAGATTCCTGTGTCCGGGGGGTTGCCCGGCGTCTAGCCTCATCAGTTAAATCAAGACGTGAACTAAGCCGATTCCGGGGCCCGTTCACTCCCCGCGCCGATCGGGGCGGCACAGGTGGCCGCGTTCCGGGTCCTTCTGCGCACCAGGCAACGCCGTTCCACGTGCCGCCGCTCGTCGTGACCACCCATTCACCGCACCCGTAGGGAACCCCACATGAGACTCAGATCCCTGGGTGTCGCGCTGGCCGCCACGGCAGCGCTCCTCACCCTGCCCGCCATCCCTTCACCGGCCGCCGCCGCGGTCGCGGCCGAGACCCCGCTGTCCCAGGGCAGACCGGCCACGTCCTCGTCCGACGAGAACGCCGGCACACCGGCCGCCAACGCCGTGGACGGCGACAACGGCACCCGCTGGTCGTCCGCCGCCGGGGACACGCAGTGGCTCCAGGTCGACCTGGGCGCCACCGCCTCGATCACCAAGGTCGTCCTCGACTGGGAGGCCGCCTACGGCAAGGACTACAAGATCCAGGTCTCCCAGGACGGCAGCGGCTGGACCGACCTGAAGTCCGTGAGCGGCGGCGACGGCGGCATCGACACCCTCGACGTGTCGGGGCAGGGCCGCTACGTCAGGATGTACGGCGTCCACCGCGCCACCCAGTGGGGCTATTCGCTGTGGGAGTTCCAGGTCTTCGGAACCCCCGGCACCACCGCGCCCTCCTGCGACCCGGCCGACGCCGCCAAGGGCAGGCCCGCCTCGGCCTCTTCCACGGAGAACGCGGGCACCCCCGCGTCCGCCGCCTTCGACGGTGACACCGGCACCCGCTGGTCCAGCCAGGCGTCCGATCCGCAGTGGGTGCAGGCCGACCTGGGATCGGTGCGGAAGCTGTGCAAGGTCGACCTGACGTGGGAGGCCGCCTACGCCAAGGAGTTCCAGATCCAGGCCTCGGACGACGGCCGGAGCTGGACCACGCTCAGGAGCGTGAGCGGCGCGAGCGGCGGCACGGCCTCCTACGACGTGAGCGGCTCGGGCCGCTACGTCCGGATCTACGGGACGGTCCGCGCGACCGGCTACGGCTACTCCCTGTGGGAGGTCTCGGTCCACACGGACTCGTCCGGCACTCCCCCAGTCCAGGGCGGTGGCGATCTCGGACCGAACGTCATCGTCGTGGATCCCTCCACGCCCGGTCTTCAGCAGAAGTTCGACCAGGTCTTCACCCAGCAGGAGTCGAGTCAGTTCGGCACCGGCCGCTACCAGTTCCTGCTGAAGCCGGGCACCTACAACGGCATCAACGCCCAACTCGGCTTCTACACCTCGATCTCGGGACTCGGCCTGAACCCCGACGACACCCAGATCAACGGCGACATCACCGTCGACGCGGGCTGGTTCAACGGCAACGCCACCCAGAACTTCTGGCGCTCGGCGGAGAACCTCGCCCTCAGGCCGTCCAACGGCACCGACCGGTGGGCCGTCGCGCAGGCCGCGCCGTTCCGACGGATCCATGTCCAGGGCGGGCTGAACCTCGCCCCGAACGGCTACGGCTGGGCTTCCGGCGGCTATATCGCCGACTCGAAGATCGACGGCACGGTGGGGCCGTACTCCCAGCAGCAGTGGTACACCCGCGACAGCTCGGTCGGCGGCTGGACCAACGGCGTGTGGAACATGACGTTCACGGGTGTCCAGGGCGCCCCGGCCACCAACTTCGACTCCGGCCCGTACACCACGCTGGACACCACCCCGGTCTCCCGCGAGAAGCCGTTCCTGTACCTGGACGGCACCAGCTACAAGGTCTTCGTGCCCGCCAAGCGCACCAACGCCCGCGGTGTGTCCTGGCCCGCCGACGCGGGCACCTCCATCCCACTGGACCAGTTCTATGTGGTCAAGCCCGGCGCGACCGCCGCGACGATCAACGCCGCGCTGGCCCAGGGCCTCAACCTGCTGTTCACCCCGGGGATCTACCACCTCGACCAGACCCTCAACGTGACGCGGGCCGACACGGTCGTGCTCGGCCTCGGTCTGGCCACCCTCGTCCCGGACAACGGCATCGACGCGATGCACGTGGCGGACGTCGACGGGGTCCGGCTCGCGGGCTTCCTCATCGACGCCGGCCCCGTCAACTCCGACACGCTCCTGCAGATCGGCCCGGCCGGTTCGACGGCCGACCACTCCGCCGACCCCACCACCATGCAGGACGTCTTCATCCGCATCGGCGGCGCGGGCCCGGGTCTGGCCACCAACTCCGTCGTCGTCAACAGCGACGACGTCGTCATCGACCACACCTGGATCTGGCGCGCCGACCACGGGGACGGGGTCGGCTGGAACACCAACCGAGCCGACTACGGGCTGCGCGTCAACGGCGACGACGTCCTGGCCACAGGGCTCTTCGTCGAGCATTTCAACAAGTACGACGTGCTGTGGAGCGGCGAGCGGGGCCGCACGATCTTCTTCCAGAACGAGAAGGCCTACGACGCCCCGAACGCCGCCGCCATCACCCACGACGGCATCGTCGGCTACGCGGCCTACAAGGTCGCCGACACCGTGAACGTCCATGAGGCGTGGGGCCTGGGCAGCTACTGCAACTACACGGCCGACCCGACGATCGTCCAGGCCCATGGTTTCCAGGTGCCCGTCAAACCCGGGATCAGGATGCACGACCTGCTGGTGATCTCGCTGGGCGGAAAGGGCCAGTACGCCCACGTCGTCAACGACACCGGCGCCCCCACCTCGGGCACGGACACCGTTCCGTCCAAGGTCGCCCAGTTCCCCTGACGCGTCACGCCTCACGGGCCGCGGATGACCCGTGACGGCGGTGCGGCGGGCCCCGGGCCCGGCCCCCCCCGGGCGCGGGGCGCCCCCCCCCGGGTGCCGGGGCGCCCGGGGGCCCCCCCCGGGGCGCCACCGCCCCCGGGCCCCCCCGGGCGCGCCCCCCCC
>NZ_JBIVNO010000013.1:147154-219597 GCF_044753645.1 Streptomyces sp. NPDC093261
GACCCCTGGCCCGCCCCGGGGCCCCGTGGCCCCGGCCCCCCCCCCCCCGGGGGGGGGGCCCCCCCCGGGGGGGGGGGGGGGGGCCCCCCCCCCCCCCCCCCCCCCGGGCCGGGGCCCCCCCCGCCCTGGTGTCCGGAGCCGAAGGGAGCCGCACCAGGGGCCGAACGGCACCGTGGACCACGCGGTCCGGACCCGTCCCGGTCTGGTCACCGTCCTGCTGCTCGTGGAGGCCGGCCGCCCGGCGCCTGAGCGCAGCGCCCGCGGGACCGGCCCGCACGGGCCGGCCGGGGCGACGCCGTACGGCCGTACGGGCACAGGCGTGAGCCGCGGCGTCACCCGACCGGCCGTCCCGGTCCCGACTCGGCGCACATCAGGACCCCGTGGTGCCCGTGCCCGGCGGATACTCGGCATGTCGTCGGGGCACGCGGGCCGGCCGGCACAGCGACGGAGGGTGTGAGCGCATGCGGACACCGGGCCGCATCGGGCAGGCCATGGAATTGCTCTGTGCCCGTGATCCGGGCTTGGCGGCGACCCGCCGCGCGGTGCGCACCGCGCTTGTGCTGCCCGCCCTGTTCGCCGTGTGCGGCCAGGTGCTCGGCTCGCCCGCCATGGCCACCTTCGCGGCGTTCGGTTCGTACTCGATGCTGCTGCTGGTGGAGTTCACCGGGCCGATGGTGCAGCGGCTGCGCGCCCACCTCGGCCTCGCGCTGGCCTGGCTGGTGCTCATCTGCCTCGGCACGCTGGCGGCCCACCACACCTGGCTCGCGATCACCGCGATGGTCGTCGTCGGCTTTCTGGTCCTCTTCTCCGGCGTGGTCAGCTCCGTGCTCGCGGGCGCCGCGACCGCGTTGCTGCTGGCCTTCATCGTCTCGGTGACCTGGCCCGCACCGGCATCACAGCTGCCCGAACGGCTCGCCGGAGCGGGCCTCGCGGCGGCGGCCGCCATGCTCGCGGTCTCCCTGCTGTGGCCCCGGCCGGCCGCGGACCCGCTGAGCGCACCCGCCGCGCGTGTCTGCCGCACGGCGGCGGCGTACTTGCGCCGGGACGCGCCACGGGCCGGCCCACCGGACACACCGAGCGACGCACGGAAGGCGCCGGGCACCGCCCCGGACACACGAGGCGACGCACGGGGGGCGCCCGGCACCGCCCCCGACACACCAGGCGACGCACGAAAGGCGCCCGGCACCGCCCCCGACACACCAGGCGACGCACGAAAGGCGCCCGGCACCGCCCCCGACACACCAGGCGACACACGAAAGGCGCCCGGCACGGACTCCCCGAGCGCCCCACCGGACCCGCCGGACGACGGATCCGAAGCGCCGGACAACGGCCCCGAAGCGCCCGACGACGGCCCCGAAGCGCCGGGCGACGGCCCCCGCCAGGGCACCGCGGACGAGACCGCCGTAGCGGCGTCCGAACTGCGCCGTGCCTTCGACGCCACCCCCTACCGGCCCACCGGGCTGAGCGCCGACTCCCGGGCCCTGGTCTGCCTGGTCGACGAACTGACCTGGCTCTGCGACATCGTGGCCGACAGCGCTCACCCGCCCCCGAGCGGCCCGGCCCCCGACCCCGACGTCCAGGCCGTGCGGCGGGCCGCCGCCCTGGTCCTGGACCGGTCGGCCGGCCTGCTGGAGGATCCGCACGGCCCCCCCGACGCGCTGCGCGCCGCCACGGCCGGTCTGCGCACGGCCATGGACGCCATGGAGCACAGCGCCACCACGCGGCTGCCCGTGCGCCCGTCGGCGCCCGGCGCCGAGGAGGAGTTCCGCTCCTGCCTCGGCATGCTGGATCTGTCGTTCCGCGCCCAGGAGCTGGGTTTCGCGACACTCCAGATCGCGGGCGACGTCGACCTGGCCGCGGCCGCCGGGCAGCGCGGCTGGCGGGAGCGTCTGCTCGGCCGCGAGCCCGGCACCTCCGTCTCACCGCTGGCGGCGGCCCGCGAGCGGGCCGCCGCCCACCTCCAGCCGCAGTCGGTCTGGCTGCACAACAGTCTGCGCGGCGCGCTGGGCCTCGGTCTGGCCGTCGCCCTCGCCCACGTGACGGGCGTTCAGCGCTCGTTCTGGGTGCTCCTCGGCACCCTGTCGGTGCTGCGCTCCAACGCGCTCAGCACCGGGCAGAAGGCGCTGCGCGCGCTGGGCGGCACGATCGCGGGTTCGCTCATCGGCTCCGGACTGCTGTATCTCTTCGGCCATCACGGGATCCTGCTGTGGGTGCTGCTCCCCCTCGCCATGCTGGTGACCGGCATCGCCCCTTCGGCGATCTCGTTCGCGGCGGGCCAGGCCGCCTTCACCATCGCCCTGGTCATCCTGTTCAACCTCGGCCACCAGCCGAACTGGCATGTCGCGCTGCTGCGGACCCAGGACATCGCCCTGGGCTGTGCGGTGAGCGTCGTGGTGGGCCTGTTGTTCTGGCCTCGTGGCGCCGCGGCCGCCATCGACCGCGCCCTCGCGGCGGCCTACACGGACAGCGCCCGCTATCTGTCCAGTGCGGTGAAGTACGCCGTCGGCCGGTGCGGACCCGGCACCGCACCGGCGGAGGACCCGCAGCGGGAGCGGCGTCAGGCGGCGGCCGCCGCCCGAAGGCTCGACGACGCCTTCCGCAGCTACCTCTCCGAACGCGGCCCGAAACCGGTGCCCCTCGCGCCCATGACGACCCTGGTCACGGGGGTGGTCGGACTGCGCCTCGCCGCGGACGCGGTGCTGGGGCTGTGGCAGGTCGAACGCCCCGCCGCGGCGGACCGCGCCGACGCCTGCCTCGTCCTGCGGGCCGCCGCCGACCGGGTCTCCGGCTGGTACGGGGAACTGGCCGCCTGCCTGGACCGGCGCGCCTCCGCCCCGGATCCGCTGCCGCGCAGTGCCGCGGCAGACGCGGGCCTGGTCGCGTCGATCCGCCGCGATCTGAGCGGCGCGCAGGAACAGGCCGCGGCCACGGCGGTCCGCATCGTGTGGACCGCCGACCACCTCGACGCCGCCCGCCGCCTCCAGCCCAACCTGGCGGACGCGGCGAGGACGGGTGCTCGGTCCTGACCGCCCCCGCACATGCCGGCGCTCATGACGCCGCTCGCCCCGGCCCCCTCCGAGAAACGAGCAGGGGATGCACAACGGTCGTAGGACATGACCGCTTCACCACTTGCGGCGCTCCGCGCGGTCGGAGGCCTTGACCAGCGAGGTCCGGGAGGCGACTGTGGCCGCAGGGATTGGATCAGCATGCGGGAGGCGCCGTGACCACTGCTTCAGAACCCCGGGTGTCGGGCCTCGAGATCCGGTCGATCGACTATGTCCCGCTGGACGAACGGCACGGCAAGCTGTGGCATCTCGGGCCGTTGTGGTTCATGTCGAACGCGCAGATCGCCACCCTCGCGGTGGGTCTGATCAGCATCACCGAGGGCGGCAACCTCCTGTGGTCGCTCGTCGCGATCGTGGCGGGCACCGTCATCGGCACCTTCTTCATGGCCTTCCACTCGGCCCAGGGCCCCCAGCTCGGCCTGCCCCAGATGATCCAGTCCCGGCCCCAGTTCGGCTATGTCGGGGCCCTGCTGGTGTGGCTCTTCGCCTATGTGCAGTACGCGGGGTTCAACGTCTTCAACACCATCCTCGCCGGCGACGCGCTGCACACCACGCTGCACGGCGGCGTCAAGCCGTGGGTGGTCGTCGTCACCCTGGTCGCCTTCGTGATCGCGCTCGTGGGCTACGACGTCATCCACCGGGCCGAGCGGATCCTGACGTACACCTTCCTGGTCGTCTTCGGGATCTTCACCGTGGGTGTCCTGGTCAATCTGCACTACCCGCCGGGCTCCTTCGACCTCGGCGGCTTCCGGTGGACGCCGTTCCTGGCCCAGTTCGGTGTGGTCGCCGGCTACCAGATCAGCTGGGCCATCTATGTCTCGGACTACTCGCGCTACCTCCCGCCGGACGTGACGGTCCGCAAGACCTTCTACTGGACCTACTTCGGCTCGGCACTCGGCGGCGTGTGGCTGATGACCCTCGGCACACTGCTCGCCGCCTGGGCGGGCAAGGACTTCGAGACGATCCGCTCGATCAAGGCCGCGGGCGACACGGTGTTCAGCGGCTTCGGTGCGATCGTGCTGCTGTTCGCCGCGCTGGGCCTGGTGTCCGTCACGGCGCTCAACATGTACGGCGGATCGCTCACGCTCATCAGCGGCATCGACTCGTTCAAGAGGGTGCGGCCGACGCTCGCCGTACGGCTGTTGACCCTCGGGCTCACCGCGGCGCTCTCCGTCGTCGGCGCGCTCGCCGCGACATCCCACTTCCTCCAGAACTTCAACAACTTCCTGCTGCTGGTGCTCTATCTGTTCATCCCCTGGACCTCGGTGAACCTCATGGACTACTACGTGGTGCGCCGCGGCCACTACGCCATCGCCGAGATCTTCAACCCCCGCGGGATATACGGGCGCTGGGGTCTGCACGGCATCGTCGCGTATCTGGTGGGGTTCGCCGTCATGGTGCCGTTCTTCTCCGTGGGCGATCTCTTCGTCGGGCCCGCCGCCCGCGCGCTCGGCGGAGCGGACATCTCGCTGTTCGTCGGGCTGCCGGTCGCCGCCCTGCTGTACTGGCTGCTGACCCGCTCGATCGACGTGGAGGCCGAACAGCGGCTGGCCGAGGCGGAGGCGCGGGAGCTGGAACAGGCGGCGCACGAGCACCGCGAACCCTGACCCGGAGCCGCCGCGGGGCTACGGGTCAGGCGTCGCCGCCGCGCCCCGCGCCCGGGAGCGCGGAAAACGGCGTGAGGTTGCGCGTCGAGGCGCAGGGGAGAAGGATCGATCCCTTGTGAGCCAACATTTCGATGTTCTTGTTCTGGGAGCGGGGCCCGGCGGCTACACCGCCGCGGTTCGCAGCGCGCAACTCGGCCTGTCCACGGCGGTGGTCGAGGAACGGTACTGGGGAGGCGTGTGCCTCAACGTGGGCTGCATCCCCTCCAAGGCCCTGCTGCACAACGCCGAGATGGTGCAGTTCGTCGCGAACGAGGCCAAGGCGTACGGGATCGGGATCGGTGGGGAGGTGTCCGTCGACTACGGGGCCGCTTACCAGCGCAGCCGCAAGGTCGCCGACGGCCGGGTCAAGGGCGTTCACTATCTGATGAAGAAGAACGCCATCACCCAGTTCGACGGGCGCGGCGCCTTCACCGACGACCACACCCTGGTGGTGACCCTCGCGGACGGCCACACCGAGACGGTGACGTTCGGCCACTGCGTTCTCGCCACCGGCGCGAGTCCCCGCCTGCTGCCCGGCACCGCTGTGTCGAAGCGGGTGGTGACCTTCGAGAGCCAGATCCTCAGCGAGACCCTGCCGGGCAGCATCGTCATCGCCGGCGCGGGCGCGATCGGCGTGGAGTTCGCCTATGTGCTGCGCAGCTACGGCGTCGAGGTGACCATCGTCGAGTTCCTGGACCGGATGGTCCCGCTGGAGGACGAGGAGATCTCCAGGGAACTGGCCAAGCACTACCGCAGGCTCGGCATCGAGGTCCTCACGGGTACCGCCGTCGAGAGCATCGACGACTCCGGTCCGCGGGTCCGCGTCACCGTCAACAAGGGCGGCGAGCGCCGCACGCTGGAGACGGACAAGGTGCTCCAGGCCATCGGTTTCGCCCCGAACGTCCAGGGCTACGGTCTGGAGAACACCGGGGTGCGCCTGACCGAGCGCGGCGCGGTGGATGTCGACGGGCGCTGCCGGACCAGTGTGCCGCATATCTTCGCGATCGGGGACGTCACCGCCAAGCTGATGCTCGCGCATGCCGCCGAGTCCATGGGAATCGTGGCTGCCGAGACCATTGCCGACGCGGAGACCATGGAGTTGGACTACACCATGATCCCGCGGGCGACCTACTGCCAGCCGCAAATAGCCAGCTTTGGCTGGACGGAGGCCCAGGCGCGCGAGCGGGGCTTCGACGTCAAGGTGGCCAAGTTCCCCTTCACCGCCAACGGCAAGGCCCACGGCCTGGGCCGGCCCGTCGGCTTTGTGAAGATCATCAGCGACGACACCCACGGCGAGCTGCTGGGCGCCCATCTCATCGGCCCCGAGGTCACCGAGCTGCTTCCGGAACTCACGCTGGCCCAGCGGTGGGACCTGACCGTCCACGAGGTGGCCCGCAACGTCCATGCGCACCCCACGCTCGGCGAGGCGGTCAAGGAGGCCGTCCACGGCCTGGCCGGCCACATGATCAACATGTAGGCACCTGCCGAGACCCGAGCCCGGCGGCCGTGTGCCGCCGGGCTTTGCCCTGCCCCGGGGCCGGTTACACGCCCCCGCAACCCACCCCGCGCGAGATCAAAGTGAACGGGGGTTTAGCATATGAGCGCCGCCTAGCTCGAAAGATAAACCTGTGACTGTCAACGACGACTCGTTCACCAACTGGAAGAACCGCGAGGAAACCGCGGAGTCGATGATCCCGATCATCGGGAAGCTGCACCGGGAGCGGGACGTCACGGTCCTGCTGCACAGCCGCTCCCTGGTGAACAAGTCGGTGGTCAGCATCCTCAAGACCCACCGGTTCGCCCGGCAGATCGCCGGTGAGGAACTCTCCGTCACCGAGACCATGCCGTTCCTCCAGGCCCTCACCGGTCTCGACCTCGGCCCGTCCCAGATCGACATCGGCATGCTCGCCGCGACGTACAGGAGCGACGACCGCGGTCTGTCGGTGGAGGAGTTCACCGCCGATGCCGTCATCGGCGCGACCGGCGCCAACAAGATCGAGCGCGGCGCGGGGCGCGATGTCGTCCTCTACGGGTTCGGCCGCATCGGACGCCTGGTCGCCCGCCTGCTCATCGAGAAGTCCGGCTCCGGCAACGGTCTGCGGCTGCGCGCCATCGTCGTGCGCGGGAGCGGCGGGCGGGCCGGCGAGGACCTCGTCAAGCGCGCCTCGCTGCTGCGCCGTGACTCCATCCACGGGCAGTTCCAGGGCACGATCACCGTCGACGAGGCGAACAGCGCGATCATCGCGAACGGCAACGAGATCAAGGTGATCCACGCCGACGACCCGGCCTCGGTCGACTACACGGCGTACGGCATCAAGGACGCCATCCTCATCGACAACACCGGCAAGTGGCGCGACCGCGAGGGCCTGTCGAGGCATCTGCGCCCCGGGATCGACAAGGTCGTCCTGACCGCGCCGGGCAAGGGCGACGTCCCCAACATCGTCCATGGCGTCAACCACGACACGCTCAAGCCCGTTGAGCGGATCCTGTCCTGCGCCTCGTGCACCACCAACGCGATCGTCCCGCCGCTGAAGGCGATGGACGACGAGTACGGTGTGTTGCGCGGCCATGTGGAGACCGTCCACTCGTTCACCAACGACCAGAACCTGCTGGACAATTACCACAAGTCCGACCGTCGTGGCCGGTCGGCGCCGCTCAACATGGTGATCACCGAGACCGGTGCCGCCTCCGCCGTCGCCAAGGCGCTGCCCGACCTCAAGGCGCGGATCACCGGCAGCTCGATCCGGGTCCCGGTGCCCGATGTGTCGATCGCGATCCTCAACCTTCAGCTCGCGCGGGAGACCACCCGCGAGGAGGTCCTCGACTACCTCCGCAAGGTGTCGCTGACGTCGCCGCTGAAGCGCCAGATCGACTTCATCACCGCCCCCGACGCGGTCTCCAGCGACTTCATCGGCTCGCGCCACGCCTCGATCGTCGACGCCGGCGCCACCAAGGTCGAGGGCGACAACGCGATCCTCTACCTGTGGTACGACAACGAGTTCGGCTACTCCTGCCAGGTCATCCGCGTCGTCCAGTACGTCTCCGGGGTGGAGTACCCGACCTACCCGGCGCCGGCGGTCTGATTCCGCCCGGCGGTGCGACCGGTGCCCCGGAAGGCGGGGCACCGGAGGACCGCCGCGTTCTGCCGCCCCCGCTTCGTCCCTCACGGCATGCGATGCTGGGAAGGGATCATGACGGGACACGGGAGAGAGTGCGGCGGAGTGCGCGTGGCAGGCCGGTCGGTTCGGGTGAAGGCGTGGGAACGCATCGCGGCGGCGGACCCCGGGCTGCTGCGGCTCACGGCCGGTCTGCGCACCACGTCCGCCATCGCGCTCACCCTCGCCGTCCTCGCCCTCCTGCGGTCCGACGTCTCCCATCTGGTGGCGGGGGCCATCGCGGCCATGGTCGCGACCTTCGCCATCCGCGAGAAGGAGCGGGCCCCGCAGGCCGTCACGCTCGCCCTGGGCCTCCCCGTGGCGCTGGCCTCGCTGTCGCTGAGCGCACTGCTGAACTCCCACCGGGTGGTCGGGGACCTCTTCTTCGTCGGGCTCATCTTCTGCGCCGTCTACAGCCGCCGGTTCGGCGACCGCGGCACGGCACTGGGACTGATCGGCTTCCAGGTCTACTTCCTCTCCCTCTTCGTCGGTGCGACCCTGCGGACGCTTCCCGGGCTCTACGTCGCGATCGTCGTCGCCTTCGGGTGCAGTGCCGTGGTGCGCTTCGCCCTGGTGCCCGAGACGCCCACGGGGATCCTGGACCGCTTGCGCCAGGCGTTCCGGGCCCGCTTCGCGCAGCTGATCACGGCACAGCTCGCCCTGCTCGACGCGGGGCCGGACGACCTCCAGAAGGTTCTCGACGAGGTGCGGCGCAGGACCGCGGCCCTGCACGAGACGGCCATGATGATCCAGGGGCGGCTGGAGGAGGGCACCTCCCACGAGTCGGTGGCCCGGCTTGTGCAGCGTCGTATCGCCGACGCCGAGATCGCCGCCGAGCGGCTGGGGCTGCTGCTGCTCACCGCGCGCGGCGCCGAGCGGGCCGACACGCTCACGCTGTACCTGCCCGGAGCCCCCGTGCCCTCGGGCCGGCCGCTGCCCGAGCAGGACGCGACGACCGCCGCCCTGCGCCGCGACCTCGAGGCGCTGCGCCTGCTCGTCCTGCGGCCCGTCGCACAGGCCTCCGGAACGGGGGTGTCCCTTGTGCGCAACCGCCTCCTCGGCTACCGCGAGGAGGACAACCTGCCGCCCGGCCCGGCCGTCGTCCAGGACGTCTTCCGCGGGATCGGCGAGGCGGCGCGCGCCGTCCTGGGGCTGCGGATCGCCCTCGACGGGCCCCAGGACGAGTCCGACGACACCCCCGCGACGGCCCGCTCGCGCGAGGAACTGGACGCGGAGGACGCCGCGATCGAGGGCAGCGAGGAGGCGGGCCGGCCTGAGGCGAAGGCCACCGGGCTTCAGCGCCCCACCACACGCGCCGCCGTGCAGGTGGCCGTGGGATCGGCGCTGGCCATCGTCGGCGGCGAGTTCCTCTCCAGCCAGCGGTGGTACTGGGCCGTGCTCACCTGCTGGATCGTGTTCATCAACACCGCGTCCACCGGGGAGATCCTGGTCAAGGGCTACCGCCGGCTGGTGGGCACCGTCCTCGGGGTGGTGGCGGGCATCGTGCTGGCCGGACTGGTCGGGCACCACACCTGGACGGCGTTCGGGCTTGTGCTGCTGTTCATCTTCGCGATGTTCTACACGGCGCCGCTGTCCTACACGCTGATGTCCTTCTTCGTCACCGCCATGCTGGGCCTGCTCTACACGCTTCTGCACACCTACACCGCCTCCGTGCTCCTGCTGCGCATCGAGGAGACGGCACTTGGGGTGGTCTGCGGAATCGTCGCGGCGGCGCTGGTGCTGCCGGTCCACACCGATCGCCGTACGAACGAACTCCTCACCACCACGCTGGCCCGGCTCGCCGAGGTCACCGAGGCCGCGGTCGGCCAGCTCAGCGGCGGGCCCCCGGTCAACCTGCTCGACCGGGCCCGCAATCTGGACCAGGCGCTGTCCGACCTGAGGTCCTCGACCCAGCCTGTGACGCATCCGATCACGCCGCTGCGGGCCCGGCGGGACACCGCCCGCCATATCGTCGCAATGCTGGAGACCTGCGCCTATCACGCGCGTTCCCTGGCGGCGACCGCCGAGCTGCTGCCCGAGCACCCTTCGATCGCGGCGGATCCCCGGCTGCGCGGGGCGGGCCGGCGTATCGTCCACAACATCGAGGCCATCGCCGCACATGTCTCCGACGAACACGCCGACGCCCAAATCGAGACCGGCCCCAGCCTCGCGTCCATCCTCAAGCCGGGCACCCTCGGGGCCCCGCGCTACGACCGCGTCACCGACCGGGTGTTGCGGCACCTCCAGCGCCTGGACGAGGCGGTTGCCGGACTGGCCCGCCCGCTGCACGTCCCCACACAGAAGCCGGCGGCATGACGGGGCGATCACCGGGGGCCGTTGGGCCGGCCCGGCCGCCGCACGGGTCACACGGGATGGTCTCCTGGCTCACGGGCGAGTCCCGGCGCAGACCCTGACGGTCGTGTGCTCCCGGCCTGTTCCGACGGTCGTGTGCTCCCGGCCTGTCCTGACGGGCGGGAGCACATGGGCCCCTACCGGGCCGCGCTCCGGCAGCGGTGTGCCGGAGCGGGCGTACCCGGCCCGCTCAGCACGCCGAGCGGACCGCGCGCAGGATCAGCTCGGTGACGGGCCCGTCCAAGGCAAGAACGCTGCACAGGGGGCATCGCGCTGGAGCACGGGGTCCGGGGGCGCTCGGGGCGGCCGTTCCGGTCACTCCCAGCAGCCGCGCCGTCATGGAGTGCACTCGTCCTGCCGTTCCCGGGACGGGAGGGGGTGGAGGGACGCCTGAGCGGGAAGGTATGAAACATGCAAGAACGGGATTGTGCGGGCAGCACCCGACATCGACCCGCCCGGCGGCGCCGTAGCGCCGTGAACGGTGGCGGGGACGGAGACGGGAAGGTGCCATGATCACCCATCCGTCGTACGGTGCGGAGCCCTGGTGCGTCCGCGAGACCGGGCTGGACCTGGACGTCCTGGCACAGAGCGAATCGGTCTTCGCCCTGTCCAACGGACATATCGGATGGCGCGGCAACCTGGAGGAGGGCGAGCCGGTCGGGCTGCCCGGCTGCTACCTCAACGGCGTCCATGAGGTGCATCCCTTGCCCTACGCCGAGGCCGGATACGGCTACCCGGAGTCCGGCCAGACGGTCATCAACGTCACCGACGGCAAGCTCATCCGCCTCCTGGTCGACGACGAGCAGGCGGACTTCCGCTACGGGCATGTCCGCTCCCACGAACGGGTGCTGGATCTGCGCCACGGAGTGCTCCGCCGGGAGTGCGAGTGGGTCTCACCGGTGGGCAAGGCCGTCCGTCTGCGCTCCACCCGTCTGGTCTCCTTCACCCATCGGGCCATCGCGGCCATCGTCTACGAGGTGGAGCCGCTGGACGAGGAGGTGGGCATCGTCATCCAGTCCGAACTCGTCGCCAACGAGCCCATGCCGCAGCCCAGCGCCGACCCGCGGGTCGCCGCGGCCCTGAAGTCCCCGCTGCGGCCGGAGGAGCACCATGCCGAGGGGATGCGGCTACGGCTGATCCACCGCACCGAGCGGAGCGGTCTGCGGATCGCGGCCGCCGCCGACCACGTCGTGCAGGGCCCGGCCGCCACCCGGACCACCAGCGAGAGCTCGGAGGACGTCGCCCGGCTCACCGTCATCACCGAACTCAGGCCCGGCGAGAAACTCCGGCTGGAGAAGCTGGTCTCCTACGCCTGGTCCGGGCTGCGTTCGCTGACGGCCCTGCGGGACCAGGCGGAGGCCGCCCTCGCCGAGGCGGGCAACACCGGCTGGCAGGGCCTCCTCGACGAACAGCGGGCCGTCCTCGACGACTTCTGGCTCCATGCCGACGTGGAAGTGGACGGTGACGCGGAGATCCAGCAGGCCGTCCGCTTCGCGCTCTTCCATGTGCTCCAGGCGGCCGCCCGGGCCGAGCAGCGGGCCATCCCGGCCAAGGGTCTGACGGGCTCCGGATACGACGGGCACTCCTTCTGGGACACCGAGATCTATGTGCTGCCCCTGCTCACCTTCACCCATCCGCGCAGCGTCACCGCGGCACTGCGCTGGCGGCAGAACACCCTGCCCGCGGCGCGCGCCCGCGCCCGCCAACTCGGCCTGAACGGCGCGGCGTTCCCCTGGCGCACCATCGACGGCGCGGAATGCTCCGGCTACTGGCCGGCCGGTACCGCCGCGTTCCACATCAATGCCGACATCGCCCATGCCGTCCTGCGCTATGTCGCGGTCACCGGCGACGAGGACTTCGAGCGGGACACCGGTGTGGAACTGCTCGTGGAGAGCGCCCGGTTGTGGCACTCCCTCGGTTACCACGACCCCGGCAGCCGCTTCCATATCGACGGTGTCACCGGACCCGACGAGTACAGCGCGCTCGCGGACGACAACACCTACACCAACCTCATGGCCCAGGACAATCTGCGGGCCGCCGCCGAAGCCGTCGAACGTCATCCCCGCCAGGCCGCCGCGCTCGGCGTGACCGAGGAGGAGACCACGGCGTGGCGCAACGCGGCCGACGCGATGAGCGTGCCGTACAACAGCGCGCTGGGCATCCACGAGCAGGCCGCGGACTTCACCCGCCACCAGGTCTGGGACTTCTCCCGCACCCGGCCCGAGGACTACCCGCTGCTGCTGCACTTTCCGTACCTCGAGCTCTACCGGAAGCAGGTGGTCAAACAGGCGGACCTCGTACTGGCGATGTATCTGCGCAGCGACGCCTTCGACGAGGGACACAAGGCCCGGAACTTCGCCTACTACGATCCGCTCACCGTCCGTGACTCGTCCCTGTCAGCCTGCATCCAGGCCGTGATCGCCGCCGAGGTCGGCCAGTTGCGCCTGGCCTACGAGTACCTGGGCGAGGCGGCGCTGATGGATCTGGACGACCTGGAGAGGAACTCCCGCGACGGGCTGCACATCGCGTCGCTGGCGGGCTCCTGGATCGCGCTGGTCGCCGGCTTCGGCGGAATGCGCCACCACAGGGAAACCCTGTCCTTCACACCCCGGCTGCCCGCGGACCTGAACCGGCTCGCCTTCGCGGTCCGGTTCCGCGGGCGGTGCCTGCGGGTGGCGATCACCGAGTCCCAGGCCACGTACACCCTCATACACGGCGAAAGCATTCCGATCAGCCACTACGGGGAGCCGGTGACGCTCACCCCCGGCACCCCCCAAAGCCGGCCCGTCAAGCCGCCGCCCCCTCTGCCGGCCACCGCCCAGCCACCCGGCCGCCGCCCCGAGCGCCCCCGCTGACCGCCCACCGAGTACGCGCGGGCCGCAACCCGGGTGTATGCAGGAGATATGCGCCTCCAGCCCCGCGGAGGTGTCGGTTGGTCGTCCCAGCCGAACCGGGGACTCGTAGCCGTCCCGGTCGTGCTCATCCTGGCGATCACGCTCGCCGACATCCTTGCGCCCCAGAGCATCCACCTCGGCCCGCTGCTCGTGGTCGCTCCGGCGCTCACCGCCTCCTTCGGCGGCTCCCGGCTCACGGCCCTGATCGGGGCCCTCGCCGTGGCGGCGCTGGTGGCGATCTCCGTGATCCGCACCAGCATCTTCACCTCCAACCACGAGAGCCAGCTCCTCGCGCTCATCGTGATCTGCGCCTTCACCGTGGTGTTCTGCCGCCTGCGGGAGCGGCACACCGCGGAGCTGAGACAGGTGCGGTCGGTGGCCGAGGCCGCACAGCAGGTCGTCCTGCACCCCCTGCCCGACCGGATGGGCTCGCTGCGCATCGCCAGTGCCTACCGGGCCGCCACGGACCAGGCCCGCATCGGCGGCGACCTGTACGCGGCCGTGCGCACCGCGACCGGGACCCGTCTGCTCCTCGGAGACGTCCGCGGCAAGGGGTTGCCCGCCATCGAGGAGGCATCCCTCGTGCTGGGCGCGTTCCGCAGCGCGGCCCACCGCGAGCCGACGCTCCGCTCGCTGAGCAGGGAGCTGGACGCCATCGTGATCTGGAGCCGATGCGAGCCGGGCAAGGACTGCTCCGACACGGAGGAGTCCTTCATCACGGCCGTCCTGGTCGACATCCCGGACGACGCGCCCGTACTCCATGTCCTGAACTGCGGACACCCGCCGCCGATCCGGCTGCACGACGCGCGTGTCATCGTGCTGGCACCCCGGCAGTACACGACTCCCCTCGGCATGGGTCTGCCCCAGGCCCCGGAGGGAGGCGTGGACACCTTCGCCTTCGAACCCGGCGACACGCTGGTGCTCTACACCGACGGTGTCACCGAGGCGCGCGACCGGGCGGGCTGCTTCTATCCCCTCGCCGAGCGACTCGCGGCCTGGCCGGACACGGAGACCCCCGAGGGGCTGATCGACCGTCTCCGCGACGACCTCGTCGCGTTCTGCGAAGGAACCTTCGCCGACGACGCCGCCGCGGTCGTGGTGCGCCGTGAGCCCGTCACCGGGGAACCCGCGCAGCGGGGGGACAAGGCCGGCCGGCCCGCCCGCCGCCCTGCCGTCGTCCATCGGTCCCTGTAGGCCTCCCGCCCCGCGCCCGCCCCACGCGCCCGGCGCCCAGCGGCCGCGATCGGTGTGCGGTCCCTTCGGCTGCCGGACACCGTGCCGTCACACCGAGCGGGAAGGTTTCCGCCGTCCCCTGCCTCGCCCCCTGTCCGTCCGCCGTGTGCCAGGCGGATGTGACGCGGAAGGACGACGTGCGCCATGTCCCTGCTCCCGCCCGCCGATCTCCGGGCGCCGGCCGCCCTCGTGCGTTCCCCCTCCGCCGCACGCCTGGCCCGCCGGGTACTGAGCCTGCTCCCGCTCCTGCTGCTGGGAGTATGGGCGGCGGCCGACTGGGATGCCGTGCGCGACGGCACCGCCCGGCTGGCCTCCGCCGACCCCCGATGGCTGCCGGCCGCGCTCTTCTTCACCTGCCTGGGCTGGGTGAACGCCGCCTGGGTCCGCCAGGGCGCCCTGCCGGAGAGGCTTCCGGCGGGACCGCTGCTGGCCTCGCAGTTCGCCGCCGGCGCCGCGAACCACGTACTCCCGGCGAGCATCGGCGCCCATGCCGTCACTCTGCGCTTTCTCCAGGGCCACGGCATCCCCCTCGCACGGGCCACCGCCTCGCTCGCCCTGTTCTCGCTGGCCAAGCCGATCGCGAAGACCGTGGTGCTCCTTGCCTTCCCGGCGTTCTTCCCGGGCGTGCTGAGGCTCGGTCACCTCGTCCCGGGCCGAAGGACGTTGATTGTGGGGGCCGGGGCTGTGGGCATGGGTGCCGCCGCGATCTGCGTGCTTCTGGCGGTGGTACGTCCGCTACGGCACCCGGTGCTCGGTTTCGTCCGCACCGCCTTGACCGACGCTCGGATTCTGCACACCCGGCCCAGCCGTGTGCTCGCCCTGTGGGGCGGGTCGGCGGCCGGCCCGGTGCTCCAGGCGGGCGTGATCGCCTCGGTCGGGTCCGCGCTCGGTCTCCAACTGTCCTGGGCCCAGGTGGTGTTCGCGTTCCTCGCCGCGAGCACGGCAGCCGGGGCCGTGCCCGCCCCCGGCGGGATCGGTCCCGTGGACGCGGCGCTGGTGTTCGCCCTGGTCGGCTACGGCGCGCCGATGGACGCGGCCACGGCCACCGCCATCGGCTTCCGCGTGCTGACGGTCTGGCTCCCTCTCCTGCCCGGCATGCTCGTGCTCACGGCCCTGGTCCACCGCAAGGTGCTGTGAGCACGCCGGAACGGCGGCGCGAGATGCCCTTGGTACGGCGAGACGCGACCGCGGCCCTCACCGCCGCCGCGGTCGCTACCCTGTCACCTTGATGCGCTGGAAGAAGGCGGGCCGGTTTCGCGGGTCGTGGCCGTCGGCGGCCTTCGGTGCCGTACCGCTGCTGCCGAGCCACAACGCGGCGCCGCCCGGCGGAATGGTGAAGTCCTCCCCGGAGTACCGGGGCCCCAACTCCCTTCCCGTGTCCGCGAATTGCCCCTTGGCTGGAGGCTTCAGAGGATAGAGTTCCGGAGCCGAATCATGACAGGGGGAAATCCTTGACATCGAACAGCTCCCAGCCGAATTACCGGGGCAAGGAGACGACCGGACGGATTTCACGGCGCGCGCTGCTGCGCAGCGGAAGTGCCGCGGGACTCGGGGTTCTGATGCCGGTCGCCGGAAACGCGGATCTCGCTCTCGGCGCGACCGCCCCGGATGTCATCGCCCGCGAAAGCGCCAATCTCGCCGTCTCCCTCTCCCCCGACGGCCGCACCCTCGCCCTCGACGCGCTCAACGCGATCTGGCTGCTCCCCGTGACCGGCGGCACGGCGCGCCGGCTCACCGAGGACGCGCAGGACGCCACACAGCCGCACTGGGCGCCGGACGGTCGGAGCCTGGTGTTCCAGTCGTTCCGCGAGGGGGCGTACGACCTGTGGCGGATCGGCGCCGACGGCGCGGGGCTGCGACGGCTCACCGACGGGGCGGGGTACGACCAGGAGCCGAAGTTCTCACCGGACGGGCGGCTGGTGGCGTTCGCCTCCGACCGCGGCAACGCCGGGCGCATCTGGGTGCTGGACACCGGGACCGGCGAGACCCGCCCGCTGACGCAGGGCGACCGCGATGTCGCCATGCCCACCTGGTCACCCGACGGACTCCGCGTCGCGTACGTCGCCGACGGCCAGGCGATCGAGGCCGTCGACGTCCGCTCGGGCGTGGTCGAGACCCTGCTGACCGGGGCCGCGGACGCGGTCCTTTACGCACCGTCGTTCAGCCCCGACGGCCACCGCCTGGCCCATGTGCGGGTGACCGGCCCCCGCGCCGAACTCATGCTGGACGACAAGGCGTTGACCGACGGGGAGGACGTGTTCCCGCTGGCGCCCTGCTGGCTCAGCGCCGACGAGCTTCTGTACACCGCCGGCGGCCGCATCCGCCGCCGCACGCTGGACGGAGCGAGGACGGACATCCCGTTCAGCGCCGGGGTGAGCCTCGCGCGGCCGGCCCCGTACCCGCGCCGCAGCCCGGACATCGCCTCCGAGGGGCCGCAGGACGTCCTCGGCATCGCCGACCCGGCGCTGTCGCCCGACGGACGCGCCATCGCCTTCCGCGCGCTCAACGCGCTGTGGGTGCTGCGCGACGGCGAGCGCCCGCGCCGTATCGTGAGCGACGGCTACTGGAACGCCTCCCCCCACTGGTCGCCCGACGGCCGTTCCCTGGTCTACGCGAGCGACCGCGCCGGCACCGCGAACCTCTGGCGCCACGACCTCGCCACCGGTACCCGCGAGCGGCTCACCGACCTGCCGAACGCTCAGCTCTCGCCGCGCTGGTCGCCCGACGGGACCCGCATCGCCTACCAGGACGAGGGCGGAGCCACCTGGGTGCTGACCATCGCCGACGGCTCGGTCACCAAGGTGGTCGAGGAGCTCTACCAGCCCGGTCCCCCGGCCTGGTCGCCGGACGGCAGGCTGATCGCCCTGGCCGCGGTCGCGCCGTACTCCCGGCGCGACAGCAACGGACACAACCAGATCCTCACCGTCGACCTGGGTACTCACGAGGTGCGCTACCAGGCCGTCGCGCCGGACCGTTCGCTGTCCACCCGCAGCGGTGACGGCCCGTTGTGGACGCCGGACGGCCGGCATCTGATCGTGGGCATGGAGAGCCTCGCCTGGCGGGTGCCGGTGGACACCGACGGGCGGATCTCGGGCGAGCCGGAGCAACTGACCAACGAGACCACCGACTCACTGTCGGTCGACGCCCGCGGCACCACCCTGCTCTACCTGTCCAACGGGCGTCTGCGCACCGTGGGGCTCGACGGCTCCGGCGCGCGCACCGTGCCCACGCGGCTGACCTGGACCCGCCGCCCCGCACCCGCCGGACGGACCGTCGTACGGGCCGGGGCGCTGTGGGACGGCACCCGCGGCGAGCTGCGCCACGACATGGACGTCGTCGTCGACGACGGGTGGATCACCGAGGTGGCGAGACGTGGCTCCGTGCACGGCGACCGGGTCGTCGACGCGTCCGGGCTGACGGTCCTGCCCGGACTGATCGACACCCACAACCACTGGCACTGGCACGGCCCCCAGTGGGGTGACCGGCAGGGGCGGGCCTGGCTGGCGTACGGCGTGACCACCAGCCGGACCCCGGGTGATCCCGCGTACCAGATGGTGGAGAACCGGGAGGCGCTGGCGGCGGGCACCCGCGTGGGGCCGCGGTACTTCGGCTCCGGAGAGGGGTTCGAGGGCACCCGCGGGCGGCACCGTGTGATGCGTCCGGTCTTCTCGCGCGCCCAGCTCGACCGCGACCTGGAGCGGGCCTTCGCGCTCCGCTACGACCTGCTGAAGTCGTACATCAGATTACCGCTCGGCCTCGAACGCGAGGTGGTCAGGCGCGGCCACGCGGCCGGTGTGCCGGTCACCTCCCACTACCTCTACCCGGCGGCCCGCACGGGCCTCGACGGGATGGAGCACACCGGCGGCGGGAACCGGCTCGGCTACTCGCGCACGTTGAGCTTCGCCGCCGGGCGGACCTTCCAGGACTCCGTGGACCTGCTCGCCACGAGCGGTATGTGGATCTCCACCACCACGCTGTTCGCAACGGAACTGCTGGCCGACGACCGGTCGTTGGTCGAGGACGAACGCACCCGGGTGCTGTTCCCGGACTGGGAGTACGCGCGGCTGCGGCAGAAGGCGGACACCGCCGAGTCGGGCCCGGATGCCGAGCTCAACCACGCCTGGACGGTGGGCGACTGCGACATGCTGCTGCGGGTGCACCGGGCCGGCGGGCTGGTCGTGGCGGGCACGGACGCGGCGCTGGACGACATCGGCATCAGCATCCACCAGAACCTCCGGGCCCTGGTCAAGTACGGGTTCGCGCCCTGGGAGGCGCTCACCACCGCGACCGGGAACGCCGCCCGCTGTCTGGGCCTCGGCGACCGGCTGGGCGCCGTCGCCCCCGGATTCCTCGCCGATCTGGTGTGCGTGGCGGGCGATCCGCTGCGTGACATCGCGGCCGCCGCGGCCGTACGCCAGGTGATGGTCGGGGGCAGGACGCACACCGTACCGGAGCTGCTGGAACCGTTCCGCCGTCCCGCGGCGGCCACGGAGCGCACCGCGCACCCCCACCGGGTACGGGCCGCGGCACCCTCCGCACGCCATGACGCCCACCACTACTGGCACGAGGCCGAGTGGCGGCACCAGGGGTGCTGCCGGTAGGGAGTGAACCTGCGAGTCACAAAGCGTCCGGGCGGGGTTCAGTCCCGCCCGGACGCATGAAGAGCACTCGGAATTCCCTTGCCACGTAGAATCAGTTGACCTGACGCTCCCGGCCCTCCCAGAAACCCCGGCGCAGTTCGCGTCGGAGGATTTTTCCGCTGGGATTCCGGGGGACGCGATCGATGAATTCGTATCCGCTCGGGGACTTGAAATCCGCGATGCGATCCTGGAGGAAGAGCTTCAGTTCCCGCGGTTTCACCGTCGTCCCGGGACGCAGGACGACGAAGGCGCGCACGGCCTCACCCCAGCGTTCGTCCGGTACGCCGATCACCGCTGCCTCGGCCACCGAAGGATGGGCGCACAGGGCGTTCTCCACCTCGGCCGGGTAGACGTTCTCGCCGGCCACGATGATGGTGTCCTTGATGCGGTCGTGGACGTAGACGTAGCCGTCCTCGTCGAGGTAGCCGGCGTCGCCGGTGCGCAGCCAGCCGTCGACGAGGGTCTCGTCGGTCGCCTCCTTCAGGCCCCAGTACTCCAGCATCACCGCGGGCGTGCGCAGCCGGATCTCCCCGACCTCGCCCGCCGCCAGCACGGTGCCGTCGTCGCCGGTCACCGCGACCTCGATGCCGGGATAGGGCCGGCCGGCCGCACGCAGACGGGGGCTGCCGGGCACATGGTCGGCAGGCGGCAGGCACAAGGCGGTGTTGCCGCTCTCGGTGAGCCCGTACAGCTGCGCCAGATCGCAGCGCAGGGTCTCGATGCACCGCAGCAGCAGCGACTCGGAGATCGGGGAGCCGCCGTAGGTGACCTTGCGCAGGGAGTCGAAGTCCTCGGGGCCGACGCCCGGTTCGGCCAGCATCATCTGGAGCATCGCGGGTACCGCGAGGGTCGTGGTGACGCCCAGCTCGCGGATCAGCCGTACCGCGTCGTGGGCCGTGAACATCCGCATGGCCACGCTCTTCACGCCGGCGTTGAAGGCCTGCATGGCCCACCAGATACCGGCGACATGGAAGCCGGGGATGCTGATGAGGCTCACGTCCCCCGGGTGCCAGTCGATCCAGTCGAGGCCGTGCTCGGCCAGCAGGTCGCGGATGGCGAAGAAGCTGCGATGGGCGAGGACGACCCCCTTCGGCAGACCCGTCGTACCGCTGGTGTAGAGCTGGACCACCGGGTCGTCCGGGGTTGCCTCGACCGTGAGATCGTCCTCCGGGTACGCCGCCCGCCACTCCTGGAATCCGAGGCCGCTGTCCTGGCATCCGTCCAGGGCTACGACCACGGGCCCGGACGGCAGCCGCGCACGGGACCGCTCGGCCATGTCGGCGTACTCGCGCTCCACGAAGACCAGTTCCGCCTGGGAGTCGCCCAGGATGTGGTCGACCTCGCCCGGGGTGAGGCGCCAGTTGATCGGAACGAGGACGGCGCCGGTCTTGGCGCAGGCGAAGAAGATCTCGTAGTAGCGCTCCGACTCCTTGCCGAGGTAGGCGACGCGCGAGCCGCGGCCGATCCCGGCGGCGGCGAGGGCGCGGGCCGAGCGGTTGCTGTCGCGGTGCAGCCGCTCGTAGGTGACATCCCGGCCCTCGCACACCAGGGCCACCTGCTGCGGCTGCCGCGCCGCGTGGAACGCCACGGTGTCCACGGCGGTCCGCAGATTCGGATAGTGCGTACGGGCAGTCATACGGGCAGTCCCCTTTCTCGACGGTCAGGTCCAGTCGTGGTGGTCGGGCCAGAAGCGCCGGCCGGTCAGCGCGGGGCCGGGCAGCCTCAGCAGCGGGGGCCGCGGGCCGTCCTCGGGCCACAGCGCCGGAAGGTCGGGCGGCTCTCCGGCAATGTGGCGCCGCGCGAGCCGGGCCAGCAGGAGGGTGCGCTCCGATCCGTCCGGGGGCGGCGGGGCGGCGGCGCGGGCCCCCTCCGCCACCACGGCCAGCTCCCGCAGCAGGCCGGCCCGGTCGTGCACCACCGCCGCGTAGCGGACCGCCAGATGGTCCCGTGCCTCGGCGAGGGTGCGGCACACCGCGGCCGGACTCCAGTCGGTGCTCTCGCGCAGCCGGTGGTGCAGCCGCCGGGCCGTGCCGGCGAGGGCCGGTTCGTTGTGCCCGGACAGCAGCAGCAGCCACGGCCCGGGGAGCGCCGGCTCCCCGGTGGTGCGCTCGGGGGCGCTCTCCAGGACGACGTGCGCGTTGGTCCCGCAGAAGCCGAAGCCGCTCACCCCGGCGCGCCGCACGTCCCCCGCCGGCCAGGGCAGGGGTTTGGCGGCGAGCCTCAGCGCGGTGCGCTGCCAGGGGACGTCCGGGTCGAGGTCGTCCTCGCCGGGCTGCGGCGGCAGTTCGGCGTGGTCGAGCGCGAGCGCGGTCTTCATCAGCCCGGGGCCGCCGGAGGCGGTCTCGAGATATCCGATGTTCGCCTTGACCGACCCGATGTACAGCGGCGGCGCGTCCGGGGAGAGCCGCTCGTAGGCCTCGGCGATCGACTCGGCCTCGATCTGACCGCCGAGGCGGGAGCCGTTCGCCTGGGCCTCGACGTACTGCACGTCGGCGGGTGACACCCCGGCGTCACGCAGCGCTCGTTCGATCACCGCCTTCTGCCCGCGGGCCGAGGCGACGGACATGCTCGGCCGGTCGCCCTGCGCGTGCACCGCGCTGCCCCGCACCAGCGCGTACGCCGGGCGGCCCGCGGTGACGGCGTCCGCGTACCGCTCGAGGACGACGACGCCGCATCCCTCGCCGCGCACATGCCCGTCGGCTCGGCGGGTGAAGGGCCGGCTGCGGCCGCTGGGGGACAGCATCCCGGCGCGGTCGAGGATGCCCGTGCTGAACGGCGACAGCAGCAGGTTGGCGGTGCCCACCAGCGCGATGTCGCACTCCCGCCGCCGCAGGGCCTGCGTGGCCAGGTGCACGGCGGTGAGCATCGACGAGGAGGCCGTGTCGACGCTGATCGCCGGCCCGGCCACCCCCAGCGCCAGGGCGATCCGTCCGGAGAAGGCGCTCGGGGAACTGCCGGTGCTCATGTGCGGGGACAGCGCGCCGTCCGGAAGCCCGCCGCGCAGCCAGGCGTGCGGGTACTCCACCGGCCCGGCGCCGGCGAAGACGCCGACGCGCGAGCGGCGCAGCCGCTCCCGGGTGACGCCCGCGTCCGCGAGGGCCTGCACGGTGACCTCCAGCAGCAGCCGCTGCTGCGGGTCCATGTGCAGCGCCTCCTGCTCGGGGATGCCGAAGTAGGCGGCGTCGAACAGGTCCACGTCGCGCAGGTACGCGCCCTGGCGCAGCCGGTCGGCCAGCGGCACCAGGTCGGGCGCGTCGAGGTTCCAGCGCGGGCGGCCGAGACTGTCGCTCGGCACACCGGCGGACTCGGTCGCCAGGACGTGCCCCTCGCGCAGGGCGGTCCACAGGGACCGGGGCTCGTCGATGCCGCCGGGGAGCCGGCAGCCCATGCCGACGACCGCGATCCCCTGGGTCTGCTCCTGGTGCTGCCGGGCCAGCATCACCATGAGCTGCTTCCTGGACAGCGATTCCAGATAGTCGATGTAGCTCGTCACGTTACCCAGCACCGCCCTACAGCATGCTCTCGCGCAGCGCGGCCAGTTCCTCGTCCGCCTCGGCCTCGGTCAGATCCCGTACGTCGCCGGGTCCGCTCGGCGCCTGCTCGTCCGCCGGCTCCGGCGCGTCCGGAACGAGCCGGCCGTCGACGAAGGCGGCCAGGGGACGTACGGCCGGGTGGTCGAAGAGCGTGGAGGCGGGCAGCGGGATGCGGAACACCGCCTCCAGAGCGTTCTTCAACTCGACCGAGGCGAGGGAGTCCAGGCCGAGGCTCACGAACGGGGTGTCGGGATCGACGTCCTCCGCGCTTTCGTACCGCAGCACCTCCGCGACCTTGGCGCGCAGCAGCTCCCGCAGCGCGGCCTCGCGCTCCGGCTTCGGCCGGGACAGTACGGTGTCCAGGTCGACCTCGGGCGCGCGCGTCCTCCCCCTGTCGCCCGACAGCAGGTCCTTGAACAGCGCGTTGGTGAACGGCTGGGCGGCGCTGTACGCGTCCCAGTCGAACGTGCCGACGACCGTCTGGGCGTGCGGGCGGTCGAGCGCCGTGAACAGGGCGCGCAGCGCGGTGCCGGGCTTCACGAACTTCAGTCCCCGCTCCTCGATGCCCTTGATCTGCTGGGCGGTGAGCGAGGCGGCCATGCCGATCTGCGCCCAGGGACCCCAGTTGACACTCAGGCCCGGTAGTCCGGCGGCGGACCGCCACTGCATGAGGACGTCCAGGTAGGCGTTGCCCGCCGCGTAGTTGGCCTGCCCGGCCGCGCCGAGGACCGAGGCGATCGAGGAGTAGCCGACGAAGAAGCGCACCGAGGGCACGGACGCGACCGCCCGGTGCAGCAGCCATGTCCCGTACACCTTGGCCCGCAGGACGGTCTCCATGCTGTCCCAGGTCTGGCCCGCCAGCGGTGCGTCGGCGAGGACGCCCGCGGCGTGCACGACGCCGCCGAGCGGGGCGGGCCCGTCGGTGAGCGCGCCGATGATCCGCTCGACGTCGGCGGAGTCGGCGATGTCGCCCCGGTGGACGCTGACCTCGACGCCGTCGCCGAGTTCGGCGGAGAAGTCGGCCAGTTCCAGCGCGGTCAGCTGCCTGCGGCTGACGAGCGCCAGCCGGCGGGCACCCTGCTGCACCAGCTTGCGGGCGGTGGCGAGGCCGAGCGCGCCGAGACCGCCGGTGATCAGGTAGGTCTCCCCGTCGCTGATGCGGGCCGGCTCGGTCTGCCGCTCGTGCTCGTCGCGGAAGGCGATGACGACCTTGCCGAGGTTGGCGCCCCGGCTGAGCACCCCGAACGCCTCTTCGACCTCGTCGAGCGCGTACCCGACCGTCGGCAGCGCGCCGAGCCGGCCGGCCTCGACGTGGTCGGCCACCGTGCCCAGGATGTCCTTGTTCAGCAGGTCGAGTTCCTGCGGCGGCAGCTCGCTGAGATCGAAGTTGTGGTAGTCGACGTCGGGCCGTTCGGCGCGCATCTCCGCGGCGGACCAGATTCCGATCTTGCCGAGTTCGACGAACCTGCCGCCGTGCGCGAGAGTGCGCAGACCGGCCGGGATGTAGTCCTTGTTGAGGCTGTTGAGGACGATGTCGACGCCCTCGCCGCCGGTGGCCTCGAGTATCTCGTCGGCGAAGTCGAGGGTGCGCGAGTTCATGATGTGGCGCACGCCCTGGGAGCGCAGCAGCGGCCACTTGCGGGGGCTCGCGGTGGCGTACACCTCCGCGCCCGCGAGCCGTGCGAGCTGTACGGCCGCCTGTCCGACACCGCCCGCGGCGGCGTGGATCAGCACCCGGTCCCCGGCCTTGATCTTCGCCAGGTGGTGCAGGGCGTGGTACGCGGTGACGTACGCGGCGGGCAGCCCGGCCGCCTCGGTGAAGGTGAGGCTCGCGGGCTTGCGCACCACGACGGTGGACGGCACCGTGACCCGGCGCCGCATACAGCCGATCCGGCTGATCACGACCTCGTCGCCGGGCCGGAACTCCGCGTCGGGCCCTGCCGCGACGACCGTGCCGGCGGCCTCGAAGCCGAGGGGCAGCGGCTCGTGCGGCAGTCCGTTGTCGAGGGCGTACTGGCGCAGCATCCCGAGGGCGTTGAGGACGTCCTTGAAGTTCAGGCCCGCGGCGTGGACCTGGACGGTGACCTCGTCGCCGGCCGGCTCCCGGTCCTCGACCGGCACCGGACGGACCGCGGAGAACTGCCCGTACTCGGTGACGGACAGCTCGAAGTTGCCGTCCGCGTCCGCCGCGGCGGCCGCGGGCAGCAGGCGCTTGACGTGGCGGATGCCGCCCCGGTACGCGATCTGGAAGTCGCCGCCGACGCCGTCGCCGGCCAGCAGTTCGTCGACCAGCGACTGCGGGTCCGGGCCGGAGAGGTCGAGCAGGGTGGTGCGCAGCGCCGGGTACTCGTTGAGGAGTACCGCCCCGAAGCCCCACAGCGACGCGGCGGCCAGGATGTCCGACTCCGGGGAGCCGGTGCGGTCGCCCGGCAGCCACTGCGCCCCCTCGGTCACGAGCGTCACGCGCAGGTCACGGCCGGCGCCGAGACGTTCGGCGGCGTCGGTCAGGGTGAGCAGGTCGCGGTAGTTGTGCTCGGTCTCGGCACGCAGCCGTTGCTCGCCGCCGGCACCGGGCTCAGGGGTCCAGAACCAGCACAGGTCGGTGACCGCGGGGTGCTGGTCGAGCATCCGGACCGCGGTGGCCGCGTCCGGGGCGTGCAGCAGGGTCACGCCCGCCTCCGCCAGCCGCTCCGTCACCGCCGAGAGCGCGGCCCGGTCGTGGTGGACGGCCAGGACCTCGCGGCCCGGCGCGGCATCGGCGGCCGGGGGCAGCGAGCGCTTGAGCCAGCGGGGCCGCAGGAGCATCCGCTCGACGGGGTCGGCGGGCGCGCCGGCGACCCGCTTCAGTCGCACCCCCTCCACGGCGAAGACCGGGCGGCCGCCCTCCAGGGCCGCGATGTCGGCGGTGAGTTCGCCCGCCGTCCGGTCCGGTGTCACCTGGATGAGGATGCGCAGGTCGGCCTTGGGCCGCTTGAGGAGTTCGACGCGGTCGAAGCCGACGGGCAGATAGGTGCCGTCGAGGTCCACGGCCGCGCCGAGGGTCTGCATCGCGCAGTCCAGCAGCGAGGCCCGCAGCTGCTCGGGGGACGGGGTGTCCAGGCCGCGCAGCTCGCCGACCGCGAAGCCGTCCGGGTAGCGGTCGACCCCGAGGACGCGCCGGAACTCGGGCCCGTAGGGCAGGCCCAGGTCCGCGTAGCGCTCGTACAGGTCCTCGCCCTCGTGCCGTACCTGGCGGGTGCCGGGCTGCTCCGCCGCGGCGCGCAGCCGCTGGATCACGGCGTCCGGCGCGGTGCCGGGCCGGCCGTCGGGTACGGGGGCCAGGATCGCGGTGGCGTGGACGCGTTCGATGACACCGTCCCGGCCGTCGACGCGGCTGACGATCTCGACCGCGGCCGGGCCGTCGGCGGGGTCCCGGCCGGGCTCGGGGCGCAGCCGGGTGCGGACCTCGACCGGCTCGTCCTGCTTGAGGAACAGCGGCTCGAGAATGCGTACGTCCCGTACGGGCCGGGCGGTCTCGCCGTGGACCGCGTCCTGCAGGGCGAGGACGATCTCGACATAGCCCGCGCCCGGGAAGACGACCTGGTCCATGACGATGTGGTCGGCCAGATAGGCCGGGGCGCCCGGGTCCAGGTGCGTGACGAACTCGCGCTCGCCGGCCATGCGCTGGGCGGGGGTGGACACCTCCCGGCCCAGCAGCGGGTGGTGCACGGGGCCCGTGCCCGGGGCGGTCAGGGCCGCACGGGGGCGTGCTCCGGGCAGACGGTAGCGCTTCTTGGCGAACACATAGCCCGGCAGCGGTACGAGGCGGCCGCGGCGCTCCTGGTGGTAGCCGGTCCAGGAGATGTCCAGCCCCGCCTGGTAGGCCCGGGCGAGGGCGGTGCGGATCGCGCCCGTGTCGGTGTCGGAGCGGGCGGTGCTGGTCAGCCAGAGGTGCGCGGACGGGTCGCCGGTCTGCCGGCCCATGCCGGTGAGTGCGGCGGAGGGCCCGACCTCGATGAAGACGTGCCGCCCGCGGGCCTGTACGCAGGCCATTCCGGCGGCGAAGTCGACGGGTTCGGCGATGTGCCGTACCCAGTAGTCCGGGGTGCCGGCCTCGTCGAGGGTGGCGACCTGGCCCGTGAGGTTGGAGACGAAGCTCAGCCGCGGCTCGTGGAAGGCGATGTCGGCGATCGCCTCCCGGAAGGCGTCGAAGACCTCGCCCATGAGCGGGGAGTGGAAGGCGTGCGAGACCGGCAGGGCCTTGGTGCGCACGCCCCGCTCCGCCAGCCTCTCGGTGATCTCGGCGAGGGAGTCCCTGCCGCCGGAGACGACGCACTGCCGCGGGGAGTTGACCGCTCCGAAGCTGACGTCGGCGTAGTCCTCCAGCAGGGGCGCCACCTCCTCCGCCGCGGCGAGCACGGCGGTCATGCCGCCGGGGGCCCGGACGGACTGCATCAGCCGGGCGCGTGCGGCGACCAGCCGGACCGCGTCCTGAAGCGTGAACAGGCCCGCGAGCGCGGCCGCGGTGATCTCGCCGACGCTGTGGCCGAGGAGCACCGAGGGCCGCACGCCCCAGGACATCCACAGCCTGGCGGTCGCGTACTCCAGGCTGAACAGCGCGGGCTGGGTGTAGAGGGTCTGGTCGATCGTCTCCGCGCTGTCCGGCGCCTGACCGAACATGATCTCCTTGACCGAGCGGCCGAGCCGGTCGGCGAAGAGGCGGTCGCACTCGTCGAGGTGGCGGCGGAAGACCGGGTAGCGGTCGTACAGGGCGCGCCCCATGCCGACGTACTGCGAGCCCTGGCCGGTGAACAGGAACGCCACGGGCGCGTCCCGGAATCCGCTGTCCGCGGTGGATTCCTCGTCGCCGCGCTCCAGGTAGCCGGCGAGCAGCGCGTCCAGGTCGTCGCGGGAGGAGACCGGGGCCGCGAGCCGGGCGCCGAGGTGGGTGCGGCCGACGTTGGCGCTGTGGCACAGGTCCGTGACCGCGAGGTCCGGGTGGGCGGCGAGGAACGCACGGTGGCTCTCGGCCTGCGCCCGCAGCGCGGGGCGGTCCTTGGCGGAGAGGGTGAAGACGTCGGGGCCGCCGGCCGGTGCGGTGGGTCGCTCGGGCGTGGGCGGCGCCTGTTCCAGGACGACCGACGCGATCGTGCCCGCGAAGCCGAAGGAGTTGACCAGGGCCCGGCGGGGGCCGTCCGCCTCCCAGGGGCGCGGTGTGCCGGTCGGCACGGTCACCCGGTAGCGGTCCCAGGGGATGTGACGGGACGGCGTCTCCAGGTTGATGTGCGGGTAGATCGCCCCCTCCCGCAACTGGCACACGACCTTGGCGACACCGCCGACGCCCGCCGCGGCCTCCATGTGGCCGATGTTCGTCTTCACCGAGCCGACGACGAGCGGGGAGCCCCCTTCCCGCGAGCCGGCGAACACACTGTTGATGGAGCCCAGTTCGATGGGGTCGCCGAGGGAGGTGCCGGTGCCGTGTGCCTCCACGTACTGGATGTCGCCCGGTTCGAGCGCTGCGCTCTCCAGCGCGGCCCTCATCAGCGCGATCTGCGCCGTGCCGTTCGGGACGGTCAGGCCGCCGCTCTCGCCGTCCTGCCGGACGGCGGAGCCGCGTACCAGCGCCAGGATGGTGTCACCGTCGCGGCGCGCGTCCGTCAGGCGCTTGAGGACGAGCATGCCGGAGCCCTCGCTGCGGGCGTAGCCGTCGGCCGAGTCGTCGAAGGTCTTGCACCGGCCGTCGGGCGACAGCATGTTGGCGCGCGAGTAGACGACGTGGTTGCGCGGATGGTGGTTGACGTTCACACCGCCGGCCAGGGCGATGTCGCACTCGCGGCGGCGCAGCCCCTGCACCGCCAGGTGCAGGGCCACCAGCGACGACGAGCAGGCCGTGTCGACGCTCATGCAGGGGCCGCGCCACCCCAGGAAGTACGACAGGCGTCCGGCCGCGGCGCTGTGCGCCGTGCCGGCGGCGACGTGCGGGTCGAGATCCGCGGTGTCCAGCGCCTCGACTTCGATCGCGAAGTCCATCTGGCCGACACCCAGATACACCCCGCCGTTGCCACCGCGCAGTGTGTCGGGGTCGATGTGCGCGGACTCCAGCGCACGCCATGCCGATTCCAGCGCCCAGCGGTGCTGCGGATCGATGAACTCGGCTTCCTTGGGGGAAATATTGAAGAACTTCGGGTCGAATTCGTCGAATCCGGAGACGAATCCCCCACCGACCGCGAGAGGTCGTTTTCCGGCCGATTCCTCAGCGGCCTGGAGGGCTGCAAGATCCCATCGGTCGGGTGGCACGGGTCCGGTCCCCGAGCGCCCGTCGCGGAGGAACTCGGAGAAATGGTCGAGGGTTTCGTTGTCGCCCGGGAAACGGATGCCCATGCCGACGACGGCGATGGGCTCGTACTTCTCCAGAAGCAGCTCTTTGACCAGGGTGTCAGTGCGGGTGTCGGTCACCGGTACAGCTCCTTGAGCATGTCGTCGACCAGGTCCTTCGTGGACGGCCCCGCCTGCTCGGCGGCTGCCTGGGGGGCCGGCTCGGCGGCCGTGGCCGAGGGGAAGAACTCGGGGATGACCTCGGCGACCAGAAAGTCGACCAGGTGCCCCACCGTCGGGTGGTTGAAGAGATGAGCGGAGTCGAGCGGGCGGCCGATTTCCTTTTCCAGGCGCTGCCTGACGTCCGTGGCGCCCAGCGAGGTCAGACCGAGCTCGAAATAGCTCTGGTCATGGGGCAGTACGTCCGCCTCGTCCATCATGAGTTCACGCTTGAACTCCGCCACGACGAGCGACTCGAGCAGCGCCCTGCGCTCGGACGGCGGGATTTCGCTCAATTCCTGCAGCCATGGTGCGGACGATGTCATGCTGCTCCTCGAAGCCAGCGGATAAGGGGATTTCGATGACGGGGACGGAAGCGGACGGGATGGAAGCGGCCGGGGCGGACGACGCGGAACTCGCCGCGCGGCAGCGGGCGGAGGACCTGTACGCCACGGACCGGACGTGCGCGATGCTGGGCATCGCCCTGAAGGACGCCGGTCCGGGCCGGGCGACCGTGTGGATGCGGGTCGCCGAGACGATGGTCAACGGCCACGGGACGGCCCACGGGGGCTTTCTGTTCCTGCTGGCCGACGCGGCCTTCGCCTTCGCCTGCAACACCCACGGACCGGCGACCGTCGCGCAGGGCGCTCAGGTCACCTTCCTGCGCCCGGCCGAGCCCGGCGACGAGCTGATCGCCGAGGCGGTCGAGCGGAGCCGGTTCGGCCGCAGCGGTGTGTACGACGTCACCGTGCGCCGGTCGGACGGGACGGTCATCGCGGAGTTCCGGGGCCAGAGCCACATGCTGGGCAGGCCGGTCCGGCAAACGGGCTGAGCACGTCACTTCGGCGACCACTCCGGGTCACGGCCGAGGACCGCGAGCAGACGGTCCTCGGCGCTCTCCCGCCCGGTCAGGGCGAGCGGCGGCCGGAACGCCGCGCCGGGGCGCTCCCGCGCGGGCCCCTCGGGCACCTCCGTGCGGGCCACCTCGGCCGCGGCGTCGACGAGGTCCGCGTCGTACGCCGCCGGGATCCCGAGGGACGCCGCCACGTCCCAGCCGTGCACCACATAGTCGAGGAAGTGGAAGCTGATGGCGCGGGCAGCGGCAAACCGCATCTTCGGGTGGATCTCCGGCAGCCAGAAGTCCCGCTCCAGCACGCCGTCGGCGGCGAACGCGTCCAGGACCCTGCCGACGGCGTCGGCGTAGGCGCGCCCCGGGTCCTCCAGCGGCATCTCCTCCCACACCGACGTGTCGGAGGTCTCCCCCGCGGCGGCCGCGGCGAACCCCAGATGCTGCGCCGTCATATGGGCCATCAGCCGGCGCAGCGTCCAGCCCGCGCAGGGCGTGGGCGCGTCCCACTGGTCGTCCCGGACCTCCGCGACGATCTCGGCGCTGCGCAGCACCGCGCGGCGGTTGAGGTCCCGGATGTTCTCCTGGATGGTCATCGTCAGCCTTCCTTCGTGTCTGCGTTCTCGCGCCACCGGCGCCGGCCCGCTTCGGGCAGGGTGGAGATCGGGTCGTAGAACGGGTAGCGGCGTGTGAGCGCGTCCGGGTCGTCCAGCTCGATCCCGGTGCGGTAGTTCTTGGTCCAGTACGAGATACCCATCTCCCGGTCGTAGTCGGCGAGTTGGTGTACCCAGCGCTTGCCGACGTACGGCACGTCGCAGACGATCCGCGGGGTGGCGTAGCCCGGCAGGTAGCCCATGATCCGGTGCTGCAGCTCCTGCGCCTCCCAGACCGCGACCCGCCAGTGCTCGGCGTTGGGGATCATGTCGCACATGTAGAAGTAGTACGGCAGGATGTGCGCTTCGCCCTGCAGCACCATGCACAGGTCGAGCAGCGCCCTGGGAGTGGTGTTGACGCCGCGCATCAGTACGCCCTGGTTGCGAATGTCCCGGACGCCGACGTCCAGGGCCGCCCGCGCCGCCTCGGCCACCAGCGGGGTGACCGACTGGACATGGTTGACGTGGGTGTGCAGGGCGAGGTTGACCGACCGCCGGGCGGCCGTGCGGGCGACCCGCTCCAGGCCCTCGAGCACCTGCCGCTGAAGCCAGTGCTGGGGCAGGCCGGCCAGGGCCTTCGTGGCCAGCCGGATGTCCCGGACGCTCTCCAGGTCCAGCAGCCGCATCAGGAAGGACTCCAGGCGCGGCCAGGGGACGTTGGCAACGTCTCCACCCGAGACGACGACGTCGCGCACCCCCGGCGTGCGCTTGAGGTAGTCGATCATCTGGTCCTGCCGGTCGACCGGCTTCAGGGTGAGCTTGAGCTTTTCCACCTGCGGGGTGGAGCCGCCCACCAGGTCCATGCGGGTGCAGTGGCCGCAGTACTGGGGGCAGGTGGAGACCAGCTCGGCGAGGACCTTGGTCGGATAGCGGTGGGTCAGGCCCTCCACCACCCACATCTCGGCCTCGTGCAGCGAGTCCCGCTCGGCGTAGGGGTGACTGGGCCACTCCGGGTCGCGGTCGCTCGCCACCGGCAGCATGTAGCGGCGGACCGGGTCGGCGAGGAGGGTCTCGGTGAACGCCACCGGTTCGGCCGGTGCGTACGGCGCCATGGTGTTGAGCATCTGCGGCGTGAGCAGCATGGACATCGTCGCGAAGCGCCTGCGGTCCTCCTCCAGGTCCTCGTAGAAGCGGTCCTGGAGTAACGAGCCCATCACGGCCCGCAGTTGCCGGGGAGTCTTCACACAGTGGGCACGCTGCCACTGGGCGTCGCGCCACTGCTCCGGGGTGATGTCGCGCCAGCCCGGCAGGCGCCGCCAGTCGGGCTCCACGGGGATCGTGCGCTCGTACTCGTACGGCTGCTGGGCCGCCAGTATGCCCGGCGCCGTTTCCGTCAGGGCTTCCATCTCAATCCTCAGCGTTCGACGTGGACCGGGCTCGGTGGCGGTGGAGCACGCGCTCCACCAGTTCCTCGGCCGCCCCCAGGTAGTTGGCGGGGTCGAGCAGGTCGGACAGCTTGGTGCCGTCGCGGAGTTCGGCGGGCAGGTCGGGCGCCGCCGCCAGTACCTCCTCGAAGGAGCGGCGGGTGGCGACGGCTTCGCGCGCGACGTCGGCCAGCAGCCGTTTCGCGGCGGCCTTGCCGAGCAGTGGCGCGAGGACGGCGTTCAGCCGCTCGGAGACGACGGCGCCGCCGGTCAGGTGCAGGTTGCGGAGCATGCGGTCGGGAAAGACGGTGAGCCCCTCGGCGAGTTCGGCCGCCGTGCGGGCGGCGCCCGTGGCCAGCCGCAGCGCCTCACGCAGGGGCTGCCACTCCGACTGCCAGCCGCCCGGGGAGCGTTCGTCCTCGGCGAGCAGGCTCTGCCCGAGAACGAGGGCGTGAGCGGGTGCCTGCCGGGCCGCGGACACGATCATCGTGGCGAGTACGGGGTTGCGCTTCTGCGGCATCGCGGAGGACGCGCCGCTGCCTTCGGGTCCCGGTTCCGCTGCCTCGTCCACCTCGGTGCGGGTCATCCCCAGGACATCGGTGGCGAACTTGCCCAGGCCGCCGGTGACGGCGACCACGGCCCACCCCAGGTCGGCGAGCGGAGTACGGGCGGTGTGCCAGGGCGCCTCCGGTGCGCGCAGGCCCAGCTCCGCGGCGAACGCTGTGGTCAGTGCGGCCGCGTGACCTGCCGGGTCGACGTCGGCCAGGCGCGCGTACTCCGAGTAGGCGGCGAGTGTCCCGGCTGCGCCGCCGAGTTGGGCGGGCAGCGCGGCGCGCACCTGGCGGACCCGGTCACTCGCGTCCAGTACCAGGGTGAGCCAGCCTGCGGCCTTGAGCCCGAAGGTGACCGGGACGGCGTGCTGGGTGAGCGTACGGCCGGCCAGGGGCGTGGCGGCATGCTCGGCGGCCAGCCGCGCCAGCGCGTCGGCCGTCCGGCCCAGGTCGGCGTCGATCCGGGTCAGGGCCCGGGCGGCGAGCAGCATGGCGGCGGAGTCCAGGATGTCCTGGCTGGTGCCGCCCCGGTGCACGAACTCGGCGGCCCCCGGGTCCCGTTGGGCGACGGCGTCCATGAGGGTCCGGACGAGTTCGACGACCGGATTGGCCGAGCCCCGGGCACGGCGGGCGAGCCGGACGACATCGACGGGCCGGGACCGTACGGCGGCCTCGATCGGAACCACGGCCCACTCGGGCACCACCCCGAGCCGGGCCTGAGCCCGCGCGAGCGCCACCTCCACCTCGAGCATGGCCGCGACCCACGCCTCGTCCGACAACGCCTCCCCGCAGCCCGCCCAGACCGGGGACAGCACACCGGCGTCGGGACCGGGTGCGTCTTCGCCGGGCGGGTGTTCTTCCGGTCGGGGGCCGGCCGTGTGCCGGGGGGTCTCCTCGTACGCGGGGCGCTCTTCGAGAGCGTGCCGGGAGTCGGTGCGGTGGGCTGGGTCCATCGTCAGTCTCCTTCGACGGTGGCGAGGGGCTCGGCGATCCGCTGGGGCCCTGCGTCCGCTGCCAGGCAGGCCCGGGCGATGGCGTCGGCGTCGCCGAGGATGACCGAGTCGGAGCCGGGTCTGATGCCGGCCGCGGTGGCCCAGTGGATGGACTCGGTGGGGACGCCGAACGCGAAGCGGCGCGGGTGTACCGCCCCCGATGCCTCCACCAGTCGGTACGGCTTCTGCGTGACCGTCAGCCCGCCGGTGCGGTGGCTCCGCCGCGCGGGGCCGGGGATCGTGTAGGCACGCGCGGCGCCCTGCGCCATGAGGTCCCGCAGCAGCGGATCCCTCGTCGTGCGCACGTCGACCTGCGGCAGGCGTGCCTCGATGAGCGTCGACACCTCCTGCTCGGAGCCGGGAACACGGGGCGAGCGCACGAGGAACGCCTTGCCCTCGGGTGAGGTGCTCACCGTCATGCCGGGGCCGACGACGTGCAGGACGCCGGCCTCGATGAGCGCGGCCATCTCCTCGATGCGGCCGAGCGGCGGCCCGATGGAGACGTACGCGTTCAGCGGCGTGTACCAGGACTCCATGTCGTCGCGGTAGGAGTCGCCGGTGATGCCGGAGTGGTCGACGACGAGCCGCACCTCGTTGCGCAGGTCGCGCATCACGTCCAGGGCGGCCTTCAGGGGACCCCGGACATTGCCCTGGCGCGCCTCCTCGACATCCCGGCGCAGGTAGCCGAGGAGCCAGTCGCGGAACTCGGACACGTCCGCGAACTCCCGGTCACCGTAGGGACGGGCGATGCGGTCCCAGTCCCAGCGCTGGGCGTCGGCGACGCCGAACCGCCGCAGCAGCAGCCGCTCGGCCTTCGCCGGCCCGGCCCCGCCGCCGCCCGTGTCGGTGCCTACGGCCGCACCGTACTCACCGAGGAAGACGTCCGCGTCGTACCGGCCACGCGTCTGTGCGATCAGCGCGTGGTAATAGACGGCCCGGACCTCCAGGTCGACCAACGGCCACACATCCCGGCTGAACCCGACCGGCTCGCCCGCACCGCGCCGCGCCCGCAGCCGGCCGATGACCTGCTCGGTCAGGAACAGCGGATGGTGCCTCCCGGTGGCTCCCTTCTGGTTCTCGCCACGGGCGTGGTACGGCACACCCCGCCGGGAGCCGGCGACCAGTACGGGCTCGCCGCCGGAGCGCTGGTAGCGCAGCGTGCCGTGCTCGCGGACGAAGGAGCCGCCGCGCCCGGTGGTGAGGAGGGCCATGTGGTCGAAGAAGTTCAGCCCCATACCCCGCAGGGCGACCCGCTCCCCCGGGGCGATCCCGTCCAGCGCGGCCTCGGCCGGATTGCCGGGCGGGATGTAGCCGAGGCCGTGCTCCGCGGCGAAGGCGTCCAGTTCCCGCTCCTGCTCGGTCAGCGGCATGTCGACGTGGCCCAGGGCCAAAACGACGGCGTCCAGGCCGGTCAGCCGGGTGCCGTTGTCCAGCGCGACGGTCTGCGTTCCGCCGGGCTCGTCGCGGATCGTGAGGGCACGCGCGCCGTGCGGTTCGATCGCGATGTGCTCGGGGACCGTGCGCACCAGCCGGTCGAACACCCAGCCGAGATAGCGCCCGTACAGGGCCCGGGTCGGGTAGGAGTCCGGGCCGAGGCGTCTGGCCTCCTCGTACACGTGCGGCGGGTAGGGCACGAACGGCTCCAGCCGCTCGAGCAGCTTCGCCCACTCGTACAGGCTCGGGCCCCGGGAGATGGGGCCCTCGCAGGTCACGCTCTCGTCGGTGAACATCGTCACCTGTGAGGCGACGGTGTTCATCAGCAGCACCGAGGGCTGGCTCACCCGCCAGACGCGGCTGCCCAGACGCAGATACGGATCGACGAAGTGCACCACCGCCCGCTGTCCGGTGGCCGCGGCGTTGGCGCAGACGCGCTCCACGACGGACAGGCCTCGCGGCCCGGCCCCGATCACGCACAGGGTCGTTCCATCGCTCTCCAGCATGCGGAAGTTCATCCTTCGCTCGATGTGACGTCTTGGGACGGATCGGGGCCGGACCGGGGACGGGGACCTCAGCCTTGGGCCACCGCGCTGCCCGGGCCGGTGAGGAAGGTGGCCCAGCGGGTTCGCAGCTCACGCTTGAGGGCCTTGCCGGTGACCCCGGTGGGGAAGTCGGCGAGGTCGCGCGCGATGATCACGGCGGCGAGCGGCGGCAGTCCGGCCGCGGCGAGCTGCTTTCCGGCCTGCTCGCGCAGTTCGTCGGCGGAGGGCTCCGCCACCCCCGGCTGGAGCCGCACCACGGCGATCGGGCGGTGTCCCAGGCCGTCCGCCGCGGGCACTCCGACGACGGCGCAGTCCTGGATCACGTCGCCGCAGTCGGCGAGCAGCACCTCCTCGATGGGCAGGCTGTAGACCGGGCCCTCCTCGGTGTCGATGACATCCACGGTCCGGTCGAGGTGGTAGAAGTTGCCGTCCTCGTCCTTGCGGGCGACATCGCCGGTCAGCCAGTAGCCGTCGAGCTGGAAGCTGCGGGTCAGTGCGGGGTCGTTCCAGTAACCGGGGGTGAGCGAGGGGGTCTTGACGGCCAGCAGGCCGACCGTGCCGACGGGCACCTCGTGTCCCTCGGTGTCCAGGACCGCGGCCGCGGTGACGACCTCGGTGGGCTTGCCGACGCAGCGGTCGTTGCGCTCCGACTCCGGCGTGGTGACCTGCCCGAACAGGGCCATGCCCATCTCGGACGAGCCCAGTCCGTCGATGAACTGCGAGCCGGGCAGGGGCTCTTCGGAGCTGTGGTCGCGGGGCAGCAGCCACGGCTTGATCAGGCCCGCGGGGCGCTCCCCGAGCTGCACCAGCCGCCTGATGTGGCCGTAGTGGGCACCGTCGCCGGTGTTGAACCAGCTGTGCACCTTGGCCGCGCCCTTCACCGGCAGCTCACCCGTCGCCAACTCGACGAAGGTGCGCGGGAACGAGGCGACCATGGTCGGCTGGAAGGCCTCCATGACCGGTTCCACGACCGCCCTTCGCCAGTCGCCCATGACGACGGTGGGCAGCCCGAGAAGCGTGGCGGTCAGGAAGTAGCTGAGCCCGCCGGCGTGGGTGTGGGGCATGAGGGACATCAGCCGGTCCTGGGGCCCGGCCGGGAACCGCTCCATGCGCGGCTCCTTGCCCTCCCAGAACTGCCGGTGGGCGAGCATCGTCGACTTCGGGGTGCCGGTCGTGCCGGAGGAGTGGATCAGCGCGACCACCTCGTCCGCGGCGTGCTGGTACGGGTACACGTCCGGCAGCGCGCCGTCCTGCGGATCGTAGGCGCGGATCTCGGCGGCCGGCACGATGAAGCGCGGCCGGCGCCGGTTGCCGTCGGCGCGGTAGGCCGAGACCAGCCGGGTGGGGTCGTCGGCGACCAGGCCGACCGTGCCGACGTGGTCCATGTAGCGGATGGCGGTGCGCTCCGGCATGGCGTCGTTGATCATTGCCGGGATCGCGCCGAGGGCGGTCAACGCCAGGTAGTGAAGCAGCGGTTCGAGGCCCTCGGCGACGAACACCGCCACGGGATCGCCCGGCTTGACGCCGTTGGCCCAGTACCAGCGGGCGTACCGGTCGCGCAGGGCGGCGAGGTCGGTGAGGCTGTGGCCGCGCAGGACGACCTGGCCCCGATGGTCCGTGGAATGGCTGTAGGCGAAGGGGACGGTGTGGTGGGGGTTGGCCTCGAGGGCCTTCTGGAGGAAGTTGCCGGCGCCCAGGGTGGGGTCGGTCATGAACTGCTGTCGTATGGACAGGGGGGCGACGGGGCTGAGGTCGGTCACAGTGCACTCCCTGAGGTTGGGTGGTCGGCGGCGGCCTCGGCGGCAGCCCGGTGGCCGGAGCGGATGGCGCCTTCCATGAGCCCGAAGAACTCGGTGCTCGTCTCCGTGCCGGCCCAGTGGACGCGACCGTGCGGGCGGGTCAGACGGGGCCCCTGGGCGATCCAGTCGCCGGGACCGAACAGGGCGGCGTAGCAACCACGGCTGTAGGGCTCGTCCAGCCAGTTGGTGACGTGGAAGCCGATGGGCTCGGGCAGCCCGGGGAAGAGGCGGGCGGCCTGGGCGACGGCGGCGGCGCGCTGCTCGGCCAGGGGCAGCGCCGCGTACCGCTTGGCCTCCTCACCGGTGACGAAGCCGGTGAGGACGCCGACGCCGCCGGCGGGCGAGTCGTCGACCGTGGACAGCAGCGGTCCGTCCGAGCTGACCGACCACCCGGACAGGCCCATGTCCCGCCACAGGGGCGAGGGGTGGACGAGGTGGACCTTCACCGCGCAGCCGGGTGCCGTGCGGTCGCTGGAGCGCGGCGCGGGCAGGCCCGGCCGGAAGTCGATCCGGTCGGCGAGGACCGGCGGTACGGCGATGATCACCACATCGGCGCGGTGCGCGTCGCTCGCGGAGCGTACCGTGAAGCCGTCGTCGTCCTGCTCCACCCCCAGCACCGGTTCGGCGAGCCGGACCCGGTCGCCGAGCCGGGCGGCCAGCGCCTCGCACAACCGGTGGGCGCCGCCGTCGATCCGCGACTCCTGGGCGCCTCCGGCGAAGGCGTTGAGGTAGCGCAGGCCGCCTCCGGAGCGCAGATAGAACGCCATGTGCAGGACGGAGACGTCGGCGGGGGCGGCCGCCATCATCTCGCCGAGGAACAGCGGGAAGAACAGCCGGGCGTCGGGGTGGCGGAGGTTGTCCTCGGCCCACTCTGCGGCCGTGGTCGTGTCCAGTCGCTCCGCGTCCGGGGTCAGCCAGGGTGCGTCGACGCGCACCGCCCGCGTCACCTCGTCGAGCAGGTCGAACAACTCGCCCAGCGCGACCCCGCTCAGCGGTGGGAAGCGGCCCGGCACGCTCTGCGCGTCCGGGGTGCGCGTATCGCCGGTGGTGAGGGCGAACCGGCTGGCGCCGTCCATGGTGGTCGGCACGGCCTTCAGGTCCGTCTCGGCCATCAGCGCCAGCAGTTCCGTGTGCCGCTCACCCAGGTAGGCGGCGCCCGCGTCGGCCCAGTTGCCCTCCGCCACCTCGATGCCGTGCATCCGACCACCCACGCGGTCGCGCGCCTCCAGCACCCGGACGTCGACACCGCGTGCGGCGAGATCCGTGGCCGCGGTGAGGCCGGCCAGGCCCGCGCCGACGACGAGGGCCCTCATCGGGCCGCGCCCGCGATCTTCTTGGCCAGCGCGCCCGGAGTGGGCGCGTCGAGGAGGTCCTCGAACGACAGCTCCACGCCGTGCGCCCGGGCGACGGCGCTCAGGACGCGCGTCCCGAGCAGGGAGTCCCCGCCCAGCAGGAAGAAGTCGGAGTCCGCGGAGACACTGT
This sequence comes from Streptomyces sp. NPDC093261, assembly GCF_044753645.1. Lineage (NCBI taxonomy): Bacteria > Bacillati > Actinomycetota > Actinomycetes > Kitasatosporales > Streptomycetaceae > Streptomyces > Streptomyces sp. NPDC093261. Next base: position 185,853 of record NZ_JBIVNO010000013.1, read on the forward strand.
CCGTCTCCAGCACGCGTTGGAAGATCTCGACTATGTCGTCAGCGCTCATCAACTGTCCTCTTCTGTGAATGCCGTTGATGCGTAAGTGCCGTTGATGCCGTGATGCGGGCCGGCGCCGAGCCGTGCGTCGCACGGGGGCGGCCGCCCCGGCCGGCGTACGGTGCCGTGCGTGGTTCAGTCCCCGGAGTGCGGCGGCGTGGCCGCGGGGGCGTGCCGGCGGTGGGTCGTGGCGCGGTCGACCTTGCCGCTGGCGGTGTAGGCGAGTTCGGGAACGACGGTGACCCGGTGCGGGACGAGATGGCCGGGCACGGTCTCGCGCAGATACGCGAGGACGTCCCGGGCGAGGGTGCCGGCCGCGCTGTCGTGCTGGGCGACGAGATAGGCGGCCATGGTGGTGCGGCCCGCGGTCTGCGTACCCACGACGGCCGCGGCGCCGACCGACGGGTGGGCGGTCAGGTGCGCCTCGACCTCTCCGGGGTCCACCCGGATACCGCGTACCTTGATCTCGGCGTCGAGCCGCCCCTCGTGGACGAGCAGGCCGTCGGGCCGTCGGCCGACGCGGTCGCCCGTGCGGAACCAGCGCTCGGGCCCGTCCGGGCCGTCGCGGGTGACGAAGCGCTCGGCGGTGACCTCCGGCAGGTTCCGGTAGCCGAGGGCCACCGAGGGCCCCGAGATGAGGAGTTCGCCGTCGTCGCCGATGCCGTCGCGCACATGCGGCAGCGGGGCGCCGATGGGCACCCGGCCGCTCTCGCCCCACCAGGCGCCGTCGCCCGGCGCCAGGGGGCCGTGCAGGTCGACGGCGTGGGTGATGAGGGTGGTCTCGGTGCAGCCGTAGGTGTTGATCAGCCGGATGTGCCCGGTGCCCAGGGCACGCCAGTCCGCGAGGCGGGCCGGACTGGCGGCCTCCCCGCCGATGACGACGGTCCGGACGGAGCCGGGCAGTGCCGTCCCCTCCTCCGCGAGGTGCAGCACGAGTTCGTGCCAGAAGGCGGTGGGCAGGTCCAGCAGGGTGACGCGCTCGGCGGCGACCGCCTTGAGCAGCCGGGAAAGGGAGCCGGTGTAGGCCTCGTCGTGGAAGACCAGCGTCGCGCCGGCGGTGAGGGCGGGGAGGATCTCCTCGAAGCAGGTGTCCCAGTTGAGTGACGCGAACTGAAGGACGCGGTCGGTGGGCGCGAGGCCGAAGAGGCCGCGCAGCGAGGCGACCGCGGAGTCGATGGCGCGCCGCGGGGTGAGGACCGGCTTGGGCGCGCCGGTGGAGCCGGAGGTGAAGAGCGTGTACGCCGGCCGCTCGGAATCCGCCGGTTCGGTGTCGGCGGGGGGACCGTCGTCGGACCCCGGGCCCGGGTCGGCGGCCAGAACGCGCCGGACGCCCTCGGTTCCCTCGGGCACCGTGGCCCCGGGCCGGGCCGCGATCACGGTCGTGCACCCGGCGGCCTCCAGCAGGGCCCGCTGCCGGGCAGCGGGGAACGCCGGGTCGACGGGGCAGTAGGTGCCGCCGGCGGCGAGCACGGCCAGCAGGGCCGTGACGGTCGCCGGCGACCGGTCGGTCAGCACTCCGACGACCCCGGGCGACGGGCCGAGCCGCGCCGCTGTCCTACGCACCCGGCGCAGCAGCTCCGCGTAACTCAGTTCATGCCCGTTGTGGGAGATCGCCGACTCGTCGGGAAATTGACGGGACACCCCTGTCAGGATGCCGATTAAGTCCGCCATCAGAATCGCTTTCCATTAGGCGCCACGGCGGCTATTCGAGAGGATTAATAAATCCATGAATTAACTCTCAGTGAGGTGCGATACCGAAGCTATCACTGCCGCACCCCTCGGAGTCAACCAAAAAATCCCTGTGATCCGGGTCACGCAACAAAAGTTGCACCGGGGGCTGACGATTCTCATGAGCGGAATACTTCATTCATCCGGGCGATTTCGACAGCGTGCCCGATCACCGGGGCAGGGTTGCCCAGAGATCGCGAGTGGGGTATGAAATGGGAGAAGTCAACAAGGGAGGGCCGTCGAGTATGACAGAGCCGTTTCAGGTACGAATCGTCGTACGCGGGTACGAGCTCGACACGCAGGGGCACCTGAACCAGGCCGTCTACCTGCAGTATTGCGAGCACGCACGCTGGGAGAGCCTGCGCGCCGCGGGTATTTCACAGGACAAGTTGATCTCCACCCGAATTGGCCCGGCCGTGCTGGAGAACACGATGCGGTTCCATCGCGAACTGCGCGGCGGTGATGAAGTCGACGTTACCTGCAAGTGGGTGTGGGGTGACGGAAAGATTTTCCATGTCGAGCAGCAAATTCTCCGGACCGACGGCGTACTCGTGGCTGAGCTGTCCAGCGTCGCCGGTCTCATCGATCTGGACCGGAGAAAGCTGATCGACAATCCGGCCGATCATTTCCACAAGCTGGCCGAGCGCCCCCAATTCATGGGGTTCTGACCACTGCGGCACACCGCGGCACGGGCGCCCGTCAGGAGACTTCAGCCGCTCATCGCGGCGGGTCTCCGCGGGCGCTTTCCGTTGTCCGTACGGACGGCTTCTCTTTCCCTGTCGTCCCTCCGTTCCTGTCATTCCTCCCCACGCCCCGGGCCGCCTGGGACAACGCCGGCACGGCCCGACCGATGTCGACGTCCTTGGTGCCGAGCAGTGCGGCGTACCGGCGCGGCACCTGGCTCTCCCATGCCGGCTCCGGCTGCGGCGGCCAGGCCGTGCGCCGCAATGCCTGGTAGTGCCAGGCGAGTTCGGCCCGCCGCAGCACGATCGTGGCAATCTGCCCGTCGAGGTTCTCCAGCGGTGCGCGCGCCTCGCCCCCAGCGCCCGCTCGTTCGCACCCAGCCGCGCCCGCTCGTTCGCACCCAGCCGCGCCCGCTCGTTCGCACCCAGCCGCGCCCGCTCGTTCGCACCCAGCCGCGCGCGCCGCTCGGTCCGCCGCCGGGTGCGCCGGCACGACCGGGGGCCCGTGGGTGCCGTGCGGTGCCGGCTGACGCCTGGACTCCATCGGTACGCTCACAGCAGATCGGGCCGCTCGACGTCGTCCCGGGGGACGAACTCCGGCAGGGACAGGCCGAGAGAGCCGTCGCCGGCCACGAAGACGCCGTAGACGCGCTTGTCCTCCGACATGGTTGCGGGCATCAGGATGTTCCCTTCGCATCGGTCCGGGCGGGTGACGTGGATGAAGGCGTGGCAGTCGTGGGGGAGGCACGTTCCCGGCGGTCGCGTGCCCGCCGGCCGGGCCCCTGGCCGTCCGTCCCCCGTCTACGGACGGCCAGGGGCATCGAGTGCGTGTTCTGTCAACGTCGCACCGTCAGCCAAACACACACGTGAAAGGCGCCCCAACGCTTTTAGCCCACGCTAAAACCGGCACGGGGCACGCCCCTCGGCGCTGTGTCGGGCAGGTCGCGCCGAGCGCCGGTCAGACCGCGCGGCGTCCGCCCCAGGGAGCCACGGCGCCCCGTAGGAGCGCCTCGCCCGTCTCGGTGAGCGAGTGGATGACGCGGCGGCCGTGGCGCCTGCTCATCACCAGGTCGCAGTCGCGCAGCACGGCGATGTGCTGGCTGATCGCGCCGGGAGTGACATCGATCGCCGCGGCGAGGTCGCCGGTGGAGGCCGGCACCAGCAGAGCCTCGAGCACCGCGGCGCGGACGCCGCCGAGAAGCGCCGCCAGCGGGCTCGGCTGGTCCGGGGTCTGGCGACTCCACAGCTCCGCGACGCCCGGCCTCGGGTACACGATCATCGACTGCTGCGGCGGCACCATGCTGAGCACCTCCGGCCAGCAGAACACGCTCGGTACCAGCACGATGCCCTGGCCGCCCAGGCTCTCCTGGTAGTCGTAGGCGCTGCGCACGGTGAGTTTCTGGTCACTCCAGGCGATGCGCGGGTGGAGGGAGGAGAACACGGGGGCCGCCCCGGAACTCTCGACCACCTGCATACGGGAGCGGATGTCCGACTGCAGCCCGGAATGCAGCCGCCGCCAGTGCGGCTCCAGCGCGAGGCTCCAGTAGGTGTGGAGCTGTTCGGTGATCCGGGCGATGGCCTGCCCCGGCCGGGCCAGCATCTGCCGGTGCAAGGGCGCCGCCTCCTGCCGCCAGGCCGCGGGCGTGCCCGGGTCGGCGGCCATCCAGGACACCTCGGCGACGAAGTGCTCGCTCGGCGTCGAGCGCACCATCTCCAGCTCTTCGGTGATGCTCCGGCACCGGGAGCCGTCCGGCGGCGGGGTGAGGAAGTCCGGAACGTATCCGGTGGGCGGAATCACCGCGCGTAGAGGCAGCAGATCGACGGTCCTCAGCCTTGCGCGGACGTCGTCGGCCCATGGCTGGTGCCGTTTCCTTCGTTCCGGTGAGGCCAGCATGCGGATGCTGCAGACGGTCTCCCCCAGCGCAGAGAGCGAGAAGCGCACCCTGGCGATGTCGTCGGCGGTCGCCGAGAAGCGGATCACTGTTTCCCCCATGTCCCCGTCGTGTCCCTCCGGTCGGTGTGGCGGAAAGACACGGCGAACCATAAATCGGTGAGGTAAAAGTCGCAGCTCCCTGGTGGCGCGATTTCACCCAGCCCGGTTCCCCGTGGTCACGCGTGTCCTGGCCCGCCGAATCGACGGTCGCGCTTGGCGGGTACGCGCGTTTGGCCGGATCCATGAAGGTGGCCGGGCACGCCGGGAGCGAAGCCTCGGCCCCGCCCAGGGAAATTGATGGCTGAAACGGTGCCAAGCGTTCGGCCCTGCTGCATCACGCGCCCCTGGTCCCGACAGGGCAAGGCGGCGGCACCTGCAGGAAGGCACCGGCGATGGCGGGCCGGGCACCCCACCTCATGCCCGGCGGCGGCTTCCACCGGTCCTTCATCCTCACGAACCGTGGTCGGGCCCTTGGTCCATGTGCGGCGCGCTGCGCCCAAGGTGCGCGGCCGGGACAGGAAGCCCCCGTCCGCCGCTTCCCCGCCGGCCACCACGAGGTCGGCACGTCGTAGGCGCGCCGGGCCACCGGGTCCCTGGAGAGGTCCAGGTCAGCGCACCCTGCCCCGCGGCCTGAGCGGCACCGGTGGCAGTTCGGGCGCCCGTAGTGGGGCACCGTCGTACCCCTTCACCTCACCGAAGCGAGAGCCCGCCATCCAGTCGGTACGGGCCTGCGCGATGTCCTCCTGGGTGCGGCCGATGAAGTTCCACCACATGATCAGCTCCTCCTCGAACGGCTCGCCGCCCAGGAGCATCAGACCCGCGTCCGACTCCGCGCGCAGCGGGAGTTCGGTGCGGCCGCAGCCGAGGTAGAGCATCGAGCCCGGCAGCACCGGGACTCCGTCGACATGGGCCTCGCCGGACATCGACAGCACCGCGTACTCGAAGTCCGCCTCCAAGGGCAGTCGTACCTCCGCGCCGCGCGCCAGGGCCAGATCGGCGCCGACGATCGGTGTGAACGCCGTGCCGGGGGACCGTGCGCCGTCGATCTCGCCCAGGATCAGGGTGGCCCTGAGGCCCGGGGCCGCGACCAGGGGCAGTTCGGGGTGGTACTCGAAGCGCGGGTCGGTGTGCCGGTGGGTGTCGGGCAGGGCCACCCACAGCTGGGCGCCGTGCAGGAAGCGCGCATGGGTCCGTGGGCTCTCCTCGGAGTGGCTGATCGCCCGTCCCGAGGTCATCAGGCCCAACTGGCGCGGGCGGATGGTCTGGAGGCTGCCCGTCGAGTCGCGGTGCAGGACCTCGCCCTCGTGCAGCCAGCTCACCGTCTGCAGGCCCATGTGCGGATGCGGGGGAACCTGCATGCCCGGCTCGTCCGCGATGTCGTCCAAACCGTAGTGATCGACGAAGCACCAGGCGCCCACCATGCGGCGGCCCAGGTTCGGCAGCAGTCGTCGGACCTCCGTCGACTCACCGAGCGGGACCCGGCGCGGGCTGAGGAGTTCGCGCACCGGTTCCGCCACCACGAACCCGCGGCCGCCGCACGGGGCGGGCACCGCCTCGCGATCAAGATTGCTCATGCCGCCCAACCTAGCCCCGCGCGGGCGCCCGCGTCAGGCCACCCGCTCGCCCGTCGAGGCGGTCTTGAATCGAACGTGGCAGCGCCCTTCACCCCGAGGGGCCGCGGGCTCCGTCGCCGTCAATAGTAGCCATGGACATAATAGCCATGTACAGTATGGAGCCATGAGCGCAGCACACGAGGGCGCGACGCCCGGATTCCTCGTCTGGCGGCTTTCGACGAAGTGGCGGGTGGCCGTCGACCGCGCCATGGCCCCCCTGGGCCTGACGCATGCCCAGTACGCGCTGGTCGCCACGCTGTTCGGCATGCATCGCACCGGCCGGCGCCCCAGCCAGCGGCAGCTTGCCGACCACACCGGACTGGAGGCGCTCTACGTGTCCAAACTCGCCCGCACGCTGGAGACCGCCGGGCTGGTGGACCGGGAGCGCGACCCGGCGGATCCCCGTGCCGTGCGGCTCTCGCTCACGGCAGACGGGCGGGAGGTCGCAGGGCGGGCCGTGCAGGTGGTCCAGCGGCTGCACGAACAGTTCCTCCAGCCCCTGGGCGGCCCCGACAGCACGCGCACCCGGGAGTTCACGCACGCGCTGCGCACCCTGCTCGACGCACCGCTCGACGCACCGCTCGACCCGTCCGCCGCAGGCGGCGGCACCGACGGCGCCGACCCACAGGACGTCGGCGCCGAAGGCATCGGCAACCAGAAGGAGCAGCCATGACCCAGCCCACTCCTGTCGCCAACGGTCAGCTCGTAGGCCTCACGCACTACGCGAGCCGAGCCCTGCTGGAGCGGGTGCTCGCCCGCACCGGCACCACCTTCGTCCAGTCGTCGGCGCTGCGCACGCTCGCGGACCACGGCGGCCGGCTCGACCGCGCCTGGCTCGCGGCCGAGGTGATCGGCGCTCTCAAGATCGTCGACGAGACGGCGGTCGATACGGCCGTCGACGGGCTCGTAGCCGACCGGTTCCTCGACGCCACCGCCGACGGCCGCGTGTCGCTGACGGACCCCGGCCGGGAGCTGCTCGAAGGCATCCAGGGCGGCGGCAGGGAGATCGCCTCCCGGCTCTACGCGGACATCCCCCGGGAAGACCTGGAGACCGCCGGGCGCGTGCTCGCCCTGGTCCTCGAGCGCGCGAACGCCGAGCTGAGGGCCGCGTAGCCGCCCCCCCAACCGAGTCGTGGAATATTCAACAACCATGGCTCGTTGTCGGCGCCGTAAGGAGGTCGGAGTGGAAACGACGTACTACGACCACGGAACACCCGTGGAGCGCTGGGAGCGGGCCCGGATGTTCTTCGAGGCCAAGGACTACACCGCGGCCGCGCAGGTGCTCAAGGCTCTGGTCGAGGAGGTGCCGGAGCAGACGGGACCGCGGCTGCTGCTGGCTCGCGCCTACTACCACTCCGCCCAACTGCGGCGCGCCGAGGACGAGTTGCGCGGCATCGTGGAGCGCGACCCGGTGGAGCACTACGCCCGGCTGATGCTCGGGCGCACCCTCCAGCGCCAGGGGCGCGAGGCCGAGGCCGCACCGCATCTGCGGATCGCCGCGGCGCTCTCGGGTGACTTCTTCGAGGTGTGATCCCCGGTCCGCCGGGGACTGACGGCCCGTGACCGGTCCCACCGGGCACGGGCCGTCCTGCATGGTCCCGCTCCCTCCCGGGCTCGTCGCCGCGTGCAGGATCAGGAATATCGTCAGGGCCGAGTTCGCCGACGACATCGCCGACAGCACGGTGCCGACGGCGGCGCCCCACGCCGCGAGTCCCACCGCCGTGCCCATCGGCGGCCACGAGCGGGCCGCGGGCGCGGGCAGGGCCGCCACCCGGCGCGGCACCGGCCCAGCGGCGCCCCGGCCCCGCCGGCGTCGGCGCCGGGGCGCGGGACAGCAGCGCGCCCCGGCCGGTCGCCCGCGGCCACCCGGCGGCTGCCGACCGCCCGGGCCGCCTCCTCCTCGGCCCACCGCCGCGCCGTGTAGACGACGGCAGTGCGCAGCGGGGCCAGGAACGGTGAGACGTCAGCGCTCCGTGCCGCCGTCCGCCGGGTCCGCCGCGTCGAGGAGGGCGCGCAGGAGCTGCTCGTCGTCGGGTGGCAGCGCGGTGACGAAGCTGGCGAGGACGGCCTCGCGGTCGGGTTCGCCGTCGAGCAGCCGGCGCATCTTCAGCGCCGCGAGACCCGCCGCGTCCGCGGTGGGCGTCCAGACGAAGGAACGTCCCTGCCGTTCGCGGGTGACGGCGTCCTTGGCGAGCAGCCGGGTCAGGATGGTGACGACGGTGGTGTACGCGAGGTCACCACCGAGACGCTCCTGCACCCAGGCCGCGGCCACCGGGCCCTCGGCCTGGCGCAGCGCGCCGAGCACCTGGCCCTCCAGCTCGCCCTGTCCGCGCCGCCGGGAACCGCGCCGCGACTGCTCGCGCCCTGCCATGTCCGTCTCGGCTCCCTCCGGCGTCCGCGTATCGGACTACGCTACCCGGCCGCCGTAGGCGCGCCTGCCGCGACGGTGGTCGATCTCGCCGAGGACGACGTCCACGGCGATGAAGGCCGCGAGCGGGATGCCGAGCAGCGGCACGAAGTAGCCGAGGACCGCGACGGCCGCCATGCCGGGGACGAGGATCTGCGGCGGGACCTGCTGCCAGGCGCCGCGCGGCACCGGCCGCCCGAACGTGCCCGCCCGCCCGCGCTGCCACCACATGCGGTAGCCCCACACGATCAGCAGCACCAGGGACAGGGCCAGGAGCATCAGGGCGAACTGGTTGGCGATCCCGAAGAGGACGCCGGTGTGCAGATCGATGCCCCAGCGGGTGAGTTTGGCGAGGACCGGATAGTCGGCGAAGCGCAGGACGCCGGTGACCTTGCCGGTGGCCGGGTCGACGGCGACGGAGTCCTGCTTCTCGGGCCAGCCGCGCTGGATCTGCTTGACCACATAGGCGGAGGAGGCGTCGGCGGGCGGCACGATCTCCACGGGATCGGTCAGGCCCTTGGCCCGGGCGGCCGCGAGGACCTTGTCGAGGCCCACACCGTGTTCGCCGCCGCCGGCGGCCGCGGAACCATGGCCGGCATGTTCGCCGCCCGCGACGGCCGAGACCGAGGGAGTGGCCTGGTGGAGCGAGGTGCGCAACGCGTCGATGTGGGCACCGGCGTACGTGGACCAGGTCAGCCCGGTCGCGGAGAGGAAGAAGAACCCGGCCGCGGTCCAGACGCCGACCGTTCCGTGCAGGCCGAGGGTGCGACGGCGGCCGCTCGTGCCGCGCAGCTTGCGCCGGGTGCGCCGGCGCGCGAACCACAGGACGATCCCTCCCCCCGCGATCACCCACAGCCAGCTGGCGGCGAGTTCGCTGTAGAGGCGGCCGTTCTCACCGAGGTGGAGGTCGCGGTGGAACTCGTCGATCCAGGTCCGCAGCGGAAGGGCGCCGGTGGAGCCGTACTGCTCCAGGGCGCCGCGCACCGTGCCGGTGTACGGGTCGACGAACACGGCCAGGGTGTGGTCCTTGCCGACGCCGGGGACGCCGGACAGCAGCACCCGTGTGGTGGCGTCCTTCTTCGGGGAGGGGCGTACGGCCGACAGTGTGCCCTCGGGGTGGGCCTCGCGGGCGGCCGCGACCTGTGCGCCGATCGGCAGCCTGGTGTCCCCGACCGGGACGGTCAGTTCATGCCCGTAGACGATCCTCTCGGCCTGGAACGAGGCCGCGTACAGAAAGCCGGTGACTGCTGTGACCAGCAGGAACGGGGCGACGAGAACGCCGGCGTAGAAGTGCAGGCGCAGCACCAGGGGACGCAGCGGCGCCCATCCGGAGGGCTTGGCTGCGGCCCCTGGGGTGTGGTCCGTCGTGGTCGGGGACGTGGTGGTCATCGGCGGGCTGCTCCGGAAGTTCGGGGGCGGACTGCGGCCACGAGCCGGGGAGTTGTCGTGACGGTCCAGTAGTCGGAGGCCGTACGGGTGAGTTCCCGGCCGATTCGGTGACGTGGGCCACACGCCCGGGGCCCGGTGACCGGGCCGGCAACCGCGCCCGGGCACCGGTGACATGTGCCACAGGCCGGCCCCGCCGCCGTGTGGGCCGCCCGATCGGCCTGTCATGCTGGCGAGATGGCATCCGATGTCGCCCGCACCGGCCCGAACGACCGTCCTCTCGCCGAGCTGGTCGACCAACTTCTTGCTGCCGGAGGCCCGTTGCCGATCGTCGCGGCCGGTGATCCGGTGCTGCGCCGTGGCACCGAGCCCTTCGACGGCCAGCTGGATCAGGCGCTCCTCGCGCGCTTCGTCGCCGCCCTGCGCGAGACGATGCGCGCGGCGCCGGGAGTGGGGCTCGCGGCGCCGCAGGTCGGGGTGGCGTTGCGGATCGCGGTCATCGAGGACCCCGCGCCGGTCCCCGAGGAGATCCGGGTGGCGCGCGAGCGGACGCCGCAGCCCTTCCGGGTGCTTGTCAATCCGTCGTACGAGGCGCTCGGCGGCGAACGGGCCGCCTTCTTCGAGGGCTGCCTGAGCGTGCCGGGCTGGCAGGCCGTGGTGGCCCGGCACGCCCGGGTGCGGTTGCGCGCGCTGGACGAGCACGGAGCCCCGGTGGACGAGGAGTTCGCGGGCTGGCCGGCGCGGATCGTCCAGCATGAGACGGACCATCTGGACGGCGTACTCTATCTGGACCGGGCGGAGCCGCGCTCGCTCTCGTCCAACGAGGCGATGACCGGCCGGTGGACCCAGCCGACGCCGGAACGGGCCGCGGTGGAGCTGGGGTTCGCGCTGCCGGACTGAGGGCGGCGCCGCCCGTGGGTGCGGTGCGGGAGGGCGAGGGGCGCCGGGCCCCGCGCACGAGTGCGCGGGGAACCCTGTGTCCCCGGGCACGGTGTGTGCCGGGGTCAGCCCCGGTAGGCCTCCAGCAGGCGCAGCCAGACCTCGCTGATGGTCGGGAACGAGGGCACCGCGTGCCACAGGCGGTCGATCGGGACCTCGCCCGCGACGGCGATGGTGGCGGAGTGGATCAGTTCCCCGACGCCGGGGCCGACGAACGTGACGCCCAGCAGCGTCTCGCTGTCCAGGTCCACCACCATGCGGGCGCGGCCCCGGTAGCCCTTGGCGTACAGGCCCGCCCCCGCGGCCGACGACAGGTCGACGTCCACGCCGCGGACCCGGCGGCCCGCCTGCTCCGCCTCCGCCAGGGACAGGCCCACGGCCGCCGCCTCCGGGTCGGTGAACACCACCTGCGGAACGGCCGCGTGGTCGGCCGTGGCGGCATGGGCGCCCCAGGCATCCGTCTCCAGGAGCGGGACGCCCGCCGCGCGGGCCGCGATCGCCGCGCCCGCGATCCGCGCCTGGTACTTGCCCTGGTGGGTGAGGAGCGCACGGTGGTTGACGTCGCCCACCGCGTACAGCCATTCGCTGCCCGTCACCCGCAGGCTGTCGTCGACCGACAGCCAGGAGCCGGGCTCCAGACCGACGGTGTCCAGGCCGATGTCGTCGGTGCGGGGCGCCCGGCCGGTGGCGAAGAGGATCTCGTCCGCCTCGATGCGGTCGCCCGCGTCCGTCACGACCACGACGGTGTCGCCCTCGCGCCGCACCGACTCGACCGACGTGCCGGTGCGCACATCCACGCCCGCCTCCACGAGGGCCTCGGCGACCAGTTCCCCGGCGAAGGGCTCCATGCGCGGCAGCAGGCCCTTGCCCCGCACCAGGACGGTGACCTGCGACCCCAGGCCCGCCCAGGCCGTGGCCATCTCGCTGGCCACCACGCCGCCGCCCACCACGACCAGCCGTGCGGGCGCGGCCTTCGCGCTCGTCGCCTCCCGGCTGGTCCAGGGGCGCACCTCGGCGATCCCCGGCAGGTCGGGCAGCAGGGCCCGGCTGCCGGTGCACACGGCCACCGCGTGCCGGGCGGTGAGCACCCGCTCGCCGTCGGGGCCGTTCACCGTGACCCTGCGGGGTCCGGCCAGCCGCCCCTGCCCCCGGTAGAGGTCGGCGCCGATGCCGCCCAGCCAGGCGACCTGCCCGTCGTCCTTCCAGTCCGACACCTCGTAGTCACGATGGGCCAGGACCGCGGGCACGTCGAGCCGGCCCTGTGCCAGATGGGCGAGTCCGGGGACCCGGCGGCCGTCGGCGCGGGCGATCACCGGGCGCAGCAGCGCCTTGCTGGGAATGCACGCCCAGTACGAGCACTCGCCGCCTACCAGCTCGCTCTCGACGACCGCGGTGGACAGTCCGGCGGCGCGGGTGCGGTCGGCGACGTTCTCGCCCACGGGGCCCGCTCCGAGCACCACGACGTCGTACGCGATGGATTCCGTTTCCGTCATGGGCCCAGTCTGGTTGTTGGTGTGCTCGCTCCGCCACACGGGTACGCGCGCGGAATACATGACCCCGACGAGCCGTTGTCGACAGCGGCCACCCCCTACACCAGGAAGAGGGAAGCAACATGAGCAGCACCGTGGAGCTCACCAAGGAGAACTTCGACCAGACGGTCACGGACAACGACTTCATCCTGATCGATTTCTGGGCGTCCTGGTGCGGGCCGTGCCGTCAGTTCGCCCCGGTCTACGAGAAGGCCGCGGAGGAGAACCCGGACCTGGTGTTCGGCAAGGTGGACACCGAGGCGCAGCCCGAGCTGGCCGCGGCCTTCGGCATCCAGTCGATCCCGACGCTGATGATCGTCCGGGACCAGGTCGCCGTCTTCGCGCAGCCGGGCGCCCTGCCGCAGTCCGCCCTCGACGACGTCATCGGCCAGGCCCGCAAGCTGGACATGGACGAGGTCCGCAAGGCCGTCGCCGAGCAGCAGGAGAAGGGCCAGCAGAACGGCGAGTGACACCGGAGCCGCTCCACCGCGCTTCGGGCCCCTCCCGCGCGGCACGACGCCGTCGGGGCGCGGTGGGGGCGCGCTCCATGCGCGGCGGGGCTCGCCTCGACGCGCCGCAGGGGCCCAGCTCGACGCCCGGCGGGGGCTCAGCTCGATTCGCGGTGCACGATCCGCGCCCCGAGGACCTGGCTCACCTCCGGTACGTCGTCGGGATCGCGCACCACGCGGTCGACCAGTTCCGCCAGCTCACGTCCGGACGGCAGTTCGATATGGACGGTGCTCAGCCTCGGCCGCAGCAGCCGGCCGAGCATCAGGTCGTCGGCGCCGACCACGGCCGTCTCCCCCGGAATGTCCACGCCCTCGTCCTGAAGGGCGCGCATCAGCAGCATCGCGTACTCGTCGTTGTACGCGAAGACGGCGTCCAGGCCGAGTGAGCGCCAGCCCGCCGCGAGCCGGGCGGCGGCCTCCTCCTCGTAGGCGAGCGGCAGCTCCGAGACGGTGGCGCCGGTGCCGCGCAGGGCGCGCCGCACGCCGTCCAGCCGGGGCCTGGAGTAGAACGCCAGGCCGGGCTCCCGCGGCACGACGACACCGACGCTGCGGCGGCCCCGGGCCAGCAGGTGCGCTCCGGCGCTGTGTCCCACTCCGTCGTGGTCCAGGAGCAGCGCGTGGGCGCCCTCGACCCGTTCGGGGCCCAGGGTGAGGACGGCGCGCGCGCCGGAGCGTTTGAGAACGTGCACGCCCTGCGGGCCCAGGCCGCCGCCGGGCACCAGGACCGCCACCGGCCGCAACTCCGCCCAGGCACGGGCGGCGGCGTCGCCCTTCAGGCCGATGCTGCCGTACTGCACGACGGTGTAGTCCAACCGGCTGAGCGCCCACTGCAGTTCGTTCATGAACTGGCTGTAGAGCGGCCCCACCGGCACGTTCGGGGCGGGCATCAGCACCATGCGGCTGTGCCCGGCGCGCAGGCTGCGGGCGGCTGCGTGCGGGACGTAGCCGAGTTCCTCGGCGGCCTCCTGGACACGGCGGCGCGTGGGTTCGCTGATGCGTACCGCGCTGGTGTTGTTGAGGACGTAGGAGACGGTCGCGCGCGAGACACCGGCCAGACGTGCCACATCGGCACTCGTCGGCACGGCGGAGGGTGCGGGCGACGAAGGGACGGGCTGTTTCCGTATCTGCGCCATGACGTACCGCATCTTCCCAGAACGGCTTCCCGAGCCGCCGTCCAGGGTGCGACCGAGGCGACAACCAGCCGCCTTTCGGCGGGAGTTGGGCTTCGAGTACCCGACGGGCGGATCACCGGTTACCGTGCGGTACAGGACGTGCCCGCGGAGGTGTTCCCATGGCTTCGGAACGTATCGCCGGGGCGGCCGAGTGCGCCCGCGCGCTCGCCGCCGGGGAGGTGACCTCCCGTGCGCTCGTAGAGCGCTCCCTGGCCCGGATCGAGGCGGCCCAGCCCTTGCTGAACGCGTTCCGGGTGGTGCGCGCCGAGGCCGCGCTCGCCGAGGCGGAGGCCGCCGACCGGGAACTCGCGGCCGGGGGGCGAGGGCCACTGCTCGGGGTGCCGGTGGCCGTCAAGGACGACATGGACGTGGCGGGCGAGCCCACCGCGTTCGGCTGCCCGGGCGCGTTCCCCCGGGTGGCCGAGGACGGTGAGGCGGTACGGCGGCTGCGGGCGGCCGGGGCCGTGATCGTCGGCAAGACCAACACCTGCGAGCTGGGGCAGTGGCCGTTCACCGAGGGGCCCGCCTTCGGCGCCACCCGCAACCCCTGGCACCCGGACCACACTCCGGGCGGCTCGTCCGGCGGGTCCGCGGCGGCGGTCGCCGCGGGCCTGGTACCGGCCGCACTGGGCTCGGACGGCGCGGGTTCCATCCGCATCCCGGCCGGCTGGACCCATCTGGTCGGCATCAAGCCGCAGCGGGGCCGGATCTCGACCTGGCCGCGCCCGGAGTCCTTCCAGGGCATCACGGTCAACGGCACGCTCGCCCGGACGGTCGCGGACGCGGCACTGCTCCTGGACGCGTCGAGCGGCAACCACGCGGGCGATCTGCACCGCCCGCCCGCACTCGACGTCTCGGCGGCGGTGGGGCGGGACCCCGGCCGGCTGCGGATCGCGCTCTCGCTGAAGCCGCCGTTCACCGCGGTGCCCGCCCGGCTCGACCCCCGGGTCCGGGCGCGTGTCCTCGCACTCGCGGAGCGGCTGGCCGCGCTCGGGCACACGGTGGAGGAGGCGGACCCGCGCTACGGACAGATCGGGCTGGCCTTCCTGCCGCGCGCGACCGCGGGACTGGCCGAGTGGGTGCGCGAGGCGCCCTTCCCCGACCTGCTCGACCGGCGCACCCGTGACGCCGCGCGGCTCGGCCGGCTCCTCGGCGGGGCGCCGCTGCGCGTGGCGCGCCGGGCGGAGGCCCTGCTGCACCGGCGGGTGGGTGCGCTCTTCGCGTCGTACGACGTCGTTCTCGCCCCGACGACGGCCGCTCCCCCGCCGCGCATCGGGACGCTCGTGCACATGAACGGCTGGAACACCGATCGCGCGATGATCGCCGCCTGCCCCTACGCCTGGCCGTGGAACGTGCTGGGCTGGCCCGGGGTCAATGTGCCCGCGGGTTTCGTGGGTGACGGGCTCCCGGTGGGCGCCCAGTTGCTGGGGCCGGCACACAGCGAACCGCTTCTGGTGTCGCTGGCGGCCCAGTTGGAGGCGGACCAGAGGTGGTACGAGCAGTGGCCCGCGCACCCGTCGGCCGCCGATGCGCGGGCCGCGTAGGCGGTTTCGGGCCGTAGGCTGTGACCATGGACGATGCGTCGATGGTGGGCTTGATGGGACGTGTCACCGGCACCGTCGGACCCGGGCTGGTCGGCGAAGTGATCGTTCGTGTGCGCGGCGGCGCCGAGCACTTCCTCGCGTATCCGGCGGACGGGAGGAGCCGGATGGAGCGGGGCACGGTGGTGATGGTGGTGGAGCACCTGCCGCCGCGGACCGTGTACGTCGAGTCGGTGTACGACAGTTGAGCTCGTCACCACGCAGGTGAGGCGCGCGCGTCAAGATTGCAACAAGGATCCGTCAGCGTCTTCACCCGGGCCTTGCGCGGGCGCACACTCCCTTCGTTCGGTGCCGACCCGGCACCATGCAAAGGGGGCGTTTGCCGATGGTCATCGGCGTCGTCGCGGGGGCCGCCGTCCTCGCGCTGGTTTTCATCGTTGTGGTCTTCAAGCTCATGTGGCGCGTCGCGGAGCCCAACGAAGCACTGATCATCTCCGGTTCGAAGCATCGGACCGAGGGTCTTGAGGAAGGCATGGGCTTCCGCATCGTCACGGGGCGCGGCACGCTGGTGCTGCCGGGTGTGCAGGCGGTGCGCAAGCTCTCGCTCGACCTCAACGAGACCGAACTGCACGTGGACTGCGTGACCCAGCAGGGCATTCCGCTGAAGGTGCGGGGCGTGGTCATCTTCAAGGTGGGCGACGACTTCGTGTCGATCGCCAACGCGGCCCGCCGCTTCCTCGACCAGCAGAGGCTGATGTCGGAGCGCGTGCACAACGTGTTCGCCGGTCATCTGCGCTCGATCGTCGGCGGACTGACGGTCGAGGACATGATCCGCGACCGGGAGAAGCTCACCGGCCAGACCCGCGCCGCGTGCGGCACGGAGATGGAGAAACTGGGCCTGATCGTGGACTCGCTGCAGATCCACGAGATCGAGGACCCGACGGGCTACATCCAGAACCTCGCCATGCCGCACGCGGCGGCGGTGCAGCGGGACGCGCGTATCGCGCAGGCGGAGGCGAATCGTCTCGCCACCGAGGCGGAGCAGCAGTCGTTCGCGCGGATGGCGGAGGCCACCCGGGACAGCGAGATCCTGCAGGCCGGCTACCAGGCCGAGCGCGACAAGGCGGCCGCGAAGGCCCGTCAGGCCGGTCCGCTCGCCGAGGCGGCGGCGCGCCAGGAGGTCGTGGTGCAGGAGACCCGGGTCGCGGAGCTGGAGGCGCACCGGCGCGAACAGCAGCTCCAGGCGGACGTCCGCAAGCCGGCGGACGCGAAGGCGTACGAGAAGCGCACGCTGGCCGAGGCCGAGCGGGACGCGCGGATCTCGGCCGCGCAGGCCAAGGCGAAGGAGACCGAGCTGGCGGCGGCGGCCGAGGCGACCCGGGTGAAGACGGCCGCGGGCGCCGAGGCGGAGGCGACCAAGACGCGTGGCGCCGCCGCGGCCCAGGCGACCCGCGCCACCGGTGAGGCGGAGGCGGCCGCGGCCCAGGCGAAGGGTCTCGCCGAGGCCGAGGCGACCCGTGCCCAGGGTCTGGCGGAGGCGGAGGCCATCAAGGCACGGGCCGCGGCCCTCGCCGAGAACCAGGAGGCCGTGGTCGCGCAGCAGCTCGCCGAGAAGTGGCCGGAGATCGTCCAGGCGGGTGCGTCCGCCTTCGGCAATGTCGACAACATGGTGCTGCTCAACGGCGCCGACGGCATGTCCGACGTGTTCGCCAAGGCCCTGACGATGGGCGGCACCGGCCTGGGCCTCGCACGCCGGCTGCTGTCGTCGATGAACGGCGACGGGGTGTCCGCGAACGGCTCTCCGGCGCAGACGCCCGCCGGAGTCAACGGGTTCGCTCCGCCGCGGCCGGAGAAGGTCACCGTCGAGGGGGACGAGGGCTGAGCCCGGGAGGCATCGACCGGTAGGACACCGTGAGGCTTGGGGCGTACGGCGATCGGTCGCCGTACGCCCCGGGCATGCCGGGTGCCGGGGGCCCGGGCGGGGCTCCTTTCACAGACAGGTGCGGACGAGCCACTCGTCGGGGTTGTACGCGTCCCGCGCCGGGTCCGGAAGCGTGGCCGGCCTCTCCGCCACCATGTCCTGGGGGCGGACGCGCTCCGGCAGGGTGCCGAACCGGGCACGGCGCACGGCCTCAGCAGCGTCTGCGGCGTCTGCGGCGTCCACGGCCGGCGAAGGGCGCTGTTGTTCCTGGGTCATCCCGCTCTCCTCTTCGTCTGCTGACAGTGATGCTGCACCGCCGCACATCACCGGTCAAGACAGTGACGTGACAATGCGCGGGTCGCAGCGCCCGGTGGTTCGCGCACACCTGGCGGCTGGGTCTCCCGGCGGCGGAAGAGAAGAGCGGAGGGGTGTGTCACCCGGCGACGGGCACCCCGGCCTGTTGCCAGCAGCCCGGGACATGGCTCCGCTTCACGTCACCAGGCTGACAGGTGATGGCGAGGCCCGGCAGGAACACCGGGGACGCCGCGCCGGGCCCCCGGTCACGGGCCTCGCCAGATGTTGTCGAAGGCCGCCTTCTCGATGGCCCGCCGCTGCCGTACGGCGGTCAGTTCCGTCACCGCGTCGTCGACGGCGGCCAGTACGGTCCCCGTCGGGCCCTCGGTGACCTCCGGAGCCTCCTCCGCCGGCGCCTCACGGATGCCGATGGTCGCCGCTAGCGTGGCGAGCACGGGCTCCCCGGCGGCCCAGCGGTCCGCCGCCTGCCGGCGGGCCGGGGAGTCGACCGGCGCGGCGTCGCCGGTCCAGGCGGGCAGCCAGCGGCGGCGCTGCCGGGCGAGCAGCCCTTCCTCCTCGAACGCGGCGAGATAGAGCGAGGACAGACCCTGGCCCCGGCGCCACAGCCAGTCCTCGACCGACTCGTAGGGCGGTTGCCGCGTGAGCGCCGCCGCGGCCTCCCGCAGCAGGCGGTCGTCCGTCACCGGCGGGTCGCTCGGCGCGATGAGGACGCCGTCCAGGGTGAGGGCCCGCAGATCGATGAGGTCCAGCAGCTCGGCGCCCGCGAGCGCGAGCGACAGGTCACCCGATTCGGCACGACGGCCCGGCGCGGCGTCCAGCGCGACGGTCAACAGGTCCCGTGCAGTGGCCATATGTGCCTCCACGACGCTTGCTCGACGATCTCCTGCACGGCCATCATGCCCGCGTCCTCGTGGTGGGGTGTCCTGCTCATCCCACCTCGCGTCCACGACCGCCGCATCCCCACACCGCCGATCGGGCCCCTGGGGCCCGCCGGCGGCGATGACCGGCCGCCACCCCGCCCGCGCCGCAGCGGATGCACCCTCGGCGAAGTGCGCCGATGCTGGAGGGACAGGGAGGGGGAAGATCGGCAAGGAGGCCCACGATGTCCATGATGGACAAGCTCAAGCAGATGCTGAAGGGGCACGGGGAGCGCATCGGCCAGGGGCACGACGCAGCCGGCCGGCCCGCCGACGACGCGATGCCCAACCGCCCCGCCGGGCAGGCCGACAAGGGTCCGGACGCGCTCAGGGACCAGTTCCAGCCTCCGCGGGACCGGGACAACCCGCCCCAGCCGTAGCGCGGGGCAGCGCAACCGTTCACGGCGCGCGGCGGCCACGGGCGGAGGCAGCCGCGCGCAGCCACTCCTCGCCGTCCCCGCGGTCCGCTGTGGGCCCGACCGCCCGGGCCCGGATGCCCGGTTGACGGCACCTCAGGTCACCGACCCGGTGGGAGGCCGCCCGCGCCCAGGCTCTACCGTGAGCCGCGTGACTGCCTTTACCGATGAAGACGTCCCCGGCCGCTACGGCCCCTCCGCGACCACCGAGGCCGACCCCCGGGCCGTGGGCCGGGTGCGGACGGAGTACTCACCCGCGCACGACGGTGATCCCGACCCGGGAGAGATCGTCTGGACCTGGGTGCCGTTCGAGGAGAACGACGGGCGCGGCAAGGACCGCCCGGTGCTCGTGGTCGCCCGGGAGCCGGGCGGCACTCTGCTCGCCGTGCAGTTGTCCAGCAAGCGGCACGACGGCGACCGGGAGTGGGTGCCGATCGGCAGCGGCCCCTGGGACGGCTCGGGACGTGACTCCTGGGTGGACGTGGACCGTGTGCTGCGGCTGCACGAGGACGGGATGCGGCGGGAGGCGTGCGCGCTGGACCGGATGCGGTTCAATCTCGTGGTGCACCGGCTGCGGGAACGGTACGGCTGGAACTGAGGGCCGGGTCAGGCCGCGCTCACATCCGCGAAAGCCCTCTCGAAGGCGGACCGTGTCGTCGTACGGGGCGTGCGGTCCAGCACGGCGAAGACCACCTCGTCGAAGGCGCCCTCGAACCGCCCGGTGACCAGCAGGCCGTGGAACGCCCCGGCCACCTGCGCCGGCTCGTTGCGGAACACGCCGCAGCCCCATGCGCCCAGCACCACGCGCCGGTAGCCGCAGGCGGCCGCCGTCTCCAGGACGCGCCCGGCGCGGGCCGCCAGGGCGCGGGGCAGTTCGGCCGCGCGCTCCGGCGTCCGGCGCAGTACCACGCCCGCGTTCGGTGCGGCGGCGGTCAGAAAGCCCGCCCGGTACGGCTCGTCCAGCAGTCGCCCACGGTCGTCGCGGAAGACCGGCACGGCCGGTGAATGGATGACGCGGTCCGTGTAGAAGGGGTCACGGTGGGTCCGGTGGTGGTCGTAGAACTCCCGGACCTCGCGGACGCACGCGTACAGCGCGGAGGCGCGGCACAAGGCCTCCTCCTGGGCCTGCGCGCCGTTCAGGAACCCGCCGCCCGGATTCCGCGCGGAGGCGAAGTTGAGGACGGCCACCGGTTCACCCGAACGGTCCATCAGGCGCCGGGCGGCTTCCAGACTGCTCTCCCCCGTCACTCCGAACGCCGTGGCCGCCGGGCGCACCGGCGGCGTTTCCACCGGCCCCGGCCCGTACATCCGCGTGCCGGCGCGGGCGGCCTCGACCGCCGCCGCGATGGCCACCGTACGGCCCGCGGGCGTGCGGTAGGCACCCGTCTCGACGATCTCCCGCGTCTGCTGCGCGATCCCGCGCAGGCGTGTGCTCACGGCGCCACCCCCGTGGGCGCCGTGAGCACGTGGCGCGCGGTCGCCCGCAGCGCCCCGCCGATCTCCCCCGTCGTGCTCATGAACGCATGGTGAGCGATGCTGGTCCTACGTCGCAACAGAGTTTCCCGGACCCAGGAATCACCGTTACCGGCCCGGGAAACAGGGAGGAAGCAGTCCGCGAAGCTCCGCTGGGCACCCTTGTGCGAATGCACATGAGGGTCTTGGGTGGGACGAGCAACGTCGGCCCGGCCCATCCTTTGCCGGGCCGGCGGCATGGTGGAATCTCAGGAGGATCCCGACATGTCCGATTCGGTGAGTGACTGTACGGAGCCCCGCTCCGCGGTCACCGAAGCCGAGGTGGAGGCGCTGGTCCGCGGCATCTGTTTCAAGACCGGACCGCCTCGCACGCTCGGTGTCGAAGTGGAATGGTTCGTCCACGAGCTGCGCAGACCGTGGCTCCCGGCACCACCCGAACGTCTTCGCGCGGTGTACACCGCGCTGCGGACCCTGCCCCTGCGTTCGGCCCTCACCGTCGAACCGGGCGGCCAGCTGGAACTCAGCTCCGCCCCCGCCGCCTCCCTCATGGAGTGCATAGCGTCCGTCTCCGCCGACCTCGACGCGGTCCGCGCCCTGCTGGCCGAGGCGGATCTCGGTCTCAGCGGCTACGGCCACGACCCCTGGAACCCTCCGCGCCGCTTTCTGCGCGAGCCCCGGTATGACGCCATGGAGCGCTACCTCGACCGCGCCGGCCCCGAGGGACGGTCGATGATGTGCTCGTCGGCCTCCGTCCAGGTATGCCTGGACGCGGGCTACGAGGAGCCCGGCCCCCTGGGGCACGGACGGCGCTGGTGGCTGGCGCACCAGCTGGGCGCGGTGCTGGTCGCGGCGTTCGCGCACTCCCCGCTGTCCGGGGGCAAACCCACGGGCTGGCGCTCGACGCGGCAGTCCCTGTGGGCCGCCATGGACCCGGGGCGCTCCGGCGCACCGCCCCTCAGGGGCGATCCCCGGGCCGCCTGGGCCCGGCATGTGTTGGACGCGCCCGTGATGTGCGTCCGTGGCGGACCCGGTCCCTGGCATGTGCCGGACGGCCTGAGTTTCCGGGACTGGACCCGGTCCCCGGATCCTCCCGACCGCGGTGACCTCGACTACCACCTCACGACCCTGTTCCCTCCGGTCCGGCCCCGCGGGCACCTGGAACTCCGCATGATCGACGCACAGCCCGGCGACGACGGGTGGATCGTGCCGCTCGCCGTGACGGCGGCGCTGTTCGACGATCCCGAGGCCGCCGAGACCGCCTACCGGAGCGTCAAGCCCCTGGCCGAGCGTGCGGACGCGCTGCCGCCGCCGTGCAACGCGCTGTGGGTGACCGCCGCGCGGGAGGGGCTGGGCGACCCGGAGCTGCGCGAGGCCGCCGTCGCCTGCTTCGCGGCCGCGGCCGACGCGCTGCCCCGGCTCGGCGCCACCGACGACGTCCGGGAGGCCGTCGCGGAGTTCACCGACCGCTATGTGGCCCGGGGCCGCTGCCCCGCCGACGACCTGCTGCTCCAGCTCCACGGGAAGGACACCCGTTCCGGCGGGGACGACACCCCGTTCCATGGGAAGGACACGCACTCATGACCGACGCCCGGTCGCCGATCGACCCCGGCACGCTGCGGGAGCGCGCGCGGGACGCGCTGACCACGGCGCGCGACCGCACCGCGCTCCTGACCACCTGTGTCGACGAACCCGATCTCACCGCCCAGCACTCCCCCCTGATGTCGCCGCTGGTCTGGGACCTCGCGCACATCGGCAACCAGGAGGAGCTGTGGCTGCTGCGCGCGGTCGCCGGACGCGACGCCATGCGGCCCGAGATAGACGGGCTGTACGACGCCTTCGAGCATCCGCGTGCCGAGCGGCCCTCACTGCCGCTGCTGCCGCCGGACGAGGCCCGCCGCTACGCCGCGGAGGTGCGGGGGCGGGCCCTGGACGTGCTGGAGAGCGCGCCGTTCGAGGGCCATCGGCTGACGGAGGCGGGCTTCGCCTTCGGCATGATCGCCCAGCACGAACAGCAGCACGACGAGACCATGCTGATCACCCATCAGCTACGCCGGGGACCGCAGGTGCTCACCGCCCCGGACCCGGCGCCCGCGCCGCCGTACACCGGCCCGTCCGAAGTCCTCGTCCCGGCCGGCCCGTTCACCATGGGCACCTCGGCCGAGCCCTGGGCACTGGACAACGAACGGCCCGCACACCAGCGTGAGGTGGCGGCGTACTTCATCGACGCCCTGCCGGTGACGAACGCCGCCTACCAGGCGTTCATCGAGGACGGGGGCTATGGCGACGAGCGCTGGTGGACGCCCGAGGGCTGGGCCCACGTCCGCGCCCACGACCTGAGGGCGCCGCTGTTCTGGCGCCGTGAGGGCGGCCAGTGGCTGCGGCGGCGCTTCGGCGTCACCGAGGCCGTACCGCCCGACGAGCCCGTTGTGCACGTGTGCTGGTACGAGGCGGACGCCTACGCGCGCTGGGCGGGGCGCCGGCTGCCCACCGAGGCCGAGTGGGAGAAGGCGGCCCGCCACGACCCGGTCACGGGCCGCTCCCGCCGCTATCCCTGGGGCGACGCCGACCCGACGCCCGAGCACGCCAACCTCGGTCAGCGCCACCTGCGTCCGGCACCGGCCGGCAGCTATCCGGCGGGCGCGTCCGCGCTGGGCGTACGCCAGCTGATCGGCGATGTGTGGGAGTGGACGTCGAGCGACTTCACGCCCTATCCGGGGTTCACGGCGTTCCCGTACAAGGAGTACTCGGAGGTCTTCTTCGGGCCCGAGTACAAGGTGCTGCGCGGCGGTTCGTTCGCCGTGGACCCGGTGGCCTGCCGCGGTACGTTCCGCAACTGGGACTACCCGATCCGGCGGCAGATCTTCTCCGGCTTCCGTACCGCAAGGGACGCGTGATGTGCCGTCATCTCGCCTTTCTGGGGCCCGAGGAGCAGCTCGGCCGGGTCCTCCTGGAGCCTGAGCACAGCCTGTACCGGCAGGCGTGGGAGCCGCGGCGACAGCGGCACGGGTGTGTCAACGCCGATGGTTTCGGGGTCGGTTGGTACGCGTCGGGCGACCCCGTCCCGGCCCGCTACCGCAGGGCCGGACCCATCTGGGCCGACGCCTCCCTCACCGATCTGGCACGGGTCGTGCGCTCGGGCGCGCTCCTGGCCGCGGTGCGCGACGCGACCCTGTGCGACCCCGACCTCGAGGCCGCGGCGGCTCCGTACACCGGGGACAGATGGCTGTTCAGCCACAACGGCGCCGTCAGGGGATGGCCGGATTCGATGGCCAGGCTCGCCGGTTCGCTGCCGCCGGTGGAGCTGCTCTCGCTGGAGGCGCGCTGCGACTCGGCGTTGGTGTGGGCGCTGCTGCTGAACCGGCTGCGCGCCGGTATCGAGGACGGGAAGGCGATGGCCGACACCGTGCTGGAGGTCGCCTCGGCGGCCCCCGGCTCCCGGCTGAATCTGCTGATCACCGACGGCGGGACGATCACCGCCACCGCGTGGGGCGACACGCTGTGGTACCTCACCGGACCCGGCGACCGCGTCGTCGTGGCCTCCGAACCGCACGACGACGACCCGCGCTGGCAGGAGGTGCCCGACCGCACCCTGCTCTCGGCCACCCGCACCGGCGTCCTGCTGACCCCCCTCAAGGACCCGCGCGACGACATGGCACCCGCACCACCCGAGGAGTCCCGCACGTGAGCCCGTTCCTTGTCACCCGCACCCTGCCCGAGGACGCCACCGAGGCCGCGCTGCGCGCCGATGTGCTGCACGGCCTCACGAACACACCGAAGACACTGCCGCCGAAGTGGTTCTACGACGCGCACGGCAGCGAGTTGTTCGAAAAGATCACCGAGCTGCCGGAGTACTACCCCACGCGCGCCGAGCGGGAGATTCTGATCGCCCGCTCCGGGGAGATAGCGGCCGCGACCGGCGCCCGGACGCTGGTCGAGCTGGGCTCCGGCTCCTCCGACAAGACCCGCCATCTGCTGGACGCACTGACGGGGCTGCACACCTATGTGCCGGTGGACGTCAGCGAGAGCGCGCTGACCCAGGCGGGCCACGCGCTGATCGCGGAGCGGCCCCACCTCGACGTCCACGCGCTCATCGCGGACTTCACCAGGCGGCTCACGCTGCCGGACACGCCCGGGCCCCGGCTCGTTGCGTTCCTGGGCGGCACAATCGGCAATCTGCTGCCCGCCGAGCGGGCGGCGTTCCTCGGCTCCGTACGGGCCCTGCTATCGCCCGGGGACGCCCTGCTGCTTGGCACCGACCTGGTGAAGGACGCGTCGGTGCTGGTCGCGGCGTACGACGACGCGGCCGGGGTGACGGCCCAGTTCAACAAGAACGTACTGACCGTCGTCAACCGCGAGCTGGGCGCCGACTTCGAACCGGACGCGTTCGACCATGTGGCCCTGTGGGACGCCGGCCACGAGTGGATCGAGATGCGGCTGCGGGCGCGCACGGCCCAGACCGTGAAGATCCCCGCGCTGGACCTGGCGGTGGACTTCGCCGACGGGGAGGAGCTGCGCACAGAGGTGTCGGCGAAGTTCCGCGAGGACGGCGTCCGGCGTGAACTCTCCTCGTCCGGCCTTGGGTTGACGCACTGGTGGACGGACGCGGAGGGGAGGTTCGCCCTGTCGTTGAGCGTGGCGCGCTGATGCCGACGGTCCCACACGATGCGGCCCCCTCTCCTCCTGGGTGAGGGGGCCGCGGGGGACGCGCACGTGTCGCCGGGGCCGGGCGCAGGGCCCCGCCCCGGTGACGGGTCCTACGAGCGGTGGTACTGCACGGGGGAAGCGACCTCGCCACCGAGCTCCCGGGCGGCGTGGCGCGCCCAGTACGGGTTGCGAAGGAGTTCGCGGGCCAGAAGAACGGCGTCCGCCTTGCCCGAGGCGATGATCTCCTCAGCCTGGGCGGGCTCGGTGATCATGCCGACGGCGGCGACGGGCATGCCGGTTTCCTCGCGGACCCGCTCGGCGAAGGGGACCTGATAGCCGGGGCCTGCCACGATCCTGGCGTCAGGGGCGTTGCCGCCGCTGGAGACGTCCAGCAGATCCACGCCCCGGGCGTGGAGTTCCTTGGCGAACCGGACGGTGTCGTCCGCGGTCCAGCCCTCCCGGTCGTCCTCGGGGTTCTCGGTGAGCCAGTCGGTGGCGGAGACACGGAAGAAGAGCGGCAGCTCCTCGGGCCACACCGCGCGTACGGCGTCGACGACCTCGAGGGCGAAGCGGGTACGGCCCTCGAAGGAGCCGCCGTACTCGTCGGTGCGGTGGTTGCTGTGGGGCGAGAGGAACTGGTGGATGAGGTAGCCGTGGGCACCATGGATCTCGGCGACCTCGAAGCCGGCCGCGAGCGCCCGTTCGGCGGCGTCGGCGAACTCCTGGACGAGGTCACGAATGCGGTCCGTGGTGAGTTCGACGGGGGGCGTCGAGGCCTTGTCGAAGGGAAGAGCGCTGGGACCGACCGGGGTCCACCCGTAGGGCTCCTCGGGCGCGATCGGGCGCCCGCGGTCGACCCAGGTGCGTTCGGTGGACGCCTTCCTTCCGGCGTGGGCCAGCTGGATGCCGGGGACCGTGCCCTGTGCCTTCAGGAACGCGGTGATGCGCCGGAACGCGGCGACCTGTGTGTCGTTCCAGATGCCCAGGTCGTAGGGAGAGATACGGCCTTCGGGGCTCACGGCCGTGGCCTCGGTGATGACGAGGCCGGTTCCGCCGGAGGCGCGTGCAGCGAGGTGAGTGAAGTGCCAGTCCGTCGGAACGCCCACCGCCGCGCCCTCCGGCGCCGCACTGTACTGGCACATCGGCGCCATCCAGATGCGGTTGGGGATGGTCAGTGACCTGAGGGTGTAGGGGGTGAAGAGGGAGGTCAACTCGAGACTCCTGGTTGCATGGCCCGGATGGGTCACCGTGTGGACGACAGCCATAATTACCTGCGCGCGCCATTTATTCCAAGCGCACGTTAGCAGCGTATGCAATTAATGACCAGGCCCGCCGCTGGCCGCGCGGACCGTCGCCCGGTACGGCACGGTGGGAAGACGTGTGACACCCGCCCGCAGGAGAGGAGCACCCGCATGACCGACCACACCTACCGGGTCACCGAGATCGTCGGCAGCTCGCCCGAGGGCGTCGACCAGGCCGTACGCAATGCCATCGCCCGCGCCTCGCAGACCCTGCGCAATCTGGACTGGTTCGAGGTCACCCAGGTCAGGGGCCGGATCGAGAACGGGCGGATCGAGCACTACCAGGTCGGTCTGAAGGTGGGCTTCCGGCTGGAGGACGGCGAGTAGCGCGGCTCCTGTCAGGTGCACGGCCCCTCTCAGGTGCGCCCCTCCCGCTCCTGGGCGTCCCGCAGCGCGGCGGAGGGGGACGCCCAGCGGGCACGGACGACGGTGAATCCCGCCTCCTCGGCGTCCTGGCAGACGAGTTCGTCGTCGTCGACGAGCACACGGACTTCACGATCCCCGGCCAGCTCGCGCAGCCGTTCCAGCTTGGTGACGCGGGCGGGCCTGCGGTCGCCGTCGGACCTCATGTACAGCCGCCCTGCGGGCAGCCCGTGGGCGGCGAGCCAGTCGAGCGTGTCACGCCGGCAGCGCGCGGGCCGTCCGGTCAGATAGACGAGCTCGCACTCCTCGGCGGTCCGCAGCGCGAGCGTGATCCCCTCGGCCAGCGGCGGATCCTGCGGCGCGGCGGCGAAGAACGCCTCCCAGTCGCGCGGTCTCCGCTCCAGAAAACGCTGCCGGTGCGCGGTGTCGGCGAGGGTGTTGTCGAGATCGAAGACGGCGACCGGCCTGCTGCTGTTCGTCACCGGCCCACTCTACGGAGCTCCCGCGGCAGCGGAGCGTACGGCCCCCGGCCGGCCGCACGGATACCGGAGGCACTCCGGGGGCGGGCACGCCCTCCCCGTACGCGCGTGCAGCGGTCGTATGACCCGGACGGCGCAGTGCCGGAAACGAGCCGTCCGGCGGGCTCCACTCACCTGGTTCCGCACTGAGTCACGACAGATTCTCGTACAGCAGTGGTATATGACCCACTTATGGCCAAACCTCACGTTGCGGACCGCATGCCGATAACGCAGGGTCAAGGTGTGAGCGCACTCTCGCCCGCCCCCGCCGCCGAACAGGCCGGGGGCCCAGATCGTCGCGTCCGCCTTCCCTTCCGAACCCGGCTCCTGCCCGGTGCCGCACCGGCCCTCGCCCTGTTCACCGCGATCCGTCTCACAGGAATCGCGGCGATCGCTCTGGCGAACCACTACATGGGCCACCCGCTGCTCAAGGGCCTGGCCCACTCGTGGGACTCCCGCTGGTACCTGCACATCGCCCAGCACGGCTACGGCACCCAGACCCACGTCCTGGCCTCAACCGGCGCCGTGCAACGCGACTGGGCGTTCTTCCCGCTGTATCCAGCGCTCATCCGTGCCGTCTGCGCCGTCCTGCCCATCACTCCGGGCGCCGCCGCTCTGCTGATCGCCTGGAGCGCCGCGGTGGTGGCCGCGTACGGGATCTACACGATCGGCTACCGCCTGTACGGCCGAGCGGTCGCGACCGCACTCGTCGGTGTGTGGGCCGCCATGCCCCACTCCGTCGTCCTCGACATCGCCTACACGGAGCCCCTGCTCACCGCGTTCGCCGCCTGGTCCCTGTACGCCGTGCTGACCAGGCGCTGGCTGTGGGCCGGTGTGCTGGCCGCGCTCGCGGGCCTGTCCCGGCCCACCGGCTTCGCCGTGGCCGCCGCGGTGGGCGCCGTGGCGATCCAGGAGATCGTCAGACGGCGCGGCCGCGTGCCCGCCGGACTGTGGGTCGGCACCGCGATCGCACCCCTCGGCTGGGTGGGCTTCGTCCTGTGGGTGGGTGCGCGCACGGGTGATCTGTTCGGCGGCTACTTCACGGTGCAGCGCGCCTGGGACTCCCGCTTCGACTTCGGCGTCGGCTCCCTGCACTTCCTCAAGGGCCTGCTGGCCCACGGCGGCCGGGCCGTCTATCCGCTGGCCCTGGTCATCGTCGTGGCGGCCGTCCTGCTGTTCTGTCTGCTGTGCCTCGACGGCGCCCCTCTGGCGCTGATCGTCTACGCGGGCGTGCTCGTGCTGATCACGGTCGGCGGCTCCGGCCCGTACGCGTCGAAGCCGCGCTTCCTGCTGCCCGCCTTCCCCCTGCTGATCCCGCTCGCACACGGCCTCGCGCGCAGCTGGCGGCTGCGCCCCAAACACGCCCTGCTGATCGGGGCCACCCTCGCCGTCGCCTCCGTGGCCTACGGCACCTATCTGCTGACCGCCGGCCACACCCCGCTGTGAGACCGGCGACCACCGTCAGGGCCTGACGGCGACCACGCCGAACCGGGGCCACGGCGCCGAACCGGCTCCCCAGGCGGGCGCAGGAGACAGGGCCCGGGGTGAGGGCCTCCAGGCCGTCGGGGAAGGACATGGCCTCCTCCCGGCCGGGCGGTGAACGGCGGGCCCGGGGGAACTTCCGCGCCGTCGTCTCGGTCCTGTCAGGGCGGGTACTCGGGGCGATGCCGGAACTTCCTGAGGAGATGACTCGGATGCTGTTCCTCGGACTGCTCCTCCTCGCGGCCACCGTCGCCTTCACCGCTCTGGTGATCGCAGGCAACCTCTCCGGCGGCCCCGAGTACACCGTGTCCGTCCTCGATCACCACATCGCCACCATGAACACCCTTGCCGTGTTCGCCTCCGGACTCGCCCTGGCCCTCGTGTTCTGTCTGGGCCTGGCCACCGCGGTGAACGCGGCGACGCACCGCCACGGCATGCGGCCGCCGCGGGCACGCCACAGCGCCCCGGTCGAGCGGGCGGGACCCGACACCCGGCTGTGAGGCGCCGCCTCAGTGGTTGGGATCGGCCCTGCTGATGTCCGCGAGAGCGGACCGCGGGTCGTCCACTGCGGCGAGGTCGCCGAGACTGACGATGCCGACCGGGCATCCGCCGCTCTCGACGACGGGGAGCCTGCGCACGGCATGCCGGCGCATCAGCTCGACGGCGTGGTCGGTGCTGTCGTCGGGCGAGAGGGTGATGACGGGTGGACGGGTGCACACCGAGCCCGCGGTCACGGTGTTCGGGTCGCGGTCCCCGGCCACGGCCCGGACCACGATGTCGCGGTCGGTGAGCACGCCGAACAGGTCGCGGTCGTAGGTCACCAGGACGTCGCCGACGTCCTGCTCGCGCATCAGACGGGCCACGCGGGCCACCGGCGTCATCGGCTCGACGGCGACCGCACCCTGGTGCATCACGTCACGTACCTGCCTGCTCATGGGAACCTCCCGGATCGTCTCGTGTGTGTACGACCGGCTCCTCACCCTTCCGGGTGCGGTTCGGCGGCGCGCCAGCCGGTCCAGCGGCGCACGTCGACCACGATCACCGGCCCGTCCGGGGGCGTCTCCCGGTACTGGGGGTATTTCCGGGTCAGCAGGGCCAGGGCCGCCTCGTACTCCTCACGGTCCTGCTCCGTGGACGCACCGGGCGGCACCGTGCGTGCGCCGCCATCGGCCCGTACCCACCACAGACGCTCCCAGTCCTCGTCGTACACGTCGGCCAGCAGACAGACGGCCGGCTGGACGGCGATGTTGTGCAGCCGCTTCAACCGCTGGGACCGCTTGGGCTTGCGGTCGACGGCCAGGACGATCCCGTCGTCGCCGCGCCCTGCGAACACCACCGGTACGAGGTGGGGCAAGCCCGCGGAGTCCACGGTCGCAAGGCGCGCCACCCGGGCGTCGGTGAACCGTCGCCGTGCCTCGTCCTCGGGCATCCGTGGCATTCTCCGCCCCTCCTTCCGGTACATCGGCGGCAGGCGTCCCCGGGTACCCGGCGTCCGGTCCCCTACACGATCACCGTGCCCCTCTCTCCCTCGCGCACACCGCGGCCCGAGTCCGGATGTCGGGTCCGGGGCGGCGCGGCAGACTGGAAGGACAGATCCGTGCTTCACGGGCCGTCCGGTAAGGAGGCCGTCGTGGAATTCGACGTGATCGTGGAGATCCCCCAGGGATCGCGCAACAAGTACGAGATGGACCACGAACTGCGCCGCCTCCGCCTGGACCGGATGCTGTTCACGTCCACTCGGTATCCGGCCGACTACGGTTATATCGACCACACTCTGGGCCGGGACGGCGATCCGCTGGACGCCCTCGTCATGGTCGGCGATCCCACCTTCCCCGGCTGTGTGATCGAGTGCCGGGCGGTCGGCATGTTCGTGATGAGGGACGAGAAGGGGCCCGACGAGAAGGTCCTCTGCGTCCCCGCGCACGATCCGCGCTACGCCTCCCTGCAGGACATCGGCGACGTACCCACCTTCGACCGGCTGGAGATCACCCACTTCTTCGAGGTCTACAAGGACCTGGAGCCCGGCAAGTCGGTCGAGGGTTCCCACTGGGAGGGACGCGACCGGACGTACGCGGAGATCGACGCCGCCCGCCGCCGCGCCGGCGAGCGGGGTGGCAGCGCGCCATGACGGCCGGTCCCCACTCCGCCTCCGAGACGTTCACCTTGGTCTGCGGGGACTGCGGGCGCATCCGGGACGCGGTCTTCCGGGCCGTGTTCTTCACCGATCAGGCCGGGTCGACGTCGCAGGCCTATGTCGACGAGCGGGGCCGGGTGCTCAGGTCGCCGCCGGCGGACACGGGTCTGCCCCGGCTGCGGCGGCAGCGGGGTGCGCCCCCTGCCTCCGGGCCTCGCGGCGCGGGCGCACGCCGCCGAACACGCCGTCCACGACCGCTGTGGACGTCACGACCGCGCATCGCATCCGCGGCACTTTCCGGCCCACGGCACAGGCCGGAGGACGGCGGGAGCCCACCGTCCGTCTGAACGATGGGGACGGTGCCCGACTCCCCTTCCCCGGGCAGGCGTTGCTCACCGGGCCGCCGGCGCGACGCCCCACGGGGCGTGGACCGGGGCGGTGCGACGCCGACCGACGGCTGTTCAGCCGTGGGCGCCTTGCCGGGCGCGGGGAAGCACCGTGACACGGCGGAAATTGCATTCCTGGCGCGGGAGTGCCTCCGACGGGGGACGGGCCTGGTGGGCATGCAGCGCCACGCTCACCAGGCTCAGCAGCAGGTCGACATCGGTGTCACAGTCCAGGTGCACGGTCACCCAGGGCGAGCCGGGCACCATGCGGATGGCACTCGACCCGGCGAGGTCGCCGGAGAAGCGCCCCAGGGCTCCACTGGTCAGATGCAGGTCCGCCTCGTGGTCGGTGTGGAAGTGGACGATCTCGCTGTACCGGGAGCGGAGAGCCCGCCCGGTACCGCAACTGGCAGGCTCCGCCGTGAGGTCGGGCCAGGCCTTGAGTCGCTCCAGGGCGCGCTGGGCCAGAGTCATGAGCCCATCGTCGCCTTCTCACTCCCCGGACACCAGAGGTTGATGGTTCCGTAACCGGGACGTGAGGTTACCGACCGTGACAGCGCGGTCCGTGCGCCAGGCGGTCGGTGGCCCCGGCTGACGCGGGGAGGCGGACCGGGGCCCCTCACCGACGCTACACCGGTCCATGTCGCCCCTCACAGACCCGATGACGGGATAATGATGCCCAACCAGGCGACGCTGACGCGTTGTTGACGCCATGTTGGGTCCTGGAGACGCGCAGGTAGCCGGTCTCCTCGCTCCGGGTCTCTCTCAAGGCCTCATGAAGCAGGAGTCGACGGCTCCGAATATCTCCGGGACCGCCGGCTCTCATGGGGCCCTGCGCCCTGGAGGTCGGCGTAGGCCGGGGAGATGCCGGGTCCAGGCCGGAGCCGGAGGAGGTCACCGCGTCCGCGGGAACGCGGTCGGCGGGCTGTCACCCGCACTCTGCGACCTTGACGCCGCCTTGACGTACGGCGTGACGCGGGTGAAGCGGAAAGCGCTGCGCCGGCGTCAAAAAGCGCCGGGAGCACGTCAGCGTCGTATCAAGACACCTCTCATCCGGCTCCCCCGTTGTCTACCGTCGGCGGTATGGAAGGCCGCGACCATGCGCGACACGAGGTGGCCGGCGCGCCCGCGGCGGAACCCGGCCGGGCGGTGTCGGACCGCCGCTTCACGAAGGAGCTGCACAGCGCGGTCCGCTGCGCGGCCGCGCTTCTCGCAATGCTGCTCCTGATCGACTGGGGTGCGGGCGACGCGTCCCCGTGGCGCGCCGCCCTGTGGTGCGTGCTGTCCCTGTCGCTCTTCGTGGTGCTGTGCCCGCGGCGGATCACCGCGGGCGAGGGCTGGCTGGCCTCCCGCGGACTGCTGGGCACCCAGCGGGTGCGCACCGACCTGCTGGTGTCGGTGCGCTGTCTGGACGGCGTCTCCCACCGGCTCGTGTTCCGGGACGCCCTGGGCGGCCGGGTCGAGCTCGACCCCCAGACGCTGGTGGACAATCCCGATCTGTGGCACCGCCTGTACGAGGACGCGCGCACCTCGGCGGAGCTGGGCTGCCTGACGTGTGGGGAGACCGCGCTGCGTCGCGTCCAGCAGCGGGTCGACCGGGAGACCGCCCTGACCGTGTTCAAGGTGTCGGGGCTGGAATAGCGGCGTGGAAGGTGTCGGGACCGGTACCGCGGCGGTCGGTGCCGGACCGGCGGGGCGGCTCGTGGCTCGCGGGGGGCCACGGGCAGCCGGCGTACGCGTCAGCCCTCGTGCGCCGGTCCGACCGTGTCGAGTGCCACGCCCGCCTGGTCGGCCGGGGTCACCGCGACCAGTCGCGCCTGAATTCGACGGGCCCGTCCGGCCGTCACAGCCCGGCTGCCGATACCGGCCGACGGGAATCCGCGAAAGCGGTCCCGACGGCCTCGCGGCCCTCGGCGGCGATCGCCAGGATCGGGTCGACCTGACGCTTCGTGTTCGCTCCGGCGGAGACAGCCCGCCGGCGGTGTGCGCCACGATTACCCGACCTCGCGATGTGACGCGTTCCTGATGTCGGCTTGATACCCCATTGACGCCGGTCCGGCGGTTCTTAACGCAAGCTTGACGCGGCGGCCCGCCTCATCCGTGGGCCGAGGCGTCACTCTCTGTTTACGCTGGTGCGGCCGTCCGTGTGACGGTCGAGACCCTCACCGAGCCGTACACCAGGAGAGCACGCCGATGGCCACCACCGAACACCCACCTGCGAGCCGATTGCGGGCGTGGATGCTGGAGGGGCTGTCCGACATGGGCAAGGCCTCCGATACGGCCGCGCAGCCCGAGCCCACCCACAAGGGCCAGCGCTGGTGGCGGGTGATGTGCCTGACCGGTGTCGACTACTTCTCCACCCTCGGCTACCAGCCGGGCATCGCCGCCCTCGCCGC
>NZ_JBIVNO010000014.1:0-207485 GCF_044753645.1 Streptomyces sp. NPDC093261
AAACGCCCGGTTACATTCCGAACCCGGAAGCTAAGCCTTACAGCGCCGATGGTACTGCAGGGGGGACCCTGTGGGAGAGTAGGACGCCGCCGAACAAAATGTGAGGGAGACCCCCGTGCTTTTCAGCACGGGGGTTTTCTGCGTTCAGGACGATGTGCCGACCCCTCCGCACCGCGACGCGAACCGGGCGGGTAAGGTCAGGGGGCATCGTTGGCTCGTTTCCGCAGGAGGCCCCCGGGTGGAGGTCCAGGAGACCCGTATCCAGACAGATCGGGTCCTCACCATCCCGAACATCCTCAGTATGGCGCGTCTCGTCGGCGTGCCCGTCTTCCTGTGGCTGATCCTCAGGCCCGAGTTCGGCGGGCCCAAGAGCGACGGCTGGGCGCTGCTCGTGCTCGTACTGAGCGGCGTCAGCGACTACCTGGACGGCAAGCTCGCCCGGCGCTGGAACCAGATCAGCAGCCTCGGCCGGCTCCTCGACCCCGCGGCGGACCGGCTCTACATCGCCTCGACGCTGGTCGGCCTGACCTGGCGCGGGATCCTGCCTCTGTGGCTGACCGGGGTGCTGGTGGCGCGCGAGCTGGTCCTGCTGGTGATGGTGGGCATCCTCAGGCGACACGGGTACCCGCCGCCCCAGGTGAACTTCCTCGGGAAGGCCGCCACCTTCAACTTGATGTATGCCTTCCCGCTGCTGCTTCTCAGTGACGGACACGGTTGGATCGCGTCACTCGCTGCTATTTTCGGATGGGCGTTCGCCGGGTGGGGTACAACCCTGTATTGGTGGGCAGGAGTTCTCTACGTGGTCCAGGTCCGCCGCCTTGTCCGAGCGGATGCCATGGCCGATTGAGCCCGCGGATTGGCGGCCCCCGTGGATCGATGGCCCGCGCAGGGAAACTGCGGGACAATCCAGATGGGTGAAGTCGGCTGGACCGTCGTCTCTTCGAGGAGGACGCTTCCGACATGAAGGCCGTCGTAATGGCCGGAGGCGAGGGCACACGCCTTCGCCCCATGACCTCAAGCATGCCCAAGCCGCTCCTGCCGGTGGTGAACCGGCCGATCATGGAGCATGTGCTGAGGCTGCTCAAAAGGCATGGGCTCCACGAGACCGTCGTCACAGTTCAATTCCTGGCCTCACTGGTCAAGAACTACTTCGGTGATGGCGAGGAGCTCGGTATGGAGCTCACATATGCCAACGAGGAGAAGCCACTCGGTACTGCCGGGAGCGTCAAGAACGCGGAGGAAGCACTCAAGGACGATGCCTTCCTCGTCATCTCCGGTGACGCCCTGACAGACTTCGACCTCACCGATCTCATCAATTTCCACAAGGAAAAGGGCGCTCTGGTCACCGTCTGTCTGACCCGTGTGCCCAATCCCTTGGAATTCGGCATCACGATCGTCGACGAAGAGGGCAAGGTCGAGCGCTTCCTCGAGAAGCCGACCTGGGGCCAGGTCTTCTCCGACACCGTGAACACGGGCATCTATGTCATGGAGCCCGAGGTCTTCGACTACGTCGAGCCGGACGTTCCCGTCGACTGGTCTGGCGACGTCTTTCCCCAGCTGATGAAGGAAGGCAAGCCGATCTACGGCTATGTCGCCGAGGGCTACTGGGAGGACGTCGGCACGCATGAGAGCTATGTGAAGGCACAGGCCGACGTCCTGGAGGGCAAGGTCGACGTCGAGATCGACGGCTTCGAGATCTCCCCCGGCGTCTGGGTGGCGGAAGGCGCGGAGGTACACCCCGACGCCGTGCTGCGTGGTCCGCTCTACATCGGTGACTACGCCAAGGTCGAGGCCGGCGCCGAGATCAGGGAGCACACCGTCGTCGGCTCGAACGTCGTGGTGAAGAGCGGGGCGTTCCTGCACAAGGCCGTTGTCCACGACAACGTGTACATCGGCCAGCACAGCAATCTGCGGGGCTGTGTGGTCGGAAAGAACACCGACATCATGCGCGCGGCACGGATCGAGGACGGCGCCGTCATCGGCGATGAATGCTTGATCGGTGAAGAATCGATCGTGCAGGGCAATGTCCGGGTCTACCCGTTCAAGACCATCGAGGCCGGCGCGTTCGTCAACACCTCGGTCATCTGGGAATCGCGGAGCCAGGCGCATCTGTTCGGCGCCCGTGGCGTGTCCGGGATCCTGAACGTGGAGATCACCCCGGAGCTGGCGGTTCGGCTGGCCGGTGCCTATGCCACCACGTTGAAGAAGGGGTCCACGGTCACCACGGCCCGCGACCACTCCCGTGGTGCGCGTGCGCTGAAGCGTGCGGTCATCTCCGCGCTCCAGGCCAGCGCCATCGACGTACGCGACCTGGAGAACGTACCGCTGCCCGTTGCCCGGCAGCAGACCGCGCGTGGCAGCGCGGGCGGGATCATGATCCGGACGTCTCCCGGTGTGCCGGACTCCGTCGACATCATGTTCTTCGACGGACAGGGCGCCGACCTGTCGCAGGCCGGTCAGCGGAAGCTGGACCGGGTGTTCGCGCGGCAGGAGTACCGACGGGCCTTCCCCGGTGAGATCGGGGACCTGTACTTCCCGTCCAGCGTCTTCGACTCGTACACCGGTTCGCTGCTGCGGAGCGTCGACACCTCGGGGATCGCCGAGTCGGGCCTCAAGGTCGTCGTGGACGCCTCCAACGGCAGCGCCGGCCTCGTCCTGCCCAGCCTGCTCGGCAAGCTGGGGGTGGACTCGCTGACGATCAACCCCGGTCTCGACGAGTCCCGGCCCACGGAGTCCGCCGAAACGCGGCGATCGGGGCTGGTCCGGCTCGGCGAGATCGTGGCGTCCTCCCGGGCGGCCTTCGGTGTGCGGTTCGACCCCGTGGGCGAGCGGCTGTCGCTCGTCGACGAGAAGGGGAGGATCGTCGAGGACGACCGGGCGCTGCTGGTCATGCTCGACCTGGTGGCGGCCGAGCGGCGCAGCGGGCGGGTGGCGCTGCCCGTGACCACCACGAGGATCGCCGAACAGGTGGCGGCGTACCACGGGACGCAGGTCGAGTGGACCACCACCTCGCCCGACGACCTCACCCGCGTAGGCAGGGACGAGTCGACCATCTTCGGCGGCGACGGACGCGGTGGGTTCATCGTGCCGGAGTTCAGCAGCGTCTTCGACGGTACGGCGGCCTTCGTACGGCTCATCGGGCTGGTGGCCCGCACACAGCTCACCCTCAGCCAGATCGACGCGCGGATTCCGCGGGCGCACGTCCTCAAGCGTGATCTGGCGACGCCGTGGGCCGTCAAGGGGCTCGTGATGCGCCGGGTCGTGGAGGCGGCCGGCGACCGCTTCGTCGACACGACCGACGGCGTGCGGGTCGTGGAGGCGGACGGGCGGTGGGTGCTGGTGCTGCCCGACCCCGCCGAGGCCGTCACGCATCTGTGGGCCGAGGGCCCCGACGACGCTTCCGCGCAGGCCCTGCTGGACGAGTGGTCGGCGGTCGTGGACAGCGCCGGCCGATAAAACACCCCCCCGCGCGCGTGCCGGACAAGTGTCCCCAAGGGGGCCTGTCCGGCACGCCGGTGGGGCCATTCGGAGGTATCACGCGCGACGTGCGACGATGTGCGGCATGCCGCAGCCGCCCCCCGTTCGGAGCACAGCCACGCGACCCTCGCGTCCGGACGCATCCATGTCGTTGCTCACCAACGTCATGGACCACAGCCTCGACGACGGATACGCCGAGGCCGCCGCCCGGAAGAAGGCCGAGGGCGCCGGCGGCATGCCCAGGACGGTGCGCGCGAAGCTGGGCCTTGCGGCCGGGCTGGTGCTCGCCGCCCTCGTGGTGACCGTGGGGGCCGCGCAGGCCCGTATCGCGGCCCCGACGGTAGCCAAGGAGCGTCAGGAACTGATCGACCGCATCGAGCGGGAGACCGCGGCCGCGGACAAGCTCGAGGCCACGGTCGACGATCTGAGGGACGACGTGAGCGCGCGGCAGCGTGCGGCCCTGAAGAACGACGGGGGCGGAAACGACCTCGTGGGAATTCTGGCGGGGGCCGTCGCCGTGCACGGCCCCGGCGTGAAGCTCGTCGTGAACGACGCCAAGGAAGCCACCACGGGCGGTGACGGCAATCCTCGCGAGACCTCCGGTTTCTCCGACACCGGACGCGTACGCGACCGTGACATGCAGCGCGTCGTCAACGGGCTGTGGGAGTCGGGGGCCGAGGCGATCGCGATCAACGGACAGCGGCTGACGTCCCTGTCGGCGATCAGGGCCGCGGGTGACGCGATACTGGTGGACAACAGGCCGCTGGTGCCGCCGTACACGGTGCTCGCGGTGGGGGACGGCCAGCGGCTCAGCACCAGGTTCCAGAACAGCGCCGACGGGCTCTACCTGCATGCGCTGCAGCAGAACTACGGGATCCGGACGGCCATCTCCACCGAGGCCGACGTCCGGCTTCCCGCCGCACCAAGCGTGATCGTACGTACAGCACAACAGAGCACAGGGAAGGGCACATCGTGATCGCCGTACTGGGCCTCGTCGTCGGAGTCGTGGTCGGCCTGCTGGTCCGGCCCGAGGTTCCAGCGGTCGTCGAGCCTTATCTCCCGATCGCCGTCGTGGCGGCGCTGGACGCCGTGTTCGGCGGTCTGCGGGCCATGCTCGACGGCATCTTCGACGACAAGGTGTTCGTCGTGTCGTTCCTGTCGAACGTGGTGGTGGCGGCGCTGATCGTGTTCCTCGGCGACAAGTTGGGCGTCGGCGCGCAGCTGTCCACCGGTGTCGTGGTCGTCCTCGGTATCCGGATCTTCTCCAACGCCGCGGCGATCCGCCGGCACGTGTTCCGGGCGTGAGGCCGATGAGCAACGACGACGCGACTCCGAGGCCTGAGCAGGAGCCCGGGCACGAGCAGGAGCCTCGGCACGAGCAGGGCCCAGGGAGCGGGCGGGGTCCCGAGCATGAGCGCGGTCTCGAGCCCGGGCGTGAGCAGGGGCCCGAGCACCGGCTGCGCAGGGAACTCCCTCAGGAGATCCCTGCGCCGGCTCCCGGGGCCGCGCAGGCGCACGAGGGGGCCGAGGAGCAGTCGGCCGCGCTGACCGGACGGCAGCGCCTGGTGCAGGGTGTGTGGCCGCCGAGGGTCACCCGGGCCCAACTCATCGTCGCGCTGCTGCTGTTCGGCCTGGGCTTCGGCCTGGCCGTGCAGGTCGCCTCCAACAGCGACGGAAGCAGCGCCCTGCGCGGCGCGCGCCAGGAAGATCTTGTGCGCATCCTCGATGAACTGGACGACCGCACTCAGCGTCTTCAGGACGAGAAGCAAGGTCTCGAAGATCAACGGGCCGAGTTGGAGAACAGCTCGAACCGCGCCGAGGAGGCCCGCAAGCAGACCGCCGAGAAGGAGAAGCAACTCGGCATTCTTGCGGGCACGGTGGCGGCACAGGGCCCCGGGATCACGATGACCATCGGGGACACGAAGGGAACGGTCCAGGCGGACATGCTGCTCGACTCGATCCAGGAGCTGCGCGCGGCCGGCGCGGAGGCCATAGAGGTGAACGGCGTACGGGTCGTCGCCAGCACCTATCTGTCGGACTTCGGGAAGAGCGTGAGCGTCGACGGGAACAAGATCACCCAGCCCTATCGTTTCAAGGTCATCGGCAAGCCGCAGGACCTGGAGCCGGCGCTCAACATCCCGGGAGGCGTGGTGCAGACCCTCGAGAAGGAGCAGGCCACGGTCACCGTGGAGCGTTCGACCAAGATCGTCGTCGATGCCTTGCGGGCGGCGAAGCAGCCTGACTACGCTCGGTCGTCCTCCCAGTGAACCGGGGGTGCATGGAGCCCATCCGACGAGGGCATCAGGTTGCGGGGGGTCGGCGCACCGAATGGGTGGTGCGTGGTGGAAACTGTTTGGTGGATACGGACGTTGTGAGGATGTCCGGGTCGGCCGGTGTATGCAATCAGGGTTCGTCCTGCCCCACGGGCGGGTCTGTTTCGGTCAAGGGGAATCGCCCGTGAAGTTGTTTGCGAAGTTGTTCGGCAAGAGCGCGCGAGAGGGCAGCGACAACGCGTCCGCCCGTCATCGCGCACAGTCGCAGGACGCGGAGGGCCGGCGCCCCCTGTTCCGGGACCAGGTCACTGGTCCGGGTGGTGACATTTCGGGAGGCCAGGGCGCGCCGTCTGTTGACCCTGGCG
This sequence comes from Streptomyces sp. NPDC093261, assembly GCF_044753645.1. Lineage (NCBI taxonomy): Bacteria > Bacillati > Actinomycetota > Actinomycetes > Kitasatosporales > Streptomycetaceae > Streptomyces > Streptomyces sp. NPDC093261. The sequence continues at coordinate 6,116 of NZ_JBIVNO010000014.1, forward strand.
CGTCCGGCCCCATAGGTTTCGGGGGCATGTCGGCCCTGGTGTGTACGAGGTGCGGCCACCGCAACGCGGAGAACAGCCGCTTCTGCTCCAACTGCGGCGCGCCGCTTCGGCCCGGGGCGGTTCCGGAGCGCGCGTCCGAGACCACGTCCACGATCTCCATCTCCGGTCTGGAGGCGTACGACGCGGAGGCGACCGGCCAGACGGCCGTGCCCACGCTCTCCCCGGAGGCGCAGGCGGCGGTCGACGCGCTGCCGTTCGGCTCGGCGCTGCTGGTGGTGCGCCGTGGCCCCAACTCGGGCAGCCGCTTCCTGCTGGACAGCGACCTGACCACGGCGGGGCGTCATCCGCAGAGCGACATCTTCCTGGACGATGTGACGGTGTCGCGCCGCCATGTGGAGTTCCGCCGGGGCCCCGACGGTTCGTTCTCGGTCGCCGACGTCGGCAGCCTCAACGGCACCTACGTCAACCGTGAGCGCATCGACCAGGTCCTGCTCCACAACGGCGACGAGGTGCAGATCGGCAAGTACCGGCTGGTCTTCTACGCCAACCAGCGGGGCGTCTGACCCTCCCCCCGGACTCCGTCCGGGGGGTCCCCCAGGGAAGGTCCCATGCTTCACACACCGAGCGGCGGTGCCGACCGTGGCACCGCCGCCCCGGACCGCGGGCTGATGAGCATCGGCACCGTGCTGAACGTGCTGCGCGAGGAATTCCCCGAAGTCACCGTCTCCAAGATCCGCTTCCTGGAGTCGGAAGGGCTCATCGAACCGCAGCGCGCCCCCTCGGGGTATCGCAAGTTCAGCGCACATGATGTCGAGCGCCTCGGTCATGTGCTGAGGATGCAGCGGGACCACTATCTGCCGCTCAAGGTCATCCGTGAGCATCTGGACGCCCTGGAGAGGGGCGAAGAGGTGCGGTTGCCGTCCCTGGGCCGTCCGCGTGATGCCGGTGACGGGGAACTGCTGGAGGAGCTCCTCGGCGAGCCCGAGGCCGCCCCGGCCCCGCGGATCGACCGCGACGAGCTGATGACGGCGACCGGAATCAGCGCCGAGCAGCTCGCGGAGTGGGAGTCATACGGCCTGGTCACGCCCCTGATGGAGGGGATCTACGATGCGGAGGCCGTCACGGTGGCCACTCTGCTGGCCGAACTGGGCCGGCATGGCATCGAGCCGCGCCATCTGCGGGTGATGAAGGCCGCCGCGGACCGCGAGGCGGGTCTGGTGGACCAGGTGGTGGCCCCGTTGCGGCGCCATCGCAATCCGCAGACCAGGGCGCACGCCGAAGCCCGTACGAAGGAGCTGGCCGGGCTGGCGGTGAAGCTGCACGCGGCGCTGGTACAGACCGCGCTGGGCGTTCGGCTGCCCTGAACCGGAGCGTTCGCGGTCGGCGGATCGGGCCGCCGATCTGTGCCCGACTACCCAAACATCCCGACCACGGCCTAGGGTTGCTGTGTGAACGAGCTCGATGTCGTAGGTGTCCGGGTCGAGATGCCCTCCAACCAACCGATCGTGCTCCTGCGTGAAGTGGGAGGCGACCGTTACCTCCCCATCTGGATCGGCCCCGGGGAGGCGACGGCGATCGCGTTCGCCCAGCAGGGCATGGCCCCCGCGCGACCGCTGACGCACGACCTGTTCAAGGACGTGCTGGAAGCCGTCGGCCAGGAGCTCACGGAAGTACGCATCACGGATCTGCGTGAAGGCGTCTTCTACGCCGAGCTGGTCTTCGCCAGCGGCGTCGAGGTGAGCGCCCGCCCCTCCGATGCCATAGCGCTTGCCCTGCGCACCGGGACGCCGATCTATGGCAGTGACGGGGTGCTGGACGACGCGGGTATCGCGATCCCGGACGAGCAGGAGGACGAGGTCGAGAAGTTCCGCGAGTTCCTCGACCAGATCTCTCCCGAGGACTTCGGTACGAGCAGCCAGTGACGGGCCCCCGGGGCGCGTCGGACGGGTTTGCGGGGCCGAGGGGCGGTTGCGGCACGCTTACGGCGCCTCGGGGTCACCGGGCGCTCAGGCTCAAGCCCGCTTCGGTGAGCGGGCCCGGGTGGCTCGGGTTCCCGCAGGGCGCGGGGCCACCGCGCGATCAACGACGGAGGCCGTGGGGCGAGGGGCCTGAGCGGTCGGCCGCACCGACATCGCGTCGTGTGCGGGGGACCGGGCACGGAGAGCGCCGGGGCCGCGCCGTGAAGCCGGACGCTCGGCGATGAGCCGTGAAGCCGGATGCCGGACGCCGAATGTCCGGTCCACACGGCTCCGGTCGATGATCCGTACGACGTCTCACGGTCCGCCGCAAGAGCATTCGGCTAGCCTTTCCCCGCGGCGGGGCACGGGAAACCACTCCTAGGGTGATTATCACTCGGCGTGCCGAGTGTGGCGATCGTTGACGCACCCCTGGTGACTGCCTACCGTCGAGAAGGCAGGTCAAGGACGGAGGTCGGCGTGAGAAGCAGCGGCGGCGGTACGGCAGGGGGGGCTCCCGGACGCAGTCTGGGAGAGAGCGGCCCGTACCCTCCCCCGGGCTCTCGGCTCCGCTCGAGCGGGGCCCGCCCCCATCACGGCGACGCGGCCGGCTCCGCCTCCCAGCGGCCGACGGCCGTGCCGGGCGACGCAGGGGTGGCCTCCGAGGACATCGGCTATCGCGGCCCTACGGCGTGCGCCGCAGCGGGGATCACCTACCGGCAGCTCGACTACTGGGCCAGAACGGGCCTCGTCGAACCGAGTGTGCGGCCCGCCTATGGGTCCGGGACGCAGCGCCTGTACAGCTTCCGGGATGTCGTCGTCCTCAAGATCGTCAAGCGTTTCCTCGACACCGGTGTATCCCTGCAGAACATCCGGACCGCCGTCCAGCACCTCAGGGAGCGCGGCTTCCGCGACCTGGAGCGGATGACGTTGATGAGCGACGGCGCGACGGTCTACGAGTGCACCTCGCCGGACGAGGTCCACGCGCTGCTCCAGGGCGGACAGGGCATCTTCGGCATCGCCGTGGGCGTCGTGTGGCGGGACGTGGAGAGCGCCCTGTCTCAGCTGCACGGGGAGCGCGTCGACACCGGGGAGACCATCGTCGGCCACAACCCGACGGACGAGCTGGCGCGGCGCCGCAACCGGGCCGTCTGACACGTGAGGCGACGACCGGTCGCATTGTCAGTGGCGTAGGGCAGCATCGGAGATGTGAGAACCGCGCCCACGATCCTGCATCTCGACATGGATGCCTTCTACGCCTCGGCGGAGCAGGCATCCAAGCCGAGCCTGCGCGGGAAGGCCGTCGTCGTGGGCGGGCTGGGGCCTCGCGGGGTCGTGGCGACGGCGTCATACGAGGCACGCGTGTTCGGAGTGCACTCGGCGATGCCGATGGCCCAGGCGAGGCGGCTCGCGCCGAACGCCGCGTATCTCACGCCCCGCTTCGGGTTCTACCGGCAGATCAGCGAGCAGGTCATGGGGCTGCTGAGGGCCCTGTCGCCCCTGGTGGAGCCGCTGAGCCTCGATGAGGCGTTCGTCGACCTGGAGGCCGGGAGAGCGGCCTGGGACGAGGAGTCGGCGCGGCTCGTGGGAGTCAGGGTGCGCGCGGACATCCGGTCGGTCACGGGTCTGACGGGCTCGGTGGGACTCGCCGCCTCCAAGATGCTCGCCAAGATCGCCTCCGAGCAGGCCAAGCCGGACGGCCTGGTGCTGATCCCGCCGGGCACCGAGCGGGCGCTGCTCGGCCCGATGTCGGTGCGCACGCTGCCCGGGGTCGGGCCCGCCACCGGGGACCATCTGCGGCGGGCCGGGATCACCACGGTCGACGAGATCGCCGAGGCGGGCGAGGACGAGCTGGTCAGGCTGCTGGGCAAGGCCCATGGGCAGGCGCTGTACGCCATGGCTCTGGCCCGGGACGAGCGGCCCGTCGTCGCGGAGCGGGAGGCCAAGTCGATCTCGGTCGAGGACACGTATGACGTCGACATCCACGACCGGGTCCGGGTCGGTCTTGAGGTGCGGCGGCTCGCGGACCGTTGTGTGCGACGGCTGAGGGACGCCGGGCTGTCGGGACGGACCATCGTGCTGAAGGTGCGCAGATACGACTTCTCGACCCTGACCCGCTCCGAGACCCTGCGCGGACCGACGGACGACCCCGGGGTGGTGCGCGAGGCGGCCGCGCGGCTGCTGGAGTCCGTGGACACCACCGGTGGGGTCCGGCTGCTCGGCGTCGGCGTCAGCGGGCTCGCCGACTTCACACAGGAGGACCTGTTCGCCCAGGCGCATCTGGCGGCCGGGGAGACGGAGGCCGAGGAGCATCCGGAGGCGGAGGCCGTCACCGAGTCCCCCGAGGAGGAGTCGACGGTGCCCGCCGAGCGGGTCTGGCGCGCTGGGCAGGATGTGCGGCACACCGAGCACGGGCCTGGCTGGGTGCAGGGCAGCGGGCTGGGCAGGGTGACGATACGGTTCGAGACGCCTGACTCGGGGCCGGGGCGCGTGCGGACGTTCCGCACCGACGACCCCCGGCTGGAGCCGGCGGATCCGCTGCCCCTGGTGCCACGAAGACTCGAGGCCGCGGAGGCAGGAGCCGAGGCCGAGGCGGTATCCGGGGCCGCCGAAGAGAGCCCCGAGACAGTATCCGAGGCCGCCGACGAGAGCCCCGAGGCCGCCGAAGAGAGCCCCGAGGCCGGTGAGGCGGGATTCGAGGCCGCCGAGCCGCGGTCTACGCCGGCCGGCAGCGGGGCGTGACGGCCCGGACGGGCGGCGGGCCATTACGGCGTCGAGGGCGTGACCATGCCGGGGAGCAACGGGGCGTGGCCATGCCGGAGAGCAGCAGGGCGTGAGGGCGCCCATGGGCGTCGGGCCCTGGCGGGGCCGTCGGGCGGTCGAGGCCGGACGGTCCGGTCCCACGGGCCACCGACGGGTGCTGCACGGGCGAGACCTGGGAAGCGCGCCCCGGGAAGGAGCGTGCCGCTCGGTCCGGCGTGGCGCCGGCCGCATGAAAGCCGGCGGGGTGTATGGCGTCGGGGAGGTGGCGTGTCGGGGGTGTGACGGCCCCGACGTGCGGCGCGGCATGCGGCTGCCGATGGCCCGACGTGGCGCCGATGGCCCGACGTGGCGCCGATGGCCCGGCGCGGCGCCGATGGCCCGGCGCGGCGCCGATGGCCCGGTAGCCGTCGGTCCAGGGGGCGACAGGTGCCCAGGACCGGGCCCGAGGCGCCCCGCTCTCAGGCCCCGTCGGGCTTCGCCAGGTGCCCGAAGTCGCGGTCCGGCGGCGGAGGCGGCGGGGCCACGTCGAGGCCGTAGTGGTGGTAGAGCTGAAGCTCCTGTTCGGGGGAGAGGTGCCGCCCGACCCCGAAGTCGGGTGCCTCTTTGATCAGCGCACGCTCGAAGGGCACGTAGAGCACACCCTCGACCAGCCGGCTGGGTTCCAGCGGCACGAACGCGTCCCTGCTGAACAGACCCGTCCGTATGGCCGCCCACTCCGGTACCCCGGTCGCGTCGTCGAGGTAGACCTCGTCGATCGTGCCGATCTTGACGCCATTGCGGTCGAACGCCTTGCGGCCGATTAGATTCCGCGGATCGATATCGGTCTGCACGGTCCCTCCAACTGGTCGCAACACATCCGTCAGCACTACAAAAGAGCACATTCGGCACGGCGGCCACTCGAAGGATGTCTTGTTGTCCCCGCTGGTAGTCTGGCAAGCGGCTGTTGACCCCGTGCGGGAGAGTCCTTCGGAGTGATCCGGAGGCGCCGAAGGAGCAAACCCTCCCCGGAATCTCTCAGGCACACGTACCGCACGGACGAGGTCACTCTGGAAAGCAGGGCGGGTGTCGACGGCTCCCGCTCTCACCGACGGTGAAAACCGGAGCGCCTTCGGGCGGACCGGTGAAGCTCTCAGGTCGAGATGACAGAGGGGGAGGCCGTTGGGGTACCCGCGCCGAGGTGCCCCCCGAAGGTCGCGTCAGACCAGGAGGCCTCCGCAATGACCGCCCATCGCATTCCGCTCTCCGAGCTCGAGCAGGGAACGCCCTTCGAGCAGCGCCATATCGGGCCCGACCAGGAGGCGCGGGCCAAGATGCTCGCGCAGGTCGGCTACGGCTCGCTCGACGAGCTCACGGCCACCGCGGTCCCCGATGTGATCAAGAACGCCGACGCCCTGGACCTGCCGGGCGCGCGCACCGAGGCAGAGGTACTGGCCGAGCTGCGCTCGCTGGCCGACCGCAACCAGGTCCTCGACTCCATGATCGGTCTCGGGTACTACGGCACCTTCACGCCGCCGGTGATCCTCCGGAACGTGATGGAGAACCCGGCCTGGTACACCGCGTACACCCCCTACCAGCCGGAGATCTCGCAAGGCCGGCTCGAGGCGCTGCTGAACTTCCAGACCATGGTCGCCGACCTCACCGGCCTGCCGACCTCCGGTGCCTCCCTGCTCGACGAGGGCACTGCCGCCGCCGAGGCGATGGCGCTGTCCCGGCGCATGGGCAAGAACAAGAAGGGCCTGTTCCTGGTCGACGCGGACGCGCTGCCGCAGACCATCGCCGTGATCCAGACCCGTGCCGAGCCCACCGGGGTCGAGGTCGTCGTCGCCGACCTCGGCGACGGCATCCCGGCCGAGGTCGCCGAGCGCGAGATCAACGGCGTACTGATCCAGTACCCGGGTGCCTCCGGTGCCGTACGCGACATCAAGCCGGTCATCGAGCAGGCCCACAGGCTGGGCGCGGTCGTCACCGTCGCCGCCGACCTGCTCGCGCTCACGCTGCTGACCTCCCCCGGCGCGCTGGGCGCCGACATCGCCGTCGGCACCACCCAGCGCTTCGGTGTGCCGATGGGCTTCGGCGGCCCGCACGCCGGCTACATGGCCGTGCACGAGAAGTTCGCCCGGAGCCTGCCGGGCCGGCTCGTGGGCGTCTCCGTGGACGCGGACGGCCACAAGGCGTACCGGCTGGCGCTGCAGACGCGGGAGCAGCACATCCGCCGTGAGAAGGCGACCAGCAACATCTGCACCGCCCAGGTGCTGCTCGCGGTGATGGCCGGGATGTACGCCGTCTACCACGGGTCCGAGGGCCTGCGCACCATCGCCCGGCGCACGCACCGGTACGCCGCGATCCTGGCCGCGGGGCTCACCGCCGGCGGGGTCGAGGTCGTCCACGGTTCCTACTTCGACACCCTGACCGTGCGGGTTCCGGGCCGGGCCGACGCGGTCGTCACCGCCGCCCGCGAGCGGGGGGTGAACCTGCGCCTCGTCGACGCCGACCAGGTGTCGATCGCGTGTGACGAGACGACCGGACGGGCCCAGCTCGCTGCCGTCTGGACCGCGTTCGGCGTCGAGGGCGATGTCGCGGCGCTGGACGCGACGACCGAGGACGCGCTGCCGCAGGCGCTGCTGCGCACCGACGCCTACCTCACGCACCCGGTCTTCCACCAGCACCGTTCGGAGACCGCGATGCTGCGCTATCTGCGCCGGCTGGCCGACCGCGACTACGCGCTCGACCGGGGCATGATCCCGCTGGGCTCCTGCACCATGAAGCTCAACGCGACCACCGAGATGGAGCCGGTCACCTGGCCGGAGTTCGGTCAGCTGCACCCCTTCGCGCCCGCGGAGCAGGTGCAGGGCTACCTCACGCTCATCGGCGAGCTGGAGCAGCGGCTCGCCGAGGTGACCGGCTACGACAAGGTCTCCCTCCAGCCCAACGCCGGTTCGCAGGGTGAGCTGGCGGGTCTGCTCGCGGTGCGCGGCTACCACCGTGCCAACGGCGACGAGCAGCGCACCGTGTGCCTCATCCCGTCGTCCGCGCACGGCACCAACGCCGCCAGCGCCGTCATGGCCGGTATGACGGTCGTCGTCGTGAAGACCGCGGAGGACGGCGAGATCGACGTCGAGGACCTGCGCGCCAAGATCGAGCAGTACCGCGACGAGCTGGCGGTGCTGATGATCACCTACCCGTCCACCCACGGTGTGTTCGAGGAGCACGTCGCCGACATCTGCGCCGCCGTGCACGAGGCCGGCGGTCAGGTGTACGTCGACGGCGCCAACCTCAACGCCCTGGTCGGTCTCGCCAAGCCGGGCCACTTCGGCGGCGACGTCTCGCACCTCAACCTGCACAAGACGTTCTGCATCCCGCACGGGGGCGGCGGCCCCGGTGTCGGCCCGGTGGGCGTGCGGGCGCACCTGGCGCCGTACCTGCCGAACCACCCGCTGCAGCCCGCGGCCGGCCCGGAGACGGGCGTCGGCCCGATCTCGGCGGCCCCGTGGGGCTCGGCGGGCATCCTGCCGATCTCGTGGGCGTATGTCCGGCTGATGGGCGGCGAGGGCCTCAAGCGGGCCACGCAGATGGCGGTGCTCTCCGCCAACTACGTCGCCAAGCGTCTGGAGCCGCACTACCCGGTCCTCTACACCGGCCCGGGCGGCCTGGTCGCGCACGAGTGCATCATCGACCTGCGCCCGCTGACCAAGGCGACCGGCGTGAGCGTCGACGATGTCGCCAAGCGGCTGATCGACTACGGCTTCCACGCGCCGACCATGTCGTTCCCGGTGGCCGGCACACTGATGATCGAGCCGACCGAGTCCGAGGACCTCACCGAACTCGACCGGTTCTGCGACGCGATGATCGCCATCCGTGCAGAGATCGAGAAGGTCGGCTCGGGCCAGTGGCCCGCCGAGGACAACCCGCTTCGGGGCGCCCCGCACACCGCTGCGGCGCTCGGCGGCACGTGGGAGCACGCGTACACGCGCGAGGAGGCCGTCTTCCCGGCCGGCGTGTCGGCCGCGGACAAGTACTGGCCGCCGGTGCGCCGCATCGACCAGGCTTTCGGCGACCGCAACCTGGTCTGCTCCTGCCCGCCGCTGGACGCTTACGAGGAGTAATCGGCGTAGGACATGCGTCGGGGCCGGTTCGGGGCGTCTGTCTCCGGCCGGCCCCTCGTGTCGCGGGCAGCCTCTGCCCGCCGTGTCGGGGGCAGCGAGTGCCCCTCGTGTCACGGGGCAGCGAGTGCCCCTTGTGCGCCGCTCAGGCGGCCGTCATCACCTGGTCGATGCCCAGTGGGCGGTGCGGGGCGATGATCTGGCCGTCGGGCAGAAGCTCACCGGTGTCCTCGAAGAGCAGAACGCCGTTGCACAGCAGGCTCCATCCTTGCTCCGGGTGGTGCGCCACGAGACGGGCGGACTCCCGGTCGGCGGATTCGGCGGTCGGGCACGGTGGCTGGTGCTGGCACATGGTGGATGGGATCTTTCGCTGTGTCGTGATGGGTGAGATGGCTGTCGTGTCTGTCCTGCGGCTCGTCGTGTCGTTCATGGCCGCCCCCCGTCGGCGATACGTTCCGGACCCAGTGTTGCCCTACGGCCGTCAATCCGCAGGCATTTCGCTGTACCGGTTCTCACAGGTTCATGACGCGTCACCCAAGCGGACGGTTCAGCCCAACTCCCCCGTCTCTTCGGATGGTTTGTGATGGCCGGAAGGGGCTAGTCCGTGCAGGTCGGCCCGCGCTTTTCCCCTCGTACGAGCAAGGTGGGGCACGAACGAGCGAGGGGCGCGGGGGTGCGTCGGCGCGCGCACGGAACAGGCGCCCACGGAACACACGCGCACGACCGGTGCCCCGCAGCCGTTTCCGGCGGCGGGGCACGGGGCGGGGACGGGGGTGTGCGCCTATGCGGGCGAGCCGAGCAGCGGGGCCGGCGTCATCCGCAGGGTGAGCACCGGCAGGAGGTCGGCGACGCGGTGCGGACGGTGGGCCGCTATGCCGGGCGGGGCCGGGGCGAGCGGAACGAGGAGATCGGTCGCGGCCAGGGACCCCGACGCGCCGTCGGCGGAGCAGTCGCCGTGCAGCCACAGTGTGAGCATGTAGAGCTTCGGCACGGACAGCAGCCGGGCCTGGCAGGGCTGGGTCGCCGTCTCCGCCTGGCGCAGGGCGCGTTCGGTGGCGGCGATGTAGGGGCCTTCGAAGAAGTGCGAGAACGCCCAGCCGTCGGGGGTGAGCATGGTCTCGGCGGCGGCGACGGCGCGGTCCCCGCAGCGAATGAGGAAGCGCCACCCCGCGAGCCGGGTGGCCCACTCGCCCGTGGGGGTGATTCCGTCCAGTACGTGCACGGGCAGCGGGAGTTCGGGGGTCACGGGTCCCTGGGCGGCTCGCAGGGACGGGGTACGAGCCTCCTGGACCGCGGTGGGGGAACCGAGTGCCGTGAGGACGGAGCGGAGAGCGGGCGGGGGTGCCGGGGGGACATGCAGCAGCATGATGGGTCGCCTCTCATTCGACAGGCACAGTGGCGCGGGGGGCGGTGCGGGAAGGGGCGGGCGGACGTCGCTGTCAGCTCTCGGGGTCAGAGGAGCGGGGGAACGGTGCCCGGACGAATGGAGGCGCTTTGACGACAGGGCTCACGACCGCGCGCGCCAACTCTCTCTGCCCCGTGCGCAAAGTTTATACGACACATGTTCATGCAATGTTTCGTCTAGTCGTCCCGCGGGTGACGAACAAGAGGATATCCGGTCGCTGATTAGCGGGATTCGTCCCGATATCGAGCGGGCGCACCAGGCGCGACCTCGGATTGCTCGTGCGTAACGGTCGGCTGGTTCTCGTCGACGTTTTTTACGAGGTGGTTGCGCCCCGAAAATGCATACCGCCGCATGCCTGGGGAATGTGCCCGGAGTCACCGCCCACCAGCCTAGCGGGTGGTGGCCGCACGCGGGGGCGTTATCGATCGCGTTGCCGGGGCATCATCCACCGTGACCCGGGACAGCAGCGGCCGGGACGTCGGCCTGCCCATCCTAGGAGGGACGTACTCGATGGGAGAGAAGGTCGTGGCAGGGGTGTTCGACCTGTCCGATCGTCAGCGCTACCGAGACAAGCTCAGGCAGTGTCTGACGGGACTTGTGCGACTGCTGGAGGAGGAGAGGTTCGATCGGCCGAAGAACCTCATGGGTCTGGAGATCGAATTGAATCTCGCCGGACCGGACGGCATGCCGAGAATGATGAACGCGCAAGTGCTTGAAAGGATTGCCAGTCGAGATTTCCAAACGGAACTCGCCATGTTCAATCTAGAGGTCAACATAGCTCCACACCGGCTGGGCGGCAGGGTATTCGACCGGCTCGCCGAGGAGTTGCGCACCTCGCTGGCCTATGCCGACCGGAAGGCGAACGAGGTCGACGCCGGCATCGTGATGATCGGTATTCTGCCGACGCTCGACCGCGACGACCTGGTCTCCTCCAACCTCTCCGCCGTCGACCGGTACACCCTGCTCAACGACCAGATCGTGGCCGCCCGCGGCGAGGACTTCACCCTCGACATCGAGGGGGTGGAGCGGCTCGTGTGCACCTCCCGCTCGATCGCGCCCGAAGCCGCCTGCACCTCGGTCCAGTTGCACCTCCAGGTGACCCCGGCGCGCTTCGCCGACGTGTGGAACGCCGCGCAGGCGGTCGCGGCGGCGCAGATCGCACTCGGCGCCAACTCGCCGTTTCTGTTCGGGCGTGAGCTGTGGCGCGAGTCCCGTCCGCCGCTGTTCCAGCAGTCCACCGACACCCGGCCGCCCGAACTCCAGGCGCAGGGGGTGCGACCGCGGACCTGGTTCGGCGAGCGCTGGATCACCTCGGCCTACGAGCTGTTCGAGGAGAACCTGCGCTACTTCCCGGCGCTGCTGCCCATCTGCGACGACGAGGACCCCTTGCGCGTCCTCGATGAGGGCGGCACACCCAAGCTCGCCGAACTCGTCCTGCACAACGGCACGGTGTACCGCTGGAACCGGCCGGTGTACGGGATCGCCGACGGCGTGCCGCACCTGCGGGTGGAGAACCGGGTGCTGCCGGCCGGACCCACCGTCGTCGATGTGGTCGCCAACGCGGCCTTCTACTACGGCGTCGTCCGCGCCCTCGCCGAGGACGCGCGGCCGGTGTGGGCGCGGCTGCCGTTCGAGGACGCCGCCGCCAACTTCGACAACGCCTGCCGCTATGGCATCGAGGCACGTCTGAGGTGGCCGCGCCGCGGGCGGTACGGCGGGATCGCCGAGGTGGATGCCGTGGACCTGGTGCGCGACGAACTGCTGCCGCTCGCCGAGGCGGGGCTCGACGCATGGGGTGTCGAACCGGCCGACCGGGACCTGTACCTGGGGGTGATCGAGGAGCGGTGCCGGCGGAGGGCCAATGGCGCGACCTGGCAGTCCGCCACCTTCCACCGGGCTCTGGAGCAGGGGCTCGACCGGGGCGCCGCGCTCGCGGCGACGACCCGGCGCTACGGTGAGCTGATGCGCCTGGGCGAGCCGGTGCACACCTGGCCGGTCGGGTTACCGGAACCGGTGCTGCTGGGCTGAGCGGCGCCTGCCGTCCTTTGCCTGCCTCCCAACTGTGTCCTCCTTGTTGATCCCTGTTGAGCCTGTGCCGTGCAGCAGCCGTATGGCAGAGCGGAGGGGAGAGGCGCCGGCTACGGCGCCCGTGTTCCGCACGGTATCCGCCTCCTCGGCCTGTCGCGCACGATCTTCGTAACTTCATTCGAGACCCTGACGGGGCGAAGATGGGACGCGGCGGGATCGCTCATGGCGCAACAGGAGGCGGGAGTGCAGGTAGAGGCAGGCTCGGTGGCCGATTCTTATCCGGCGGAGCAGCCGACGCGACGGATGCTCCGTGACGAGACGCTGCTGGTGCTGGCGCTCTCGCTCGGCGCGAGCGGAGTGTCCGCGCTGATCAGTTTTGTCGGCTCGGTCACCAAGCCGGGGGGTCTCAGGGACCAGGCGGCCACCCTCAATGCCTCGGCCGCACCAGGCCGCCCCTGGCTCGATCTCGCCTGGCAGCTCTTCGGTATCGCGACGGCCCTCGTGCCGGTCGCGCTCGTCGCGCACTTCCTGCTGCGCGAGGGCGCGTCGCTGCGCACGCTCGGCTTCGACCGCACACGGCCGTGGCCGGACCTCGGGCGCGGGGCGGTGATCGCCGCGGTGATCGGTTCCGCCGGCATCGCGTTCTACCTGGCCGCCCGGGGTTTCGGCGCCAACCTCACGGTGGTGCCGGAGGCGCTGCCCGACGTGTGGTGGAAGTTCCCGGTGCTGGTCCTGTCGGCGGTGCAGAACGCGGTCCTGGAAGAGGTGATCGTCGTCGGCTATCTGCTGCGCCGCCTCGGCCGGCTGGGCTGGACCCCCGGTACGGCCCTGGTGGCCAGCTCGGTGCTGCGCGGCTCTTACCACCTCTACCAGGGCATCGGCGGGTTCCTGGGCAACATGGTGATGGGCGTGGTGTTCGTCCTCCTCTACCGGCGCTGGGGACGGGTCGGGCCCCTGGTGGTGGCTCACTCGCTGCTCGACATCGGGGCGTTCGTCGGGTACGCGCTGCTGGCGGGCAAGGTGGGCTGGCTGCCCACGGCGTGAGGGGTGACCGCGGCGTCAGCCGAGCAGTTCGCCCTCGATGACGGTGACCGCATGCCCGGTGAGCAGGGTCCGGTCGCCGCGGAGTGCGGTGCGGACGCGGCCCGAGCGTGATGAGGCCTGAAGACCGATGAGGTCAGGGTGGCCGAGCCGCTCGGACCAGTAGGGGGCCAGGGCCGTGTGGGCGCTGCCGGTGACGGGGTCCTCGTCGATGCCGACGTTCGGGAAGAAGCAGCGGGAGACGAAGTCGTATCCCCGGGAGGGATCCTCGGCGCGGGCGGTCGCGATGACCCCTCGCTCGGAGTGGCGGCCGAGCGCCCTGAGGTCGGGGGAGAGGCCGAGCACGGACCGCTCGTCGGCCAGTTCGACGATCAGGTCGCCGACGCCCGGGCCGGTGTCGAACGCGGTGAGGGGCTCCGCGCCGAGGGCGTCGGCGAGACCCTCGGGGATCTCGGCACGGGTGAGCGGAGCGGTGGGGAAGTCCAGCGTGATGGAACCATCCTCGTGCGGCGTGGCGCTCAGTACGCCACTGCGGGTGGCGAAGCGCACGGGGCCCTCGTGGGTGCCCGTGGAGTGCAGCACATGGGCGGTGGCGAGGGTCGCGTGGCCGCACAGGGCGACCTCGGTGGCGGGCGTGAACCAGCGCAGCGCCCAGTCGGCCTCGTCGCCGTCGGGAAGCCGGTGGGCGAACGCGGTCTCGGCGTGGTTGACCTCGCGCGCCACGCTCTGGAGCCAGTCGTCCCCCGGGAACGCGTCGAGAAGGAGGACACCGGCCGGGTTGCCGGTGAAGGGGCGGTCGGTGAAGGCGTCCACGATTCGAATCCGCATGGGCCGACGGTAGACCCCGCCGGACGGGCCGGCCCAAGGCCAATCCGTGGTGGCTGGACTTGACGCGTCGCAAATGAGCTGGTCCCTGGCCACCCCGGTGGCCTGCGGCGACCAGACGTATGGAGATGAGGAGGAGCCGAAAATCTCAGCCGATGTGGTCCAGGCTCAATGAACCGACCGATGTTGTTCTGTGCCAGGACCTGCGCCTTCACCCGAGACGGCCGGGGCGAGGGCTGACGCCTTGGCCCCGGTCCGCAAGGAATCCCTTGAAAAACCGCCCTGCCCGGTCTGTTCAGGCCCTATGCCAGAAGCAAGCCACAGGTCACAGCGCTGGACATGCTCCCAGCGCTGCCGCCAGAAGGCATATCGACGGCGGAAGGCGACGCAGCCCCGATAAAAGATCGTCACCGCTGTCCCGTCTCATCGAAGTCTCAACGAGTCCTGAGCGCGGTGGGTGTCGGCCGCCGCCTGAATGCGGGCGTGATACCGCTGCCACTTGGCATCGTCGCCGAAGCCGTCGTGATCTGGTCCGGCCTTGCCGTCGATGAGCTCTCGCAGGACATCGGCATGGCCGGCATGCCGGGCAGTCTCGGAGACCATGCGAACGAGCAGCACGCCCAGGGTGGTGGCCCGGCGGTCTTCAGGCCAGTGCGGCACCTGGCCCGGGGTTTCGAGTGCGAGATCCGTGATGGTCCGGTCGGCATGCGCGCAGGCACGTTGATAGAGCCCGATGATGTACTTGCTGGACTCATCGGGTCTGGCCCACATGTCTGCGCCTTCCCAGATCGAACCGTCCTCGACCCAGGCCAGGGGCTCTGGTGCCGGCCGGTCGAACGACTCGCCGAGGTATCCGTACTCAAGGCCTGCCAGATGCTTGACCAAGCCCAGCAGGTTTGTGGCGGTGGGCGTCATGGGCCGGCGCATGTCGTATTCGGTGAGTCCCTCCAGCTTGGAGAGCAGACCGGCCCGTCCTGCCCGCAGCTTGCCGTGCAGCTCCGCTTTGAGATCAGTCACGTGGTCCTCCTTCAAGGATGAGGCCACCCAACCACGGGCCTGTGACAAGAAGCCGGCGATGCGCCCGAGGCTGACGACGGCCGAACGCACCGCGCTCAACCTTCGATGAGACAGGACTGCCACCAGCGGTCATTCCTCCACTGTCACAAACCCACAGGCAGTCAGTCTCAACCGGCACAGAAATCAGTTGATCGCCCTTTGCCGGCAATCGATCAACGTTCACTGGCACAGGTCGGCTGGACTCGAGAGTCAGGGCTCTTGTCATACGAACAGTCCCGATATATCGTTGACGCATCGCGACCGGTCAACGATGGATGGAGTGATGGAAATGCGTTCCCGTGGACAGGACTTCGGATTCGAACGGCACGGACACCACGGCGGCCCCGGTCATCGCGCCCGGGGTGGCTTCGAGACGCAGCGCGCGGCCTTCGGGCCCTTCGGGCCGGGTGATCCCGGCGGCCCCGGCGGCCGCGGGTTCGGCGGCCCCGGATTCTTCGGGCCGGGCGGCCCCTGGGGCGGACGCGGTCGGGGCGGACCTCGCGGCAGGGCGCGGCGCGGTGACGTAAGGGCCTCGATCCTGGCCCTTCTCAAGGACCGGCCCATGCACGGCTACGAGATGATCCAGGAGATCGCCGAGCGCAGCGGCGGGACGTGGAAGCCCAGCCCGGGTTCGGTCTATCCCACCCTCCAGCTGCTGGAGGACGAGGGGCTGATCGCCAGCGAGACCGAGGGCGGCAAGAAGCTCTTCTCACTCACCGAGCCGGGCCGCGCCGCGGCCGACCAGGGCCCGGAGGCTCCCTGGGAGGAGGCCTCGCGCGGCGTCGACTGGGAGGCGCTGCACGAGATCCGGCAGGCCGGCTTCGGTCTGATGGAGGCGTTCGGCCAGGTCTGGAAGACCGGCACCAAGGAACAGCGCGAGAAGGCCCTCGCGGTCATCAACGAGGCCCGCAAGAAGCTGTACCTGATCCTGGCCGACGAGAGCTGACGGCACGACGGGTCACGGCCCGGCAGAAAGGCGCCCCGCGGCACACGCCGCGGGGCGCCTTCGCGTCCGCCGCCTCAGGACACCAGCGCCCCGAGGCGGCGCAGCGACTCGTGCAGCGCGGCCGTCGCCGAGTCCTTCAGCCTGCCCGCCATGAGGGAGACCGCCGCGCCGGTGAACTCCCCGTCGATGCGTACCGAGGTGCCCTCGCCGTGCGGTGTCAGCGTGTAGCGCGTGGCGACGGTCACGGCCATCGGACCCTTGCCGCGGAGGGCGAGGACACGCCCGGGCACCAGTTCCTCGACGGTCCAGACGACCTCGGCCGGGAAGCCCATGAGCTTCATGTTCTCCTCGAAGGTCGCGCCCACTTCCAGGGACCGCGGGCCGCCCTTGGGGAAGTCGGTGTGCGTCGCGTTCCACTCGCCGTACGCCGACCAGTCGGTCAGCTGGGTCCACACCTTCTCGGCGGGCGCCTCGACATGTGCTTCCGCGCTGACTTCGGCCATGGGACCACCCCTTGGTGTCGGCTGCTGCGGCGGGCGCAGCTACGGTGTCGCGGAAGGTAGCCGGGGGATCCCCAACATTCAATACTGATGAGTCGTCAGGAAACACGAAGGCGGCTCACAGGGTGGCCCCGGGCAAGGCGGCGCGCGGTTCATCAGGGAAAACGGCGCGATCTCATCCGCAAGGAGGAGAAGCCGGTCAGCCGTCCCCAACCTGTGTCGGATGCGAAGATGCTGCCCACCGGGGATGACCCGGGCCGCCGGGACTGATGAGGTGGAGGATGTGGCACCCCGTCCTTCCCCGCGGCCGGCCGCCGAAGCCGGCGCGCACCGCACGCACCTCGATGCCAGGCTCACCTCCGAGCTGGCAGCGGTGGTCGGGGGTGCCCGCCGACGGGCGGTGCGCGACGGTGACCGTCAGACCGACACGGCGCATCTGCTGCACACTCTTGTGGAGTCCGACGCCGAGGTGCGCGCCGTCTTCGAGGGGCCGCAGATCGCCCGGCTGCTCGGCTACCTGGTCCAGCGCGCCATCGGCTACGGCCTGCGCTGGCAGAGCACGGTCGAGGACTCCGGCGCCCTGCCGGTGCTCGGCGAGCCGGAGCGCTGGTCGCCGGCGGCGGCGAGTGCCCTGAACGCGGCCTACGGTCGCGCGGCCCGGCGTGGCGCCGCACGCGCCCACGGGCTGGATCTGCTCGCGGCGATCCTGGCGGACCCCGAGTCACGGGCCGTCGAGGTCCTCGGGCGCGCGGGCGTCGATGTGGCGAGCGTGCGGGCCCGGATCGAGACGAGGGCGACGGGGGAGGAGTACGCCGACGGGGGCGCGAGGGCGACGGGGGAGAAGTACGCCGACGGGAGCGCGAGGGCGACGGGGGAGAAGTACGCCGACAACAGCGCGAGGGCGGGGGAGGCCCACAGCGGGGACGGCGCGTGGCCGACCGTGCTCCCGCCTCCGCGGGTGCCGCCCCACCCGGGACACCTGCCGGGCACCGCGGCATCCGGCCCCTGAGCCGTGCCTGCCTTCGTCCTTGGGGCGAAGCCGCCTCCGCCTCTGAGCCGGATGACGCGTCCAGCCCCTGAGACAGGTGCTATCGAGAGTGACGCTCATGTCGTCGCCTGGCATCATGTGCCGATGCATACGTCTCAGGGGACTCGGGGCAACCGTGACCGGGGCGTCGGCCTGGGGCTCGCCCTTGCGTCGGCGCTCGCCTTCGGCGGCTCCGGCGTCGCGGCCAAACCGCTGATCGAGGCGGGCCTCGACCCGCTCCATGTGGTGTGGCTGCGGGTCGCGGGCGCCGCGCTCGTGGTGCTCCCGCTCGCCGTGCGCCGCCGTGCGCTGCTGCGCGAGCGCCCCGCCCTGCTCACCGGTTTCGGGCTGCTTGCCGTGGCCGGCGTCCAGGCCTGCTACTTCGCGGCCCTGTCCCGTATCCCCGTCGGCGTCGCCCTGCTCATCGAGTACCTCGCGCCCGCGCTCGTGCTCGGCTGGGTGCGCCTTGTGCAGCGGCGGCCCGTCACCCGCGCCGCGGCGATCGGTGTGGTCCTCGCGGTCGGCGGACTCGCCTGTGTCGTGGAGGTGTGGTCGGGGCTGAGCTTCGACCCCGTCGGCGTGCTGCTCGCGCTGGGCGCCGCCTGCTGCCAGGTCGGCTACTTCGTCCTGGCCGACCAGGGCAGCGAGGCGGGCGAGGAGTCCCCGGACCCGCTCGGCGTCATCGCCTACGGACTGCTCGTCGGGGCCGCCGTCCTGACGGTCGTCGCCCGCCCGTGGACCATGGACTGGTCCGTTCTCGCCGGCACCGCGGACATGAACGGCACCCGCGTACCGGCCGTCCTGCTCCTGGTCTGGATCGTGCTGATCGCCACCGTCCTCGCCTATGTCACCGGTGTGCTGTCCGTGCGCCGGCTCTCTCCCCAGGTGGCCGGTGTCGTGGCCTGCCTGGAAGCGGTCATCGCCACAGTCCTGGCCTGGGTGCTGCTCGGCGAGCACCTCTCGGCGCCGCAACTGGCCGGTGGGGCGGTCGTCCTGGTGGGGGCGTTCATAGCTCAGTCCTCGGCGCCGGGGAAGGGTTCGCAGGAGCCGGTCGCGAGCGGGGGCGCGGAAAGGGAGTTGTCGGCCCGTGGCACGGCCGCCTAAGGTGTCGATCATGCATTCCCACGCACTCGTTCTTCCGCCGCCGGCCGCCTGAGGGCGGGCCCTCCGGAATCCTCGCCCGGCACGCCGCCGGGCGGAACGGTGCTGCCCGCAGAAGAAGTCCACGGCCCCGATGCTCACGGGCCCTTCCCCAACTTCTGCGTATCTGCGGAGAACACAACATGCCGAATGCCACCTCCGGCCTGCCCGTCGGGCGAGGCCTGCTGTATCTGATCGTCGCCGGTGTCGCCTGGGGCACCGCGGGCGCGGCCGCCTCCCTGGTCTACCGGGCCAGTGACATGGGGCCCGTTGCCCTCTCCTTCTGGCGCTGCGCGGCCGGGCTCGTCCTGCTGCTCGCCGCCCGTGGACTGCGCCCGCGCGCCCGCACCGCCGTCGTGCCGGAACCACTGGGGCGCCGGGCGCTGCGCGCGGGCGCGACCGGCCTCGGCCTCGCCGTCTTCCAGACCGCCTACTTCGCGTCGGTCTCGGCCACCGGACTCGCCGTGGCGACCGTCGTCACCCTCGGCGCCGGTCCCGTGCTCATCGCGCTCGGCGCCCGGCTCACGATGGGAGAGCGGCTCGGCCGGGGCGGGGTGACCGCCGTCGTCGGAGCGCTCGCCGGGCTCGGGGTGCTCGTACTCGGTGGCGGGAATGCGACCGTGCGCCCCTGGGGCGTGCTGCTCGCGGTGGTGTCCGCGGCCGGTTACTCGGTCATGACCCTGCTCACCCGATGGTGGGGCCGCGACGGCGCCGTCGAC
Source organism: Streptomyces sp. NPDC093261 (assembly GCF_044753645.1). Classification (NCBI taxonomy): domain Bacteria; kingdom Bacillati; phylum Actinomycetota; class Actinomycetes; order Kitasatosporales; family Streptomycetaceae; genus Streptomyces; species Streptomyces sp. NPDC093261. The sequence continues at coordinate 25,621 of NZ_JBIVNO010000014.1, forward strand.
GCGTCCCGCACCACCGTGTCGGCGTTCGCGGTCACCGCCCTGGTGCTGCTGCCGTTCGCCCTGACCGAGGGGCTGTTGCCGCACACCGCCGAACCGGTGCGCCTCGGGTGGATGGTGGCGTACATCGCCGCGGTCCCCACGGCCCTGGCCTACGCCCTCTACTTCGCGGGCGCGGCCGTCGTACGGTCCGCCACCGTGTCCGTGGTGATGCTGCTCGAACCGGTCAGCGCGGCGGTGCTCGCCGTGGCCCTGCTCGGTGAGCGGCTCACGGCGGCGACCGCCGTCGGCACCGCGCTGATGCTCGGCTCGGTCGCGGGGCTCGCCCTGGCGGAGGCGCGCGGGGTGCGGGTGCCGACGGAGGAGCCGGTCCTCGTGTGACGGAACCGGTCCCCGGGTGCGGGGACCGGTGCGGAACGGAAGTCGGCCGGCCGACGGCCGACTTCGGGCCGACTCCCGGCCGACGGACGGTCGTGCGGGTGCCGTGCGGGTGGGAGAGGGGGCATGGGCGCGGATGTGGGTGCGGAGCCGGTGACGGCCCCGCACCCGCACCCCTCACGCCCCCCGTCTGCGCTGGAGATGCTCGCGGGCCGCCGCGTCCCCCGGGCCGCCCCGCTCCGCCAGCGCGGTCGCGATACGGTCCCGCACCGGGTCCACCTTGTTCCCGGCGTACTTGAACTTCGCCCGGACGTCGGTCACTTCGAGCCGCAGACCGCGGATGCCGGACAGCATGCGGCCGTACGGGGCCTCGCCCGCCGCCGCCCGGGCCGAGCCCCCCTCCGGCTGGAAGTGGCCGAGCTGGCGGTTGAGCAGTTCCGCCTTGTCGGCCGGATCGTCCACGATGCGGGCCGTGCACCGGAGCTGGACCGCCGCGTAGAAGCTCGTGGGCACGCCGTGTTCGGACGGGACGTCGGGGGGCGCCTGCCAGGGCCCGGGTATGTACACATAGTCGTCGACCACGCTGAGCAGCACGTCGGGGTTCACCTCCAGGGCCGCCCAGAGCGGGTTCGGCCGCGCCAGGTGGCCGACGGCCTCGCCGCGCCGCGCGTCGTAGGCGAAGTGCAGCGGCTGGACGTACGGCGGCTCGCCCGGCAGTCCGTTGACGGCGAGCCGCCCGAAGTCGTGCTCGGCCAGCCAGTGGTGCCACTCGGCGTCGTCATGGGGTGCGTCCCAGGGGTGGATCAGCATCCCAGGGCCGCCAGGTAGTCCGGCAGCGCGACATCGGGCGACAGGCCGGCGTCGGCCTGCGGGGCGCCGTACTCCCTGCGGACCGGTACCACGCCCGCCCAGTAGGGGAGGGCGAGGTCCTCGGGCTCGTCATGCACTCCTCCGGTGCGCACCTTGGCGGAGACCTCGTCCAGGTCGAGCCGGATGACGGCCGTGGCGGCCAGTTCCTTCCTGTTGGCGGGACGGGAGTCGCCCGAGCGGCCCGGCACCACATGGTCGACCAGCGCGTCCAGGGCGGTCCGCCGCTCATCCGGGTCGGTGACCTGGTGGGCTATGCCGTGCACCACCACGGACCGGTAGTTGACCGAGTGGTGGAAGGCCGAGCGGGCCAGGACCAGACCGTCGACATGGGTCACCGTGAGACAGACCGCGAGCCCCGGGTCGGCCGCGCCCGACATCCGCATCGGACGCGAGCCCGTCGAGCCGTGGACGTAGAGCCGCTCGCCGACCCGGCCGTAGAGAGTGGGCAGGACCACCGGTGCACCGTCGCGGACGAAGCCGAGGTGGCAGACATAGCCCTCGTCGAGTATCGCGTGCACCAGCTCCCTGTCGTACGACGCCCGCTCCGTCGAACGCGTGGGGACGGTGCGGTCGGTCGGCGTGTAGGCGGCGGGCGGCGACGTCGGCTGCTCGGTCCCTCGCATGAGTGCTCCCGATTGAACTAGTGCATAATATGTTTTGTGCTAGGAGACTATCGGATCGAAGGTCGACGCGCAGCAGAGATCGCGTCGAGCGTCGAGCGTGCGGTGGGCTCGGGGGACCTGGAGCCCGGGCAACTGCTGCCGCCGCTGAGAGAGTTGGCGGCTGAGCTGGGTGTGAATCCCAACACCGTCGCCGCCGCCTACCGCGTGCTGCGCGAACGCGGGGTCATCGAGACCGCCGGGCGGCGGGGCAGCCGGGTGCGGTCCGCGCCGGCCACGACGGGCCGGGATCACATCCGTGTGGACGTGCCCGAGGGGGTGCGCGATGTGTCGAGCGGCAATCCGGACCCCGCGCTGCTGCCCTCGCTGGCGCAGGCGCTCGCGGCAGCGGCGGCCGAGGGCGACCGCGTCCCGGTGCTGTACGGCGAGGTGGCCGTGGAGCCGGAACTGGCCCGCCTCGCACGGGCCGGCCTGGACGCCGACGGGGTGCCGGACGGGCCGCTCGCCGTGGTCTCCGGATCGCTGGACGCCGTCGAACGGGTCCTCGCGGCCCATCTGAGACCAGGGGACACGGTCGCGGTGGAGGACCCGGGCTGGGGCAGGACCCTCGACCTCGTCCCGGCCCTCGGGCTGCGCACGGCTCCCGTCCCCGTCGACGACGAGGGGCCACTCCCGGACGGCCTGCGCGACGTCCTGGCCGCCGGGGCGCGGGCGCTGATCGTCACGGACCGGGCGCAGAACCCGACCGGCGCCGCGGTGAGCGCCGCACGCGCGCGTGCCCTGCGGTCCGTGCTGCGGGGGTACCCGGGGACCCTGCTGATCGAGGACGACCACGGTCACGGGATCGTCGACGTGCCCCTCCACCCGCTCGCCGGGGTCACCAGGCACTGGGCCTTCGTGCGCTCGGCCGCCAAGGCATACGGCCCCGACCTTCGGCTCGCCGTGCTCACGGGCGACAGCGTCACCGTGGACCGGATCCGGGGGCGGCAGCGGCTGGGGCCCGGGTGGGTGAGCCGGATCCTGCAACGGGCCCTGGTGCGGCTGTGGGCCGACGACGCGGTGGACGCGCGGGCGGTGGCGGCGGCCTACGGAAGGCGCCGCGACGCGCTGGTCGGCGCGCTGGCGGCACGCGGTGTCAGGGCACACGGGGTCAGCGGGATGAACGTGTGGGTCCCGGTGCCGGACGAGACCGGTGCGGTCGCGAGGCTGCTGCACGCGGGCTGGGCCGTCGCCCCGGGCGCCCGCTTCCGCATGAGCGCGCCGCCCGGCATCCGCATCACCGTCTCGTCGCTGACGGAGGACGAGACCGGGCCGCTGGCCGACGCGGTCGCCTCCGCCCTCGGCCCGGGTCCCGCCCGCGGCTACGTGTAGTCCCCGCACGCACTCGACGCTGCCGGGGCACTAGTCCGGATTCCGGCTCCCGGGCCTGGTCCGGGACTGGGTCAGTGCCGCGCCCGCCAGCACGATCACCGCCCCGGCCGGCGTGGACCAGCTCAGTGACTCGTTCAGGATCGCCACTCCCGCCGCGGTGGCGATGACGGGGATGAAGTACGTGACCATCTGGGCCGTGGTGGGCCCGACCTCCGCGACCAGGCCGTACTGGAGGAGCACGGCGAGTCCGGTGCCCAGCGCGCCGAGGGCCGCGACCGCCAGCAGCGGGAGCAGCGGGAAGCGGCTCGGCAGGGTGGTGAACAGCGGCGTGACCGCGGCCAGTTGGACGGTGGCGAGGAACAGCTGGGCGCCGGTCAGGGACAGATGGGAGTGACCGGTTCCGGCCAGGGTGCGGCGCACATAGATCCAGCCGATGGGGTAGCTGAGCGAGGCGAGCAGGGCCATCGCCGTGCCCGTCACATCCAGGCCGTGGAAGCCCTGCCAGGCGCCGAGCACCGTGAGCACGCCCAGGAAGCCGAGGCCGAGCCCCGCGACGCGGCGCCGCGTCGGCCGGTCTTCGGACAGCGCGACCAGCGACAGGACCATGCCCCACAGGGGTGAGGTGGCGTTGCAGATCCCGGCGAGCGTGGACGGGATCGTCAGCTCCGAGTAGGCGAAGAGCGAGAACGGCAGCGCGTTGAGCAGGAACGCCGCCACGGTGAGGTGGCCCCAGGTGCGGGCGCCGCGCGGCAGGCGTTCGCGTTTGACGGCCATCGCGGCGGCGAGCACGGCCGTCCCGAACGCCAGGCGGCCGAGGGTGACCTGGAACGGGGCGTACGCCCCCGTGCCGACCTTGATGAAGAGAAAGCTGAAGCCCCAGATCAGCGAGAGGACGCCGAAGCGGATCCGCCAGTCGAGGGCGGTCCGGCGGTGAGGGGCGGTGGTGGGGCCGGCGGCGGCTCGTGCGGTGGCGACGGTGCTCATGACCGTAACCATGGCGGAGTCAACCTCGTAGCACAATCGAGATTTTGCACGGGATATCTCGTAGGATTGCTTACATGTTGAACCTGGAGCGTCTGCGCACCCTCGACGCCCTGGCCCGGCACGGCTCGGTCAGCGGTGCGGCCGAGGGACTGCATGTGACGACCTCGGCCGTCTCCCAGCAGATGGCCAAGCTGGAGCGCGAGGTGGGACAGCGGCTTCTGGCCAGGAACGGCCGGGGCGTACGGCTCACGGACGCGGGCCGGCTTCTCGCCGACCACGCGGCACGCATTCTGTCGCAGGTGGAACTGGCCCAGGCCGATCTGGAGGCACAGCGCGGTCAGGTGGCCGGCGAGCTGCGCCTGTCGGCCTTCCCCACCGCGGCGCGCGGGCTCTTCCCGACGGCACTCGCCGCACTGCGCTCCGGCCACCCGGCCCTGCGCCTGCGGTCGTCGGAGCTGGAGCCGGAGGCAGGGGTCGCCGGCGTGGTGCGCGGCGACCTCGATCTCGCGGTCGTCCTCGACTGGTACAACAAGCCGATGCCGCTGCCCGAGGGGCTCGTCAAGGCGGCGATCCTCGACGATCCGGCCGATGTGGCGGTGCCCGTGGGGCACCGGCTCGCCGACCGGCCGGAGGTCGACCTCGGGGAGTTCGCCGACGACGAGTGGATCACCTGGGGCGAGGGCGAGTTCTGCCATGAGTGGCTTGTCTTCACCCTGCGCTCCAAGGGCGTCGAACCCCGCATCGGCCACCGGGCCGGCGAGACCCACACCCAGCTCGGCCTGGTGGCCGCCGGGCTCGGCGTGTGCATCGCCCCGCTGCTGGGGCGCGATCCGGTGCCGGCCGGAGTGGTGACCGTGCCCTTGCGGCAGCAGGTGCGCAGGCATGTCTACGTGGTCTGGCGCGCCGACGCCGACCGCCGCCCGTCGATCCGGGCGGCGGTGGAGGCGCTCCAGGCGGCAGGGCAGGCCGTCGCGGCCGGGTGATCGGCCACACGCGGCGCCACCGCGACGGCTACACCGAACCCAGCTTGCGGAAGTCCCAGGAGACGATCTTCGCCGGGGTCAGCCGCAGCCAGGCGTGGCGGCCGTCGTAGGGCATCTCGTCCAGTCCGAAGTTCTTGCGCGCGAACAGCGTCTCCGGAAGGTCGAGTTCGGCGCACAACTGTCCGGTGCGGGGGCTCTCGCCCACGAACTCGATCGTGCCGGACAGCTCGGCGCCGCGCAGTTCCTCGTACTCCTCTCCCGTGTCCACGACGATGGCGACCCGCGGATCGCGGCGCAGATCGGCCCAGCGCTTGCTGCGGACCACGGAGTACAGCCACAGCGAGGTGCCGTCCCAGGCGAACCACAGGGCGCTCACATGCGGAGTGCCGTCGGCCGAGACGGTCGCCACCCGGCAGGTGCGCTGGGTGGCGAGGAACGCGTCCAGCTCGCCGGGTGACATCATGATCTTGCGGCCTCTGCGCTGAGTCTCGGCCATCCGGTCCCCCTCTTCTTCTCCCACGTCGTGCCAGAGAGATCCTCTGACATCACGTCAGAAAAGAATGGGGTGTCGCCCGTCCCCGCGCAATGGCCCTCCTCCGCCTGCCCCTCTTCCGTCGTTCGCGTCGTGGGTGGTTCCACCTGCCCGCGACCGCCGGCCCGTCCGCCTTCCACCCGTCCACGGCAGTCGCTACGCTCGCCCGCCCGGCCACCGACGACAGGGGGAGCCATGCCGTCGCACGAACAGCTCAGCGAACTCCTCGAGCCGCGCACCACGGTGCTGCTCACCGTCGAGTGCCAGCAGGGCGTCGTAGGACCGGACAGCGCGCTGCCGGAGCTCGCCCGGCAGGCACGTTCCTCGGGCGCGCTGGCCAATGTGGCCCGGCTGGTCGCGGCCGCGCACCGGGGCGGGGTCCAGGTGATCCACGCGATCGCCGAGCGCCGTCCCGACGGCCGGGGCGCGAACCGCAACGCGCGCCTGTTCCACGCGGCCGAGCGGCTCCCGGTGCGGCAGCTGTCCGGCACCACGGCCGTCCGCGTCGCGCCACCCATCGAGGTGAGGGAGGAGGACTTCGTCGTACGCCGGCTGCACGGCCTTTCGCCTCTCGCCGGCACCGAGGTCGACGCGCTGCTGCGCAACCTCGGCTGCCGCACCCTGATCGTCACCGGGGTCTCCGCCAACGTGGCGATCCCGAACGCCGTCTTCGACGCCGTCAACCGTGGCTACACCGCGGTCGTGCCCGCGGACGCCATCGCGGGAGTGCCCCCCGACTACACTCCCGCGATGATCCGCAACACCCTCGCGTTGGTCGCCACGGTCGCGACCACGGACGAGGTCTCGGCCTGTCTCGTTCCACGGCGCCGGGCGCCACGGGTCTGAGCGGGCGCGGAATCAGGCGAGCTTGATCTCGTCCCCGGTCACCGTGATCTTCGCGGCGGGCAGTGCCTGGGTCGCCGGACCCTTCTTCACGCTGCCGTCGGTCGCGGAGAACTCGCTGTTGTGACACGGGCAGGTGATCACGCCGTTGGCGATGTCCTTCACGGCGCAGCCCTGGTGGGTGCACTTGGACGAGAACGCCTTGAACGTGCCCGTGGACGGCTGGGTGACCACGACACCCTGGTCGGCGAAGACCTTGCCACCGCCCTGGGGGATGTCGGAGGTCTTGGCCAGCACCTTGCCGCCGGAGCCGCTCACCGCGGCGCCGCCACCACCACCCGTGCTGCCGTCGCCCGCCGCGCTGCTGCCGGCCGAGCTCTCGTTCTGCGAGCCGGTGGAGCTGGAGGAGCTGTCGTCCATGCCTCCGCACGCGGTCAGCGCGACGGCGAGTCCCGTCGCGCCGACCGCTGCCACGACCGTGCGGCGGGCCGGTCCCGAGACGGGCTGGAGCGATTCGCTGGTCATGCTGACGTTCCCTTCCACGGATGTTCCCTTGCTCTGCTGGTTGGTACGGCCTGCGGTCAGTCGCTGTTCAGATGGTGCTGAGATCTTGACCGCTCCGAGATCGGGCGCGCGTAAGACACGGCTGTCGTTCGGCTGTCAGAGGGACGCGACGTCCGACAGGCCGCCGCCGGCCATCGCGGACACGCCAGTAACCTGGGGCGATGCTCAAGGAAGTCATCGCGACCCGCTACATCACGCCCCTGCGTGAGGGCGGTTCGCTGCCGGGACTGGTCGAGGCCGACGACCTCGGGACCTACGTCATGAAATTCACCGGCGCGGGACAGGGCCGCAAGACCCTCGTCGCCGAGGTCGTCTGCGGCGAACTCGCCCGCCGGCTGGGCTTCAGGGTGCCCCGGCTGGTGACGGTCGACCTCGATCCCGTCCTGGGGCTCGGCGAGCCCGACCAGGAGGTGCAGGAACTCCTCAGGGCCAGCGGTGGGCTCAATCTCGGAATGGACTTCCTCAGTGGCGCGATCGGCTACGACCCGCTCGCGTTCCCGGTCGATCGCGAGGAGGCCGGGCGGATCGTCTGGTTCGACGCGCTGGTGGGCAACGTCGACCGCTCCTGGCGCAACCCCAACCTGCTGATGTGGCACGGCGATCTATGGCTCATCGACCACGGCGCCACCATGATCTGGCACCACAACTGGCCCGGCGCCGAGGCCTCCGCCACGCGGCCCTACGACGCCTCCGACCACGCCCTGGCCCCCTTCGCCCCCGATGTCGCGGCCGCGGCCGCCGCACTGGCCCCCCTCGTCACCGAGGAGTTGCTGGCCGAGGTGACCGCGGAGATCCCGGACACGTGGCTCACCGGCGAGCCCGGCTTCGACACCCCGGACGCGCTGCGCCGCGCGTACGCCCGGCCGCTGCTCGCCCGCGCCGCCGTCGTCCACGAACGCATCAACGGAATCGAGGAGGCACGGTGAGCGAGCGCCACATCATCAGGGGCGGTCGACACAGCGACCGGGAGGTTTTCGAGTACGCCCTGCTCCGGGTCGTGCCGCGGGTGGAGCGCGGGGAGTGCATCAACGCGGGCGTGCTCGTCTACTGCCGGGCCAAGGCCTACGTCGGCGCCCGCACCCACCTCGACGAGGCCCGGTTGCTGGCCCTCGACCCCGAGGCGAACGTGGCGGGCGTGCGGTCCGCGCTGCGCGCCGTCGAGAATGTGTGCGCGGGGGGCGCGTCCGCCGGGCCGGCGGCGCGCGACGACGCCGGACGGCGCTTCCGCTGGCTGATCGCGCCCCGCTCGACGGTCGTCCAGCCCGGACCGGTGCACACCGGACTGACCGCCGACCCGGCGGCCGAGACCGAGCGGTTGCTCGACCTCCTGGTGAGGTAATGGATCACACGCAGCCGGTGTGCCGTTGACACCGGGTGCCAGGGCTTCTAGCGTCACGTCTGCTGAGGGTACTAAGCGGTCGCTCACCCATCGGGCGTACCGTTGCGAGCCGCAGACGTTCCGAAGGTGTTTAGGGCTTTCCAAGGGCGAGGAGAACCATCAATGTCCACCACTGAGCAGCGGGTCGCTGTCGTCACCGGCGGTGCGCGCGGCATCGGCGCCGCCACCGCCGTACGACTGGCCGCCGAAGGCCGTGCCGTCGCGGTCATCGACCTCGACGAGGCCGCGTGCAAGGACACCGTCGAGAAGATCACCGCCGCGGGCGGCAAGGGCATCGCCGTCGGGTGCGACGTCTCGGACGAGGCGCAGGTCGAGGCGGCCGTGGCCCGTATCGCCGAGGAACTGGGCGCGCCGACGATTCTCGTCAACAACGCGGGTGTGCTCCGTGACAACCTGCTGTTCAAGATGAGCGTCTCGGACTGGGACACCGTCATGAACGTGCACCTGCGCGGAGCCTTCCTGATGTCGCGGGCCTGCCAGAAGCACATGGTCGACGCGAACTTCGGCCGGATCGTCAACCTCTCCTCGTCCTCCGCGCTCGGCAACCGAGGCCAGGTGAACTACTCCGCCGCCAAGGCCGGTCTCCAGGGCTTCACCAAGACCCTGGCCAAGGAACTGGGCAAGTTCGGTGTCACCGCCAACGCCGTCGCCCCCGGCTTCATCGCCACCGAGATGACCAAGGCCACCGCCGAGCGGGTCGGCATGGGCTTCGAGGACTTCAAGGCCGCGGCCGCCACCCAGATCCCCGTGCACCGCGTCGGCGAGCCCGAGGACATCGCCAACGCGATCGCCTTCTTCACCGGCGACGCGGCCGGATTCGTCTCCGGCCAGGTGCTGTACGTGGCCGGCGGACCGCTCGACTAGGGCCCGGGAGAGCACGGACATGACTGAACTGCCTGAACTCTCCGGCAAGGTCGCCCTCGTCACGGGCGCCAGCCGCGGCATCGGCTACGGCGTCGCCGAGGCGCTCGTCGCCCGCGGCGACCGGGTGTGCATCACCGGCCGCAACGAGGACGCCCTCAAGGAGGCCGTCGAGAAGCTCGGCGCCGACCGCGTCATCGGTGTCGCCGGCAAGGCCCACGACGAAAACCACCAGGGCGTCGCCGTGGAGCGCACCATGGAGGCCTTCGGCCGGGTCGACTTCCTGGTCAACAACGCCGGTACGAACCCGGTCTTCGGGCCGATCGCCGACCTCGACCTCAATGTGGCGCGCAAGGTGTTCGAGACCAATGTCGTCTCGGCGCTCGGCTTCGCCCAGCGGACCTGGCACGCCTGGCAGAAGGACAACGGCGGCGCGATCGTCAACATCTCCTCGGTGGCCGGGCTGTCCGCCTCACCGTTCATAGGAGCCTATGGCATCAGCAAGGCCGCCATGATCAACCTGACCATGCAGCTCGCGCACGAGTACGCGCCCCTGGTGCGGGTCAACGCCATCGCCCCGGCCGTGGTGAAGACGAAGTTCGCGCAGGCCCTGTACGAGGGCCGGGAGGCGGAGGCCGCCGCCGCCTACCCGCTCGGCCGGCTCGGTGTGCCCTCGGACATCGGCGGCGCTACCGCGTTCCTGACGTCGGACCAGTCCGACTGGATCACCGGCCAGACACTCGTCGTCGACGGCGGCATGTTCCTGAACGCCGGGGTCTGACGAGGTGCGGCACGGGCGCCGTTGACAGAAAGCGCGCCCGTGCCGACGTATTGGAGACACCCAGACGGATGACAACGTAGTCAGATACGCGCTGATCACAAGCCCTTCGCGAACCCGGTCCAGGCGGCCGGGGCTGCGGTAGGGTCTGCGGCCAACCCTGGAACGGCCGATCGAGGAGTGTGCGCGTGTTCAACCGGAAGCGTCGTCTGCGTCCGCTGGCGGCGATCGCGTCCCTATCCCTGGTGGCCGGCTGCGGTGCGCTCTCCTCGGGTTCCTCCGGTGACAAGGGGCCGATCGTCGTGGGCACCACCAGCGCCCCCAGCACGCTGGATCCCGCCGCCTCCTGGGACGGCTCCTGGGAGTTGTTCCGCAACATCTACCAGACGCTGCTGAGCTATCCGACCGGTGCGTCGGTGCCCCAGCCCGACGCCGCCGACTTCTGCGCCTTCACCGATGGGACGAACCGCGTCTACCGCTGTGTGCTGCGCAAGGGCATGACCTTCTCCGACGGCGGAGCGCTGGACGCGCGCGCCGTGAAGTACTCGATCGACCGAATCCGCACGATCAATGTGCAGGGCGGTCCCGCGGGCCTGCTGGGCAGCCTCGACCACATCACCACCCGCGGCGCCCGGGAGGTCGACTTTTACCTCAACAAGCCCGACGCCACGTTTCCCTTCGTGCTGGCCACCCCCGCCATGTCGATCGTCGACCCCGACGACTACCCGGCCCACTCGCTGCGCAAGGACGGCACGGTCCTCGGCTCCGGCCCCTACAGCCTCAAGTCCTATGAGGAGGGGAAGCAGGCGGAACTCGTCCGCAACGCCCGCTACAAGGGGTTCGCCGAACTCCACAACAGCGCGGTCACCATCCGCTACTTCCAGGACTCGGGCGCGATGGTCTCCGCGCTGCGCAAGAAGGAGATCGACGTCACCTACCGGGGGCTCGCCGCCCCCGACATCGTCACCCTGCAGAACCAGGCGTCCAAGGAGTCGCTCCAGCTCATCGAGGGTGCGGGCACCGAGATCAGCTACCTGGTCTTCAACCCGAAGGACCCCTGGGCGGGCAAGCTCGCCGTGCGCCGCGCCATCGCCCAGATCGTCGACCGTCCGGCGATCGCCCACAAGGTGTACAAGGACACCGTGGACCCGCTGTACTCGATGGTGCCCAAGGGGCTCACGGGGCACACCGCGGGCTTCTTCGACGACTACGGGGATCCCAGTACCCCCAAGGCGCGCAAGATCCTGTCGGCCGCGGGCATCACCGGCAGGGTTCCGCTCACCCTCTGGTACACCACCGACCGCTACGGCTCGGAGACCGGCCCCGAGTTCCAGGAGCTCAAGAGCCAGCTCGAAGGCTCGGGCCTGTTCACCGTCACCCTCAAAAGCCGTCCCTGGAAGACCTACGAGGAGGGGTACCGCAAGGGCGAGTACCCGGTATTCGGGCGCGGCTGGTTCCCCGACTTCCCGGATGCCGAGAACTTCATCGCGCCCTTCGTGGGCGAGCAGAACGCGCTCGGCACACCCTACCCGGCGCCGAGGATCACCGGGGTGCTGCTGCCCGAGTCCCGTCGCGAGAGCGACCGTGCGAAGGTGGTCAAGGAGTTCCAGCAGGCCCAGCAGATCCTCGTCGACGACGCCCGGCTGCTGCCGCTGTGGCAGGGCAAGCAGTTCGTCGCGGCCAGCGAGGACGTCTCCGGCGGGGAGCAGGCCCTGGACCCGTCGACGATCATGATGATGTGGGAGCTGTACCGCAAGACCAGCTGGTAGTCCGGGCTCCTGGCGGGGTTCGGGCACCGGTTGTCAGTGGTCGCCTGTAGGTTCTTGACCTGGAAGTGACCGCACATCGGAGGAAGTTGACGTGACCGACATCGCCATGCTGCCGGAGTCCTGGCGGGGCGTTCTGGGTGACGAACTGCAGCAGCCCTATTTCAAGGAGCTGACGGAGTTCGTCGAGGAGGAGCGCGCCAAGGGTCCCGTCTATCCTCCGCGCGAGGAGGTCTTCGCCGCCCTCGACGCCACGCCATACGACAAGGTGAAGGTGCTCATCCTCGGTCAGGACCCGTACCACGGCGAGGGCCAGGGACACGGCCTGTGCTTCTCCGTGCGTCCCGGGGTGAAGACCCCGCCCTCCCTGCGGAACATTTACAAGGAGATGCAGCAGGAACTGGGCACGCCCGTCCCGGACAACGGCTATCTGATGCCGTGGGCCGAGCAGGGCGTGCTGCTGCTGAACGCGGTGCTGACGGTGCGCGGCGGTGAGGCGAACTCGCACAAGGGCAGAGGCTGGGAGAAGTTCACGGACGCGGTGATCCGCGCCGTGGCCGGCCGGCCGGACCCGGCGGTGTTCGTGCTGTGGGGCAACTACGCGCAGAAGAAGCTGCCCCTCATCGACGAGAGCCGGCATGTCGTCGTCAAGGGCGCGCACCCCTCGCCGCTGTCCGCGAAGAAGTTCTTCGGATCGCGCCCGTTCACGCAGATCAACGAGGCGGTGGCCCGCCAGGGACACGAGCCGATCGACTGGGCGATTCCCAACCTGGGGTGAGACGGGGGCGGGGCGGGTCCGGATCTCGGCCCCCGGATCCGGATCCGGCTCCGGGTCTGGGTCTGGATCCCGCTCCCGTCCCGGTCCGTGCCCGGGTCCTGGTCCTGGGTCCTGGCCCTGGTCTGGATCCCGGTCCGGGTCCGAGTTCGGATTCAGGTCCGGACCCGAGTCCGGATTCAGGTCCGGGTCCGAGTCCGGATTCAGGTCCCGAACCGTCCGGCCATCGGTTCTCCCGCGTCGTCACCGGCTTGGCCCAGCGCCCTGCGGAGCCGCCTGAGTGTGATTGTCGGCGCGGACGGCTAGCGTCGTGATGACGGTCGACGAGCGTGGAGGACACGGTGGCGAAGCGACAGGGGCAGGCGGCGCCGGATGCCGTGATGAGCCGGATCGGTCAGGTCGTCATGCTGCACCACGGTGGCGACCGCGAGGAGGCCCGGGACCGGTTCCTGGGGCTGTGGGCCGAGATCGGCGAGGACGGTGACCCGCTGCACCGCTGTACGGTGGCGCACTACATGGCGGACACCCAGGACGACCCGTCGGACGAGCTCGCCTGGGACCTCAGGGCGCTGTCGGCCGCCGAGGAACTCAGCGACGAGCGCGTCGACGGGTACGACGGGTACGACGGGGCACTCGCGGTCCGCGCGTTCTTCCCCTCCCTCCATCTGAACCTGGCCGCCGACTATGTGAAGCTGGGCCGCTGCGAGGCCGCGCGCGCCCATCTGAGCCGGGCGCGCGGCGCGGCCGACGGGCTCGGCGACGACGGCTACGGCGACGGCATCAGGACGGCGATCGCCCGCCTGGAGCGGCGGCTCGCGGAGACACCGACGAACAGCACACCCGAGCCGGGTCCCCCGAAGGGCCCGGGCGGAGAGACCCTGGGCCCGCCGAGACGGCGGTCGTGAGCGCCGGGCATCGGCGGCCGGAGGGGGCGGTTCGGGGGTCGTGAGGGAAAGCGGGGGGCTCGCGGCGCCGGGACCGCTCACCGGCCGTAGGTGCCCCGGCAGATGTTCGCCTCCGGGCTGTCCGGCCGCCACCCGCCGTAGCTGCGGCCGAGCGCGCACACGTCCGGGTTCCCCGGCAGCGGCCCCGGAGCCGCGGGCGGCACCTCGGTGTGGTGTCCGGGATGCTCATGCCCGGGGTGCGGGGACGTGGACCGGTGATGCGGGGCTGTCGTCCGCTCGATGGTGGGGGCCGGCCGGGGTGTGCGGCGTGCGTCGGCGCCCGGTGGCGACGGACGGCGGGAGGGTCCGACCATCTCCAGCGCCTCCCGTGCCGGGGCCTGCACCACACGGGGCGCCACGCTGCCGTCCGTCCGGGGCGTCGAGGACCGCGAGGGCGCCCGGGGCGGGAGCGGAGCGGGCGGCCGCTGGACGGTCACACAGCCGGCGAGGGCCGAGACGGCCACGGTGACCAGGAGCGTTGCACTCGTCGTCGTTCGCTGCACCCGCGCAACTCTGCTGGTTCCGGCGGACTTTGGGGCGCGGACGCACGGAGGATGCCCCGCACGGGTGACCTCCGACCCCGGATACCGGGGGCACCCCCGTCCGCCCCTCCCGCCGCGCATGCCCGCCGGGCATACGGCCGCCGGAGTCCCCACGGCGCGGCGGTCGTATGCTTCCGACGAGGCATCGTCGGTCATCCCAGGAGACACCCGTGAAGCTCGGCTGCATCGGACTCGGTGACATCGCGCAGAAGGCGTATCTGCCGGTGCTCGGGGTGCAGCCGGAAGTCGAGCTGCACCTCCAGACCCGGACCCCCTCGACCCTGCACCGCGTCGCCGACAGCCTGCACCTGCCCGAGCGGCAACGGCACGCGGATCTGGACGCGCTCCTGGACCAGCACCTCGACGCGGCGTTCGTGCACGCGCCCACCGTCGCCCACCCCGAGATCGTGGCCCGGCTCCTGGAGGCGGGCATTCCCACGTACGTCGACAAGCCCCTCGCCTACGAACTCGCCGAGTCCGAACGGCTGGTACGGCTCGCGGAAAAGCGGAACGTCGGCCTGGCGGTGGGCTTCAACCGGCGCTACGCACCCGGGTACGCACAGTGCGCCGACCATCCGCGCGAGCTGATCCTGCTGCAGAAGAACCGCGTCGGGCTGCCCGAGGAGCCCCGCACCATGATCCTCGACGACTTCATCCACGTCGTCGACACGCTGCGGTTCCTGGTCCCGGGACCGGTCGACGATGTCACGGTACGGGCCCGCGTCGAGGACGGTCTGCTGCACCATGTGGTGCTCCAGCTCGCCGGCGACGGCTTCACCGCGCTGGGCGTGATGAACCGGCTCAGCGGTTCGGCCGAGGAGATCCTCGAGGTCTCCGGGCAGGACACCAAGCGGCAGGTGCTGAACCTCGCCGAGATCGTCGACCACAAGGGCCAGCCGACCGTGCGACGGCGTGGGGACTGGGTGCCGGTGGCCCGGCAGCGCGGTATCGAGCAGGCCGCGCTCGCCTTCCTCGACGCCGTCCGCGCCGGCAAGGTGCTCAGCGCCCGTGACGCACTGGCGACCCATGAGCTGTGCGAGCGGGTGGTAGCTGCGGTGCAGGAGCGCTCCGTCGGGCTCTGAGCGCCCGTACGCCCTCCGTCGCGCCCAGCGCGGCGATCACCAGCAGGGCCCCGTGCACCGGCCAGTCGCCGTAGCGGTCGTAGGGCGTCATGCCGTGGGCGAGCGGGACGTCGTAGACCATCGACGCACTCCGGCCGGTGCCCAGCCAGGAACCGACGCGCTCACCACTCGGGCCGTAGACGGCGGAGACACCGGTCAGGGTGGCGTGCACCATCGGGCGGCCGGTCTCCGCGGCGCGCAGCGCGGCAAGTGAGGCGTGCTGCTCCGGCGCCCAGCTGTGCTGGAACGTCGACGTCGAGGACTGGGCGAGCAGCAGTCCGGCCCCGTCCTCGGCGAGATGGCGGCTCATGTCGGGGAACGCGGACTCGAAGCAGACCATCGGGCCCACGCGCAGTCCGTGGCCGACGTTCATGATCACCTGTTCGGTGCCGCGCCGGCGGTCCTCGCGGGCCGCCTTGCCCACCGAGGTGGCCCAGCCGAGCACCGACCGCGCGGGTATGTACTCACCGAACGGGACCAGCCGCATCTTGTCGTAGCGGTCGCCCGTCGGACCCTGCGGGCCGATGAGCACGGAACTCTTGTAGATGCCGGGGCGGTCGGAGCGACGGGCGTCGACGTTGACGAGGACGTCGGCCTTCACCAGCCGGGACAACGCCGCGACCCGGTCCGCCAGATCGGGCCGCTGCGCGAGGTCGAAACCGACGCTGCTCTCGCCCCACACGACGAGGTCCACGTCCTGCCCGGCGAGACGACGGGTCAGCTGCTCCTCACGCTCGAACCGTCTGGTGCCGCTGTCCGCGCCGTCTATCACGCCCGGCTGGACGACAGCGACGCGCACCCGCCCGTCGACGTCGGGGCGCGGCGACCAGGCCCATGCCGCCGATGCCGCCGCGGCCGCCGCGACGAGCCCGGCCACGGCCGGAACACGCGACGCCCGTATCGCGACGAGCATCGCCACGGCGATGTTGACGCCCACGACCAGGAAGCTCAGCAGCCAGACCCCGCCGATCGAGGCCAGCCGCAGCGCCGGCCCCACCTGCCACTGGCTCGAACCGAGCAGCCCCCACGGTCCGCCGAGCCCCTGCCAGGAGCGGACCAGCTCGACCACCAGCCAGCCCGAGGGCAGGACGAGAAGGGCGGCGCCCAGCCGTCGCGGTGAGGGCACCCCGCCAAGGAACCGCCGCACCAGCACGCCCCAGGGCGCCCACAGCGCCCCGAGCAGGGCCGCGATGACGAAGGTGAAGACGTTGAGACTCGGTATCAGCCAGTGGTGCACGGCGGTCATGAAGCCGAAGCCGCCGAGCCAGCCGTCGTACGCGGCCCGCCGCGCGGTCGGCGCGGACCGGGCGAGCAGGATCCACGGGACCAGGGCGATGTACGCGAACCACCACCAGGACGGCGCGGGGAAGGCGAACACCGGCAGCGCACCCGCGAGAACAGCGGCGATACCGCGCCACCCACGGGGGACGAGCCAGTCGTCGGGCATCCTCATGCGGCGCATTCCTCCCCAGTGCATGTCTCCAGTGTGCGCGCTGGGGAAGATCTACGACAGAGTGCCTGCGGCGAGCGGCGAGCGCGTGCTCAGGTGGCCGTTTCCTGGTCGGGCTGCCGGAACAGGCTGCGCCATTTCTCGCGGACGACCACCTCGTGCAGCCGCCAGCCCTCCTCCGTCCGCAGGAACGCGAACGCGTACCGGCCTCCGCACACGAAGCCCGGCGCGGACGGGCCGTCGGCCATCCCCGCGAGGTGGTCCGTCCCGGCGAGGTGGTCCGTCGCGGCGAGGTGGTCCGTCGCGGCGAGGTGGTCCGTCGCGGCGAGGTGGTCCGTCGCGGCGAGGTGGTCCGTCGCGGCGAGGCGCTCCGTTTCTGCGAGCCGCATCGGGTTGACGTAGTCGGCCCGGACCCGGGCGGTGTCGCCGACGTCGTGCGCGAGGGTGCCGAAGCGCAGGTGCCGGTTCATGATCAGGTGCTGGCGCACCGGGAACAGCCGCATGGTCCGCTCCAGCCATGTGGCGATCTGATCAGCGTCCCCCTCGATGCCGCCGGCCGAGCGGTAGTCGGCCCGCCCATCCGGGGTGAACAGCTCTCGGTACGCCTGCCAGTCTCCGTCGTCCACGGCTGCCGCGTACTCGGTGACGAGTCCGTCGACGGCCAGGCGGTCCATCACGGTCGCGAGCTCCACGCGCTGGGTCATCGGCTCAGTGTTGGGGACGCGGCAGGCGCAGCCAAGGGGTGTGCGCGGGGTTTCGGGCGGGCCCTCGGGTCGTGGACGGCCGAGGCGGTGGGCCTGTGGTCGCTCACCACATGTCTTCGCGGTGGACCACCCGGAAGCTGCCCGCGACGTTGTCGTCGGCGAACATGCTCGCCCGGAAGAACTCGTCCCCGTGGGAGTAGTCGCCGCCCTCGTTGGAGGTGCTCGGCACGACGCCGAAGGTGCTGCCGTAGGGACCGACGGTGGCGACCGGGGCGCCGTTGTCGCAGGTGAAACCGCGGTAGACCTCAACGAACTTGTCACTGTCGTTGTCGATGCTGAAGCTGTTCGAGCCCAGCCCGCTCGCCGCGGTGACGCAGCCCTCCACGGCGGCGGAGTACGTCCGCTCGTTGAAGTGGATCCACCCCGGCCCCCTGTGTCCACGGCCGCGGCCACGGCCCCTGTCCGAGCCGCCCTCGTCCCTCTTGCCATGTGTGTCGCCGCCACCGCTCGCAGCCGCGGCGGCGGGGGCGGCCTGGGCGGGGGCGGCCGCTGCGGCATGCCGGGGGTGCGTGGCTTTCGAGGCCGGATGGGCGGCGTGCGCGGCCTTCCGGGCCGCGTGCGCGGCCTTCCGGGCCGCGTGTTTGGCGGGCGGGCGCGCCTCGGTGGATTCCAGGGTCGAGGCGTAGGTGAGGCCGGCGGTGGCCAGGACCCCGGCGGCCACCACGGCCGCGGTCACGGCGAACGTACGTGTGGGCATGTCACTTCTCTCTGTCGCAGAGACGCCGGCCGGGCAGCCGATCTGCGATGAACGTACTGACAGCCCCTTATAACTGTCATATCGGACATGTTCCGGGTGTGATCTCGCAGGGCCGATCGGGCGCATACCCGGCGTGGCGCGTGGACGCGCCGGCGTCATCGCTGTGCGGCTCGCGGTGGCCGGACGTGCCGCGGCACCCGGATCGGCGCGGGACGGCATGCGCACGGGTGTACGGCAGGAGGGCTCTACGGCGCGAAGGGTCTGCGAGGCGAAGGGCCTGCGAGGCGAAGGGTCTGCGAGACGAGGGGGGCGGGTCTCGGTCGC
Organism: Streptomyces sp. NPDC093261; assembly: GCF_044753645.1. Classification (NCBI taxonomy): domain Bacteria; kingdom Bacillati; phylum Actinomycetota; class Actinomycetes; order Kitasatosporales; family Streptomycetaceae; genus Streptomyces; species Streptomyces sp. NPDC093261. Next base: position 44,184 of record NZ_JBIVNO010000014.1, read on the forward strand.
GCGGGCCCGGGCTCATATGCCCCACGCCTCAAGAGGTTCCCGAGCGGGCGCTCACGGCCGAACCTCTTCCTGGCACCTGCCGCACACCGCCCCGTGCGACCAAGTGCCAGTCGGGCAACGGCAGTTGCGGCCGCAGTCGCCGAACCGCGCCCTTTCGGCGGCGCCTTCAGGCTGCCTCGATGACCTCGCTGCGGATCGCCGCGGCCCACTCCACCACCAACAGCTCGTACTCCGCGCGCTCCTGGGCCGACAGGGAGCCGCCCGCGCGCAGCCACAGCGCGCGGATCCGCTCGTTTAAGTCGTCGGCGGACCGCACGGAACCAAGGCTCTGGGAATCGGGGGACATGCGGGCAAGCCTAGGGGCAAGCAGTGACAGCGCGCCACCGGACGACTGCGCACACGGTATGTGGTTGGTCACGGTCGATTCCGTGGATCGTCGGTGGAGGATCAGGACAGGACTGTGAACCGCCCGTGGCCGCCGCCGTGGCGTAACTGCGGACATCGGCAGGGCAGTTGTTGTGGACAGCTGCCGTCGGTCGGGCGCGGGTGGGACCGTGGCGGCCGTCGAGAGGAGGGCACTGTGAAACAGGGCGACTTCCGCGCCGAGGAGATCGACACCGGCAGGCCGCACCCTGCGCGGATCTACGACTATCTGCTGGGCGGCAAGGACCACTACGAGGTGGACCAGGTCGCCGGTGACGAACTCGCCGCTGCCGCACCCGAGGTGCGGATCGGGCTCCAGGCCAACCGCGCCTTCCTGCGGCGCGCCGTCCGCTACGTCGTCGGCAGCGGCGTCCGCCAGCTCCTCGACATCGGCACCGGGCTGCCGACCTCGCCGAACGTGCACGAGATCGCCCACGAGGTGGCACCGGACGTACGCGTCGCGTATGTCGACAACGACCCGATCGTGAAGGTGCACGCCGACGCGCTGCTCAGCCGCTCCGGCGCGACCGGCATCGTGCTGGCCGATCTGGGGGACCCGGCGGCCATTGTGGACCACCCGGAGGTCCGCGGGGTCATCGACTTCGACGAGCCGGTGGCACTGCTCCTCGTCGCCGTCCTGCACTTCCTCACCGACGCGGAGCAGCCCGAGCGGGTCGTCGCCACCCTGCGCGACGCGCTGCCGGCAGGCAGCTTCCTGGTGCTCTCGCACGCCACGGACGACTTCGCGGATCGCAGTGAGGCCCAGGCCGTCTACAACAAGGCCACGGCCACCCTGAACCTGAGGTCCCGCGCCGAGGTCGAGCGCTTCTTCGACGGCTTGGAGCTGGTCGAACCTGGCCTTGCCCAGGTCCCGTTCTGGCGCCCGGACACCCCTCCGCCGGCGCGATCCGGTGAGATCGGCTTCTACGGGGGCGTGGCGCGCAAGTCCGGTTGAACCGCCCTCCACAAGACGGATCAGGAGGGGCGCCCTGTCGGGGCGCCGCCCCCTAGCCGACGCCACCCCCTCTTTGCCAGCGCTTGAGGTGAACCGGCCGGGGCCGGTTCTGCGCAACGGTGCTCTCCGGGGTGTTGACCGGCTCTTCGAGCGGACCGTACGTTGCAGCGGAGGGAAAGCGCTTGCCGCCCTCGGATTCTCCGGAGCCATCACGCGTTGGCCGACGTCTGACGTTGTCTGACGTCCCGTCCGATGGAGCGCTGATCACGTCCATGCCCACAGCCCGGAACGCGTCCACCGCCCACGATCCCAGGAGCCCCGAACCCACCCCGCACCGGGATCCGAGCCCGAACCCAGCCCCGGACACTGCCCCGACTCCCACCCTGAAACGGACCCCGACTCCCACCCTGAAACGGACCCCGACTCCCACCCTGAAACCGACCCCGACCCCGACTCCGGTCCCGACCGTGCGCACACACCGCCCGGCCGCGCCGTTCGCCGGCCGTCGCATCAGGGCCGCCCTGGTCGGCACGGGTGCCATCGCGCGTGGCTCGCATCTCCCCGCGCTCGCCCGGCTCGCCGAGGAGGGCGAGACCGAGGTCGTCGCCGCCGTCGACATCGATGCCGGCTCGGTCGAGCAGTTGTGCGCAGAGAGCGGTATTCCGCATCCGTACACCGATCTCGGCCGCATGCTCGAGGAGCAGCGGCCCGACCTGGTGAGCATCTGCACCCCGCCGGTCCTGCACCGTGAGCAGACCGTGGCCGCGCTGCGGGCCGGCGCCTGGGTGTGGTGCGAGAAGCCGCCGGTGCCGACGCTCGCCGACTTCGACGCCGTGGAGGCGGCGGAGGGCACGGACGGCGGACCCTTCGCGGCGATCGTCTTCCAGCACCGCTTCGGCTCGGGCGCCCGCCATGTCGGACGGCTGCTCGCCGAAGGGACCCTGGGCCGCCCGCTGGTGGCGCACTGCCAGACCACCTGGTACCGCAACGCGGCCTATTATGCGGTGCCCTGGCGGGGCCGCTGGCGGACCGAGGGCGGCGGACCGGCCATGGGGCACGGCATCCATCAGATGGACCTGCTCCTCGACCTGCTCGGACCGTGGAGCGAGGTGCGCGCCATGGCCGGGCGCCTGGTGCACGCCGTGGAGACCGAGGACGTCTCCACGGCGCTCGTACGCTTCCGGAACGGCGCGCTCGCCACGGTCGTGAACAGTGTGCTCAGCCCGGACGAGGTCAGCCGTATCCGTATCGACTGCGAGCGTGCCACCGTGGAACTCACGCATCTGTACGGCCACCGCAACGACAACTGGCGCATCACGCCTGCTCCCGATGTGCCCGAGGAGGAGGCCGCGGCCTGGCGGGACTTCGGGGCGGACGTGCCCAGTTCGCATCTGGCGCAGTTGCGCGAGCTGGTCGCCGCCATGCGCGCAGGGGTCCGGCCCCGCAGCAGCGGCGCGGACGGGCGCACCAGTCTGGAACTGATCACCGCGCTGTACAAGTCGGCATTCACCGACACGACCGTCCGCGTGGGCGGTATCCGCCCCGGCGACCCCTACTACGCGGCCCTGCACGGTGGCGCTCCCGGCTGGGCCCCCGAGACGACCGCGGCGGCCGAGGCGTCTGTGGCGGCGCCCGGTGAGGAGGTGTCCGCATGACCGCGACCCTGCGCATCGTGCACGCGCACGGCGACCGCATCACCGTCACCGAACCGGCCACCGGAATCGAGCTGTTCGCCTACGTCTACGGTCCCGAGGCGGCCTGGGAGGCACCCAAGCCGTATCTGCATCCGGTGCGGACGCTGGCCGGCGACGTGGTCACCGGCTACCGGCCCAACGACCACCGCTGGCACAAGGGCCTCCAGCTCACCGCCTCGCATCTGTCGGGGCAGAACCTGTGGGGCGGCAACACCTATGTGCACGGCGAGGGGTACCTCGCCCTGCCGGAGCGCGTCGGTTCGATGGCGCACATCGCCTTCGATGAGATCGGCGCGGACGGCGAGGGCGCGATGATCGCCGAGCGGCTGACCTGGCATCCGTACACCGGGGAGCTGTGGGCCGACGAAGAGCGCCGCATCGAGGTGCACGACGTGGAGCCCGCCTCCCGGTCCTGGGCGCTTACCTGGACCTCGGCGATCACCAACCGCCGTGACGAGCCGCTGCTCTTCGGCAGTCCGACCACCGCCGGGCGGGAGACGGCCGGCTACACGGGACTGTTCTGGCGGGGGCCGCGCTCCTTCCGGGACGGACGGGTCAGCGGGCCCGACTCCGAGGGACCCGGACTGATGGGCCGGCAGACCCCCTGGCTCGCGTACTCGGGCGAGCACGACGGCGCCGACGGACATGCCACGCTCGTCTTCGCGCACGCTCCGGAGAACGACCACCTGGGGGAGCGGGGAACCCACCCCTCCCACTGGTTCGTGCGCAACGACCCCTTCGCGGCCGTCGCCCCGTCCTGGGCGTTCCACGACGAACTGGAACTGGCCCCGGGCGACACACTGCGCCGGCGCTATCGCGTGGTGGTGGCGGACGGCGCGTGGGGGCGCGAGGAGGTCGCCGAGTACCTTGCGGATCACCCGTGGTGAGCGCCGGGGAGTTCAGGGGTCTGCCGGGCGCCGTCGCCGTCTCGCATCTGCGCGTGTACGACTGGCCGGCGGCCGACGGTGTGCGCGGTGGCACGCCCCATCTGCATCTGACCTGTTCGGAGGCGTATGTCGTCACCGGCGGGCGGGGCGCCGTGCAGACGCTGACGACATCCGGGTACGAGGTCACGCCGCTCGCTCCCGGCACGGTCGCCTGGTTCACGCCCGGGACCATCCACCGGCTGGTCAACGAAGACGAGCTGCGTATCACCGTCCTCATGCAGAACGGCGGACTGCCGGAGGCGGGCGATGCCGTACTCACCCTGCCTCCCGAGCACCTGACGGACCCCGAGACCTACGCCGCCGCGACCGTCATCCCGGCCGGCGCGCCCGAGGCGGAGCGGGAGCGGATCGCCCGGACCCGCCGCGATCTGGCGCTGGAGGGGTACCGGGCGCTGCGCGACGCGGACGGACCCGAGCCGCTGGCCGCCTTCCACCGGGCCGCCGCGGCGCTCGTACGGCCGCGCCTGGCCGAATGGCGCGAGCGGTGGCGGCGCGGGGCCCGGGCCGCCACCGAGGCGACGGCGGAGCAGTTGGACCGCCTGGAGCGGGGCGATGTGTCCCACCTCGCCGACGCGGTCGTACGGGCCGAACAGCCCTCCACGCAAGGAAGGTTCGGGATGTGCGGGCGGCTGGACGTGTACCGGGGGGAGCCGTAGGCAGGCCTAGGCGGCGGCCGGTCCCGAGATCGTCCAGCCCGGAGCCTGGGGATGCGGCGTCTGGTTCCCGTGACGGACCTCCCCGCCGCAGGCGGAGCAGGTGACGACCGGGATCAGTTCGTTGCCGCAGGCGTGCTCGATCACCATGGGGCGATCGCCGTCCTTGCGGAGATGACGGTCGCCCCACGCCATGAGGGTCATCAGGACCGGCTCCAGCTCCAGGCCCGCTGCCGTCGGCCGGTACTCGAACCGCTGCGGGCGCTCGCTGTACATCCTCTTCGTCAGGATCCCCGCCTCCACAAGACGCTTCAGCCGCGCGGCCAGGATGTCGCGCGGGGCGCCGATGTTGCGCACGAGCTGGTCGAAGCGGCGGTTGCCGAGACACACCTCGCGCAGCACGAGCAAGGAGTACTTCTCGCCCACCACGGCCAAGGTGTCGGAGATCGAGCAGGGGCGCGGGTCTTTGGAGGCGGCCATGGGTCCAGTCTAGGTGAGGGTTTGCTTTTCCAACTTAACGCGTTATCGTGAATCCAGATTTCCTACTCACCGGTAACCGTCCCACCGGCACCCGCCGGGCAAGGAGGCCCGCACCATGCGCGACGCCGTGATCGTCGAAGCCGTACGCACCCCAGTCGGCAAGGGCAAGCCGAACGGCGCCCTGGCCCATGTCCACCCCGTGGAACTCCTCGCACACACTCTGCGCACCCTCGTGGATCGCTCCGGCGTCGACCCGGCGCTGATCGACGACGTCATCGGCGGCACCGTCGACCAGGTCGGCGAGCAGGCCATGAACACCACCCGGTACGCCGTGCTGTCCGCGGGCTTCCCGGAGACGGTGCCCGCGACCACCGTGGACCGTCAGTGCGGCTCCTCCCAGCAGGCCGTGCACTTCGCTGCCCAGGGCGTGCTGTCGGGTGCCTACGACATCGTCGTGGCCTGCGGCGTGGAGTCCATGAGCCGCGTGCCCATGTGGTCGAACGTGCCCGCCGGCAAGGACCCCTTCGGGCCCGGAGTCGCCGAGCGCTACCCGGAGGGCCTCGTCCCGCAGGGCATCAGCGCCGAGCTGATCGCCGCGAAGTGGTCGATCACCCGGGACCAGATGGACGCCTTCGCCGTGTCCTCCCACCACAAGGCCGCGGCCGCGTGGGACGCCGGTCTGTTCGACGCCGAGACGGCGCCGCTGGAGGGCCTCACACGCGACGAGTCCATGCGGCCGTCCAGCACCACCGAGACCCTCGCCGGACTCAAGCCCGCCTACTACGACCCGGGTTTCGCGGAGCGGTTCCCGCAGATCGGGTGGAACGTCACCGCCGGCAACGCGAGCCCGATCAATGACGGCGCCTCGGCGGTGCTCATCACCACCAGCGACACCGCGGCCCGTCTCGGCCTGCGTCCGCTCGCCCGGCTGCACAGCTTCGCGGTCACGGGCTCCGATCCCATCCTGATGCTCACCGGGGTCATCCCCGCCACCGAGAAGGTGCTGCGCAAGGCGGGCCTGACGATCGGCGACATCGACCTGTTCGAGGTGAACGAGGCCTTCTCCAGCGTCGTCCTCGCCTGGCAGCAGGAGACGGGCGCCGAACTCGACAGGGTCAACGTGCACGGCGGGGCCATCGCCATCGGCCACCCGCTCGGCGCGAGCGGCACCCGGTTGACGACCACCCTGGTGCACGCGCTGCGCGCGCGTGGAGCGCGATACGGCCTGCAGACGATGTGCGAGGCGGGAGGACTCGCCAACGCCATGATTCTCGAGGCGGTCTAGTCGTGGTCTAGTCGGCCCCTCCGGTGTCAGCGACGGCTCGCAGGTGGTGGCGCTTGCGCCAGGCCATCACCGCCCCGGCCACCGCCGGCCCCGCGATGAGGGCCATCGCGATCAGAAAGGCCGGTGAGGTCGGGCGCGAGGCGCGGGCACCCGCGACGACGTACGCGGCGGTGTTCGGAACCGATCCGAGCGCCGTCGCGATCAGGAACGGCGCCCAGCGCATCCTGGAGACGGCGGCGCAGTAGTTGGCCGCCCAGAACGGCACCCCGGGGAACAGCCGGGCCGCCATCATCGAGCGGAAGCCGTGCCGACTGAGCTGGCCGTCCGCCGCCTTCAGCCAGCGGCCCCGCAGCAGCGGACGCAGCGCGTCCTGCCCCAGCACCCGGCCGAGCCCGAAGGCGATCCCGGCGCCCAGCATCGTGCCGGCGAGGGCCGTTCCCGTGCCCAGCTGCGAGCCGAACAGCGCGCCCGCCGCCAGATTGAGCAGCGGACGCGGCACGAACGCGACCGTGCACAGCCCGTACGCCACCGCGAAGACGACGGCCGCCGTGGCACCTCCGAGCTGCGGTGGCCAGCCGTGCGTGAGCAGCTTCTGCGGCTGATACGCCAGCACACAGGCCGCCGCCGCGCCGAGCAGCACCAGGAGCAGGGACAGACGGGACCAGGGCGACAGCAGCACTCTGGTGCAGCGGGCGGAGAATCCGAGCGGTACGGCGACCGCGGCGGCCCGCGTGGCGGTGAACTCCGCCGTGGCGCGAGGGGAGACAGCGGCGGTGAGCTCCGTGGCGGCGGCCCGGGGAGAGGCCGTGGCGGTGCCCCCAGAGCGGGTGGTGGCATCGAGCATCCGGTGACACTAACCGACCGATGTGTGTGATCGCCGTATGGTTCGTCTCATGGAGGCCACAGGTTCCGGAACAACGGACGCGCCGCCCACGCCGCCGCCCAGCGGTCTCGCGGACGCCGTGATGGAGCGGCTCACCGTCGCATACGCCGCCGCGGCGGACCCGCAGCGGGCCGTGCCGATGCGCGCCTATATGAAGGACGTGGCGCCCTTCCTCGGTCTGACCACGCCCGTTCGCCGGGCCCTGGCCGGCACCGTCCTGGCGGGCACGCCCCGCCCGGATGAGGCAGACTGCACGGCGCTCGCGCTGCGCTGCTGGGCGCTGCCCGAGCGCGAGTACCACTACTTCGCCGTCGACTACCTCCGCCGCCATGTGAGGCAACTCTCCTCGGGATTCCTCCCCGTGACGCGCCATCTGGTCTCCACAGACCCCTGGTGGGACACCGTCGACGCGCTGGCCGCCCATGTGGTGGGCGGCCTTGTCACCGCCAATCCGCGGCTGCGCGGTGCCATGGACGCGTGGATCGAGGACGACGAGCCGTGGATCGCCCGGACCGCCCTGCTCCACCAGCTGCGTCACAAGGAGGCCACCGACACGAGCCGTCTCTTCGCGTACTGCGTACGCCGGTCCGCGGATCCCGACTTCTTCATCAGGAAGGCGATCGGGTGGGCCTTGCGGGAGTACGCCAAGACGGATCCGGACGCCGTACGGCAGTTCGTGGCCCGGGAGGCGACACGGCTCTCCCCGCTGTCGGTGCGGGAAGCGCTCAAGAACCTCTGAAAGGCCCCCGCGGAAAAACCATTCGACGTGGGCGCACGCGTCGACGATGCTCTACGGCATGTTCCGGTACGCCTTCGTCCTCGCAGCATCCGCCGCCGCGGATGCGCCGAAGGCTGCCGTCCCGCTCTTCCCGGCCGCCGTCGACGGCGCCCGAAGCTGACCCTTCCCGGATCGTCCGGCGGACCCCGCAGGGGGAGGGTCGGCAAGTCCTTGGGGTCCCCGTCCCGGCCGGATCGTCCGCTGCCGGGGCCGTCATTCAGTACCACTGAAGAGGCTTCGAGGTACAGCCATGCCCAAGACGGCATACGTGCGCACCAAACCGCATCTGAACATCGGCACGATGGGGCACGTCGACCACGGCAAGACCACCCTGACCGCCGCGATCACCAAGGTCCTGGCCGACCGCGGCACCGGCACGTTCGTCCCGTTCGACCGGATCGACCGGGCCCCGGAGGAGGCGGCGCGCGGCATCACCATCAACATCGCGCATGTCGAGTACGAGACGGACACCCGGCACTACGCACATGTCGACATGCCGGGCCATGCCGACTACGTCAAGAACATGGTCACCGGGGCCGCCCAGCTCGACGGGGCGATCCTCGTGGTCTCGGCGCTGGACGGGATCATGCCGCAGACCGCCGAACATGTGCTGCTGGCCCGGCAGGTGGGCGTCGACCACATCGTCGTGGCCCTCAACAAGGCCGACGCGGGGGAGGAGGAACTCACCGACCTCGTCGAGCTGGAGGTCCGCGAACTGCTCAGCGCGCAGGGCTATCCCGGCGACTCGGTCCCGGTGGTCCGTGTCTCCGGGCTCAAGGCCCTGGAGGGCGACCCCCGTTGGACCGCGGCGATCGACGCGCTGCTCGACGCGGTGGACACCTATGTGCCCATGCCCGAGCGGTACCTCGACGCGCCGTTCCTGCTGCCGGTGGAGAACGTGCTCACCATCACCGGGCGCGGCACGGTCGTCACCGGCGCGGTCGAGCGCGGCACGGTGCGAGTCGGCGACCGGGTGGAGGTGCTCGGCGCCGGGCTGGAGTCCGTGGTCACCGGCCTGGAGACCTTCGGCAAGCCCATGGAGGAGGCGCAGGCCGGGGACAACGTGGCGCTGCTGCTGCGCGGGGTGCCGCGTGACGCGGTCCGGCGCGGGCACATCGTCGCGGCGCCCGGCAGCGTCGTGCCGAGCCGCCGCTTCTCGGCCCGGGTGTATGTGCTGTCGGCCCGCGAGGGTGGTCGTACGACTCCGGTGTCGACCGGATACCGGCCGCAGTTCTACATCCGCACCGCGGACGTGGTCGGCGACATCGACCTGGGCGAGACGGCGGTCGCCCGGCCCGGTGACACGGTCACCATGACCGTGGAACTGGGCCGCGACGTGCCCCTGGAGCCCGGCCTCGGCTTCGCGATCCGCGAGGGCGGCCGGACCGTCGGCGCGGGCACGGTGACGACCGTGGGCTGAGCCCGACGTACGGCCGTCGGCCGCCGACCCGGGAGCATCCGGGTCGGCGGCCTGACCCCGGTCGCTTGTGTCCGGGACCGGCGCCTGGGGGGCGGTTGTGATCGTCTCGTCCGGTCGCTCGGGGCCGGGGTGGTGGGATCTGGCGGTCGGGGTGGAGGGGTGTCGGTTATGGCCTTCTCGTCCGCTGGGCCGGGGCCTGGGGGTGGGGTGGTCGGTCGCGTGCGGCAGGACCGCCCTTGACCGGTCGGGCGGGTTCGGGCGCGGGAGTGGCGGTTGCGTCGCGTCTGGTGGGGCCGGGTGGAGGGGTGGGCGGTTGTCGCCTTCTGGTCCGGTGGGCCCGGGCACTGGGGCGGTTGGGATCGGGCGCTGGAGCGGCCGGTCGCGTCCGTCGGGTCCATGTCCTGGCAGCCCGGGCGGGCCGACCTCGTTCCGGCCGCGGCCTTCCGCCGTACTCCCCCCGCGGCGGCCCTGCACAATGGTGTCGTGACCGAGTCGATACCCGTGACGCGTGTCGTGGATCACGGGACCGCCAAGCTGATGCCCGATGTCGACCGTGAGCGGGCCTGGCTGCTGACGCTCGACGGGGCGCCGCAGTCCTACGTGGATCTCGACGCGCCGACGCATCTGGAGTTCGAGTACGCGCGACGGCTCGGTCATGCCCTGGACACGCTGATGGAGCCTGGCCGTCCACTGGACGTGCTGCACCTCGGCGGAGGCGCGCTCACCCTGCCGCGTTACGTCGCCGCGACCCGGCCGGGCTCACGGCAGGACGTGGTCGAGGCCGACCGGGGCCTGCTGGACCTGGTCGCGGAGTACCTGCCCCTGCCCGACGACGCCGGTGTCACGCTGACCGCGGCCGACGCACGTGCCTGGCTGGAAGCCGCCCCGCCGCACTCCGCGGACATCGTGATCGCGGACGTCTTCGGTGGCTCCCGGGTGCCGGCCCATCTGACGACCGTGGCCTACGCCCGCGCCGCCGAGCGCGTGCTGCGCCCGGACGGCGTCTATCTCGCGAACCTCGCGGACGCCACACCCTTCGCCTTCCTCCGCTCCCAACTCGCCACGTTCTCCCTGGTGTTCGAGGAACTGGCGCTGATCGCCGAGCCGGGCGTGCTCCGCGGCCGCCGTTTCGGGAACGCCGTGCTCGTCGCCGCCCACCGGCCCCTGGACATGGCCGCACTCGCCCGCCGCACGGCCGCGGACGCGTTCCCGGCCCGGGTTGAAGAGGGGCCCGCCCTCCGGCGGTTCATCGGCACCGCCGAGCCGGTCCAGGACGAGGACGCCGTCCCGTCACCCGAGCCGCCCGACGGGACCTTCACCATCGGCTGAGCGGGCCGGGCCGCAGGGCGGTCCCGCTGATCGTCGCGCGACCCTGGCCTGGATGGCTACTCATGGGTAACATGACGCGCATGAGTGCAGACCAGATGTCGATCGGCGAGATGCTCGCCGCCACGGTGCCGATGGCCAGGACCCTGAAGCTGGAGTTCCTGGAGACCACTCCGCAGAAGGCCGTGGTGGCCCTGCCCGACCAGAGCGACTTCCACAACCATGTCGGCGGGCCGCACGCCGGGGCGATGTTCACGCTGGGCGAGTCGGCGAGCGGTGCCATCGTGCTGGCCGCGTTCGGGGATCAGCTGTCGCGGGCGGTACCGCTCGCCGTCAGTGCCGAGATCGCGTACAAGAAGCTGGCGATGGGCCCGGTCACCGCGACCGCTACGCTGGGCCGTCCGGCCGCCGAGGTCGTCGCCGAACTGGACGCGGGGCGGCGCCCCGAGTTCCCCGTCTTGATCGCCATCCAGCGCGGGGACGGCGCCGTCACCGGCGAGATGACGGTGGTGTGGACCCTTCGCCCGAACGGGTGACGAAGCAGCCGGATCCCTGCCGCTCCCCGGCGGTGTGCCGCCGCCGGCTCGGTGTCGCTTGCCGGCTTCCGTATGGATCCCGGCCGTCGGGCGCGACGGCCGGAGAGCAGACATGGACCCCCGGCCTGCCCCGGCGGCCGGTGCCGCGCAGGGCGGTGGCAGGAGGAAGTGGGCGCATGGGTGCCGCGTGGTCACGGCGCCCCGTTCCGGCCCGAACCGATCAGCGTGCGCACCTCGAAGTCCTCGTAGGAGCCGCCCTCCTGACGACCGCTCAGAACGCTGCCTAACCAGCCGAGGAGGAAGCCGGCCGGAATGGAGACGATGCCCGGGTTCTGGAGCGGGAACCAGGCGAAGTCGGCGTGGGGGTAGACCGAGGTGGGCTGCGAGGAGACCACCGGGGAGAACAACACGAGGAGCACCGAGCAGATCAGGCCGCCGTACAGGCCGAGCAGGGCACCCCACGCGGTGAAGCGGCGCCAGAACAGGCCGTAGACGAGCGCGGGGAGCAGGGCCGACGCGGCGATGGCGAAGGCGAGGAACGCCAGAGTCGCCGTGCTGATCTCCCATGGCAGCAGGGCGAGCAGCATGGCCAGGATCCCGATGACGGCGGCGGACACGCGCGCCACACCCAGCTCTTCGGCCTGGGTCGCCCCGCCCCTGCGGATGACCTCGCCATAAAGGTCGTGGGCGAGCGAGGTGGCCGCGGCGAGGGTGAGGCCGACCGCGACCGCCAGCAGGGTCACGAAGGCCAGGCAGGAGACCAGCGCGGTGAACACGCCGCCGCCGAGGGACTGGGCGAGCAGCAGAACGGCCGCGTCGCCCTTGGGGTCGATCTTCACGATCGCCTCGCGGCCCAGGACGGCCGTCGCGCCGAGGCCGACGACGCCCGCGGCCAGACAGACGAACCCGACCAGCACGGTGGTCCACACGGTGGAGGTGCGCAGCACGCGGTTGCTGCGCGGGGCCAGGAGCCGCATCGCCACGTGGGGGAGCGCGGCGAGACCGAGCACGAGGGCGAGTTCCAGACTGAAGAAGTCCAGCTTGCTGGTGGTGCCGGCGCCGTAGCGCAGCCCCGGCTCGAGAAAGCGGTGCCCGAGGCCGCTGCCCCGCTCGGCGGCCGACAACAGCGCGGCCACGCTCCAGTGGAAGTGCGCCAGCACGATCGCGGCCGTGATCGCGACCCCGGACACCAGCATCACGGCCTTGACGACCTGGATGAAGGTCGCGCCGGGCATCCCGCCGAGCGCCGCGTACACCACCACGATGGTGCCGATGACGACCACGCACAGGGTGCGCGTGGCCTGGTTCGGCTCGCCGACGAACTGGGTCAGCAGAGCCACCCCGCCGATGAGCTGGGCGACGAGATACAGCGTGGTGACGGCCAGGGTGCACAGGGCGAGGGCGAGGCGCACGGGCCGCTGGGCCCGGGGCAGCCGCAGCGCCAGGGTGTCCCCGAGGGTGAACCGGCCCGCGTTGTGCAGCGGTTCGGCGACGACGGACAGCACCGCCATCCACGCGACCGTGGTCCCGCCCAGAGAGAGCAGGCCGTCGTAGCCGGTGAGGGCCACGAGGCCGGTGCTGCCCAGCAGCGTCGCCGCCGACAGATAGTCGCCGCACATCGCCAGGCCGTTGCGCAGCGGAGACATGGTCCGGCTGCCGAGGTAGAACTCGCCGACCTCGTCCCGCTGGGGAGCGGTCAGCAGCGCGGCGAAGAGGGTGACCACGACGACGGACAGGAAGAGGACGAAGGTCAGTTGCAGGCCGAAGCGGTTCGCGACACTCGCGAAGGCCGTCATCACGCGCGCGGCCACCTCTGCTGCGCGGGGCGTGGCCGGTCGCCGGGTCGCGCCCGGTCCCGCTCGGAGCGCAGCCGACGCGCCACCGGGTCGACGCGTCTGCTCATGTGCGCGGTGTAGCGCCACACCGCGAGTGCCATGAGGCCGAACTGGGCGAGGCCGAGCGCGAGGCCGAGGGTGAGATGGCCCGCCAGCGGCTGGTTCATCAGACCCGGAGCGAAACCCGACAGGAGGACGTAGAGCAGAAATCCGCCGACGACAAGGGCCGCCGCCGTGGCGCCGAAGGCGCGGAAGGCATGGCGCAGGGGCGGGAATTCGGGGTGGTCGCGCAGCGACGGGGGGCTTGCGGAATCCGCTGGCGTGGCGGGGGAAGGGGAGCGGCCGGCGTGCTGCCGCGGATATCCGTTCATGACGCACCTTCTTTGCTGCCGTGTGCCGCGCTCCCGGCGGGCCATGCCCGGGCGGGCCGGTTTCGGAGGGAAGGGGAGAGAAAGGAGAGCGGGGGACGGGAGAAGTGAGCCGTCGTCGGGTCTTTCCCGGAGGAATGGCCCGTCGGGAACTTCTTCCCGGTGTCGAAACCGGTTTTTCGTGCGGCCTTTGTGGGGGGTTCGCGAGGTTTCCGCTCCCGGCTTTTCCGGGAGATGGGGACGGTCCTGCAGGGGGGTGTCAACGGGGTCGGAAGCGGAGTATTGCAGTGGGGCCATTGGCCTATCAACCGCCTGTACGGAAGGCAGATTGAACAGAATCGTTTCCGCTTTCCGGTCGTTCCCGCCGTTCCCGCCGATCCGGCCGTTCCTGCCGTTCCGGTCGTTCCTGCCGTTCCGGTCGTTCCTGCCGTTCCGGTCGTTCCTGCCGTTCCGGTCGTTCCTGCCGTTCCGGTCGTTCCCGTCGCTGCGGTCGTTCCCGTCGCTGCGGCCGTTCCCGCCGCTCCGGCCAGGGTGCCCCCGTGTGTGCGGCGCCCGGGAATCGTCGTACGCCTCCGGTGCGGCTTCACTTCACGCCGGTGCCAGGGGGCCGGTGCTCGCCACGGCCTTCGCCCGCGAGGGCCGCCGCGGGGGTGTGTAGGCTTCCAGGGGGCCCGTCCGAGCGGGCGAGCCCCCAGGAAAGCGCGGACGCGAAACGGGGAGGATGTGGCGTTGCACGTCCAGGAATGGCTCGACACGGTGCCCGCGGCCGCCGTCTACGCCGTGGTGGCCCTCGTCATCGGTGTGGAGAGCCTCGGCATCCCACTGCCGGGAGAGATCGTCCTGGTGTCGGCGGCACTGCTCTCCTCCCAGCACAGCGGCATCAATCCGATCATCCTCGGGGCCTGCGCCTGCGTCGGTGCGGTCGTCGGCGACTCCATCGGCTACGCGATCGGCCGCAAGGGCGGACGGCCGCTGCTGGCCTGGCTCGGCACGAGGTTCCCCCGGCACTTCGGCGAGGGGCATGTCGCGACGGCCGAGCGGTCCTTCGAGAGGTGGGGCATGTGGGCCGTCTTCTTCGGCCGCTTCGTCGCCCTGCTGCGGATCTTCGCCGGACCGCTCGCCGGTGTACTGCGGATGCCCTACTGGAAGTTCCTGACCGCCAACTTCCTGGGCGGTGTGGTCTGGGCGGGCGGCACCACCGCGGTCATCTACTACGTCGGCGTCGTCGCCGAGTCGTGGCTCAAGAAGTTCTCGTGGCTGGGGCTGGTGGCCGCGGTCCTCATCGGACTGGCGTCGATGCTGGTGGTCAGGCGCAAGGCCGGGAAGACGGCGGCGCAGCGGGAGGCGGCCGAGGCGGAGACCGCCCCCGCCGCCGACCGGGCCTGAAGCGGCTCAGTCCTGCCGGTGCGCGGCGCGGTGGGCCTGCGCCAGCTCCGCGTACATCGTGCCGTTCAGCGTGATGCCCTCGCGCTCCTCGGCGGTCAGCTCCCGCTTCACCTTGGCGGGCACACCCGCCACCAGGGAGCCCGGGGGCACCCGCATGCCCTGGGGCACCAGGGCCTGAGCCGCGACCAGCGAGCCCGCGCCGATCACCGCGCCATTGAGGACCGTGGCGCCCATGCCGATCAGACAGTCGTCCTCGATGGTCGCGCCGTGCACCACGGCGTTGTGCCCGATGGAGACCCGCTCGCCGACATCGACCGCAAAGCCCGGGTCGGCGTGGAGCGTGCAGTTGTCCTGGACGTTGCTGCGCGCGCCGACGGTGATCCGCTCGACGTCGCCGCGCAGCACCGCGCCGTACCAGACGCTTGCGCCCGCGTGCAGCGTGACGCCGCCGATCACCACGGACGTGGGCGACACGAACGCCGCCGCGTCCACCTCGGGATCCCTGCCGCCTATCCCCGCGATCAGCGCCGTGTGCGTCATTGCCGTCTCCTCGTGGTCGGTCCTCCCGCACCGTACGCCATCGGTGGGGCGAAGATCACAGCGGTACGGGCGCATGGGCGGGCCCGGCGCTGAGTAACGTGAGCGCGTGCCCAGGAGCAAGAACACGTTCTCGTCATGGCGTCGTGGTTTGGCGCAGCGCGCCGTCCACGCGGGCTGGGCCTGGGCGCAGCGCGCGGGTTCCGTGACCGCGGAGCACCCCGGACGCTTCCGCTTCGGCGCGATGGGAACGGGTACCAGGCTGGCCTTCCCCCTGGGCACGGTGTTCGGTGAGCCGTGGATCCAGGTCGGCGCCCACTGCATCGTCGGCGAACAGGTCACCCTGACGGCCGGACTGATGCCCGGCCTCGACCTCGGTCCCGACCCGATCCTGCGCATCGGCGACGGTGTCGTTCTCGGCCGCGGCAGCCATGTCATCGCCGACACCTCGGTCACGATCGGCAACGACTGCTACTTCGGGCCGTACGTCTATGTGACCTCCACCAACCATTCCTACGACGACCCGCACGAGCCCATCGGCAGGCAGTGGCCGCGGATGGAACCCGTGGAGATCGGCCCGGGCTGCTGGGTCGGGACCGGCGCGGTGATCCTGCCGGGCGCGCGGATCGGGCGGAACGTGGTGGTGGCGGCCGGGGCGGTGGTGCGGGGAGCCGTGCCGGACCATGCGGTGGTGGCCGGGGCGCCTGCCCGGGTCGTACGGCGCTGGACACCCGAGGAGGGCTGGCGGCCGCCGCTCAGAACACCGGCCCCGGTGCCGATACCGGACGGGGTCACGCCGGATCAGCTGCTGGCCCTGTCCGAGCTGGACGAGGAGGACATCGCCCGGCTCGCGGAGTTGGAAGCGGAGTCCTGAGGGCCCGGGATCATGGCGCTGGACGCCGCGTGCCGACGGCCCGGCGGGCGGATCCGGCGGCAGGGTCCGGACGTCAGCCGGTGGCCAGCAGCACCGTACCGACCAGCGCGAGGCCCGCTCCCGCGGCCTGTACCGGGCGCAGCCGCTCGCTGAGGAAGCCGCGCGCGGCGAGCGCGGTGACCACCGGGTAGAGCGAGGCGAGGACGGCGGCCACCGTGACCGGACCGTGCTGGGCCGCGAACGCATAAGTGCCGTTGGCGGCGACGTCGGCGAGACCGACGAAGGCGAGCGCGGGCAGCGAACGCCATGGCAAGCCGCCCTGCGGGAGGGCCGGCGCACCGCGCCGCACCGCCGCGCCCAGGGCGGCACCGCCCACCACGACATTGGTCACGCGCTGCACGAAGAGCGCCAGGAACAGCCCGGTCACCGTCGCCGACGCCTCCGCGATCAGCGCGAACACCGTGCCGAACCCCAGTGCGGCGACAAGGGTCAGCAGGATCGCCTGCCGTCGCACCGGGGCACCCCGAAGCTCGGGCCCGCCCGCGAGCACCACCCCGGCGACCGCGACGGCGATCCCGGCGGCCTGCACCGGCCCCGGGCGCTCGCCGAACACGAGCGCCACGCCCACGGGCACCGCCACGCTCAGGGTGGCGAGCGGGGAGACGACGCCCATGGGCCCCAGGGCGAGCGCCTTGTAGAAGGAGAGCAGGGCGATCGGGCCGATCAGGCCAGCGGCGAACGCGAACCACAGCCGGGGCCCCGCCTCGCTCCAGGCGCCGGTGACCAGCACGACGACGCCCAGCACGGACGCGGCGACGGCCTGCGAGACGACCACCACCGTGAGTGCGGGCATCCGCCGGGTCAGCAGCCCCCCGCCGAAGTCGGCCAGCCCCCACAGAAGGCTGGTGGCCAGGGCGAAAAGTGCTGTCATGGGCCGCCTCGCAGTACAGTTCGGTGAACAATCAGGTGCACCACACCATAGTTGAGCGAACTGAACTCTGTCATACAGAATATTGGACTCGATGTGTCGGACCTCGACCTGCTGACCCAGTCCCTGGCACGCAACGTGAAGCGCTGGCGCGCCGAGCGCGGCTTCACTCTGGACGCCCTCGCCGCCCGTGCCGGAGTCAGCCGCGGCATGCTCATCCAGATCGAGCAGGCCCGCACCAACCCGAGCATCGGCACGATCGTCAAGATCGGCGACGCGCTCGGCGTCAGCGTCACCACGCTGCTCGACTACGAGCAGGGCCCCCGGGTCCGGATCGTCCCGGCCGAGCAGGCCGTACGCCTCTGGCACACCGAGGCGGGCAGCTACAACCGCCTGCTCGCGGGCACCGAGGCCCCCGGTCCGCTGGAGATGTGGGACTGGCGGCTGATGCCGGGGGACCGCAGTCCCTCCGACCCGCACCCCGCCGGCACGGTCGAACTCGTCCATGTCACCGCCGGCCGGCTGACGATCACCGTGGACGGCGTGGACTACGACGTCCCCACCGGCGCCAGCGCCTCCTTCGAGGCCGACACCCCGCACACGTACGCCAACGACGGCGATGTGCCGATGGAGATGGTGATGGCGGTCTCGGTGCCGCCCGTCCGCTGAGACACCGGTCCTGCGGCCGCGGTACGGCTGTTAGCGTGCCGGCATGCGCGCACCCATCGGAGACTTCGACCCGGCCACACCCGCGCCCGACTGCCTCGACGAGCTGACCCGCCCGGTGGCCGACGCCGTACGCCGGTGGAGCGGCAGCGTGCCTGCCGACCAGATCCTCTACGTCGACACCGAGCCGGAGTGGGCCGATACCGCGGTCTTCCTCGAGCACTACGGCAGAGAACTGCTCGAGCGGTCCGCCAACTGCGTCGTGGTCGCGGGCAGGCGGGGCGGCGAGACGATGCTGGCCGCCTGTGTGGTCCTGTCCGCCACCCGGGTCGACGTCAACGGCGTGGTCCGCCGTCAACTGGGCGCCCGGAAGGCGTCGTTCGCGCCGATGGAGGTGGCGACCGGGGAGACCGGCATGGAGTACGGCGGCATCACGCCGATCGGACTCCCCGACGGCTGGCCGATCCTGGTCGACTCGGCGGTCGTCGACCTGCCGTACGTCCTGGTCGGCAGCGGCAGGCGCCGGGGGAAGCTGCTGGTGCCGGGCAAGGCGTTCACGGAGCTGGCCAACGCCGTGGTCCTGGAGGGGCTGGGCGTCTGAGGGCACCTGGGCCACCACGCGGGACCCGCGCCGGCACCAGCGGCCCCCGTGGTGCGGGCGCCGGGCCGGGGCCTGGCCGGGTCAGGACCGGGCGCCGGCGTGGTGGGCCAGGGCCCGATGCGGATCCGCCGAGCCGGGTGCCGGGGCCGGGTCGGCGTGGACCAGCGCCGCGGTCAGCCGCGGAACCGCGTGCAGCAGGGCGTGTTCGGCCTCGACCGCGATGTCGTGCGCCCGGCGCACGCTCACCTCGCCGTCCACCACCACCGCGACCTCCGCGCGCAATCGGTGGCCGATCCAGCGCAGCCGAAGCTCGCCGATCCCGAGCACGCCCGGCACCATTCGCAGCGCCCGCTCGGCCCGGTCCACCAGCGCCGGATCGACGGCGTCCAGCAACCGCCGGAACACCTCCCGGGCGGCATCCCGCAGCACCAGCACGATGGCGGCCGTGATCACCAGCCCCACGACCGGGTCGGCCTGCTGCCAGCCGAGTGCCGCGCCGCCCGCCCCGGCCAGGACCGCGAGGGAGGTGAACCCGTCCGTCCGCGCGTGCAGTCCGTCCGCGACCAGCGCGGCCGAGCCGATCGCGCGGCCCACCCGGATGCGGTGGCGGGCCACCCACTCGTTGCCCGCGAAACCGATGACGGCCGCGCCCGCGACCGCGGGGATGTGCGCCATGGGGCGGGGGTCCATCAGCCGTTCGACGGCGCTCCAGGCGGCGAAGGCGGATGACGCGGCGATCGTCAGCACGATGACGATCCCGGCGAGATCCTCGGCACGGCCGTAGCCGTAGGTGAAACGGCGCGTGGCCGCGCGGCGGCCCAGGACGAAGGCGATGCCGAGCGGGACGGCGGTCAGGGCGTCGGCCGCGTTGTGGACGGTGTCGCCGAGCAGCGCGACCGACCCGGAGATCACGACCACGACCGCCTGGGCCAGCGCGGTCCCGCCGAGGACGGCCAGCGAGACCCAGAGCGCCCGCATGCCCCGCGCGGAGGACTCCAGCGCGGGGTCGAGCTTGTCGGCGGTCTCATGGGAGTGGGGGGTCACGAGGTGGCGGAGGCGGGAGAGCGGACCGTGGGGATGCTCGTGTTGACGGGCGTGCGCGTCATCGTGGCTGTGGCTGTGGCTGTGGCTGTGGCTGTGGCTGTGGCCCGGTGCCCCGCTGTGCTCGTGTGCCTCGTACTGCTGTCCCATAGGAAGGCCCCTTCCCCGCGCGACAGTGGACGCGATCGCTCCCACGGAGCCATTATGTGCGTATGAGCGCACGCATGCACCTATCACCTGCGCACAGTGCGCAGCCGCGCACGGGGGGCGCGCCCGAGGGGCACCCCCGCTCTCCCGGTGAGGAGCAGTTCGCGCTCGCCGCCGAGCTGCTCGCCCTGCTCGGGGACCGCACCCGCCTCGCCCTGCTGCACGCCCTCACCGGGGGCGAGGCCGATGTCTCCACGCTCACCCAGGCATGCGGCGCGGCCCGGCCCGCGGTCAGCCAGCATCTGGCGCGGCTCCGGCTCGCGGGCCTGGTGGACACCCGCAAGCAGGGCCGCCGGGTGATCTACGCGCTGCGCGACGGCCATCTGTGCCGGGTCGTGGAGGAGGCGCTCAGCCTCGCCGACCACCGGCTCACCAACCGCCCGGCGCACGGCTGACGGGAGGTTCAGGGGCGAACGGGCGGTTCAGGGGCGATCGGCGCACCGAGTGTCGGGCGGGCGTGCCGCGCTCGTCCGGCGCGACGGTCATCCGGCCCCGGGCGGGCGACGAGACGGACACGGCAAGGCGTTCGGCGGTCAGGCGCGCGAGACCGTGGCCGCGACGCGTCGCCGGCCCAGCGCCCGGGGCCGTTCATGCGGGTGCTGCCGTTCAGGGGGTGCTGTCGTCCTCGCCTGCCTCCAGGAGGTTGGCCGCCGCGCCCACGATGCTGGGATCGGGGGTGCCGACGACCTCCATGTCCTTGTCGCCGTAGTCGAAGCGGGCCAGAACGCTGCGCATCGCCTCGACGCGCGCCCGCTTCTTGTCGTTGCTCTTCACCACGGTCCACGGCGCGTACTCGGTGTCCGTGGCGCGGAACATGGCGACCTTGGCGGCGGTGTAGTCGTCCCAGCGGTCCAGGGAGGCCAGGTCCATCGGGCTGAGCTTCCACTGCCGTACGGGGTCCACCTGACGGATCGTGAAGCGGGTGCGCTGCTCGCTCTGCGAGACCGAGAACCAGAACTTCACCAGGTCGACGCCGTCGTCCACGAGCATCCGCTCGAACAGCGGCGCCTGACGCATGAAGCGGCGGTACTCGTCGTCCGAGCAGAAGCCCATCACCCGCTCCACGCCCGCCCTGTTGTACCAGGAGCGGTCGAACATCACGATCTCGCCCTCGGTGGGAAGATGTTCGACATAGCGCTGGAAGTACCACTGACCGCGCTCGCGCTCGGTCGGCTTCTCCAGGGCCACCACCCGGGCGCCGCGCGGATTGAGGTGCTCGGTGAAGCGCTTGATCGTGCCGCCCTTGCCGGCCGCGTCACGCCCCTCGAAGACTATGACGAGCCGGCGGCCGGACTCCTTGATCCAGCTCTGCAGCTTCAGCAGCTCGATCTGCTGGAGCCGCTTGTGCCACTCGTACTCCTTGCGCTCCATCCGGTGGTCGTAGGGGTAGTTCTCCCGCCAGGTGTTCACGGGGCTGCCGTCGGACCTGAGCAGCACGGGGTCGTCATGGTCGGTGTAGTCGACCCGCAGGCCTTCGGTCACCAGAGGTGTCATCGTCATCCTTCTCCGCACGCCTCAGTGGAACTGCGGCACGATCAGACAGATCCCGTACGCGACCACGGCCGCGCAGGCCAGGAAGCAGAGCCCGGCCTGGGCGATGGCCAGGGTGTGGCCGCCGCCCTCCCGTTCGCGGGCGGCCTCGGCCTGGGCGAGGCCGAGCACGCCGAGCGCGAAGACGACGACCACGGCGACGGTGACTCCGATGCTCACCGCGGTGACCTGGCCGAGGGCGGTCCAGTCAAGGTGCATGGCTCGAACTCTCCCTGGCTCAGGCGGCGCTGCCGACGCGCGTGGCCTCGGTGGCGCGGATGGTGACCTCGTGGGTCTCGTTCACGTTGTCGGCGTGGACCGGGCTGCGGCGCGAGGCGAGCACGATGAAGGCGGCGACCGCGGCGGCGACCAGGGCGATCACCACCGTACCCGCGTTGCCGCCGTGCTTCACAACGCCTGCGGAGACGCCGCCGACCAGCGCGGCCGCCGGGAGCGTGACCAGCCAGGCGATCACCATGCGGCCCGCGGTGCCCCAGCGCACCTCGGCCAGCCGCCGGCCGAGGCCCGCGCCGAGGATGCCGCCCGAGCAGACCTGCGTGGTGGAGAGCGCGAAGCCGAGGTGGGCGGAGGTCAGGATGACGGTGGTGGACGCGGCCTCGGCGGCGAAGCCCTGGGGCGACTGGATGTCCGTCAGGCCCTTGCCCATCGTGCGGATGATGCGCCAGCCGCCCAGATAGGTGCCGAGACCGATGGCGAGACCGGCCGACCCGATCACCCACACGGGAGGGCCCGCGTCATGGCCCAGCGCGCCCGCCGAGATCAGTGTCAGCGTGATCACGCCCATCGTCTTCTGGGCGTCGTTGGTGCCGTGGGCGAGGGAGACGAGCGAGGCGGAGGCGACCTGGCCGAGCCGGAACCCCTTGGTCACCGACTCCTTGCGGGCACGGGCGGTGATCCGGTACGCGAGGTAGGTGGCCAGCAGCGCCGCGACACCGGCCACGACGGGCGAGGCGACCGCCGGGATCAGAATCTTCTCGACAACCTTGTCGAAGTGCACACCATGGCTGCCGGCACCGACCCAGACGGCGCCGACCAGTCCGCCGAACAACGCGTGCGAGGAACTCGACGGCAGCCCGACGAGCCAGGTCAGCAGATTCCACAGAATCGCGCCCACCAGCCCGGCGAAGATCATTCCTGGGGTCACCAGGGTGTCGTCCACGATGCCGCCCGAGATGGTCTTGGCGACCTCGGTGGACAGAAAGGCGCCCACGATGTTGAGCACACCGCTGATCAGGACCGCGATTCGCGGCTTGAGGGCGCCCGTGGCGATGGAGGTGGCCATCGCGTTGGCGGTGTCATGGAATCCGTTCGTGAAGTCGAAGGCCAGCGCCGTGACGATGACGACGGCCACGAGGAACGTGATGTGGTCCATCCCCAGATGAAAGCAACCGAACACGTATTTCCGGAGAAGGACAGGCAACGGCGGGGCGTGCGTCGTATGGGTGAACGAGCCTCGAACTCCCTTGTGTGGACCGGGTGGAGGAGACGGCGGCGGGCGTCGCGTGATCTGCGCCGTACCCGGTTGGATCGCGCCCGGGTGAAAAAATGACCGTGGGTCAGGACTTCCGGGTCCTGACCCACGGTCCGGTCACGCTCGGGGTCGGCGTCGCAGCCGGGGCTCGGCGGATCAGGCGGCGGCGGGCGCGGCCTGGGAGAGCTGCTCGATGACCTTGGTCAGGTTCTCGACGACCTCGGTGTCGTCCGCCGGGTGGGTCTCGGCGAAGCGCGTCATCGAGCCGGGGATGGACAGCTTGGCCTCCTCGACGACGGCAGCGCCGGCGATGCCCACGGCCTTGCGGGTCTCGTCCTGCGCCCACACACCGCCGTACTGGCCGAAGGCGGTGCCGACAACGGCGACCGGCTTGCCGGACAGGGCGCCGGCGCCGTACGGACGCGACAGCCAGTCGATCGCGTTCTTCAGGACGGCCGGGATGGTGCCGTTGTACTCGGGCGAGAAGAGCAGCAGAGCGTCGGCCTGGGCGGCGGCGGTGCGCAGCGCGGCGGCGGCCTCGGGGACGCTGCCCTCGACGTCGATGTCCTCGTTGTAGAAGGGCACCTGGCCCAGACCCTCGTGCAGCACGACCTCCACGCCCTCGGGGGCGTGCTTCACGGCCGCCTCGGCGAGCTGACGGTTGTGGGAACCGGCGCGAAGGCTGCCGACCAGGGCAAGGATGCGTACGGACATGGCGAAACTCCCAGAATCAAGCGATCGGTAAGAATCGGACCAATCGGCCCCGTTGAAGTTTGTATCACCTCAACCGGACCGCGGTCCACTTCCAGTGTCACCGTAAACGGACCGTGGTCCGATTGTCTTCCCCGGGGGCTAATCTGGAGCCATGACCGAGCCGTTCGCGCCTTCTTCCGTGCCCCAGGACCGGGACGACCTGGGGGGCCTCGCGGACCTCGCCCTGCTGCCGGCGGGTGAGACGCCCCAGCTGCGCGCGGATGCCGCCCGCAACCGCACCCGGCTGCTGGAGGTCGCCGCCCGGCTGGCCGCCGAGCGCGGTATCGCCAACGTGACCATGGACGACATCGCCTGCGGGGCCGGCGTCGGCAAGGGCACCGTCTTCCGGCGCTTCGGGGACCGCACGGGCCTGCTGGTGGAGCTGCTCAGCCATCACGAGCAACAGCTCCAGGCGGCCTTCCTCGCCGGGCCGCCGCCGCTCGGCCCGGGGGTGTCCCCGGTGGAGCGGCTGTATGCCTTCGGCTCGGCCGTCATCCGCCATGAGCATGCCCACCGGGACTTCTACCTGGAGGCCCACATCGAACCAGGCCGGCGCCGCACCAGCCCCGCGTACCACTTCCGGCTGGCCCATGTCCGCATGCTGCTGCGCGAGGCGCGCGCGGACGGTGACTGCGAACTGGTCGCCCACCTGCTGCTCGGCTCTCTGGAGACGGTGCTCGTTGACCATCTGGTCTCCGTCCTCGGGATGTCCCTGGAGCGCGTGGAGGCAGGATGGCGCGATCTCGTCGATCGCTACACGGGCCGATGTAGCCGATGTGCGGGCTGAACCGCTTGTGGGGGCTGCTCCCGCTTGTACGGGCCGACAGCGCTTGTATGACCCGAAAACCCTGGTAAGGGCTGATACCGCTTCTCGCGGGTTGAAGTGCCTCCCGCGGCCTGAAATCGACTCCGCGGGCTGAAAACCTGCTGCCCTGCGGGCCGATCGGCTGTCCCGGGCGCCCGATGATGGGTCCATGACCCCTTCGGGCAGACGAGCCGAGATGTTCGTCGCCGCCGAGCGCGACCCGCGTGGCCTCGGTCCGCGACCGGTGACGAACGCCTCCTGGTCGCCTCCCTCGCCGCCCGGCGCACCATGCTGGAACTTCAAGTGCGCGTGCCCCGGCACAGGCGCACCGGTCGTCGGCCGTGATTGTCCCGGACGAGCCCCGGCCACTTCCACGTCTCCCGACGTCTCGTCGTTTGTGCAGGTCAGCGTCGTACTATCGGACATGACAACGATCCCCGGTGCAGCCTTTGCCCCGAGGCGCCGCCATGGGTTTCACTGCGGTGAGGCACCCGATGCGCGGGGAAGGCGGATCAGATGAGCGACCACGGTCATGGGCACGGCCCGGGCAGTCACACGGGACACTCCCACGGGGTGTCGGCGGACGCCGACCGCCGCTGGCTCGCTGCCGCGCTCGCGCTGATCACCGTGCTCATGGCGGCCGAGGTGGCCGTCGGTGTCCTCGCGGGCTCCCTGGCCCTGCTCTCCGACGCGGCCCACATGCTCACGGACGCCGCGTCCATCGTGCTCGCCCTCATCGCGATGCGGCTCGCCGCCCGGCCGGCGCGTGGCGTTTACACCTACGGCCTCAAGCGAGCGGAGATCCTCTCCGCCCAGGTGAACGGCCTCACGCTGCTGCTGCTCGGGGCCTGGCTGGCGTACGAGGCCGTACGGCGGCTCATCGCCCCGCAGCAGGTCGCCGGCGGCCCGATGCTGGCCACCGCGCTCGCCGGAGTCGTCGTGAACGTGGCCGCCGCCTGGTGCATCTCCAAGGCCAACCGCACCTCCCTCAATGTGGAGGGCGCCTACCAGCACGTCCTGAACGACCTGTTCGCCTTCATCGGCACCGCGGTCGCCGCGCTCGTGGTCCTTCTGACGGGCTTCGGGCGCGCCGATGCCATCGCCACGCTCGTGGTCGTCGCGTTGATGGTGAAGGCGGCCTACGGACTGCTGCGTGACTCGGGCCGTATCTTCCTGGAGGCCGCGCCCGTCGACGTCGATCCGGACGCGCTCGGCGACCGGCTCGTCGCCCGGCCGGACGTCGTCGAGGTGCACGATCTGCACGTCTGGCAGATCACCTCCGGCCAGGCCGCGCTGTCCGCGCACATCCTGGTGGAACCCGGCGGCGACTGCCATGCGGTCCGCCGCGGCCTGGAGGACGTGCTGCACCACGACTACGGCATCACCCACACCACCCTCCAGGTCGACCACGCCCCGGAACGAGTCCTCCAGGTGGCGCCGCCCGGCGACCCGAACGCGGCGGACGACCCCGCACACTGCGCGGCTCCGCACGGCCCGGTGCACCGGGGGGAGCCGCACCACCACTGACGCCGGCGGCGGGACGAAAGTGCCTCTCGGGTGGCAGGGCCGCACGGCGCCGTGCCTCGGACAGCACTGCCCTTCACCCCTCTTGACCGTCCCTTTCCCCCAATACCTCTGACACAGAGCTAATATCGGTGGTGTGGAATCCGAGAACTTCGCCGACGACCTCTCCACCGCCCTTGTGGCGGTGCAGCGCCTGATCCGGCGGCGGCTGCGCAGCGGGATCGGCGCACCACGCCTGCGCGGCGCGGAGGTCGAACTGCTGCGGCTGGTGGTGGCGCGTCCGGGCGTCGGTGTGTCGGACGCCGCGAAGGAGCTGTACCTCGCTGGGAACTCGGTCTCCACGCTGGTCAATCAGCTCGCGCGGGAGGGCTATCTGATCCGCGAGACGGACCCGGCCGACCGGCGGGCCGCGCGGCTGCTGCCCACCGAGGCGGCCGAGACGCGGCTGCGTGACTGGCGCGAGCGGCGCACCGCCCTCGTGCGCCGCCAGGTCGCCCGTCTCGACGACGAGGACCGCAAGGCGCTGGAGGCGGCCCTTCCGGCCCTGCGCAAGCTGGCGGAGAACCTGCACGAGGAGACCGAGGAGATATGACGAGCAACGCGACGCACGGCGAGGCGCCCGCGGCGGACGCCGTCACCTGTGACGGACTCCGCTACTCCTTCGGGGAGACGACCGCCGTCGACGGGCTCGACCTGCGGGTCGGCGACGGCGAGGTGTTCGGACTGCTCGGGCCGAACGGCGCGGGCAAGACCACCGCGATCCGCTGCATCACCACGCTGTTGCCGGTCCCGGCGGGCATGGTCCGGGTCTTCGGCCACGACGCCGCCCGCGACCGGATGGCCGTACGGCGGCTGCTGGGCTACGTACCGCAGCAGCTCTCCGCCGACTCCGGACTCACCGGCCGGGAGAACGTCGCCCTGTTCGCCCGCGTCTTCGACGTCTCCCGCCGCGAGCGGGCCCAGCGGGTCGAGCAGGCCCTCGCGGCCGTCGACCTGACCGCCGCGGCCGACCGTCTGGCGAAGACCTACTCCGGCGGTATGGTCCGCCGGCTGGAACTCGCCCAGGCGCTGGTCAGCGCGCCCCGGCTGCTGATCCTCGACGAGCCGACCATCGGCCTCGACCCGATCGCCCGGACGAATGTGTGGGAGCACATCAACGCCGTCCGCGCCGCCACCGGCATGACCGTCCTCGTCACCACCCACTACATGGACGAGGCCGACCAGTACTGCGACCGAGTCGCCCTGATGCACCGCGGCCGCATCCGTGCCCTCGGCACCCCCGCCGAGCTGCGGAACGGCCTTCGGGAACGGCTCGGCACCGAAGGTCCGCTGCCGACGCTGGAGGACGTCTTCCGTGACGTCGCCGGCAGCGGCCTGGACGACCAGTCAGGAGACTTCCGCGATGTCCGAAGCACCCGCCGCACCGCGTCCCGTGTCGGCTGACCGCGCACCGCGGCCGGACCTCGGTCTGCTGGTGACCCCGCCCCGGGCCCGCACGGGCTGGAGGGTACTGCCGGCGCGGGTGGCCGCGATGTGCGCGGTCGAGCTGCAGAAGCTGCGCCACGACCGCACCGAGCTGTACACACGAGCGATCCAGCCGGCGCTGTGGCTGCTGATCTTCGGTGAGACGTTCACCCGGATCAGGGCCATCCCGACCGGCAACATCCCCTACCTCGACTATCTGGCGCCCGGGATCATCGCCCAGTCCGCGATGTTCATCGCCATCTTCTACGGCATCATGATCATCTGGGAGCGGGACGCCGGCATCCTCACGAAGCTGCTGGTCACACCTACCCCGCGGGCGGCACTCATCACCGGCAAGGCGTTCGCCGCGGGGCTGAAGGCGCTGATCCAGGCGCTGGTGGTCGTCGTGATCGCGGCGCTCCTCGGCGTCGCGATGACCTGGAACCCCCTGCGTCTGCTGGGCGTGGCGGTGGCCGTCGTCCTCGGCTCGGCCTTCTTCTCCTGTCTGTCCATGACGATCGCGGGCATCGTCCTGACCCGCGACCGGCTGATGGGCATCGGCCAGGCGATCACCATGCCGCTCTTCTTCGGTTCCAACGCCCTCTACCCGGTGGCCGTCATGCCCGGCTGGCTCCAGGCCATCAGCAGGGTCAACCCCCTGAGCTATCAGGTGGACGCCCTGCGCGGCCTGCTGCTCGGGACGCCGTCCCATCTGCCGCTCGACTTCGGCGTGCTGGCGGTGGCCGCGGCCCTGGGCGTCACCTCGGCCTCGTCGCTGCTGGGGCGGCTGGCCCGCTGAACCGCGGCCGTCGCCGGGAAGAGCGGCTTCGGCGGCGGCCGCCTCACCTCTTCTTCCAGAACGCCATCAGATCCGCCAGGGCCCTGATGATCTCGGGCCGTTCGGACGCCTCCGCCTGGCGCAGGCTGATGACCAGCGCCAAGAGGATCATGACGACGAAGAGGGCGACGGCGTAAAGGAAGAGCTGCGGAGCAACTCCGGCCACTTGCTCGAGTACGGCCCACATACTGCCTCCCGGACGGTCCCGGCCGCTGCTTCCGGGGAGGCTTCGCCAGGGCGCGAGGCCTTCACGAAGGCAGGCGGACGCCTGTCATCACGCAGCGCCCGCCGGCTGCGCACCGCGGCCGCGTGGTACCGGGAGGGGAAGGCGGATCCACACCAGGGGGCCTTCCGCTGCCTGGTCGGCACGATGTGGCGCCCGTACGTCGAGAGGCCCGACGCCACTGCCGTGTTGTGCTGCTCCGCGAGTTCGGCGGGGACGGCGTCATCGAGTCCGGCGAGTTCGGCGCCTGGTGGGGCTCCGTCTCGTCGACGCCGGCGGTGGCGGGGCAGACTCCTCGTCGCCGCCTGACCAGTTACTTCTCGGTATCAACCGTATCCGCCCGACCCACTCGAACGCGCCTGACTCGCGCATGCGTTCACCCGTTGGGTCTCCTGCCGGCCGTCCACGGGAGGGGCGGGGCCCCGCCGACGGGGGCGGATGCCCCCTTTCACCGGGCTCATAGCCGCCCTTTGACAACGCTCATAAAGAGCGCCGCCCCTGCCGGGGTGGGCCAGGGCGTGGCACTAGTCCAGCAGCGGGATCTCGATGGCCGGGCAGCGGTCCATCACCATCTCCAGCCCGGCCGCGCGGGTGCGGTGGTAGGCGACCTCGTCGATCACGTCGAGCTGGAACCAGACGGCCTTGGCGCCGATCGCGGCGGCCTGGTCGGCCACCGGGCCCGCCAGGTCGCTGTTGACGAAGACGTCGACGACGTCGACCGGGAACGGGATCGCGTCCAGCGACGGGTATCCCTGCTCGCCGTGGACCGTCTCCGCCTTGGGATGGACGGGAACGATCCGCTTGCCGAAGCGCTGGAGGACCGCGGCGACCCCGTAGGCGGCACGGCGCTGGTTGCCGGACAGGCCGACGATCGCCCAGGTGTCGCCCAGCTCGGTGAGGATCTTGCGGATCGTTGCTGCGTCGCCGTACACGGCCGGTCCCCTTCGACGTCCCGCGACGCCGCGGGCCCGCGCCGTCTGCTGTGGGGCAACAGCGGGCGGGACAAGGAGATTCCCCCGCCGACGCCCGAATGGTGGTCCGTCCGTTGCCCGGAATGGGTCCCACCTCCCTGCGCCGGGGTCCCGATCCGCCTACGCTCGCCCCGTGCTCCGTATCATCGACGCCCGCAACGGTGAGCCCACCCACGTCCGCCCGGGCCTGGTCCGGGTTCACGCCCATGTCACCAGGGCCGACGCCTCGGCCCTGCGGGTGCTGCTGACGGCCGATGTGCTGGCCCGGGCCCTGGAACTCGGCGGAACGCCCGTGGTCACGGTCGCCGCCCCGTCCGCCGCCCTCCGGGAACAGGCCGACGCCCTCGGCATCCGCCCCGCCGAGCCGGACGCGCCGGGTCTCGGCCGGGCCCTGCATGTGGTCGGGGCAAAGGACACCGCACCCGACGGGGTGCGCCTCGAGGTCGCCACGGCCACCGGGCCCGCCGACACCGCCGCCCCGCCGTCGGCCGTACGCCTCGCCCTGCTCGCCCGGCCCCGCCGCCACCCCGTCGTCCTCGACCAGGCCGCCCTGGCCGCGGCGCAGGACACGCTCGAACGCTGGCGCAGGGCCGTCGCCGGATGGGCGGTCCACCCCTCGCGGCCCATCCCGGAACAGGTGCGGCACGAACTGCGCGCCGCCTGGGAGGACGACCTCGACGTACCGGCCGTCCTCGAGGTGCTGGAGCGCGTGGAGGGTGACGACGACGTGCCGGAGGGGGCGCGTTTCGAGACATACGCCTACGCCGACCGCCTGCTCGGCCTGGACCTCGCCCGCGAGATCGGAACCCGGGCGTGATCATCCGTTCCGGGGCGGCCCCGCTGCGTCGGCTCGTGGTCCTGCGGCACGCCAAGTCCGCCCGGCCCGACGGCGTCGCCGACCATGAACGGCCCCTCGCGCCGCGCGGTCGCCGGGACGCCCCGGCCGCCGGGCGTGCGCTCGCCGAGGCCGACTGCCTGCCCGACCTCGCGCTCTGCTCCACCGCGGTGCGTGCCCGTCAGACCTGGCAGCTCGCCTCGGCGCAGTGGGGCACCCCGCCGCCCGTACGGTTCGACCCGCGGCTGTACGGCGCCGACGTGCCCGATCTGCTGGAGGTCGTGCACGAAACGCCCGCCGAGGTGGAGACACTGCTGCTGATCGGGCACAACCCCGGACTCACGGACCTGGTGCTCGCGCTCGCCGGACAGGGCCTGGACGACACGCTGGAGCGCGTCCGGACCAAGTTCCCCACGGCGGCGATCGCCGTCCTCGCCGCCCATGGCGCCAGTTGGAAGGCCCTCGCCCCCGGCAGGGCACTCCTGACGGGAATGACCGTGCCGAGGGGCGAGAAGAAATGACTACGGGAAGAGACAGCTATCCGACGTGGACGCGGGGGCGGCGCGCGGGATCGGGCTCGGCGCGCCGCAGTACCTCGCGGGTGACCGGGGCGACCTCACCGTCACCGAACACCAGGAAGCGCAGCAGATGGCTGAACGGGGCGCCCTCGGTCCAGTTGAAATAGGCGTGCGGCACCTGGCCGGTGCGGTCGCGCAGCTCCATCAGGACGGCCGCGATGGTGTTGGGCACGGTCGCTCCCGACACCCTCAGCCTGCGCACCCCGTACTTCTCGTCGCCGTGCACCGTCAGATCGGCGCTGAAGTCGGAGGAGTCGGTGACGAAGGCCTCCAGGAACAACACCGGCCGCCCGTCCGGGATATGGGTCTGCTCGCGCTGGCTGTACTCCTTGGCACGGTACTCCCGTCTGCTGTGCTCCTGAGGCTCGTTGGCGATCAGCCGCAGCGGGCCATGGGCCGCGGCCTCCTCGATGAACCGGGTGGCCGGCTCGTCGAAGGAGACCGTCGCGGCCCGCAGTTCGAAGGCCCGGTGCACCCGTGAGGCGAACGACGTGACCAGGATCGCGAGGATGAAGATCAGCGCGATCTTGAGGCCGTCGGGTCGCTCGATCACATTCGTGACCAGGGTGTACAGAAAGACGGCGGTGATCGTCCCGAAGCCGAGCGCGGCGGCCCGGTGACCGCGCCGGTGCGCCGCGACCGTCGAGGCGAACGCCGCGGAGAGCATCAGCACGAGCACGCCCGTCGCATACGCGCCGCTCTGGGCGTCGACGTCGGCGTGGAACCACAGCGTGATGAGCACGGCGGCCACCATGAAGACCAGGACCAGGGGCCGCACGGCTCGGGTCCACTCCGGGGCCATCCCATAGCGCGGCAGATAGCGGGGCACCAGGTTGAGCAGCCCGGCCATGGCGGAGGCGCCCGCGAACCAGAGGATCGCGATGGTGGCGATGTCGTAGAACGTGCCGAAGGCCCCGCCCAGATGCTCGTGCGCGAGATAGGCGAGAGCGCGTCCGTTGGCGGGGCCGCCGCTCTTGAAGGCATCCTGCGGAATCAGGATCGTCGTCGCCAGGCTGGACAGCAGCAGTAGGCAGCTCATGATCACGGCCGCCGTGGTGAGCAGCTTCCGGGTGTCACGCACCCGTCCGGCCGGGTGCTCGTAGGTGTCCGTCGGATCACCCTTGATCTGCGGCATCACCGCCACGCCCGTCTCGAAGCCGGACATGCCGAGCGCCAGCTTCGGGAAGACGAGCAGCGCCACACCGATCATCGCGAGGGGTGAGGAGTGCTCGGCGGTCATCGCGTCCGTCCAGTCGCCGACCTTCACCGGGTGGCTCAGCACCTCCCAGACGGCGACCGCGAGCACGATCACATTGAGGCTCAGATAGGTCGCGACCAGGGCCACCGCGATGCCGATGGCCTCCTTGAACCCCTTCAGGAAGACAGCGCCGAGCGCGGCGAGCAGAAACAGGGTGATCCAAAGGTTGGCGCCGTCCGCCCAGTGCGGGGCGTACGGGTTCTCCACGACATGCGCGGCGGCGTCCGCGGCCGACAGGGTCATCGTGATCATGAAGTCGGTGGCCGCGAAGCCCAGCAGCACCAGCACGAGGATCTTCCCCGCCCACCACGGCAACAGCCGCTCCAGCATGGCGATAGAGCCCTCGCCGTGCGGGCTCTCGTGGGCCACCCGGCGGTAGACGGGCAGGGCGCCGAAGAGGGTCAGTGCGATCAGCACGAGTGTGGCGAGCGGCGACAGCAGGCCGGCCGCGAGGGCGGCGATACCGGGCTGGTAGCCGAGGGTGGAGAAGTAGTCCACACCCGTCAGGCACATGACGCGCCACCAGGGGTTGCCCTCGTGCGTGGCGTCCGGGGTGGCGTGCGGGCCCGGGTGACGGGCCGCCCGCTCGCTCAGGCCCTCCAGCAGCCAGGCCCGCCAGCGGGCCTTGGCGGCGGGCGTGGAATGGCCGGGCTCGGCGGCGTCCGGACGGTCCACCTGGGTGCCGGTCATGCTGCGCTCTCTCCTGTATTCGCTCGGGCGGCCTCGCGGGGCCGGTGCACCGGCCCGGGCCTGGGACGGCCCGGAACCCGGCAACGACGAGCGAGTATCCAATATGGGGCAGTGTGCCCGGGCGCTCGGGGGCGGACGCGCCGAGGCGGACCGGACCGGTGAGACGTGTGGCACACCCGCCCGGAGGGGGAGGGTGTGGGGCGCGCGGAGGACCGGGGGAGTCGACAGGTGCGGACGGCTCCCAAGGTACGCAAGGCGCGGCGGCGCCCTCGTGCGGCGCTCCCGGGAGCGCCGCATAGGCTGGCGAGATGCAGGACGAGTACCGCACAGTCGCCCGCGCGGGCGTGCACGAGACCGAGGTCAACCGCTCCCGCTTCCTGTGCGCCCTCGCCCCGGCCGCCACCGAACAGGAGGCCCAGGACTTCATCGCCGAAGTCCGCAGGAAGCACGCCGACGCCACCCACAACTGCTACGCGTACGTCATCGGCGCCGACGCCGCGATCCAGAAGGCGAGCGACGACGGCGAACCGGGCGGCACCGCGGGCGTCCCCATGCTCCAGATGCTGCTGCGGCGCGACATGCGGTACGTCGTCGCCGTCGTCACCCGCTACTACGGCGGGGTGAAGCTCGGTGCGGGCGGGCTCATCAGGGCCTACGGGGGAGCGGTCGGCGAGGCCCTGGACGCCCTCGGCACCCTCACCCGCCGCCGGTTCCGGCTCGCCACGGTGACGGTCGACCACCAGCGCGCCGGCAAGGTGCAGAACGATCTGAGGGCGACCGGCCGCGAGGTGCGCGACGTGCGCTACGGCGAGGCCGTCACCATCGGGATCGGACTGCCCGACGCCGATGTCGAGGCCTTCCGGGCATGGCTCGCGGACACCACCGCGGGCACCGCCGGGTTCGAACTGGGCGGAGAGGCCTACGGGGACGTGGATTCGGGGAGGTGAGTGCTGCGGGGGCGTGGGCTCGGGAAGGTGAGTGCTCCGGGGACGTGGATTCGGAAAGGTGAGTGCTGCGGGGGCATGGACTCGGGAAGGTGAGTGCTGCGGGGGCGTGGATTCGGGAAGGTGAGTGGTCCGGGGCGCGGAGTGAAGTCGGTGAGGTCCCGGGAACGCGGACTCAGGACGGTGAGGGCTCCGGGTGCGCGGATCCGCTCGACGAGCCGTGCGCCGCCGCCTCAGCCGGACCGCCCGGCCTCCTCCCCCGCTGCCTCGAGCGCGCTTTGACCGAACGCAGGGGCGGGAAAGCCGACTCGCAAAGGGTGTGTCGGAAACAGGGGGAGCAACCGGTTCGGTCGGAGGGGGAGGGACCGGCTGAAACGGGAGTATCCGCCCGTGATGTCAGACCCGGCCGATAGTCTCGGGGATCATGAGGTTCCTGCACACGTCCGACTGGCATCTGGGCCGAGCGTTCCACCGGGTGAACATGCTCGACGCCCAGGCCACGTTCATCGACCATCTCGTCGCGACCGTGCGTGACCACGGCGTGGACGCGGTGGTCGTGTCGGGAGACGTGTATGACCGGGCGGTTCCGCCGCTGGCCGCGGTCGAGCTGTTCGACGACGCCCTGCACCGCCTCGCCGGTCTGGGCGTGCCCACAGTGATGATCTCCGGGAACCACGACTCCGCGCGCCGCCTCGGCGTCGGCGCCGGTCTCCTCGGCCGCGCGGGCATCCACCTGCGCACCGACCCCGCCGCCTGCGGCACCCCCGTCGTGTTGCGAGACACCCATGGGGACGTCGCCTTCTACGGCCTGCCGTATCTCGAACCGGCCCTGGTCAAGGACGAGTTCAGCACCAAGGCCGGCCACGAGGCGGTGCTCGCGGCCGCCATGAACCGGGTCCGCGCCGACCTCGCCACGCGCCCGCCGGGCACCCGCTCCGTCGTCCTCGCCCACGCCTTCGTCACCGGTGGCGAGCCCAGCGACAGCGAGCGGGATATCACGGTCGGCGGGGTCGCCGCGGTGCCCGTGGGCGTCTTCGCCGGGGTGGACTACGCGGCCCTGGGCCATCTGCACGGCAGCCAGACCATCACCGAGCGCGTGCGCTACTCCGGCTCCCCGTTGCCGTACTCCTTCTCGGAGGCGGGCCACCGCAAGAGCATGTGGCTCGTCGACCTCGGGGCCGACGGCTTTGTGGCGGCGGACCGCGTCGACTGCCCGGTGCCGCGGCCCCTCGCCCGCATCCGGGGGAGACTCGAGGACCTTCTCGCGGACCCGGGGCTGGAGCGCCACGAGCAGTCCTGGGTGGAGGCCACGCTGACCGACCCGGTGCGGCCCGCCGAGCCGATGGCCCGGCTGGCCGCGCGCTTCCCGCACACGCTGAGCCTCGTCTTCGACCCCGAGCGCGCCCCCGAGGACCCCGCCGCGTCGTATGCGCGGCGGCTGGCCGGCCGCTCCGACCAGCAGATCGCGGAGGACTTCGTGGCCCATGTGCGCGGGGCGGGACCCGACGCACACGAACGGGCGGTGCTCCAGGACGCGTTCGACGCGGTGCGCGCCGACGAGACCGTCCGGGAGGTCGCGTGACCGCGCACGGCCGGGACACGGAGGGGGCCCTGTGAGGCTGCACCGGCTCGACATCACCGCCTTCGGCCCCTTCGGCGGCACCCAGCGAGTCGACTTCGACGCGCTGTCCGCCGCCGGGCTGTTCCTGCTCCACGGACCCACGGGCGCGGGCAAGACCTCGGTCCTGGACGCCGTGTGCTACGCGCTGTACGGGGCCGTTCCCGGTGCCCGGCAGAGCGGCCAGGGCCTCACGCTGCGCAGCGACCACGCGGCGCCGGGCACGCGCACCGAGATCCGGCTCGAACTCACCGTCGCCGGACGCCGGCTGGAGATCACCCGGCAGCCGCCGTGGGAGCGCCCCAAGAAGCGCGGCACCGGCACGACGACGGACAAGGCGCAGACCTGGCTGCGCGAGTACGACGCCACCGCCGGCGCCTGGAAGGACCTCAGCCGCTCCCATCAGGAGATCGGCGAGGAGATCACCCGGCTTCTCGGTATGAGCCGTGAGCAGTTCTGCCAGGTCGTGCTGTTGCCGCAGGGCGACTTCGCCCGTTTTCTGCGCGCCGACGCCGAGGCCCGAGGCAAGCTGCTGGGCCGCCTCTTCGACACCCGCCGCTTCGCCGAGGTCGAGAAGCGCCTCGCCGAGCGGCGCCGGGCCACCGAGGCCGAAGTGCGTGAGGGCGACGCGGAGTTGCTCGCCGACGCGCACCGGATGCAACAGGCCGCGGGCGACCCGCTGCCCCTGCCGGACCTGGGGCCGGGCGACCCGGACCTCGTCACCGCCGTCCTGGGCTGGGCCGCCGCTGCCCGGAGCACGGCCCGGGAGCGGCTCACCATCGCGGAGTGCACGCGGACGGCCGCCGAGTCGGCGAGCACCGCCGCCGAACGCGATCTCGACGCCGTACGCGAACGGACCCGGCTCCAGCGCAGATTCGCCGAGGCCCGGGAGCGCGCGGCCCTGCTCGAACAGCGGGCCGACGCCCATCGGGAGGCGCGGGCGCGGATGGAGCGCTCCCGGAAGGCCGAGGCCGTGGCGCCCGCCCTCGACCTGCGGGAGTCCGCCGAGAGCGAGCACCGCAGGGCCGCCGCCGAGGAGGCACGCACGCGTGCCCTGCTCCCGGAGACGTTCGCGGACGCCGGCGCGGCCGGACTCACCGCCGCCGCACGCCGTGCCGCCGAGGAACTCGGCGGACTGGAGTCGGCCCGTCGTGCCGAGCGGCGGCTGGCTGCCCTCACCGCGGAACGGGCGGATCTGGACCGCGAGGAGCGCGCCGACGAGGCGGTCCTCCAGGATGCCGAGAACTGGCTCGCCGAGTGGGAGCAGACCCGCACGGGGCTCCAGGCCCGAATCGACTCCGCCCAGGAGGACGCCGCCCGGGCGGAGCAGCTCGCGGTGCAGCGCGAGCCCGCGCGCAAGCGGCTCGAGGCGGCCCGCGAGCGGGACCGGCTGACCCAGGACGCCGAGGCCGCACAGACCCGTGTCCTCGCCGCGCGGGAGGCCGCGCTCAAGGCCCATGAGCACTGGCTCGACCTCAAGGAGCAGCGCCTCAAGGGCATCGCCGCCGAACTCGCCGCCGGACTCGTCGACGGAGAACCCTGCGCGGTCTGCGGAGCGACCGACCACCCCGCGCCCGCGCGGAAGGTCGCCGGACATGTCGACCGGGAGGCGGAGGAGCGCGCCCTCGCCGTCTATCGGCACGCGGAGGAGCAGCGCGCCGGGGACGAACGGCGGCTCGGCGCCGTACGCGAGGCGCTGGCCGCCGCCACCGCCGAGGCCGGTGACACACCGACCGCCGAACTCGCCGCCGGGGCACAGGACATGGAGCGGCTCTACGGCATCGCCCGGGACGGCGCCTCCGGGCTGCACGCGGCGCAGGAGGACCTGAGACGGGCCGAACACGAGCGGGAGCAGCGGGCCGCGGCCCGCCAGGAAGCCGCGGTGCGCGGGGCGGCCCGGACCTCCCGCAGGGACACCCTGGAGAGAGAACGGGCCGCACTGGAGGAGGAGTTGGCCCGCGCCCGGGGCGAGGCCCCAAGCGTCGCCGCGCGCTCGGCGCAGCTTGAGCACCGGGCCGCCCTGCTCACGGACGCGGCCGATGCCGCCCGGACCGCCGAGGACGCCGCGCAGCGGCTCAAGGAGGCCGACGCGCGCCTCGCCGACGCGGCCTTCCGCGCCGGGTTCGACACCCCGCAGGCCGCGGCCGCCGCCCTCCTGGACGACACGGCCCATCGCGAGCTTCAGCGACGGCTGGACGCCTGGCAGCAGGAACAGGCCGCCGTGCGCGCGATACTGACCGAGGCCGACACGACGGCCGCCGCGCAGCAGCCGCCCGCCGATCTCGCCGCCGCCGAACGGGCTGCCGGGGCCGCGTCCCGGCGGCTCCAGGAGGCGGTCTCCGCGCTGGACGCGGCAGTGGACCGCTGCGCCGAACTGGACCGGCTGTCGGCACGTGCCACCGCGTCCGTACGGCGTCTCGCGCCGGTGCGTGAGGAGTACGACCGGGTGGCCCGGCTGGCGTCCCTGGCGGCCGGCACCTCCGCCGACAACGAACGCAGGATGCGCCTGGAGTCGTATGTGCTCGCAGCCCGCCTCGAACAGGTGGCGGCCGCCGCGACCGTGCGGCTCCAGCGCATGTCCTCCGGCCGCTACACCCTGGTGCACTCCGACGACCGCTCCGGACGCGGCCGCAGCGGCCTGGGGCTCCATGTCGTCGACGCGTGGACGGGGCGGGAGCGGGACACCGCGACGCTCTCCGGCGGGGAGACGTTCTTCGCGTCCCTGGCGCTCGCCCTGGGCCTCGCGGACGTCGTCACCGACGAGGCCGGCGGGGTCCGTCTCGACACCCTCTTCATCGACGAGGGGTTCGGCAGCCTCGACGACCAGACCCTCGACGAGGTCCTCGACGTGCTGGACTCCCTGCGGGAGCGGGACCGCAGCGTGGGCATCGTCAGCCATGTCGCGGACCTGCGGCGGCGTGTCCACGCGCAGCTGGAGATAGTCAAGGGCAGGACGGGATCGGCCGTACGGCAGCGGGGAGCCGGCTCAGGCGGGTTCGGCGGGAGCCGGTCAGCGGCCGAGGGGGCGCTGGGGGAGGGGTGACGAGTAGACGACACTCGTCGTCACCGAACCCAGCGCGCCGATCCGGCCCGACACCTCCTCCAGATGGCGCATCGAACGCGCCGCGACCTTGATGACGAAGCAGTCGTCCCCGGTGACGTGGTGTGCCTCCAGGATCTCCGGTGTCGTGGCCACGAGATCGTGGAACGGACGGTAGTTGCCGTTCGGGTAGCGCAACCGGACGAACGCCAGGATCGGCAGGCCCAGGCGCTCGTGATCGACGACCGCCGCATAGCCCTTGATGACGCCCGCCTCCTCGAGCCGGCGCACCCGTTCGGTGACCGCGCTCGCGGACATGGAGACGGCACGGGCCAGTTCGGCATAGCTGGCGCGGCCCTCGCGCTGTAGGACGTCGAGAATGCGCCAGTCGGTGGCGTCCGGGGAATACGCGGTCATCACCGAGAGATAGCAGGGGAATCCCCGGCAGATCAAGGGGTGTGCCGTGGATCGTGACTTCAGGCAGACGGTCAACGGCCATAGATTCATCAGGCGTCGAGATCCGCGAGAGAGAGGCCCTTCCATGACCACCGGCCCCGCCGCCGTCAACCCCGTCCTGGGCTTCGCCCCGGCCGACCCGGCCACCGCCGCCGCCCACTTCCGGGCGAGCCTTGCCTTCCACACCGATGTGGCCGACGTCGCCGCCGCGCTGTCGGCGGACGGTGACCCCGGTTTCGTCGTCCTCGACTCGCGCTCGACACAGGCGTGGGACCGGGGGCATGTCCCCGGCGCGGTTCATCTGCCGACCGCGCTCATCCCCGAGCGGGCCGGGGAGCTGCTGGACAGGGCGGTGCCGGTCGTCACGTACTGCTGGGGCCCGAGCTGCAACGGCGCGGCCCGGGCGGCCCTCGCCCTCGCCGAACTGGGCTTCCACGTCAAGGAGATGCTCGGCGGCTTCGAGTACTGGGTGCGCGAGGGCCTTGCCTACGACACCGGGCGGGGACCCGGACCCGCGGCCGCCGCGGACGACTGCGGCTGCTGACCGGGCGGGGGCGCCCCGGGGCATTGCCCGATGCCGTCCCGGATGCCGGATGGCACCCATGCCATGACGTCCCGATCCCGCTCCCGAGTACCTGCGCCGCGGCCCCCTGCCGCCGCGCGGCCGGACAGCCCTCGTCACCGGGGCGAGCCGCCGCGCGGGTATCGGATACGCGGTGGCCGGACGGCCGGCCGCGTACGGCGCGTCACGCGCTCCCCGGCGACGGCGCTCGCGGAGCACGCCGTCACCGTCAACACGGCCAACCCGGTCCCGTGGACACGGGTTAGCTGACCGGCGCCGGGTACGACGAGGTCGCCGCGAGGTTCCCGGCCGGCCGCTGGGCACGCCCGACGACCCCGCCCGCCTCGTCGCCTGGCTCGCCACGGACGAGGCGGGCCGGATCACGGGTCAGGTCATCGATTCCGAGGGCGGCTTCCGGCGCTGACCGCCGGGCCCCCGCCGGTGGCGTGGGCCCGGCCGCCGCGTGGGGGCGATCAGAGCCGGGACAGCTCGTCCACCAGGTCGTCCAGGCCCAGGGAGCCCTGCGAGAGCGCCGCCATGTGCCAGGCCTTCGCGTCGAACGCCTCACCGTGGCGCTTCCTGGCGTTCTCGCGGCCCAGCAGCCAGGCGCGCTCGCCGAGCTTGTAGCCGATCGCCTGGCCGGGCATGCACAGGTAGCGGATCAGCTCGCTCTCGACGAAGTCGGCCGGGCGGCTGCAGTGCGCGCCGAAGAACTCCTGCGCCAGCTCCGGCGTCCAGCGCTCGCCCGGGTGGAACGGCGAATCCGCCGGGATCTCCAGCTCCAGATGCATGCCGATGTCGATGATCACGCGGACCGCCCGCATCATCTGCGCGTCCAGATAACCGAGCCGCTGCTCCGGATCGGTGAGGAAGCCCAGCTCGTCCATGAGCCGCTCCGCGTACAGGGCCCAGCCCTCGATATTGGCGCTGACACCGCCCACCGTCGCCTGGTAGCGCGAGAGGTTCTCCGCCACATGCACCCACTGGGCGAGCTGGAGGTGGTGGCCCGGCACGCCCTCGTGGTACCAGGTCGACACCAGGTCGTACACCGGGAACCGGCTCTGCCCCATCGTGGGCAGCCAGGTCCGGCCCGGGCGGGAGAAGTCGGCGGACGGCGACGTGTAGTACGGCGCCGCGGCGCTGCCGGGCGGCGCGATGCGCGACTCCACCTGCCGCACCCGCTCGGCGAGTTCGAAGTGCGTGCCGTCGAGCGCCTCGATCGCCTCGTCCATCAGACCCTGGAGCCAGGCGCGGGTCTCGTCGACGCCCTCGATGTGGGCACCGTGCACATCGAGGTGCGCGAGCGCCACCCAGGGCGTCTCGGCGCCGGGCAGCACCTTCTCGGCCTCCTTCCTCATCTCGCCGAGGAGGCGGTGGTACTCGGACCAGCCGTACGCGTACGCCTCGTCGAGGTCCAGGTCCGTGCCGTTGAAGTAACGGGCCCAGCGGGCGTAGCGCTCGCGGCCGACCGTGTCCGGCGCGCCCTCGATCGCCGGCGCGTACACCTCGCGTACCCAGTCCCGCAGCTCGACGACGGCCGCGGTCGCCGCACGCGCGGCCTCGTCCAGCTCCGTGCGCAGCGGCGCCGGCCCCTGGGAGGCGAAGTCCTCGAACCAGCCGCGGCCCTCGCCGTCCAGGTCCGACCACTCGGTGAGCTGCTCGACGAAGGTCGCCGTCGCGCGCGGGCCCGCGTACAGCTTGCGCTCCAGTCCGAGGGCGAGGGACTCGCGGTAGCCGCGCAGGGCGGCCGGCACGGCGCGCAGCCGCTCGGTCACCGCGGCCCAGTCCTCGTCGGTCGCGGTGGGAGTGATCGTGAAGACGTCACGCACGGAGTGCACCGGGGTGTGCATATTGCCCACCGTCCTGAGGCCCTCGTCCGCCTCGTGCACGGCGAGTTCGGCGGTCAGCCGCTCGCGCAGCAGCCGCGCACACCGGCGCTCGATGTCACTGTCCGCGCCGGGTAGGCGCTCCGCCTCGTCCAGCCGCGCGAGGGTCGCCCGCGCCAGCTCGGCGAGCGCCTCCTGGCCCGCGGGCGAGGTGTCGGGCAGCTTGCTCGCGCTTTCCTTCACACCGAGGTACGTGCCGGTGACCGGGTCGAGGGTGACGAGGTCGTCGACATAGGCGTCGGCGACCTCCCGGGGCAGAAGTCTCCTGGTGGTGTCTGACATGCGGACCATCCTCATACGGTGACGCGGTCCGCGTCACGGGGTTTCCGCGCTCGGCTTATCCCTGCTCAGCGGGTTTCGGCGCGGCATGGCCGGGTGGCAGCAGCGGGCCACAGTCCCACTGCTGGAAGATCAGCCGGGTCTCCACCCGCGCCACTTCGCGCCGGGCCGTGAACTCGTCGAGGACAAGCCGCTGAAGATCCGCCATGTCCGCCACCGCGACATGGACGAGATAGTCGTCGGGTCCGGTGAGATGGAACACCGTGCGGGACTCCGGCAACGCCCGGATCCGCTCCACGAAAGGCCCCACCAGTTCCCGTCGGTGCGGCCTGACCTGCACCGACAGCAGCGCCTCGAGTCCGCGTCCGAGCCGCGCCGGATCCAGTCGCAGCTGATGGCCGAGAATCACTCCCGAGCGGCGGAGCCGGGTGACCCGGTCGAGACAGGTCGAGGGGGCCACCCCCACCTGGGCGGCCAGATCGCGGTAGGTCGTCCGGGCGTCGTTCTGCAACAGACGCAGAAGGTGGAGATCCACCGGGTCCAGTACGACAGATTCAGCCATGCGCCGAACGTAACACGGGTGTCCCCGCCACGACCCCGTGCGGTGTTCACGCTGCGGGCCATGGATTCCCGTACTCAGGACAGGCGCAACGGATTCCCCGTCGGCGAGCCGCCGGGCCTTAGGGCACTGGCCACCGAGGCCGTGCACGCCGGACGCGAGGACCTCGTCGCCCTGGGGCTGCACGCGCCGCCCCTCGACCTCTCCACCACCTACCCGTGCCGCGACAGCCGTGGCGAGGCGGCCCGGATCGACGCCTTCGCGGCCGACGGCGCGGAACTGACCGGCCCGCCCGTCTACGCGCGGCTCGGCAACCAGACGGTCGCGCGCTTCGAGACCGCGCTCGCCCGGCTCGAGGGCACCGAGAGCGCGGTCGCGTTCGCCAGCGGGATGGCCGCGCTCAGCGCCGTCCTGCTGGCACGGAACGCGCTCGGGCTGCGGCACGTGGTGGCCGTACGACCGCTGTACGGCTGCAGCGACCATCTGCTGAACGCCGGACTGCTGGGCTCGGAGGTGACCTGGACCGACCCGGCGGGCATCGCTGCGGCGCTGCGCCCCGACACCGGTCTCGTCATGGTCGAGTCCCCGGCCAACCCGACGCTCGCGGAGGTCGACCTGCGCGCGGTCGCCCACGCCTGCGGTTCGGTGCCGCTGCTGGTGGACAACACCTTCGCGACGCCCGTACTCCAGCGCCCAGCCGGGCACGGCGCCCGGCTGGTGCTGCACAGTGCCACCAAGTATCTGGGCGGGCACGGCGATGTGATGGGCGGTGTGGTGGCGTGCGACGAGGAGCTGGCGCGCCGGCTGCGCCAGGTGCGCTTCGCGACGGGCGCGGTCCTGCATCCGCTGGCCGGCTATCTGCTGCTGCGCGGTCTGTCGACGCTGCCGGTACGGGTCCGGGCCGCGTCCGCCACCGCCGCCGAACTCGCCGGCAGGCTCGCCGCCGATCCGCGTGTCGCCCGTGTGCACTACCCGCGCATCGGTGGCGCGATGGTCGCCTTCGAGGTGCACGGTGATCCGCACGCGGTGATCGCCGGGGTCCGGCTGATCACGCCCGCGGTGAGCCTCGGCAGCGTGGACACCCTCATCCAGCACCCGGCGTCCATCAGCCACCGCATCGTCGACGAGACCGACCGCCACGACGCCGGGGTCGGCGACCGGCTGCTGCGGTTGTCGGTGGGCCTGGAGGACGTCGAGGACCTGTGGGCCGATCTCGACGGGGCCCTCGACGCCGGGCGGACCGACGGCGGGCGGCGGACGGAAGAGGTCGCGGGGCGGTAGCAGGGCTCGGACTTCGTCCGAGGTGCCCGGGAACGCGGAACGGCCCGGCGGTGGACGCCGGGCCGTTCCGTATGCCTTCAGTCCTGGGCGCCCTTCGCGCCATGCTGCTCGTAGGCGTGGCCGTAGGGCGGCCTCGAGGCCACCGGGGTGGCGTCCAGGCGGGCCGTGATGACGAGGATGCCCTCCTCGATCTGGTAGTCGAGGGGCAGCCCGAGGCCGCGCATCGCGGTGACCATGCCCGTGTTCGACGCCTGCGTGACCGCGTAGACGCTCTCGCAGCCCGCCTCGACCGCCACCGTCACCAGACGTCCGAGGAGTTCGCTGCCGACGCCGCGCCGCTGCCACTCGTCCTCGACGAGCAGGGCCACCTCCGTCTCGTCGCCGTCCCACAGCAGATGCCCGAGGCCGACGATGCGCCCCGACGGGGTCTGCACCGCGAGGGTGCGGCCGAAGCGCGGGCTGAGCAGGTGGTTGAGGTAGCGGTCCGCGTCAACGACGGGTCCGTGGTACCGCATGCTCAGGGTGCGCGGCGAGCACCGGTCGTGCATCTCCTTCGCCGCCTCCAGGTCCGAGGTGTCGGCTCGCCGCACGGTGATCGGGGTGCCCTTCGGCAAGGTCAGTACGTCCTGGCTGCGGGGGATGCGCGGGCCGAGCCGGGCGTCCAGCTCGACCAGCGCCCGCGCCCGGGCGAACTCCGTCGGCGTGAAGGGCAGATACGGCCGCTCCACCGTGATCACCCCGCCCTCCGGCGCCCGCAGCCGCATCACCGTGTCCTCCAGGGCCCCCTCGACGGGAGCGTCCTCCTCCGGGCGTCCTGAGCCGGGGGAGATGGCGGGCAGGGAGCGGATGGTGCACCGGCCGAGCAACTGACGGAGCGCGAGCGGGAGTTCCGCCGCGTCCAGTGCGGTGCGCGTGGCCAGGCCCAGTACCCGGGTGGGGGCGTCCACGAGGTCGTGCGCGTCGGCCCGCTCGACCCAGGTCTCGGTGCCCCCGGAGAGCGACACGGCCCGCGTGATCTCGCCGGGGTCCACCTCGGCCGGGGCCCGCACCAGGAACTCGTCGACCGTGCCCTGGGCCAGCGGATGC
Source organism: Streptomyces sp. NPDC093261 (assembly GCF_044753645.1). Taxonomy (NCBI): domain Bacteria; kingdom Bacillati; phylum Actinomycetota; class Actinomycetes; order Kitasatosporales; family Streptomycetaceae; genus Streptomyces; species Streptomyces sp. NPDC093261. The sequence goes on from NZ_JBIVNO010000014.1 coordinate 88,679, forward strand.
GTCTGCAGGCTCAGGATGTCGATCCGCTGCCCGGCCAGCGCCGTGCACAGCGCGGCCAGGGTGCCCGGCTCGTCCTTCACCGTGGTCCGCATCCGCCACAGCGCGGTTGCCCCGGTGGCCGCGTCACGCCCGGGCGGCCCGGCCTGCTCCCCTTCGGTGAGCGGCCGGGCGTCGGTATCACTCGTCGGGGGCGCGTGACCGTGGCGGCGTGTCCACCAGGCGTGGAAGCCGGCCGTCGCGACCAGCGCCGCGGCCGAGAGTCCCAGCAGGGCGGGGCCGTCGGGGCCGTGCCCGACCAGATTGGCGGTCACGTCCGCCACCGCGACCGCTGTGAACAGGGCCGCCAGCTCGATCAGGTCCCGTCGCCAGTGGTGGACCGGGCGCCCGTGCTTCGCGCGCGTCACATCAGACATGTCAGGAGTCATGCCACCACTGTGAAGGAAGGGTGTTGCGTGATCACAAACGCTTTGTGTCTGATGGGTAAAGTGTGCTTCTGTCCTTTTTATTGTTTTTGATGAAGCCCTTACCCGCGGGCCGATCATCACCGCCGCCGCGCATCGGGGGATGACTCCGGTGCGCGGCGGCGGTGATCGAGGGTACGCGAGCCGGCGGCCGGTCGCGGGCCGGGTGACGCCGCCGCGCGACCCTCAACCGGTCCGTGGGACAGGAGAGTCCGGCGGGATACGGGAGAGCGCCGGCTACTGCCCGACCCGGCCCGGCTGGAGCACCTGAGTGAACAGCACGGTACCGTCCAGCTCCCGCAGCCGGACCGTCAGCTCCCCGCTGTCGCCGTCGATGTCGACCTCGCCGAAGAACTGGTAGCCGCTCGCCGGGGAGACGTTCGAGTCGGTCGGCGCCTTCACGAAAACCCGGTCCGGGCCGAACGTGTTGTCGAGTGCGTTCGCCGGGAACGCACCGGCGTTGAGCGGTCCGGAGACGAACTCCCAGAACGGCTCGAAGTCGGTGAACGCGGCCCGCGAGGGGTGGTAGTGCTGCGCCGAGGTGTGGTGGACGTCGGCCGTCAGCCACAGCGTGCCCGTGATCCTCCGGTGCTTGATGAACCGCAGCAGTTCGGCGATCTGCAGTTCCCGCCCGAGCGGCGCGCCCGGGTCGCCCTGCGCGACCGCCTCGATGTCGGGCAGGTTCTCCATCGCGTCCGGGACCACCAGGCCGAGCGGCATGTCCGCGGCGATGACCTTCCAGACCGCGCGCGAGCGGGCCAGCTCCCGCTTGAGCCACTCCACCTGCTCGGCGCCGAGGATGCCCTGCGGGTCCACGGTCTGGTCGTCGGTGGAGTTGGCGTTGCGGTAGGTGCGCATGTCGAGCACGAAGACGTCCAGCAGCGGACCGTGGCGCATGACCCGGTACACCCGGCCGTTCCGGTCGCCCGGCTCAAGCGTCGAGATCGGGAAGTACTCGCTGAACGCGCGACGGGCGCGGGCGGCGAGTACGTCGATGCTCTTCTCGGTGTAGCGGGTGTCGGAGGAGGCGATCACCTCGCCGGGGTACCAGTTGTTGCGGACCTCGTGATCGTCCCACTGGATGATCGACGGGACCTGGGCGTTGAACCGCCTGAGGTTCTCGTCCAGCAGGTTGTAGCGGAAGTTGCCGCGGTACTCGGCCGGCGTCTCGGCCACCTTGCACTTCTCCTCGGTGGTGATGTTGCGCCAGGTGCTGCCGTCGGGCAGGGCCTGGGTCGCCGCGATCGGCCCGTCGGCGTAGACGTTGTCGCCGCTGCACAGGAAGAAGTCCGGGTCGAGCTTCGCCATCGCGTCGTAGATCCGGTAACCGCCGTGGTCCGGGTTGATGCCCCAGCCCTGGCCCGCCAGGTCGCCCGACCACAGGAAGCGAACCCCACGGCGCCGTCCGAGCGGGATCGTGCGGAAGGTGCCCGTCACGGGCTCGCCGGTGCGCCGCGGGTCGTGCGGGTCGGCCAGCAGCACGCGGTAGTGGATCTGCTCGCCCGCCGGCAGCCCGTGCAGCCGTGTGGTACCGGTGAAGTCGGTGCCGGCGCCGAGCAGCGGGCCCTGCCATCTGCGCGGATCGCGGAACGACTCCGTCGCCGACGTCTCGACGATCATGCGGGCGGGGCGGTCGGAGCGCACCCAGACGAGACCGGAGTGGGCGGTCACGTCACCGGCCTGGACACCCCATCCCGCAGTGGGACGCCCCGACCGGGCGAACGCGGGCGCCGCGCCGAGCGCGGTGGGCAGGGTGAGGGCCGCCGACGCGGCGAGGGAGCCGCGCAGGACGCTGCGGCGGCCGGGGAGGGGACGGTGTGACATGAAGACGCCTCCGGTGGACGGTTCCTGCCAATGGGCACTGCCACAACTACTGGTGCGCCGCAGCGCACACGGAAACCACGAGTGAACAACGGACCGTGGTGGCGCGGGAACCGCGGACCGCCTCTCGTGCCCCCGTCGCAAGGGCCCTCGTCCGCCCGACCCACCGGATCCGGTGGACGTGCGGATACGTGTGTCCGGGCACCAGCCGTACGCCGTCGGCGGCCACCGTCCCGTGTGCGCCCGGCGAACGCGCCGTCACTCGGGCACGGTCAGCGGCTGCCGTCCAGGATGACCCGGGCGACCAGTGCCGGATCGTCGCTCATCGGCACATGTCCGCAGCCGGGCAGCCGCACCAGGCGGGCCTTGGGGATGATCCGCTTGGCGCGGATGCCCTGACGGCGCATCAGAATCCGGTCATGGGTGCCCCACGCCACGGTGACGGGCAGTCCGGGCAGGTCCTCCTCGAACCGGACCGAGGTGCCCGCCCGGAGGGTCGCGGCGAACCCCTCGGCGCGGGCCAGCGCGAGTGTCTCGGCGACGACGGCCTCCGGTGAACGGCGGCCGGGGCGGGCGTAGATGGTGCTCGTCAGCACCGTGCGCCCGGCGGCCGTACGCGACAGCCGCTCCACCACCGGCAGCGGCATGTTCCGCGCGGCCTGGCGCATCGCCAGCAGTACCGTGAACGCGTACCGCCGCTCGGCCTGGCTCCAGAACCCCGCCGGCGAGAACGCGGTGACGGACCGTACGAGCTTCTCGCGGCCCAGTGCCAGGGCCAGCAGACCGCCCAGGGAGTTGCCCGCCACATGCGGACGGCCGAGGTCCAGCGCTGTGCACAGCGCGCCGAGCGCGGGCACCACCGTCGGCAGGTCGTAGGCGAGTCCGTCCGGCAGCGCCGGAGACGCTCCGAAGCCGGGGAGGTCCACCGTGACCACGTCGCGCTCGGTGGCCAGGATGTCCACGACCGGGTCCCAGGCCTGCCGGTGATGACCGATGCCGTGCAGCAGGAGGAGCGGTTCGCCGGCGCCCACGCGCGCGTAGGAGACGGTGACGGTCCGCGGGCCGTGCGTGGAGGGGACGCTGAAGGAGACCGTGGCGGCCATGCTGCTGCTCCTCGTCTGGGGACACGCTGATGATCGCTGTTCGTAGACAGCTTGTCAGCAAGTGCTACCGGTCGGTAGCCCCCGGTGGGAAACGGTCGGCACCCGTCGAGGACGCAACGCCGCCTTACATGAACGTTCGTGGACGCAGGGGGCGCCCTCGTGTCATCCGTGTCGCGCACCACGAACGCCGTGTGAACGCCCCGCGGCATGGCATCCCCGCAACCCGTAAGGGATCGAGGATTGGTCTTGACCAAGGGTGGGGGCCGCCCTATGGTCGCAGAGAAGTGCAACAACCTTTAATAAACAAGGGCGCTGAAACGCCGCCGCACCATGGCGATTGCGGAGGACAGGGTGGGGACCACGCAGCTGGAATCGGTGCCGGAACCCAAGTACTGGCATCTCAAGACCGTGCTCACCGAGGCACTCGACTCCGAGTTCTCCGTCGGCGAGATCCTGCCCAACGAACGTGATCTCGCGGCCCGCTTCGGCGTCGCCCGTGCCACCCTCCGGCAGGCACTGGAACAGCTCGAACTGGAGGGCCGGCTCCAGCGCCGCCGCGGAGTCGGTACCACGGTCGCCCCGCCGCGTGTAGGGGTCGCGGTCGGTTCCGAGCGGCACCTGTGGCCGGGTGCCGAGGGGGACGCCTGGCAGCCCGTCGACTGCACGGCCGCCGCACCGCCCGCCGCCGTGGCCGACCTCCTGGAGACCGACCGGGCCGAGCGGGTGCACACGGTGCGCCGCTCCCGGATGACCCATGGCCAGCCCGTCGCCGCCGAACTCCTCTACATCCCCGGCTCCTCGGTGCCCGACCTCTCCGCGATCGACTCACCCTCCGGTGCGGCACGCGCGCGTGCCGTGCTGCGCGAGTTGCAGCATCTGGAGCTGGAGGACCAGGACCAGGCCGTAGAGCTGGGCTCGGCGAGCGCCGAGGACGCCAAGGAGCTGGACCGGCTGCCCGGCGCACCCGTCCTCGTCGTGACCACCCGCTACCACGCCGGGGGCCGGACGGCGGCGGTCTCGCTCGCCACGTATCGCGCCGACACCTGCCGGCTGACCTTCGGCGCCTCGGGCCGCGTCGAGATCCACCACGATCCGGAGCGCCAGGCCTCCTGACCACCCGTGGAGGGCCGCCGGGGCCGACCGTGGCAGACGGGGACGACCGGGCCCGGTGGCCCCTCCGGTTCAGCGCCGTGCCGTGACCGTGCCGTCCACCGCGAACAACTGCTCCTCCACATGGTCGAGGGCCAGCCGCAGCGCCCCCGTCGCCACCGCGGCCTCGCCGAGCCGTGACAGGGTCACCTTCGGCGGGCGCAGGCAGTAGCGGTCCAGCTCGTGACGCAGTGGATCCAGTACGCCGTCCAGGCCCGCCGCCCAGCCGCCGATGACGACCAGTTCGGGATCGAGGGCCAGGGCGAGCGCGGCCACGTCGTGCACCAGCCGCCGGATGAACCGGTCCACGGCCGCGCGGGCCCGCTGGTCGCCCTCGCGGGCAAGAGCGAAGACATCGGCGACCTGTTGTTCGTCCAGCGGTTGCAGCGGTTCGTCCGTGGTCGACAACAGCTTCTCCGGAGCCGCCTCGCGGCCCAGCAGGTGTAGGGCGCCGATCTCCCCGGCCGCCCCGCCGTAGCCACGGTGCAGCCGTCCGCCGATCAGCGCACCGGCGCCGGGACTCAGTCCCGCCAGCACGAAGACGACGTCGTCGGACTCGGTGGCGGCGCCCTTCCAGTGCTCGGCCACGGCCGCCGCGTTGGCGTCGTTCTCGACGAGGACCGGGCACTTGAAGGAGCGGCTGAGCCGTTCGCCCAGCCTGAGGCCGGTCCACTCCGGCAGGGCCGTGCCCAGACGCACGGTGCCGTCCGCCTCCACGATCCCGGGGCTCGCCACGCCCACCGCGCGCAGCGAACCGCGTGACACGCCCGCACGGCGCAGCAGTTCGGCGACCGTGCCCCGCAGCCGGTCCAGCCGTTCGTCCGCCGGCGCCGCCTCGGAGATCTCCTTGGACAGCGAGCCCAGTTCCCGGCCGTCGAGGTCGGCGAGGAGGGCGGTCACCCGGTGGGCGCCGACGTCCAGGCCGAGCAGATGCCCGGCCTCCGCCCGGAACCGGTACCTGCGCGCGGGGCGGCCCTGCCGGCGGGCCGCGCCCTCCTCGGCGGCCTGTTCCACCACGAGCCCGGCCTCGATCAGCCCCTCGACCACGCCCTCGACGGTCGGCCGGGACAGCCCGGTCACCCTGGTGATCTCGGTGAGCGTCGCGCAGTCCGTGGCGCGCAGCGCGTGCAGCACCACCGCGGAGTTGATCCTTCTGAGCAGAGAGGGATCCCCGCCGGTCAGCCGCCCCAACGTCCGTCCTCCCAGCTCGTGCGCGTGTTGGCCGGATCGTACTCGGCACCGCGCTCACCCGCGAGGGCCGGGCGGCCTCCGAGCGGAACGGGCGCGGCCGGCCGGCGCGGCGGATCCTCTCCCCGAGCGGGCCGCCCGGCGGTTCAGGCTCTGACGCCTCGCATGAGGTGGGCGACCAAGCTCACCGCGAACTCCTCGGTGAGGGGCAGGTTGGGCAGGAGCAGCCGGTGGTAGCAGGCGCCCCAGAGCTGATCGACCAGGACCTCGGGGTCGACGTCGGCGCGCAGTTGGCCGCGTGACCGGGCCCGTCGCATCGTCTCCACGGCCAGCTCCCGCCGTGGGCCGGAGTAGCGCTGCAGGAGGGCGGCGGACAGGTCGGGGTCCGTCTGGGCCTGGCCGATGAGTTCGGCGATGACCCGCCCGGCGGGGGTCTGGGTGACGACATGGACGAACGCGCGGAGCTGTGCCGTCAGGTCGGCCTCGATGTCGCCGCTGTCGGGGAAGGTCAGCGCGGACTCGACGGCGTGGAAATAGCCGTCGAGGGCGAGTGCGCCCTTGGACGGCCACCACTTGTAGATGGTCGTCTTGCTGACGCCGGCCTTGTCGGCGACCGCCTCGATGGTGAACGGGCCCATGCCCCCTTCGAGCAGCAGGGCGCCGGCCGCCTCCAGGGCATCCGCGCGCACCTCGGCCGCCGGCCGCCGCCCGCGGCCGCGCCGCACCCGCGAGGTGCCGTCCCGCTCCGGGGTCGCGTCTCGCTCCGGGGTCGCGTCTCGCTCCGGGGTCGCGTCTCGCTCCGATCGCTCCGGCACCCACTGTCCTCTCGCCTCGTGTATGACCGTTTCCCACCCTCACATATGGACGGCGCGTTCACCACATGATTATATGAACGCGTCGTCCATAAAGGGAAGAGAGGCAGCACCATGTCCGACACCACTCGCGTTGCGCTGATCACCGGGGCATCAGGAGGCATCGGACGCGCGGTCGCCCAGCGGCTCGCCGCCGACGGCATGGCGGTCGGCGTCCACTACGCGGGCAACAAGGCCGCCGCCGACGAGACCGTCGCCGCCATCGAGGAGGCACAGGGCCGGGCGATCGCGGTGACCGGGGATGTCGCCGACGACGCCGCCATGGCCAAGGCGTTCGATGCGGTCGAGCGGGCCTTCGGCGGGATCGACGTCGTGGTCCACACCGCGGGCGTGATGCTCCTCGGCCCGGTCGCCGAGTTCGACCTGGACGCGCTCGACCGGATGCACCGCACCAACATCCGCGGCACGTTCGTGGTGGCCCAGCAGGCGGCCCGCCGCGTCCGGAACGGCGGCGCCGTCGTCACCTTCTCCACCTCGGTGACCCGGCTGGCCTTCCCCGGCTACGCCGCCTACGCCGCAAGCAAGGGCGCCGTCGAAGCCATGACCCTGGTGCTGGCGCGCGAGCTGCGCGGCCGTGACATCACCGTGAACGCCGTCGCACCCGGCCCCACGGCCACCCCGCTCTTCCTCGACGGCAAGGACCGGGCATCCATCGACCGGCTCGCCGCGCAGTCCCCGCTGGAGCGTCTGGGCACGCCCGAGGACATCGCCGAGACCGTCGCGTTCCTCGCCGGACCGGGGCGGTGGGTCAACGGCCAGGTGGTCTTCGCCAATGGCGGCATCGCCTGATCGCCGGCACCGAGGAGCGGAAGGGAACACGACGCCACCGGCGTCTGACGCCATGCCACTTGTCAGTGGTGCCCGCTTTACTGGACCCCATGGACATCGCGAGGTACCTCTCCGTCATAGACCTGCTGTGCGCCCGGGAGTTCCCCGCGGCGCACGGCAGGACGGAGCACGGTGAGAGCGGTCCCGGATATCACACGGCGGCCTTACAGACGAGCGGCGCATTCCGGGAGGACGGCGGGAGCGAGCGGGAGGAGACGGGGGCGCAGTACGAGGCCGACCGGGACGGCCTCGGCGAGCGGCTGACCGAGCGGTGGGGGCCGCCCCAGGCCTTCAGCCTCTACAGCGTTCTCGAACGGACCCTGGACGGCGAGGACATCGAGGAGCCCTGGGCCGCCCTCAGCGGGCATGTGCCGGATGTGCAGCTGTGGAAGTCGGCCGAGACGGGCCGGTGGATCGCCCTCGGCGTGTCCCAGTGGGACTCGGAGCTGCCGTTCCAACTCCTCGCGGTCGTCACGGAGACGGATCCCCCGTGACCCTCCCGGCCGGCTGCTCCTCCGCGGCCGTCCGCAACCGCGCGAACTCCTGCGCCATCGTCGCCGCCGTCCAATGCGCGTTCAGACCACTGGGGTTGGGCAGCACCCACACCCGGGTCGAGCCGATCGTCCGCTGCTGTGGACCCACGGCGGCCCTGCGGTCGTCGAAGGCCGTCCGGTACGCGGTCACCCCGACCACCGCCAGCCACCGCGGCCGCAGCCGCTCCACCTTGGCGGTGAGGATCCGCCCGCCCTCCCGGTACTCCCGGGGGCTCAGCTCGTCGGCCCGCGCGGTCGCCCGCGCCACCACATTGGTGATGCCGAGTCCGTATGTGAGCAACTCCCGCTGCTCCGACGGCTTCATCAGCCTCGGTGTGAAGCCGGACAGATGCAGTACCGGCCAGAAGCGGTTGCCGGGGCGGGCGAAGTGATGGCCCGTCGCCGCCGTCATCAGACCTGGATTGATGCCGCAGAAAAGGACCTTGAGGCCGTCCGCGACCACGTCCGGCACCAGACGGTCGCGGGCGGCCTCCAGGTCTGCCGGGGTGAAGCGGGTCAGAGGATCGCCCCCGGGGTGTAGCCGGCGGCCTCGGGCTGCTGCTTCACGATCTCCTCGACGCGGCCCACGACGGCGGTGACCTGGTCGGCCGCGGCGCCCGTGAAGGACAGCTTGTCCGCCATCAGCGCGTCGAGCCGGGCGCGGTCCAGCGGGATGCGCTCATCGGCGGCCAGCCGGTCCAGCAGCTCGTTGCGCTCGGCACCCTGCTCGCGCATGGCGAGCGCACAGGACACCGCGTTCTCCTTGATGGCCTCGTGGGCCACCTCCCGGCCGACGCCCGCGCGCACCGACGCCATCAGCACCTTGGTCGTGGCGAGGAACGGCAGATAGCGGTCCAGCTCGCGCGCGATGACGGCGGGGAAGGCGCCGAACTCGTCGAGCACCGTCAGGAACGTCTCCAGCAGGCCGTCCAGCGCGAAGAACGCGTCCGGCAGCGCGACCCGGCGCACCACCGAGCAGGACACATCGCCCTCGTTCCACTGGTCGCCCGCCAGCTCGCCGGTCATCGAGGCGTAGCCGCGCAGGATCACCATCAGGCCGTTGACGCGCTCGCAGGAGCGGGTGTTCATCTTGTGCGGCATCGCCGACGAGCCGACCTGGCCGGGCTTGAAGCCCTCGGTCACCAGCTCGTGCCCGGCCATCAGCCGGATCGTCTTGGCCAGCGACGACGGCGCCGCGGCAAGCTGCACCAGCGCGGTGACGACCTCGTAGTCGAGCGAGCGCGGGTAGACCTGGCCGACCGAGGTGAAGGCCTGCGAGAAGCCCAGGTGACCGGCGATCCGCCGCTCCAGGTCCGCGAGCTTGGCCGCATCCCCGCCGAGCAGGTCGAGCATGTCCTGCGCCGTGCCGACGGGGCCCTTGATGCCGCGCAGCGGGTAGCGGCCGAGCAGCTCCTCGACCCGGCCGTAGGCCACGAGCAGCTCGTCGGCGGCGGTCGCGAAGCGCTTGCCCAGGGTGGTGGCCTGCGCGGCCACATTGTGGGAGCGGCCGGCCATGACCAGCTCGCCGTACTCGGCCGCGAGCTTGCCGAGGCGTGCCAACACGGCCACCGTGCGGTCGCGCATCAGCTCCAGGGAGAGCCGGATCTGCAGCTGCTCGACGTTCTCCGTCAGATCGCGGGAGGTCATGCCCTTGTGCACGTGCTCGTGTCCGGCGAGGGCGTTGAACTCCTCGATCCGGGCCTTCACATCGTGCCGGGTGATCTTCTCGCGCTCGGCGATCGAGGCGAGGTCGACCTGGTCGAGCACGCGCTCGTAGTCGGCGACCGCCGCGTCCGGCACATCGACCCCGAGATCCTTCTGGGCCCGCAGCACGGCGAGCCAGAGCTGCCGCTCCAGCCTCACCTTCTGCTCGGGGGACCAGAGCGTGGCAAGCTCGGCGGAGGCGTAGCGTCCGGCGAGGACGTTCGGGATTCGGGGCTTTGCGGGCGCAGCAGTCACGTGCACTGAGTTTACTGGCGATTCGTGCAGGCCAGTGCCACCGGGCGGTTCGGTGGAACCTACGAGACCTCCGTCACGCGAGCCCCGCCCCGGCCGCCGGGCCCCGCGCCACCAGGGGCGCAACCGCACTTCGCCGCTACGACCGGTGCTTCGGGCGCTTCGGTTTGTCCGCGACCTCCGCCAGGATGTCCCCGTGGCACAGCTCGGGCGCGCACCAGCAGGCCAGCGTCCGGCCCCGCAGCTCGGGCACCTGGGCCAGCAGATCGGGCCGTGCCATCAGATACTCCCGGTACTTGGCCATCACCTCGGCCCGGGTCCCGTCGTGCTTCTTCTTCGCGGTGTCGATCTGGAACGGGTTGAACAGCGGGTGCTGGGGCAGGTCCCAGCCGCCCCTGACCAGGCGGCGACCGATGTAGACGACGTCGCTGGGGGCGAATTCCAGCCGGGGACCGAAGTCCTGGAGACGGCCCTTGAGGTTGATCACCCTGGTGGTCACGCGTGACTCCCTCCGGAGCGTTCGCTACTCCTGGATAATCTGGACAATCGGCTCCTCGTACGGCAGCAGGTCCGGACGCTTGGCCGGGCGCCCGTCGCCCGATGAGCGGCCCGTCAGCCGCCGCCCTATCCACGGCAGCAGATGCCGCCGGGTGAAGCGGACGTCCGCGGTCCGGCGCTCGAGCCAGCCGGGCGGAGCGCTCGGCGGCATCGGCGTGCGCCACTCGGTATCCTCCGCCTCGTACCCAAGGGTCTGCCACACGGCTTCCGCCACCCGGCGGTGTCCCTCGGCCGTCAGATGCAGCCGGTCCACGTCCCACATGCGCGGATCGGCGAGCGAGGGCACGCCGTAGAGGTCGACCACCAGCGCGCCGTGCCGCTCGGCGAGGTCGTCGACGCAGGCGAACAGCTCCTCCATACGAGGCCGGAAGCGTTCGAGGACCGGGCCCTGGCGACCCGGGCTGCGCATCAGGACGAGCTGCTTGCAGGAGGGGGCCAGGCGCTCCACGGCCTCGGTCAGCAGGCCGCGCACCCGGCCCATGTCGCACTTGGGCCGCAGCGTGTCGTTCAGGCCGCCGACCAGGGTGATCACATCGGGCCGCATCGCGGCGGCGAGGTCGATCTGCTCTTCGACGATCTGCCCGATGAGCTTGCCGCGCACGGCCAGGTTGGCATATCGGAAGCCGGGTGTCCGGGCTGCCATCCGGCCCGCGAGGACGTCGGCCCAGCCGCGGTACGAGCCGTCGGGAAGCAGGTCCGACATGCCCTCGGTGAAGGAGTCGCCGACCGCGACCAGGCTGGTGTGGGTGGGGTTCGTGTGCATGGCGCCGACGATCGTATCCCGAGTCCATACCCGCCGGTCGGTCGGCTCCGCCCGCAGGCTGTCACCGTCCCTTGGCCGCGGCCGTCCGCGGGTTGCGGCGGTCAGGACGTTGCCCCGGCCGTCCGGAGTCCCGCCCCGGCTGTCACGGCCGCCGGGCGAAGAGTTCCCTCAGGACGTCCTCCATCGTGACCAGGCCCGCCAGGCGGTCGTCCGTGCCCTGGACCGCCGCCAGATGCGTACGGCTGCGGCGCATCGCCGTGAGCACGTCGTCCAGCGGTGTGCTCTCCCGTACCCGCGCGATGGCCCGCATGTCCTGCAGCCGGAACGGCTCGTCCCGCGGGGATGCGTCCAGGGCGTCCTTGACGTGCAGATAGCCGACGATCCGCCGCCCCTCGTCCACCACTGGGAACCGCGAGAACCCGGACTCGGCCGACAGCCGCTCCAGCTCCTCGGGAGTGATGCCCACACGCGCGTACACCACGCGTTCCAGCGGCACCACCACGTCGCGCACGGGCCGGCGACCCAGTTCCAGGGCGTCGTGCAGCCGTTCCTGGGCGCGGTCGTCGATGAGCCCGGCCTCGGTGGAGTCCGTGACGAGCCGCGCCAGTTCGTCGTCCGAGAAGGTGGCGGTGACCTCGCTCTTCGTCTCCACCCGCAACAGCGTGAGCAGCGCGTTCGCGAACGCGTTGACGGTGAAGATCACCGGCCGCAGGGCCCGGGCCAGACCGACCAGCGGCGGACCGAGCAGCAGCGCCAGCCGCACCGGCTCGGCGAGCGCGATGTTCTTCGGCACCATCTCGCCGAACAGCATGTGCAGATACGTCGCCAGGGCCAGCGCGATCACAAACGACACCGCCCGGCCGGCGCCCGGAGGGACACCGACCGCGTGGAACACCGGCTCCAGCAGATGCTCGATCGCGGGCTCGGCGACGACACCGAGGACCAGGGTGCACAGCGTGATGCCGAGCTGCGCGGCCGCGAGCAGCGCCGACACATGCTCCATGCCCCACAGCACACTGCGGGCCCGTCGGTCGCCCGTCTCGGCGTGCGGCTCGATCTGGCTGCGGCGCACGGAGATGAACGCGAACTCGGCGCCCACGAAGAAGGCGTTCGCGACGAGCGTCAGCAGACCGATCAGCAGCTGGACGAGGGTCACCGCTCCTCCTCCCGCTCGGCGGCCGGCGCGTGCAGCAGTATCCGGGCGGCCCGGCGCCCCGTCGCGTCCACCACGTCGAGGCGCCACCCGGCCACCTCGACGCTGTCCCCCTTGGCCGGTATCCGCCCGAGCTCCGTGGCGATCAGCCCGGCGAGCGTCTCGTAGGGGCCTTCGGGCACCCGCAGCCCGACGCGTGCGAGCTGGTCGATCCGGGCCGAGCCGTCGGCCGAGTACAGCGCGCGGCCCGCGGCGTCCGTGCCGGCCGGGGCCAGATCGGGCGTCTCGTGCGGGTCGTGCTCGTCGCGCACCTCGCCGACGACCTCCTCGACGATGTCCTCCAGGGTGGCGACCCCGGCGGTGCCGCCGTACTCGTCGATGACGACGGCCATGGTGTTCTTGCCGGAGAGCCGGTCCAGCAGCCGGTCGACGGTGAGGGACTCCGGGACGAAGAGCGGTTCGCGCATCACCTGCGCGACCGAACGGTGGGGCCGTGCGTCGGCGGGCACGGCGACGACGTCCTTGATGTGCGCGACGCCGATGACCGAGTCCAGGTTTCCGCGGTAGACGGGGAAGCGGGAAAGACCCGTGGCGCGCGTCGCGTTCGCCACGTCCTCGCAGGTCGCCTGGGCGTCCAGGGCGATCACCTGGACGCGCGGGGTCATCACGTTCTCCGCGGTCAGGTCGGCGAGGTTGAGGGTGCGCACGAACAGCTCGGCGGTGTCCGCCTCCAGGGCGCCCTCCTTGGCGGAGTGCCGGGCGAGCGCCACCAGCTCCTGGGGACTGCGCGCGGAGGCCAGCTCCTCGGCCGGTTCGAGGCCGAAGCGGCGGACCATGTGGTTGGCCGTGTTGTTCAGATGCGTGATGAAGGGGCGGAACGCGGAGCTGAACCAGCGCAGGGGCGTGCCCACCCGCTTGGCCACCGCGAGCGGCGAGGAGATCGCCCAGTTCTTGGGCACCAGTTCGCCGACCACCATCAGGAAGACGGTCGACAGAGCCGTGCCGAGGACGAGGGCCACGGAGGTGGACGTGGAGCGCGACAGGCCCAGCGAGGCGAGCGGACCCGCGATCAGCTTGGCGATCGACGGTTCGGACAGCATGCCGACCACCAGGTTGGTGACCGTGATGCCGAGCTGGGCGCCGGAGAGCTGGAACGTCAGATTCCGTACGGCCTTGAGGGCGCCCGACGCGCCGCGCTCACCGCGTCGTACGGCGTGCTCAAGCTCGCTGCGCTCGACCGTGGTGAGCGAGAACTCCGCCGCGACGAATCCACCGCAGGCGAGTGAGAGCAGGATCGCCACCAGCAGGAGGAGCAGCTCGGTCATCGGGTCACCTCCGTCCCGGGATCGGCCGGGGACGTGGCGACCACGCGTGGTCGGGTTTCGGGAGGTTCGCCCATCGGCTGATGCTCACACATCTCCATGGTGGGACGGGTTGACCCCGAGGGAGGACCGTTCATCCCCCCTATGGTAAAAGATCGGCAAAGTCGCGCCGCTCGCCAGGGGCTTCACCCAGCGGCGCCACCGCTCCTCGGGTGCGTACCCGGCGGCCCGCCACGCATGCCGGCCCTCTCGTTGCGCCGGAGCACCCTCGCGTCCCCGCGGCGCCCGCCGAGTCGTACGAAGCGTTCCGCGGCGCCCGCCGAGCCGTACGAAGCGCTCCGCGGCGGCGGCCGACAGCGCGGAGCCGACGCCGCGCCGCCGCCGGGCGGCTTCACCGGGGACGCCCTCACTCGTGGGCGATCGCCGCCAGCACATTCATCCGCGAGGCGCGCAACGCGGGCAGCAGCGCGGCCACCACGCCCACGAACGCCGAGCCCACCATGACGGCCACGATGGTGCCCCAGGGGATCGCCAGCGCCTTCATGCCCTGCAACGCCAGCACCCGATGGATGCACACACCCCACACCAGCCCGAGCCCCAGCCCGAGGACGGCCCCGAACACGGCGATCACCACGGACTCCAGCCGGATCATCCGGCGAAGCTGCCGCCGGGCGAGCCCGATCGCCCGCAGCAGCCCGATCTCCCTGGTGCGCTCGACGACCGACAGGGCCAGGGTGTTGACCACTCCGAGCACCGCGATGATGATCGCCAGACCGAGCAGCGCGTAGACGAGGTAGAGCAGCACGGCGATCTGGTCGTGCACCATCTTCTTGTAGTCGGCCTGGTCCCGGACCTGCACCTGGGGGTACGGGCCGAGTGTCCGCTCCAGACGGGACCGCAGCCGGTCCTTGGGCGTGCCCGGTGCGGCGTTCACATACAGCGCGGAGTCCTGTGCGCCCGGCACGTACTTCCGCAACGTGGCCATGCCGAGGAACAGCCCGCCCTCGGTGCCGAACCCGTCCGAGGTGCCCTGGTCCGTGAGCGCGCCGACCCTGAGGACGGCGCTGTGCCCGTCCGGGAACCGGACCGGAAGGGTACTGCCGGCATGGACGCCGTGATCCCTCGCGAACGTCGCGTCCATGGCGAGGGCGCCGTCCGCGAGCGCGGAGGCCGTGTCGCCCCGGACGTAGTTGATATGGGCCACGGCGTCGAGTGGCGCGTCATAGCCCCCGGCGGTCGTCTCGACCCGTCTGCCGTCCGGAAGCCGCAGCGCCACGGGGGCGAACCGCTGGCGCACGACGAGCCCCGCGCCGTCCGTCGCCCTGACCCGGTCGGTGATCTCCTGAGAAAAGGGCTGGAAGTTGGTGTTCTGCACCACGAAGTCGGCGCCCAGCGTCTTGTCGATCTGCTGGTCGAACGACTTGGACATGGAGGTGCTCGCCACCGACATCGCGGCGACCAGGGCGATCCCCACCATCAGGGCGGAGGCGGTGGCACCGGTGCGCCGCGGATTGCGCAGCGCGTTGCGCTGGCTCATCCGTCCGACCGAGCCGAACAGGGCGGGGAAGGCGGCACCCAGCACCCGGATCACGGGACGCACCAACAGCGGGCCCGCGATCACCGTGGCGACGAGCGTGAGGACCACGCCGAGCCCGAGCAGCGAGGCGGACGGCGCGGTCTGTGTCGCCCGTACGCAACCCGCCAGCGCGGCCACGCCGAGCGCGCCCATGACCGTCCCCGCCACCGCGCGGACGGTCAGGGGCCGTCCCACGCCGGCGACCTCGGCGTCCGCGAGGGCCGCCATGGGGGAGACGGCGGCCGCGCGCCGGGCCGGCAGGTACGCGGCGACGAAGGTGACACCGACCCCCACGGCATACGCGGCGACGGGGGTCACCCAGCCGACCACCATCTCGGTGGACTTCAGGTTCATGCCGAACGCGCTCATCAGCCGGATCAGTCCGGCGGCCAGCCCGATCCCCACGGCGAGCCCCAGCGTCGCGGAGACCAGGCCGAGCAGGAGCGCCTCCGTCAGCACGGACCGGCGCACCTGCCGCCGGTCGGCGCCCAGGGCGCGCAGCAGGCCCAGTTCCCGGGTGCGCTGGGCGATGAGCATCGAGAACGTGTTGACGATGAGGAACACCCCGACCAGCACGGCGATGCCGGCGAAGCCCAGCATCACGTACTTGATCACGTCGAGGAACGCGCCGAGCTGGTCGGTGCTGGACTTGGCCTGCTCGCTCGCGGTCCTCAGGTCGTAGGACGCCGAGCCGCCGGACGGGGAGCGGAGCGCCGCGGCGATCCGCTCCTTGAGCCGCGCGTCGGTCAGGCCCGGGGCCGCGTCGACCGAGATGGCGGTGGCCGTGTCGGGCCGGCCGAGCAGCCGCGTCTGGGCGGTCGGGGTGTCCAGGAAGACCAGGGCGGCACCCGGGTTGGTGGTGGTGAAGGTGGCGATGCCGGTCACCCGCACCGGGAACGAGCCGGGTTGTGCGAGCACCCTCAGCGTGTCGCCGATCCGCACCTGCCTGTGCCGGGCCGTGTCCGCGTCGAGCAGCGCCTCGCCGGCGCCGTGCGGAGCGCGCCCCGACGTCAGCTTCACCGGGCTGCGGTCGGTGACGTACCAGTTCTTCGCGATGGTGGGCGCGCCCGTGGTCGGGCCCACGGGTTCGTTGCTGTGGTCGACGACCGTGATGTTCCGGACGGCGACATCCACATGGGCCGCCGCCACCCCGTTCACCCGGGCGATCCGCCCGGCGAGCGAGGCGGGCAGGGTCGCGGTCACCCCGCTCGGCAACGGGGAGGTCAAGTCCTCCTTGGGACTTACGGTCACATCGGCCGCCGTGGAGGCGAACAACCGGTCGAAGGTACGGGTGACCGTGTCCGAGAAGATCAGGCTGCCCGCGACGAACGCCACCGACAGCACGACGGCCAGGGCCGAGAGCGCGAGCCGTCCCTTGTGCGCCAGGAAGCTGCGCAGCGTCGCCCTCAGCATGGTCGCCTCAGTCCTCGCGGCGGACCGCGTCGTCCACGCCCGCCCGGACCGCGCCGGAGGCGGGCCTGCCGTGGTGAGCCCCGGCGAACAGACGCATGCGTCCCAGCACCGCCTCCGCCGTGGGCCGCTCCATCTCGTCCACGATCCGCCCATCGGCCAGGAACAGCACCAGGTCGGAGTGGGCCGCCGCGCCCGGATCGTGCGTGACCATGACGACGGTCTGCCCCAGCTCGTCGACCGCCTCACGCAGAAAACCCAGCACTTCGAGCCCCGCCCGGGAGTCGAGGTTGCCCGTCGGCTCGTCCGCGAAGATCAGCTCGGGGCGTGAGGCGAGGGCGCGGGCGCACGCCACGCGCTGCTGCTGCCCGCCGGAGAGCTGCGCCGGCCGGTGCGTCAGCCGGTCGCGCAGTCCGAGGGTGTCGATCACCTGGTCCAGCCACGTCCGGTCGGGCCGGCGGCCCGCGATGTCCATGGGCAGCGTGATGTTCTCGGCCGCGGTGAGCGTGGGCACCAGATTGAACGACTGGAACATGAAGCCGATCCGGTCCCGGCGCAGCCTCGTCAACTCGCGGTCCTTCAAGCCCGTGATCTCGGTGTCGCCGAGCCACACCTGCCCGGCCGACGCGGTGTCGAGCCCCGCCAGGCAGTGCATGAGAGTCGACTTTCCGGAGCCCGAGGGACCCATGACCGCGGTGAAACGGCCGCGTGCGATGTCCACGTCGACCGCGTCGAGGGCGAGCACCGTGGTCTCCCCCGAGCCGTACGCCTTTGTCAGCCCCCGGGCGCGGGCGGCGATGCCGTCCGCCTCCCCGCGGCCGGGAGAGTGCTCCGCAGCAGCAGTGGACAAGGCCGCCTCCTCGGTCGTGGACTGTCCGGCCCCTTCGCCCGTCCTGTCCCGCACGAGCGTAATGTGATGCGCTGCACACCGGGTATCCCCCTGAGTCCAGACACGCCTCCCTCACGGTCCGTACCCCGGTCACCGGCATGTCCGCCCGGCCACCGGCGCGCGGGGGCGCCCGCGCCGCACCGCGCCGGATTCCGCGCTCCCTTGCCGGTGCTAGCACCATGGCGCTAGCGTCGAAGCATGGCGAAGACCCAGCTGAATGTGAGGGTGGACGAGGACACCGCCCGAGCCGCCCGCGAACGTGCCCTGGAGCGCGGTATGAGTGTCAACCGCTACATCGAGGAACTGGTCCGGCAGGACACGGGCGAGGTCGGCCACACGTTCGTCGAGGCAGCCGCCGACTTCATGAAGCAGTACGAGTCGGTCTTCGCCGAGGAGTTCGGGTCCGCCCCCGAGGGCACGGGCCCGCGGGAGCGCCGGAGCGAAGGCAAGTCGCCGAGCCGTTGAGCCCCCTTGGAATCGACCTCGCCTGGCTGCTGATGGTCGCCGAACAGAAGACCCCCGGGGACCCTCAGGTCACCGACTGGGGAGCGCTGGTCGCGGCGGTCAGCCGACACGAGGCGGAGATATTCGGCGTCCCGGTCTACGACACCCCGCACACCCGCGCCGCCGCCCTGCTCCAACTCCTGCTGCACATACCGGCGCTGGAGCGCTCCAACGCGCTGTTCGCCTCCGCGGTCGCCTACGCCTACCTCGTCGCCAGCGGCGTCAAGGTCGCTACCTCACCGGAGCAGGTGCGCGACCTGGCCCGGCTGGTCAAGAGCGGGGCCGCCTCGGTGGACGACATCGCCCGGGAGCTGCGGCAGTGGAGCCTGTGACTACGCCCCGTGCCCGGGCCGCCAGGCGGTGCCCAGCACGCAGTACGACGTCGGCAGCCGCAGCCCCTTCTCCGGCATCAGCGTCTGTCGGTAGGGGCCCAGCTCGAAGCCCGCGGCGCGCAGGGCCCCGATCGGGTCCCGGGAGAGGTGGCAGCCCCCGTTGAGCGGCGGCCAGACCGTGCGGTCCAGGGCGCGCTGGGCGTAGCGCATGGCGGGTCCGCCGCCCGCTCCGTGCTCGAGGAATCTCAGGCTCCCGCCGGGCCGCAGCACCCGCCGCACCTCGGCGAGCGCCCGGGGCACGTCGCGCACGCTGCACAGCACCAGCGAGAGGACCGCCGCGTCGAAGGCCTCGCTCTTGACCGGCAGCGCCTCCGCCGCACCCGGGGCCACGTCCACGGGCACGTCGGCGCGCAGGGCCGCCTCGACCGCCCGCCTGCGCAGGTGTCGCTCCGGCTCGATGGCGACGACCTCCGAGACCGCACGCGGATAGTGGGCGAAGTTCAGACCGTTGCCCGCGCCGATCTCGATCACGCGGCCGGACAGACCGGCCAGCAGCCGGTCCCGTACCGCCCCCATACCGGCACGGGTCTCGGCGGCGACGCTGATCCGTTCGTAGCAGCGGGCGAAGAGCGGATGGTGCACGGTGTCGCGCGACACCGTACGGGGGCGGGCGGACCGCAACGCCATGAGCACCTCCGGGGGAGGATCGGGCCTTATCCGGATTGTCCCCCGCACCCGCCGTCCGCATCCCCGCCGCCGTCCATACGTGCCATACGCGCCCGCCGTGGCCGCCCCCGCCGTGGCCGCCCCCGCCGTGGCCGCCCCCGTCGTGGCCGGCCCCGTCGCTAGGGCGCGTGGGACGAGGTGAACGCCTCCGCGTCCCATGTCCCGCCGAGCACCGGCGCCAGCCAACCGGGCGCTGCGGCGCGGAAGTCGGCGGGCGCGTACGCTCCGGCGCCCGCGGGCAGCGCCCCGAGCAGCGGCGCCCGCGTCACCACCGGAAGATCCGCGAGGTTGCACCGGGAGGCGAGGTCCGCGGCCTCGGGCCAGCTGCCGATGACCACACCCGTCAACTCCAGCCCCCGGCGCCGCACCTCCCGCACCGTCAGCTCGGTGGCGTTGAGGGTGCCGAGGCCGGCCGTCGCGACCACCAGCACCGGTGCCGCCAGCAGCAGGGCCGCGTCCGCCAGAGTGCCGTCCTCGTCGTCGAACCGTACGAGCAGCCCGCCCGCCCCCTCGACGAGCACGAGGTCGTGCTCGACGGCCAGTTTGGCGGCCGCCTCCGCCACCTCACCCGGCCGTACCGGCGGCAGGCCGGCCCGCCGGGCCGCCGTCGCGGGCGCCAGCGGGTCGGGGTAGCGGGCGAGTTCGCGCACCGTCCAGGCGCCCGAGAGCCGGGCCGCCTCGTCGGCGTCCCCGCGCTCGTCCGGTCCCACACCGGTCTGCGCGGGCTTGAGCACGGCCACCGACCGGCCCGCCGCGACCGCCACCGCCGCGACGGCGGCGGTGGCCATCGTCTTGCCGACCTCCGTGCCGGTCCCCGTGACCACCAGTACCGACATGTCAGCCCTCCTGTGCCGCCGCGCACACCGCGCGCGCGATCAGTGCCACATCCGCGTCGCCCGTCACATACGGCGGCATCGTGTAGACGAGGTCGCGGAACGGCCGTAGCCACACACCCTCGCGTACCGCGGCCCGGGTCGCCGCCGCCATGTCCACCTCGTGGTCGAGCTGGACGACGCCGATGGCGCCGAGCACCCGCACCTCGCGCACTCCGGGCAGGTCCCGCGCGGGAGCGAGCCCCTCCTTCAGGCCCGTCTCGATCCGTTTGACCTCGGTCTGCCAGTCCTGACCGAGCAGCAGGCCGAGCGAGGCGCAGGCGACGGCCGCCGCCAGCGGGTTGCCCATGAAGGTGGGGCCGTGCGCGAGCACGGGCACCTCCCCCCGGGAGATCCCCTCGGCCACCCGCGGGGTGCACAGCGTCGCCGCCATGGTCAGATAACCGCCGGTCAGCGCCTTGCCGACGCACATCACATCGGGGGTCACCGCCGCGTGGTCGGCGGCGAACAGCGCGCCGGTGCGGCCGAAGCCGGTGGCGATCTCGTCGAACACGAGCAGGACGTCATGCGCGTCGCAGGCCTCGCGCAGCACCCGCAGATACGCGGGGGAGTGGAACCGCATTCCGCCCGCTCCCTGCACCACCGGCTCGACGATCACCGCGGCCAGTTCGTCCGCGTGGCGCGCGATCGTCTCGCGCAACAGGTCGGCGTACGCCTCCTCGTAGGCGGCCGGCGGCGCCTCGGCGAAGACCTGCCGGGGCAGAACGCCCCGCCACAGCTCGTGCATGCCGCCCTCGGGGTCGCACACGGACATCGGGTGCCAGGTGTCGCCGTGATAGCCGCCGCGCCAGGTCAGCAGCCGCTGCTTGGCAGGACGGCCGAGCGAACGCCAGTACTGAAGGCACATCTTGACCGCGACCTCGACCGAGACCGAGCCCGAGTCGGCGAGGAACACATGTTCCAGACCGTCCGGCGACATGTCGACAAGGAGCTTCGCCAGCCGGACGGCGGGCTCGTGGGTGAGCCCGCCGAACATCACATGGCTCATGCGCCCGAGCTGGTCGCGCGCGGCCTCGTCGAGCACCGGGTGGTGGTAGCCGTGGATCGCCGCCCACCAGGACGACATGCCGTCGACCAGTTCGCCGGAGCCGTCGGCCAGCCGCAGCCGCACCCCGCTCGCCGACTCCACGACGAGCGGCTCCTGACGGCCCGGCATGGGGCCGTACGGATGCCAGACGTGCTGCCGGTCGAGCACCAGCAGCTCGTCCACGGACAACTCAGGCATTGGGCGCCAGATCCGTTCCGGCGCCCCGGCGGCGCACGGCGACCAGGTCCGTACGGGCCTCGCCGACGTGCGGCGCGGAAGCGGAGCCACAGACACCGCTCTCCTCGCGGGACCCGCACCCGGCGCCTTCGTGGGACCCGCACCCACCACCTGCGTGGGACGCGCACCCGGCGTCCCCGTGCGAGCCGCAGCCGCCCGCCACGCGGTGCTCGGGCAGCGTCACCTGGTCCGTGCCCTCCACCTCGAACCCGGCGTCGGCGATCATCTCCAGGTCGGCCCTGCCGGCCTGGCCCTCGCTGGTCAGGTAGTCCCCGAGGAAGATGGAGTTGGCCAGATGCAGGGCCAGCGGCTGCATCGAACGGAGGTGGACCTCGCGCCCGCCCGCGATCCGCACCTCCACGTCCGGGCAGACGAACCGGACCATGGCGAGGATCCGCAGACACCGCTGCGGCGTCAGGTTCCACTCCTTGGCGAGCGGAGTGCCCTCGAACGGGATCAGGAAGTTCACCGGAACGGAGTCGGGGTCGAGCTCCCGCAGCGAGAAGACGACGTCCACCAGGTCCGCGTCGCTCTCGCCCATGCCCGCGATCAGCCCGGAGCAGGCCGACAGACCGGCGGCGTGCGCCTTCTGCACCGTGTCCACCCGGTCGGCGTAGGTGTGGGTGGTGGTGATGTCCCCGTAGGTCGCCTCGGAGGTGTTGAGGTTGTGGTTGTAGGCGTCGGCGCCCGCCGCGCGCAGGCGCTCCGCCTGGCCGTCGGAGAGCAGACCGAGGCAGGCGCACACCTCGACGCCCTCGTTCTGCTCCTTGATGGTCCTGATGGTGTCGGAGACCCGGTCCACGTCCCGGTCGGTGGGCCCGCGGCCGCTCGCCACCAGGCAGACCCGCTTGGCGCCGCCCGCCACTCCGGCCGCCGCGGCCTGTGAGGCCTCGTCGGCCTTGAGCCAGGTGTACTTGAGGATGCCGGCCTTCGAGCCGAGCCGCTGGGAGCAGTAGGAACAGTCCTCAGGGCACAGGCCGGACTTCAGATTGACGAGATAGTTGAGTTTCACCCGTCGGCCGAACCAGTGGCGGCGCACCTTGCCGGCCGCCGCCACCACATCGAGCACGTCGTCGTCGGAAGTGGCGAGGACGGCCAAGGCCTCCTCGCGGGTCGGCACCTCGCGCCGCATCCCCTTGTCCACCAGCGTGTTCAGCAGGTCCATGAGAGCCGATCCTGTCCTACGGGACCGCCCCGGGCCAAGGAGAGACCGCACAACAGACAGCGATCGACGTGTGGGTATTGCCACACCCTGGGCGGCTGGTCGTCCCGCTAGTGTCTGTGCGCTGCCTACAAAAGCCCGGAGGAACCATGGCGTTCGGCTGGATCGACGAACAGGCACGGGCGCGCCGCCGGGCCGGACTCGTCCGAACTCTGCGTCCCCGGTCGGCCGGCTCCCCGCTCCTCGACCTGGCCGGCAACGACTATCTGGGTCTGTCCCGCCATCCGGAGATCACCGAGGGCGCCGCGCAGGCGGCCCGGCTGTGGGGTGGCGGCTCGACCGGTTCCCGGCTCGTCACCGGAACGACGCAACTCCACGGCGAGCTGGAGCGCGAACTCGCCGACTTCTGCGGCTTCGAGGCGGCGCTCGTCTTCTCCTCCGGGTACGCGGCCAATCTCGCGGCGGTCACCGCGCTCGCGCCGCACGGCTCCCTCATCGTCTCGGACGCGGGCAACCACGCCTCGCTCATCGACGGCTGCCGGCTGGCCCGCGGCACCACCGAGGTCGTGGCGCACGCCGACCCCCGGGCGGTCCGCAAGGCGCTCGGCACCCACCGCGGCCCCGCCGTCGTGGTCTCCGACACGGTGTTCTCGGTGGACGGCGACGCGGCCCCGCTGGCCGGCCTGGCGGAAGCGGCACGGGAGTGCGATGCCGGGCTGATCGTCGACGACGCGCACGGGCTCGGCCTGCTCGGCGCCGGCGGCCGTGGCGCTCCGCACGCGGCCGGCCTCGCGGGCGCGCCGGACGTGGTGACGACGGTGACGCTGTCGAAGTCGCTCGGCAGCCAGGGCGGCGCGGTGCTCGGCCCGGCACCGGTGATCGACCATCTCGTCAACACGGCGCGGACGTTCATCTTCGACACCGGGCTCGCCCCGGCGGCGGCGGGCGCGGCGCTCGCGGCGCTGCGACTGCTGCGCCGCGAGCCGGAGCGTGCCGCGCGGGCCCGCGCGGTGGCGACGGCCCTGCACGCCCGTCTCACGGCCGAGGGCCATGAGGCGGTGCGCCCGGACGCCGCCGTGATCTCCGTGCGGGCCCCCTCCGCCGAACTGGCGGTGCGGTGGGCGGCGGACTGCCGGGCGGCGGGAGTCGCCGTCGGCTGCTTCCGTCCGCCGTCGGTGCCCGACGGCATCTCACGGCTGCGGCTGACCGCCCGTGCGGATCTCACCGACGGGCAGATCGAGCACGCTGTGCGCGTGATCGGCGAGACGCGACCGTGAGTCGGCGGGACGGCCGTGTGCGTCGCTCGTCGTACGCAGGGGACGGGTACGGAACCGTGAGCGGAGTACTCCGTCGGATGTGAGGGGGAAATCGACCCGGAATTGGCTTAAAAAAAGCCCGGGTCGAACGGACATGATCAGGTCAGCCCCATCAGGAACTCCTTCCAGGCGTCGGGGGTGAAGAGCAGGGCCGGGCCGCACACGTTCTTGGAGTCGCGCACGGCCACCAGTCCCCGCCAGGGGCCGGTGCCCGGGCGGGCGGTCTCGACGCAGTTGTTCATTCCCGTGCTGCGGCTGCTGCGCCGCCACTGTGCGCCGTGCAGGAAGGTACTGACAGAGATGTGCCGAGGCGGTGCTGACATGGTGCCTCCTTACGCATCACCGGCCAACGCGGCGATGTAATCCAACGAGTCCTCGGGCGAAAGGGCGTGGATCCGAAGGGAGTCGAAGGCCTCACAGTAGGCCTGGAGGTCTTCTTTCCGTTCGAGGTAGAGGCTACTCGTCAAGTGGTCGAGAACGACGACATCCAGATCGGATCTGCTCGGAAAGGAGAAGATAACGAAAGGCCCAGTGATGCCGATGTGCGCCCCGGCGGCGAACGGCAGCACCTGGAGCCGCACATGGGGCAGCCGGGCCGCGTCCAGCAGCCGCCTGAGCTGCCGTGTCATGGTCTGGGGGCCACCGACCTCCCGGCGCAGCACGGCCTCGTCCAGAACGGCGCTCAGCCGCAGCGGCGGATCCGCGCGCAGCACCTCCTGACGGGCCAGCCGCACCTCCACCAGGGCGTCCAGTTTGGCGTCCTCCAGGGTGCCCACGGCGGCCCGGGTGACCGCCCGGGCGTACTCCGGAGTCTGGAGCAGCCCCGGCACCACCGAGGTCTCCAGTGTGCGCATCCCGCTCGCCTGCGACTCCAGGCTGATGAAGTCGCGGTAGGCCGGCGGCAGCACCCCTCGATAGGCGTGCCACCAGTTCTGCCGGCCGTCGCCGTCCTCCGAGCCCGCCAGCACCAGCAGCAGTTCCCGCAGTTCGGGGTCCTCGACGCCGTACGCGTCCAGCAGCAGCCGTACGTCCCCCGGCTTGACCCCGCTGGAGCCCGTCTCGATCCGGCTCACCTTCGACTGGTGCCAGCCGACGCGCGCGGCCGCCTGGCCGCTCGTGAGACCCGAGCGGGCACGCAGGCCGCGCAATTCGGCGCCGAGTTTGCGGCGGCGCACCGCTGGTCCGTACTGCATGGCCGACTCCCTCCGCACGGCGCGCGGTTTTCACGGCGACGGTAGGCGACGGTAAAGGATGACCCCGAGGGCCGCCCGAATACGGTCGGTCGTCGGAGAGTTCACCGCTTCGGGCGACAGATATATGCATATCTCGAGGGATGGCACGCGCGACAGGCCTGGTGATGGCAGTCTGGCGCGCAGCACCAAGTCCGGGACCGTTCTCGAACCAGACCGCTCCGTGTCGGACCCCGGTCCCCAGGGAAAGGGACGACGTCGCCATGGCAGACCATCAGGAAGCATCCGTCACTCTGCCGAGCGATCCCGCCTCGGTCTCCGCCGCCCGAACATATGTCTCGGACATTCTCACGGAATGGGGTCTGCCGAGCGATGCCGAAGTCGCCGACTCCGTGCGCCTGATCGTGTCCGAACTGGCGACCAATGCCGTGCAGCACACGTTCGGGCAGTCACCGACCTTCACGGTCGACATCGCGCTCGCGCGGGAGGAGTTACTGCGCATCGGCGTCACGGACAGCCACCCGCGCTTCCCCAAGCGGCTGCCGGCCGCCGTCCAGCAGGACAACGGCCGTGGCATGGTGATCGTCCGCTGGCTGACCGCCGAGCACGGCGGGACGCTCACCGTGCGGCCCACCCGGGAGGGCGGCAAGACCGTGGCCATCGAACTGCCGTGGACCGTTCCCGTGCGGTCGGTCTCGGGGGCGGGACAGCCGGAGCCCTGAATCGGTGCCTGCGCATGGGCACGCAGGGCTGGGCCGCTCCGCGCCGCGCCCCGGGGGGACGGGGCGCGTCCCGGGTGCGATGCCGGCGTGCGCGGAGTCGCGGCCTCTCGGAGGTTCCGCGCCGCTCGCCCGAAGGCGCCGCGCAGCAGAGCGCGGAAGGCGTCGGCCGCGGGCGCCGGCTCGTCGGTGCGGTGCACGACCGAGATCGTCCGGCGCGGGGTGCCCGGCCGAAGCGGGCGTACCCCCAGCGGGGTCGCCGTGGTCCTGGCCACCATCTCCGGCACCACCGCCACCCAGAGACCGGCACTGGCCAGCGCGCACACCACGGCGTATCCCGGCGTCTCGACCAGGACCGGCGGAGTGGCGCCGACGGCGGCGACGGCGGCGAGGGCGGCGAGGGCGGCCTCCACCTCCCGCCGCGCCGGGTGCCGCGGCGCCGTGCTGATCAGCGGCTGCCCCGCAAGCTCGGCGGGTGGCAGTCGCGACGCCTCCGCGCTCAACGCGTGGCCCGGGCTCGTGACCAGGACCAGCTCCTCCGACAGCACGGGTTCCAGGGACACGGACGACGGCAAAGTCGCCACGGTGCTGGTGGCCGTGATCGGGCTGTTCCCCACGCTTCAGCTGCTCAGCGGTGGCTATGTGCTTGTACCTGGGCGCACGGCCGCTCCGGGGACTGGGCCGGTCCCAGGCCTTCGCCACCGCCACGGAATCCGCCGGGCGGGCCCCTGACCCCGATGAACGCCCCGTGGCGTCGGACGCGCCCGAAGGGCGGCCGCTGCGCCAAAGTGGCTCGGCCGCCGACTGCGCCGGCCGCGCACCGCGCGAGCCCTGGAGGCGGTCACCGGGGGCGCTCTGACGGGTCTCGGTCCGGTGCTTCTCCTCGAGCCTCTCGTCTCCTGACGACCGCGCGCCGCACCAGCAGCGGCAGGACGTGCCACAGGGCCGCGCACACCAGCAGCGTGCCCGCGCCGGCGGCGATGCCCGCCGCGCGGCCGAGCGACACTTCCACCACCAGCAGCACCGAGCCGGTGAAGGCGAGCGCCAGCACCACCAACCCGGCCGCCGCGAGCCGGGAGGAGATCCGCACGATGGCGGGCTTGACGTTCTGCTGGAAGAGCATTCGGTGCAGCGCGGCCGGGGCCGTGAACAGGGCCGCGGCCACCATCGCCAGCAGCAGCGTCGTGACATAGGTGACGCGCTGGGCCGTGTCGAGGGACGGGAAGCGCTGGGTGAACGCGAGGGTCAGCAGGAACGCGAAGAGAATCTGCACGCCGGTCTGCGTGACACGCAGTTCCTGCAGCAGCTCGGCGAAGTTGCGGTCGGCGCGCTCCAGCGGTGTCTCGTGCCGTGCCTCAAGAGGTGGTCGGTCGGCCATGGTGAACGAGTAACCGCTGCGACCCTCTTCACGCCCCGGGGCCGCGTCCTCGCCCGTCCCCGCGGGGACGCACCCGCCACCCACGGGGACACGGCGTACGCGCGGGGTGACGGCGGCCCGTGCCGTCACCCCGCCCGCCGGATCAGCTGACCCGGCCGTACCAGACGCTCCTGGTCCAGATCTTCTCGAGCCGTACGACGGACCCGGTCTTCGGGGAGTGCCAGATCTTTCCCTTCCCGGCGTAGATGCCCACGTGGTAGACGTTCCGGCCGGAGTGGAAGAACACCAGGTCGCCGGCCTTGCGGTGGGAGGCGGAGATGTGGTGCGTCTTGTTGTACTGCCCCGCTGCCGTGCGGGGTAGGGACTTGCCCGCCTTCTTGTAGGCGTAGAGGGTGAGTCCGGAGCAGTCGAAGCGGCGCGGCCCGGCGGCCCCCCACTTGTAGGGAGACCCCTTCTTGGACGCCGCGATCTGGAGCGCCTTTGTCGCCGGCGTCGCGGCCGCCGCGTCGCTTGCGACGCCGGGAACCGCGATGCTGCCGCCGACGGCGGCGAGGGTGAGGGCCGAGGCGGTGCCGGCCCGGGTCAGCAGCGACGGGACACGATTGAGCGCAGTCATGCGCAACCCTTCGTCAGCCGCCTGTGAAGGATGACCTGTCGGATTCGGGCTGGCGAAGTAGCCCGGCCGCTCGCGCGGCTTCACCCCAAGGACCACCCGGATCTCTCCGGGAGGCCCGCCTTGCTGGGTCCTCCACTCCTGCCGATCCACTTCTGTCGACCGGATCATCCGGGCGGCGGCAGGATTCGGCGTCCGCCCGGACCGCCCCGCCGCGGTGGCGGGGGCTTGTCGTCAGCAAGGGATCTTCGCCCAGGGATGTCGGAAAATCACAATGGAATCGAGGGTTTGTGGCATTACTCACCACTCACCCGTTCGGCCGGACACCCTTGTGTGTGAGGGCCGTTGAGGGGATCGACGAGGCCCGGACCTGCGGCGGAGCATGTCATGGCGCCCTGGATGCCCCGCACTTGGCCCACGTTCTCCCCGCTCCCGGACGGAGCACCCTCTACGCCGGGCAGGGGTACGCCATTTGGTCCGTTTGATCCCGGGGCCGGACGCAGGGCCGACGGCGCGGGCCGTGCGCGAACGCCGACCGGACCGTGGTCAACTGCACACCGCGTACCACAGATCACCGGCCGTCAGTCAGGACCCGACCGATCCCCGCGCGCCATGCGTCACTCCGGTCCGGGCGGCACGGCGACCCGGGCCGCGCGCCGCTCGCCGTCGAGGACGCGCAGGGCCCGGGCCAGTGTGGGGCCATGCAGTTCGTGCTCCCCGCGCTGGTGCATGACCGTCAGGGCGTCGCGCAGGGTCGCCGCCTTGCTCGCCAGGGCCTGGGCGGCGCGCAGTCCGCGGTAGGTGTCCCCGGAGTGCGCCGGGTTGATGCGTCCGAGCAGGTCGACTACGTCGAGGTAACGGTCGATCACCTCCGCCTCGGCCCGGGTCAGTGCGGGCAGCGGGGGCAGTTCGGGCGGCAGCATCGGCGGCTCACCTCGCGTCGGACGCGGGGCGCGACGCCTTGCGGCTCGGGATGATGCGGTCGATCAGTCCGTACTCCACCGCGGCCGGAGCGTCGAGCATCGTGTCCCGCTCGATGTCGGCGGCGATCCGCTGCGGACTCTGCCCGGTATGGCGTACGAGCATCTCCTCCAGTCGCCCGCGTACGCGCATCAACTCCTCGGCCTGGATCACCAGATCGCCGGTCTGTCCCTCGATGGGTTCGGGCAGGGACGGCTGCTGGAGCAGCACCCGTGCGCCGGGCAGGGCGAACCGTTTGCCCGGCGTCCCTCCGGCCAGCAGCACGGCCGCGGCGGACGCCGCCTGGCCGAGGCAGATCGTCTCCACGTCGCAGCCGACGTACTGCATCGTGTCGTAGACGGCGGTCATCGCGCTGAACGAGCCGCCGGGAGAGTTGATGTAGAGCGAGATGTCACGGTCGGGGTCCAGGTACTCGAGATGCATGAACTGCGCCATCACGTCGTTCGCCGAGGTGTCGTCGATCGGTGTCCCCAGGAACACGATCCGCTCGTCCAGCAGCTTCGAGTAAGGATCCAGGGTCCGGTGCCCATAGCCGGTCCGCTCGGTGAACTCGGGCAGGACATGACGTGCGGACGGTCGGTTCATGACACAGGCCTCCTCGGAATCGCTCCTGTAAAAAATGTACAGGATGTACGTTGTCCGAGGCATGGAAAATCGCCCAGAGCGAAGCCGGCACGCCGAGAGCGAAAACGGAGGCGGCCCCCGGTCCGAGCCGTCCTCGCCCCGGCACTTCCGGGGCCCCGGTCTAAGCTGGACCACATGGCCTACGAGATTCCGGTGACGCAAGCCAGGGCTGAACTCGCCGATCTGATCAACCGCGTGGTGTACGGCGGCGAGCGTGTCGTCGTGACACGGCACGGAAAGCCTCTCGTCGCCCTGGTCTCCGCCGCCGACCTCGAGCGGCTCGCCGCACTGGACGCCGCTGAGGAGCAGGTGATCAGCTCGGTCTCCGGCGTCCGCGAGGTTCCCTCGGTCCGGCCCGAGCGACACCGCTTCGGCATCACCGCGGAGCATCGGGGGCCCGACCCGTCCTGACGGCGGCCGCTCGAACGGGCGGCCCCCTGCCCGCGTCGTCGCACGTCTGAGCGCCCTGAGCGCCCTGAGCGCCCTGAGCGCCCTGAGCGCCCTGAGCCCTTGTGTCCCGTGCGCCCTGCGCCCCGTGCGCCGTGCACCCTGCGCCCCCTGTGCCCTGCGCCCCCTCGGGTCCGCCCCCTCGTCCCTGGTGCGGTCCCCGAATGCTTCCCCCGGCTGGCGGCAGCCGCCGATCTCTGGTGCGGTGGAGGCGGCGGCCGGTGCCAGGTCGCGCCGGCGGCTTTGCGGCTCACCGTCCGGTTAACGCGCGTGAAACGCGGTCCAACTAACCTGCCCATCCACGCCACCAGGGACTTTGACCCGTGGCTGCGGCAACCGGACCCCGCACGGTCCGGAGCGAGGACGGTGAGGTGGGACGTGCATCTGACCCCGCACGAACAAGAGAGGCTGCTGATCCATGTGGCGGCCGACGTGGCCGAGAAGCGCCGGGCCCGTGGACTCAGGCTGAACCATCCGGAGGCGGTCGCCCTCATCACGTCCCACATCCTCGAAGGCGCCCGTGACGGGCGTACGGTCGCCGAACTCATGGCCTCCGGCCGCAAGCTGCTCACCCGGGACGACGTCATGGAGGGCATTCCGGAGATGATCCACGACGTCCAGGTCGAGGCCACCTTTCCGGACGGCACCAAGCTGGTCACCGTCCACGACCCGATCGTCTGACGGGGGACCGGCCGCCATGATTCCCGGAGAGATCCTGTTCGCGGAGGAGCCCGTCGTCTACAACGAGGGCCGCGAGATCACCCGGCTGACCGTGCTCAACGCCGCCGACCGGCCCGTCCAGGTCGGCTCCCATTACCACTTCGCCGAGGCCAACCCGGGGCTGGACTTCGACCGCGCCGCCGCGCGCGGCAAGCGGCTGAACATCGCCGCCGGCACCGCCGTGCGCTTCGAGCCCGGCATCCCCGTCGACGTGGAACTCGTCCCGCTCACCGGCGCCCGGGTCGTGCCGGGCCTGCGCGGGGAGACCGGAGGTGCCCTCGATGCCTGAGATCCCGCGCGCCGCGTACGCCAACCTGTTCGGTCCGACCACCGGCGACCGCATCCGGCTCGCCGACACCGATCTGCTCGTCGAGATCGAGGAGGACCGCTCCGGCGGGCCGGGGCTCGCCGGCGACGAGGCCGTGTTCGGCGGCGGCAAGGTCATCCGCGAGTCCATGGGCCAGTCGCGCGCCACCCGGGCCGAGGGTACTCCCGACACCGTCGTCACCGGGGTCGTCGTCATCGACCACTGGGGCATCGTCAAGGCCGACGTCGGCATCCGCGACGGCCGGATCAGCGCCCTCGGCAAGGCCGGCAACCCGGACACGATGGACGGCGTCCACCCGGACCTGGTGATCGGCCCGGAGACGGAGATCATCGCGGGCAACGGCCGGATCATGACCGCCGGAGCCATCGACGCCCATGTCCACTTCATCTGCCCCCAGATCGCCGACGAGGCCCTCGCCGCGGGCATCACCACCCTGGTGGGCGGCGGCACCGGACCGGCCGAGGGCTCGAAGGCGACCACCGTCACCCCCGGGCCCTGGCATCTGGCCAGGATGCTGGAGGCGATGGAGGGGTACCCGCTCAACTTCGGGCTGCTCGGCAAGGGCAACACCGTCTCGCACGACGCGATGCTCTCCCAGATCCGCGGCGGCGCCCTCGGCCTCAAGCTCCACGAGGACTGGGGCTCCACCCCCGCCGTCATCGACGCCGCGCTGACGGTCGCCGACCGCACCGGCATCCAGGTCGCCATCCACACGGACACCCTCAACGAGGCCGGGTTCGTGGGCGACACGCTCGCCGCCGTGGGGGGCCGGGGCATCCACGCGTACCACACCGAGGGGGCGGGCGGCGGGCACGCGCCGGACATCATGACCGTGGTGTCCGAGCCGCATGTGCTGCCCAGCTCCACCAACCCGACCCGGCCGTTCACCGTCAACACCGCCGAGGAACACCTCGACATGCTGATGGTGTGCCACCATCTGAACCCGGCGGTGCCCGAGGACCTCGCCTTCGCGGAGTCACGGATCCGGCCCTCCACGATCGGCGCGGAGGACATCCTGCACGATCTGGGCGCGATCTCCATCATCTCCTCCGACTCCCAGGCCATGGGGCGCGTCGGCGAGGTCATCATGCGGACCTGGCAGACCGCCCATGTGATGAAGCGGCGACGCGGAGCCCTGCCGGGCGACGGCCACGCCGACAACCACCGCGTACGTCGCTATGTCGCCAAGTACACGATCAACCCGGCGCTCGCCCAGGGCCTGGCCCATGTGATCGGCTCCGTCGAGACCGGCAAGCTCGCCGACCTGGTGCTGTGGGAGCCCGCGTTCTTCGGCGTCAAGCCGCACCTCGTCATCAAGGGCGGCCAGATCGCCTACGCGCAGATGGGAGACGCCAACGCCTCCATCCCGACCCCGCAGCCGATCCTGCCCCGCCCGATGTACGGGGCGATCGGGCGGGCCCCGGCCTCGAACTCGGTCAACTTCGTCGCGCCCCTGGCGATCGAGGACGGGCTGCCGGAGCGGCTCTCGCTCGGGAAGAGGTTCGTGGCCATCGAGTCCACGCGCGCAGTCACCAAGGCGGACATGCGCGAGAACGACGCCCGGCCCCAGGTGCGGGTCGACCCCGACAGCTTCAGCGTGCACATCGACGGGGAACTGGTCGAGGCCGCACCGGCCGAGGAACTGCCCATGGCCCAGCGATACTTCCTCTTCTGATGTCCAGGGCAGCGCTTCTCGTCCTGGCCGACGGCCGCTTCCCCGCCGGAGCGCACGCGCACTCCGGCGGGGCCGAGGCGGCCGTCCGCGCCGGGCGGATCACCGGGGCGGCGAGCCTGGAGGACTTCTGCCGGGGGCGGTTGCACACCGCCGGGCTGGTGTCGGCGTCCCTCGCCGCGGCGGCCGCGCTCGGTGTGGACCCGGCCGTGCTGGACGCCGCCGCCGATGCCCGTACGCCGTCGGCCGCGCTCCGGGGCGCCGCGCGCCGGCTGGGACGGCAGCTGATGCGGGCGGCGCGGGCCACCTGGCCCTCCGCCGAACTGGACGCCCTCGCGGCCGAGTTCCCCAAAGGGGCCCACCAGCCGGTGGTGCTGGGGCTCGCCACCCGGGCCGCGGGGCTCGGGGAACAGGATGCCGCGTACTGCTCCGCGTACGAGAGCGTGAGCGGGCCCGCGACCGCGGTCGTACGGCTGTTGAGCCTCGACCCCTTCGACGCGTCGGCCGTTCTCGCGCGGCTGGCGCCCGAGCTGGATCTGGTGGCCGACCGCGCGCAGGAGGCGGCGCGGCGCGTGCTCGACGACGGGGTCGAGGCGCTGCCCGCGGCGTCGGCGCCCCTGCTGGAGATCGGTGCGGAGGCGCATGCCTCCTGGCCCGTCCGTCTGTTCGCGTCGTAGAGGAGGCCCGCGTCCGTCCCCAGGCCCAGACCCTTCGCGCCGGTCCCTTCCGCCCAGTCCCGCTTTGCCGGTCCCTTCCCCTGGTCCCGCTTCCCGGTCGCTTCCCGGTCCCTTCCCCAGTCCGCCTCCCCAGTCCGCCTCCCCGGTCCCCCCGGTCCCGCCCTTCGGTCCTGAGACAGGAGCCGCCCCATGCACCTCGACCACTCCCACGACGGCCCCACCGCCGTCGGCGCCGACGCCCGCCGGCCCGACGGCTCACGGCGTGCCCTGCGGATCGGGCTCGGCGGTCCCGTCGGATCCGGCAAGACCGCCACCGTCGCCGCGCTCTGCCGGTCCCTGCGGGACGAGCTGTCACTCGCCGTCGTGACCAATGACATCTACACCCGAGAGGACGCCGAGTTCCTGCTGCGGGAGGCCGTGCTGCCGCCCGAGCGGATCGCCGCCGTGGAAACGGGAGCCTGTCCGCACACCGCCATCCGGGACGACATCTCCGCCAACCTCGAGGCCGTGGAGGACCTGGAGGACGAGGTCGGACCGCTCGATCTGATCCTCGTGGAGTCGGGCGGTGACAACCTCACCGCCACGTTCTCCAAGGGGCTCGTCGACGCGCAGATCTTCGTCATCGACGTCGCGGGCGGGGACGACATCCCGCGCAAGGGCGGCCCGGGTGTCACCACCGCGGACCTGCTTGTCGTCAACAAGACCGATCTCGCGCCGTACGTCGGGTCCGATCTCTCCCGGATGGCGGCCGACGCGAAGGCGCAGCGAGCCGAACTGCCCGTTGTCTTCCAGTCCCTGCGGACCGAGGCCGGTGTCGATGACGTGGCCGGCTGGGTGCGGACGCGGCTCGCCGCGTGGACGGCGTGACGACGGGGGTACGGGCCACCGCGCGGATCGTGGCCCGGGACGATGGCCGGGGCGGCACGTCCCTGCCGGTGCTGGCGGGCGAGGGACCGCTCGCGTTGCGCCGGACGCGTGCGCACGGTGAAGAGGCGCGCGTCATGCTCGTCGGCGCGATGAGCGGGCCGCTCGGCGGAGACCACTTCACCGTCGAGGCGGCCGTGGGCAGCGGCGCCCTGCTGCACGCGGGTTCGGCCGCCGCCACCATCGCCCTGCCCGGGCAGGCCAAGGGCGAGGCCCGCTACGACGTCCGGCTCGATGTGGCCGCGGGCGGCGAACTGCACTGGCTGCCCGAGCAGTTGATCTCGGCGCGGGGCAGTGAGCTGTCGGTCTCCACGCGCATCGACCTCGCGTCCGGGGCCCGTCTCGTGTACCGCGAGGAGCAGGTCCTCGGGCGCGTCGGAGAGGAACCCGGGCGGCTCACCAGCCGTCTCACGGTACGGCTCGACGGGCGCCCGCTGCTCGACCAGGAGGTGGCCTGCGGACCGGGCGCCCCCGGCGGGTGGGACGGGCCCGCCGTCCTGGCGGGACATCGGGCGTTCGGTCAACTCCTGGTCGTCAAGCCGGAGTTCGTGAGCCGGTCGGCCGAGGCACGGCTGCTCGGGGAGGATGCCTCGCTCACCCCGCTCGCCGGGCCCGGCGTACTCGTCACCGCGGTCGCACCGGACGCGCTGCGGCTGCGCCGGGTACTGAACGAGGCGCTGGAAGCGCTCAGTTGACCCAGCCGCCCGCTGTGCGGAGCGCCATGTACCGGTTATCGGATTGGTAAAGAAGCCAAGTCCCCTCTGTTCTCAGGGTTCTCACAGCGGCAAGGATCCCCGTACCTATCGCAACCTTGTACGGGGAGGTCCCACTTGAGGGGAATCAGACCGACGAGACGAGTGACAGCGCTCGCCTCTGCGGGGGCGCTCGTCACGGCGACGCTGATAGCCGGCGCCGTGGCGGCACCGTCGGCCACCGCCGACTCGCGCCATGGTCAGGACCGGGAGGCCCGTGGTGCGGCGATCGCCGCCGCACGCGCGGCCGAGGCAGGGATCGACTGGAAGGACTGCCCGGCGGACTGGGGGCTCGCGAAGCCCGTCCAGTGCGGCTGGGTCACCGTCCCGGTCGACTACGCCCACCCGGACGGCAAGCAGATCAAGCTCGCCGTCGACCGCGTCGGGAACACCGGCACCAAGGAGGAGCGCCAGGGCGCCCTGGTCTACAACCCCGGCGGCCCCGGCGGCTCCGGACTGCGCTTCCCGCTCCGGATCACCACCAAGAACCCGCTCTGGGTCAATGTCGCGAAGGCCTATGACTTCGTCGGCTTCGACCCGCGAGGTGTCGGCCACTCGGCGCCCATCTCCTGCGAGGACCCGCAGGAGTTCGTGAAGGCGCCCAAGGCGGACCCGGTTCCCGGCTCCGAGGCGGACAAGCGCGCGCAGCGCAAGCTCGCCCGTGAGTACGCGCAGGGGTGCCTCGACCGCACCGGCCGCACGATGCTCCAGCAGATGACCACCCCCAACACCGCGCGCGACCTGGACGTCATCCGGGCCGCCCTGGGGGAGAAGAAGATCAACTACCTGGGCGTCTCGTACGGCACCTACCTCGGCGCCGTCTACGGCACGCTCTTCCCGGGCCACGTCCGCCGCATGATCGTCGACAGCGTGGTCAACCCCTCGCGGGAGAAGATCTGGTACCAGGCCAACCTGGACCAGGACGTCGCCTTCGAGGGCCGCTGGAAGGACTGGGAGAACTGGGTCGCGGCCAACGACGCCTCCTTCCACCTGGGCACCACCCGTGACGCGGTGCAGGCGAAGTGGCTCGAGCTGCGCGCCACGGCGAAGAAGAACCCGATCGGCGGCGTCGTCGGCCCCGCCGAGCTGATCTCCTTCTTCCAGAGCGCCCCGTACTACGACTCCTCCTGGGTGCCGGTCGCCACCGTCTTCAGCAAGTACGTGGCCGGCGACACCCAGGCACTCGTGGACGCGGCCGCGCCCGACCTGTCGGACACGGCGGGCAACATCTCCTCCGAGAACGGCAACGCCGTCTACACGGCCGTCGAGTGCACCGACGCCAAGTGGCCCACGAGCTGGCGGAAGTGGGACCGGGACAACACCCGGCTCAACAAGGGCTACCCGTTCATGACGTGGGCCAACGCATGGATGAACCTGCCGTGCGCCACATGGCCGGTCAAGCAGCAGACCCCGCTGAACGTGAGGACCGGAGAGGGCCTGCCGACCGTCCTGATCGTGCAGTCCACGCGTGACGCCGCCACGCCGTTCGACGGCGCGGTCGAGCTGCACAAGCGCTTCAAGGGCTCCCGCCTGATCATCGAGAAGGACGCGGGCTCCCACGGCGTGACCGGTCTGGTCAACCCGTGCATCAACAGCCGCGTGGACACCTACCTGCTCACCGGCAGGACGGACAGCGCGGATGTGACGTGCACGCCGCACGCCACGCCGAAGCCGTAGGCGCGCGGGTGCGGACCCATAGGGCGTAGCTCTGCGCACGCGTCGTGACACACGCCGCGTGACAGGCGCGGGAAGGGGGGCGGCCGGACACCGGCCGCCCCCTGGTCGTGTCCGGATCCACCCGGGCTCACCCCAGCGGCATCCGCGGAAACCTGGGCGCCCGCTCGTCCGCCTTCCCGGCCTCCTCGGCCTTGACCTCCGCGGCGTACCGGTCGACGTACTCCTGCTCGGAGAGGGACAGGATGGCGTACATGATCTCGTCGGTGACGGCGCGCAGCACGGCCTTCTCGCTCTCCAGGCCGGCATAGCGGGAGAAGTCCAGGGGCTCGCCGAAGCGGATGGTCACGGGGTGGACGCGGGGGATGGCCCGGCCGGGCGGCTGGGCCTCGAACGTGCCGATCATCGCGCAGGGGATCACGGGGCACTGGGCCTTGAGGGCCATCACGGCGACGCCGACCTTGCCCTTGTACAGGCGCCCGTCGTGGG
The DNA here is from genome assembly GCF_044753645.1 of Streptomyces sp. NPDC093261. Classification (NCBI taxonomy): domain Bacteria; kingdom Bacillati; phylum Actinomycetota; class Actinomycetes; order Kitasatosporales; family Streptomycetaceae; genus Streptomyces; species Streptomyces sp. NPDC093261. The sequence goes on from NZ_JBIVNO010000014.1 coordinate 125,646, forward strand.
AGCGGGTGCCCTCCGGGTAGATGCCCAGCAGCTCGCCCTTGCCCAGGACGCCGAGCCCCTCGCGGATCGCGGCCTGTCCGGCCTCCTTGCCGGAGCGGTCCACCGGGATCTGGCCGGCGCTGCGGAAGAACCCGGCGGTGAGGCGGCCCTTGATGCCGGGCCCGGTGAAGTACTCGGCCTTCGCGAGGAAGGTGATGCGGCGTCTGAGAATCGCGGGCATCAGAAAATGGTCGGAGAACGAGAGATGGTTGCCGGCGACGATGGCCGGCCCGTCCGCCGGTACATGGTCGAGGCCCTCGATACGCGGCCGGAAGACCAGTCTGAGCAGGGGCCCGAGAAGGACGTATTTGAGCACGTAGTAGAACAAGAGCCTTGCTCCTCACTCCGGCGGATCGGCTCGACCGCCGTGTTCCAGCAGCTCAACCGGCATGTGATGGGGTGCCAGTGTAGGGTCGGGCGCGATCGGCCGGAACCGGGCGGGAGCCGACTCGCACGGCACCCGCGGACGGGGGCCGGGCCGGGGTGAGGGGAAGGCGGCGCGAAGCGCACGACTGACGTGTCGCTCCGCGCGGTTATGGATTACAGATAGTAGTCATCCTCCTGCTGCGGGCGTGCGGACGACGACTCGTCGTCCCTGCGACGGCCCTGCTGCTGTTCTTCCAGCCGGTGCTGGCGTTCCTGGCGCGCCTGCTCCTGAGCGCCCAGAGTCTCCTCGGTCATGTCCCTGAGGTGGCCCGAGTCGTCCTCGAACGGGTGACGTTCGCGGTCGGTCATGGCGGCTCACTCCTCGACGAGGTGAGACAAGGGGCGTGACTCCGCCCCCGATCAGCGTGGCACGACTCGCGGGGCCCTGCATATCGGCCCCCGGAGGGGCTCCCGCGGCTGCACACGTGCCCACGCCCGGATGCCCCTCCTTACGTCTCCTCCTCCATGCGGATCGACTTCCTGAGCTCCTCCAGGGCGTGGCTGTCCTTGTCCTCGTTCATCTCCAGCAGGGCGCGCGCGATCGCGTCGAGCTTGCGCTGAATGGCATGCTCCGCCCGCATCTCCGAATTCTTGAGCAGAGCGAGCAGCAGGAGGGTGACCGCGGTCATGGACTCCCCTGCGAGCAGAAGCACCTCCAGGGGCAACCCCGCGACATGGGCCGCCACGAAGAAGCCGACGAAGGCCAGGCAGATCAGGAAGAAGAGCGGAGAGCTGGTGAAGTTGGACGCTCGCTCCGCCAGTTCCTCGAAGATGCCGCGCCGGTGACCGCCGCGCTCGGCAGGACTCTGAAAGGTCATGAGGGAAGCCTTACCGGTCGCAGGACGAGTTCGGTGTGACGATGTCCGCAACCCCAGGCTCTGCCCGTCACGCGCGACAGGTCAAGACATCCCACATCCCTGAAGTCCCTTTCGTCATTTTGTGTTCATGTACCCGGCCCTCTACTCTCGGCTGTATGGGTGGAGTGCCTGAGCCGCACATCGGTTGGACGTTCCTCACCAACCACGCACGCGTCCTGGCCGCGATCGCCGACGATCGGACCACCCGGATCCGTGACATCGCGGCCCGCTGCCGGCTGACCGAACGCGCCGTCCAGAAGATCATCGCGGACCTGGAACAGGACGGCTACCTCAGCCACACCCGCGAGGGGCGCTCCAACATCTACCGCATCCAGCCCGGCACCCTCCTCAGGCACCCGGCGGAGGCGAGCCTGAGCGTCGCCGACCTGCTCTCGCTGCTCGCCCGGCACGACGCCCGGACCGCCGGCCGGCACGAGCGCCAGCATCAGTGACGGCATCGGCCCCGGCAAAGGCACCGCCACCGGCGGCGCACACGGGGTGTGCAGCTCCCTCCCGCACCGGGTACTCGCACGTCCCGGTCACGAGAGGAGCAGCCAGTGAGCACCACAACGGGTAAGAAGATCGTGGTCACGGGCGCCACCGGCAACGTGGGAACCAGTCTCGTACGCCTGCTCGCCGAGGATCCGGGCGTGGCGAGCGTGCGGGGGCTCGCGCGCCGCGTCCCCGACCTCGGTCCCGATCGGGTGCGGTGGTCGGCGGCCGACCTCACCTCGGCGCGGGTCGACATGGTGGAGGAGTTCGCGGGCGCGGACGCGGTCGTACACCTGGCATGGGCCTTCCAGCCGACCCACGATCCGGTCGCGACCTGGGAGACCAATGTGCTCGGCAGCGTCCGGGTCTTCGAGGCCGTCGCCGCCGCCAATGTGCCGACGCTGGTGCACGCCTCGTCCGTCGGTGCCTACTCTCCGGGCCCCAAGGAACGGGCCGTCGACGAGTCATGGCCGACGCACGGCTGGCCGGACGCCGCCTACACCCGGGAGAAGGCCTATCTCGAGCGGACCCTCGACGCCTTCGAGTACGAGCACCCCGGGACCCGGGTGGTCCGGATGCGGCCCGCCTTCCTGTTCAAACGGGAGTCGGCGAGCGAACAGCGGCGGATCTTCGCCGGGCGGTTCCTGCCCGGACCGCTGGCCCGGCCCGAACTGCTGCCGTTCCTGCCGGACGTCTCCGGGCTGCGGGTGCAGGCCCTGCACACCGATGACGCGGCCCGCGCGTATCAACTCGCGATCCACGGCGAGGTGCGGGGCGCGTTCAACCTGGCCGCCGATCCGCCCCTCGACGCGGCCGTCCTGGGCGAGGTCATGGGGTCCCGCCCCGTACGGCTGCCCCGTACCGCCGCACGGTCGGCGATCGCCGCCGCGTGGGGGCTGCGTCTGCTTCCCGCCTCCCCGCATCTCTTCGACGCGGTGCTGCGGCTGCCGCTCATGGACTGCACCCGTGCGCACACCGAACTGGGCTGGCAGCCGCGCATGACGGCGACCGAGGTGCTGGAGGAGTTCCTCCAGGGGCTGCGGGAGGGCGCCGGCGCGGCGACCGCACCCTTGCACGGCCGCAAGGTCGGTTGAGGGCGGTATCGTGCGCCCGGAGGTGGCGCGGCATGGCGGTGCAGGTGGCGGTGTGCGGGCCGTCGCGATGCGGGGAGCGCGACCGGAATCTCGCCCATGAACTGGGGCGGCTGCTCGCGGAGCGCCAGGCCGTGGTGATCTGCGGGGGCCACGGCGGGGTGATGGCCGCTGTGGCGGCGGGCGCCCGGTCCCGCGACGGCCTGGTCGTCGGAGTCCTGCCGGGGGCCGATCGGGTCGGTGCCGGGCCGGATCTGAGCGTCGCGATCGCCACCGGCCTCGGGCAGGCGCGCAACAACGTGATCGTCCACAGCGGGGACGCCGTCATCGTGGTCGGCGGCTCGTGGGGCACGCTCTCGGAGCTGGCCCTCGCCATGCGCCGCGGCGATGTGCCCGTGGTCCAACTCGGCGACGGCTGGCGCCTCGTCGACGCCGGCGGACACGAGGTACCCGGCGTGCGGCAGGCACGGACACCCGCCGAGGCGCTCGACCTCACGGGACTGTGGGCCTGACCGGCACGGGCACGCCGCAGGGTTCTGCGACGCGGCGGCACCCGGGGCCCGTGGTGGTGCTCGGGCTCCCGGGTGCCGTCGTCGCCGGTGGTCAGGCGGTCAGGACCCGCTCCAGGGCCTCCAGGGCCGATCCCAGCTCCTCGCCCGTGATCGTCAGCGGCGGGGCCAGCCGGATCGTCGAGCCATGGGTGTCCTTGGCCAGGATCCCCTCCCGCATCAGGCGCTCGCTGATCTCACGGCCGGTGCCGATCGCGGGGTCGATGTCGACACCCGCCCACAGCCCGCGGGAGCGGAAGCCCACCACGCCCTTGCCGAGCAGCGCCGTGAGACCGTCCCGCAGCACCACGCCCAACTCGGCCGCCCGGCGCTGGAACTCGCCCGTCTCCAGGATTCCCACGACCGCCGAGCCGACCGCCGCGGCCAGCGGGTTGCCGCCGAACGTCGAGCCGTGCTCGCCCGGCCGCAGCACGCCGAGAACCTCACGGCGCGCGACCACCGCGGACACCGGCACGATGCCGCCGCCGAGTGCCTTGCCGAGCAGCACCGCGTCCGGCACGACCCCCTCGTGGTCCACGGCCAGGGTGCTGCCCGTACGGCCGAGGCCCGACTGGATCTCGTCGGCGATGAACAGGCACCCGGCGCGGCGGGTGAGCTCACGGACCCCGGTGAGATAGCCGTCGTCCGGAATGATCACACCCGCCTCGCCCTGGATGGGTTCGATCAGCACGGCCGCCGTCGTCTCGTCGACGGCCTCCTCCAGCGCGGCCAGGTCGTTGTACGGGACGATCCGGAAGCCCGGGGTGAACGGGCCGAAGCCCGACCGTGCCGTCTCGTCCGTGGAGAAGCTGACGATCGTCGTCGTACGGCCGTGGAAGTTGCCGGCCGCCACCACGATCGTCGCCTGGTCGGCGGGCACGCCCTTGACCTCGTACGCCCACTTGCGGGCCACCTTGACGGCGCTCTCCACCGCCTCCGCGCCCGTGTTCATCGGCAGGACCATGTCCAGGCCGGTCAGCGCGGCCAGGGACTCCGCGAACTCGGCGAGCTGGTCGTTGTGGAACGCGCGGGAGGTGAGGGTCAGACGGTCCAGCTGGCGGTGGGCCGCCTCGATCAGCACCGGGTTGCGGTGCCCGAAGTTGAGGGCCGAGTAGCCGGCGAGCATGTCGAGGTAGCGGCGCCCCTCGACGTCCTCCACCCAGGTGCCCTCGGCGCGCGCCACCACCACGGGCAGTGGGTGGTAGTTGTGCGCGAGAACCGGCTGCTCGGCGCTGATCAGCTCGTCGGACGAACGCGTACGGGCGGGTGCGGTCATGAACGGATCTCCTGAGTGCAGCACTTGATGCCGCCGCCGGCCTTGTGGAACTCGGAGAGGTCGACGGGGACGGGGTCATAGCCGTGGTCGGCGAGCCGGGCGGCGAGCGCCTCGGCCCGGGGAGCGATGAAGACATGGCGCCCGTCGGAGACGGAGTTGAGCCCGAAGACCATCGCGTCCTCGCGGGTCGCGAGCACCGCGTCCGGGTAGAGCCGGGCGAGCACCTCGCGGCTGCCGGGTGAGAACGCCTCCGGGTAGTAGACGATGTTGCGGTCGTCGAGGACGAACAGTGCCGTGTCCAGATGGTAGAAGTACGGGTCCACCAGGGTCAGGCTGATGACCGGGTGACCGAAGAACTCCTGTACCTCGCGGTGCGCCTCCCGCGTCGTACGGAACCCGGTGCCGGCCAGGAGGTAGCGTCCCGTCCACACCAGGTCGCCCTCGCCCTCGCAGACGGACTCGGAGCGGTGCACGTCATACCCGGCCGCCTTGAACCAGGTCTCGTAGTGGTCGGACTCGGGGCGCCGCTCGGGGGCGTGGAAGTGGGAGCCGAAGACCCGGCCGTCGACGACGACCGCCGAGTTCGCGGCGAACACCATGTCCGGGAGGCCGGGGACCGGGTCCACCGAGTCCACGGTGTGGCCGTGGTCGCGGTAGGCGCGCATCAGCCCCTGCCACTGCTCCCGGGCCAGGTCGACGTCGACCTGGGTGTCGGGATGCATCCACGGATTGATCGCGTACTGCACGGCGAAATGTCTGGGTTCGCAGACGAGGAAGCGCCGCCGGCGCGGCACACGGGTGTCGGTCACAGAGGGTTTCCTCCGCTTCCTGGGGGTGTCGAGTGAGGGTTGACACAAAGGTAGGAAGCCGCGGAGACGAGCGACAAGAAACGATGGCTGCGTGTTGGCGCAGCAACACTGCGTCTTCGAAGCGCTCAGCGCACGTCTGCTGCGCCGTCCGGCGCCGCATGGTTGGCGCCCGCCTCCGGGCTCTCCGGCAGCAGGTGGGACAGCACCATCACACTGATCGTCTTCCGGATGAAGGGCTCCGCGCGGATGCGCTCCAGCACCTCCTCGAAGTGCTCGACGTCCCGCGCCCGCACATGCAGCAGCGCGTCCGCTCCACCGGTCACCGTCATCGCCGCGGTGATCTCCGGATGGTTGCGCACGACCTCCGCCAGGCGCCGGGGCGGCGCCGCACCCTCGCAGTAGACCTCGACGTACGCCTCCGTGCGCCAGCCCAGCGCCGACGGCTTCACCGTGGCTGTGAACCCCGTGATCACGCCCGATTCGCGCAGCCGGTCCACCCGGCGCTTGACCGCCGTCGACGACAGGCCGATGGCCGCGCCGATCTCGGCGAAACTGGTCCTGGCGTTCGCCATGAGAGCGGTGATGATCTTCCGGTCGAGTTCGTCGAACGGCGCTGGCCTGGTACTCATGCGGGCACTGTATCCAGCGGGAACGTCCATGTTCCGCACATGCCCAGGCGTCCCGAACGCTCCTGCGCTCCACGTTCATGCTGCGCGCCCTCGCCGTCGACGACCAACTCCTCTCGCCGGAGGAGCTCCGCTGTCTGCCGCACGCCGATCCGCGGATCCGGCCGTCGACCACGTCCTCGAGCCCGTCCGCCGCGAGCGGCTCGCGGAAGCGGTGCGCCGGGGCGCACAGTGCGGCGCGCCGCACGGCTGATCCCGGTCCACGAATCCAGGAGCGGCGTGCCCCAGGACCCCACCGAGCGCCGGGTCGTCGTCACCGGGCCGCCCCGGCTCCCCGCACTTCATCTTCAACTCGCTCGCTGTGATCGCCTCGTTCGTGCGCACTCATCCCGAGCGCCCGCGAACTCCTGCCGGAGTTGGCCGGCTTCACCCGCCACTCGTTCCGCCGGCGCGGCGACTGCACCACACTCGCCGACGAACTGCACGCCATCGGCCAGTACTTGGCGCTCGTACGGCCCGTTTCGGGGACCGGATCCCGGTCACCCTCCAGATCGCCCCCGAGGTGCTGCCGGTCGCCCTGCCGTTCCTGTGCCTCCGGCCACTCGTCGAGAACGCCGTCAAGCACGGGCTGGAGGGCACCACGACAAGCGCCACATCGGCATCACCGCCCAGGACGCGGGCGCCGAGGCCCTGGTCGTCATCGAGGACGACGGCGCCGGAATGGACCCGGAGCTGCTGCGCCGCATCCTCGCCGGGGAGGCCGGAGGCTCCGGCGGTATCGGCCTGTCCGACGTGGACGACAGGCTGCGCCAGGTCCACGGCGACGACCACGGGCTCGTCGTCGGGACCGCCCCGGGGGCGGGCATGAAGATCACCGACCGGCTGCCGAAGTACCAGCCGGGAGTGCGCTCGGCCGGGCGGCTGCCCCGGATCTGAGCCTCACGCGTCGCGGGTGAGGACCATGGCGAGGGTGATCAGGCCGAGGACGACCCAGCCGAACCACAGCCAGCCACTGCTGCCGAGCGCCACCGTATAGGCCGTCACCACGACGAGCCCACCGACGGTGAGCACCCCCATCGTCTTCGTGGAACCGGGCATCGCAACACCCTCCTCATGGGTCGTCCTTCCCCATGGTGCCCCCGTTCTGCCTTCGAACGGTGCATACGATCAGATGAGTTCCGGACGTCCATGCGGCGTTGCCCGTCCAGGAGGCGGCCGTATAGCGGCTGGGATCATAGCCGTAGTCCTTCGGCGGCACGTCCCGCGCGCACGCCGTGTCCGACAGGTCCTTCGCCTTGGCCAGGGTGATGTCCGGGGCCAGCCGGGTGAAGCCGAGCACCTGCTGGTCGTGGGGTCCGGCGCAGGAGACCAGCCGCGCCGCCGACCGGGACAGGGCGTCCAGACAGTCCCGTTTCTGCATATTCGCCGTGTCCACGAACCTCATCCCCGGCTTGCGGCGGTCGCCCAGCGGACCGTAGACCGGCCCGTGCGCGCCGAGCACCAGACACGCGGTGCGCCGCCCGGCCGCCGCGAAGCCCGAGCGCGTCGGGACCACGGCGTAACTGCGGACGTCCGCGAGCTTGCCGCGGATCTCCTGGGTGCGCTGCTCGCACTGGGCCGGACCCCGTCTGCGCGCCTCGTCGGCGGAGGCGCTGGGGACGAAGGCCACGACCTGCCCGTCCGGGCCGGCATCGGCGCAACTCGGATCCACCGTCAGCCGTGGAGGGGCGCCCTGGAACGGGCGGCCGGGCCAGGCGGCGACGACGCAGTCTCCCGCTGTGAGCGGGCGGCTGAGCGCGACGGCGGCACCGTACGGTGCCGCCGAGCCGCCGGACGCCGGGCGGTACACCGCGTACCAGACCCCGCCCAGCGCGAGGACCAGTCCGAGCAGGCAGGCGACCAGGGCCCGCAGGACATGCGCCCGCGTCGGACGCGGCTGCCCCGGAGGGGGACCGCCGCCGGTGAGCGGTGGACCGAATCCCGCCTCGCTCGCCGCACCGGGCATGTGAGGGTCGTACGACACGGAGGGCGCGGCCGGGTCCCCGGGCCGTGCCCAGCCGCCGGGCGTGGGCGGGGCCTGTCCCTGGCCCCCGTGCGCGGGCCCCGGGGTGGGAACGCCGTCCGGCACCGGCCGGAGCGGCGAGGTCTCGGTCGCCGCGGCGGAGCCTGCCCACGGCGGGTGCGCCCCCGGATCGACCCAGGTGCGCGGATGCGGTCGCGGGCTGATGACCGCCTCCAGCGCGGCGGCGGTCTCCGCCGCCGTGATCCGCAGGGCCGGGTCCTTGACCAGCATCGCGGACAGAAGCGGCGCCAGCGCCCCGGCCCGCACCGGGGGCCGGGGCTCCTCCAGGACCACCGCGGTGACCTCCGCGAGCTGCGTGTCGCGTTCGAAGGGCCCGCACCCCTCCGCCGAGAAGTACAGCGTGCAGCCCAGTGAGAACAGGTCGGCGGCGGCGGTCGGCGGCCCGCCCGTCGCACGTTCCGGCGCCAGATAGCCCGGCGTCCCGACCAGCGCGGACGTCAGCGTGTGCCGGGTCTCGCCCGCGTCCGGCTGGACCGCGATGCCGTAGTCGGTGAGCAGGACTCGGGCGTACGGCGTCCCGGAGCGGTCCGGCGCCAGCAGGATGTTCGCCGGCTTCACATCCCGGTGCATGACGCCCCGCTCGTGCCCGGCGGTGAGCGCGTCCAGCACGGCGAGCCCGATACGCGCGCATTCGGCGGCGGCGAGGGGACCGTGCCGGTGGACCCGCTCACGCAGGTCCAGCGCGCCCGGCACATACTCCATGACGATCCACGGCAGGCCCTCGTGCTCCAGTACGTCGTGCACGGTCACCACATGCGGGTGGCCCCGCAGCCCGGCCGCGTGCCGGGCCTCCGCGCGGGCACGGGCGACCCGGGCCGTCCGCTCCTCGGTCGCCTCGACCGAATCGCGGAATGCGACCTCCTTGAGGGCGACGTCGCAGGCCAGCCGCTGGTCGTGGGCGCGCCACACCTGGCCCATGGCGCCGCCGCCGAGGCGGTTGAGCAGGCGGTAGCGGCCGGCGATGACCCGGCCCACTCCGGACTGCGGTGATCCTGCTGCCATCCCTTCACTCCCGAATCCAGGTCGTGCCCGTCGTGGGCGAGTCGGTGACGGGGGTGCCGGTGGGCCTGCCGGGCGGAGCGGAGGAGCCGCGTGGGGCGCCTGTACCGCCCTTTGCCGCGGAGGTCGGGCCGTCGTGAGGTGCTGTGGGGGAGCCGCTAGCGGTCGCCGGGGACGAGCCGCCTCCGGCCGACGGGGAGGGGTGGGCTGTCGGAGAAGACTGAGGCGGGCGCGCCGTCGGGGAGGAGTGGGCTGTCGGAGAAGACTGAGGCGGGCGGGCCGTCGAGGAGGAGGGGGCTGTCGGAGAAGACTGAGGCGGGCGGGCCGTCGAGGAGGAGGGGGCTGTCGGAGACCGAGACGAGTGCGCCGCCGTCGGAGACTGGGACGACTGCGCCGTCGGCGACGAGTGGGCCCTCGAGGACGAGCGGGACATGGAGGGTGACGACGAACCGCTCGACGCGGTCGGCGAGGAGACCCGCCCGCTGTCACTCGGCGTGGCGGGGGTGCCGCCCGTCTTCCCCTCCGTCGGCCCGCCCGTCGACGGTGAGGCGGACCCATCGCCGTCCCGCCCCCGGCCGGTGCCGCTGTCGGTCGGCCCCGCCGCGCCCTTCCGGGACGTGCCGGACTCGCCCGGCACCTGGGGTCCGTCCGTCTCGCCCATGTCCGCCGAGAGCGTCACATACTGCCCGAACGCCAGCTCGGTGCCGGGCCCGGGATCCGAGCCCGTGACCGCGGCGTCGTCGGGGGGCGCGCCCCGCCCGGCGTAGGCGACCGCGAGCCCCTCGGCCGCGAGCCGCCGCCCGGCCTCCGCGAAACGCAGTCCCGTCACATCGGGCACCTTGTGCCGTACCCGGGTGTCGAAGGCGGAGTCGTGCCCGCCGCTCGTGCCCACGGGCCGGTCGAGCCCCCGGTCGGGGTCGTGGACGTCGACCAGCGCGATCCGGGTGAGCCGCCGCGGGGCGGGGTGGACCGCCACCACGGAGGTCCGGTCGTACCCCGCCCATTTCTCGTTGCCGCCCGCGAACGTGACGGAAATCCGGGTGGTGTCGCCCCGGAACGGGCGCAGCGGATTGCCGCACGAGCACTTCACCGTGGGCTGTCCCCGCTCGTCCACCAGTACCGCGATTCCGGCCTGGAGCAAGGAGTCGAAAGGTGTGGCCCTGCCCTTCTTGAAGTCGTGGTTCCGCACCAGGGTGTCGTGACGCAGAAGGACGGGTGTGAGCCGGTCCAGATAATCGGGGATCTCCCTCTGGGCAATCCCCTCGACCTGTGCCCAGACCTTGGCCTTCCGGTCGTTCCGTGGATCGGTGAGGAATTCCTTCAGCCGGGCGATGTCACAGACCGTCGGGGTGCGGGAACCGCCGTAGAGCCCCGGTGTGTCGCCCGCTTGCAGACCACCGGGCGCCCGGCGCGACCGGACCGGGGTGTCGCGGCCGAGACCGCTGTGCTCGTCGAAGAAGGGGGCGAGCGACGGAACCCCGACGGCGACGGCCTTCACCGCGAACAACTGTGCGTTTCTGCCGCATCCGCTGAGGATCAGCGCGGCGGCAAGAAGAAAGACGATCCTCCGGATCGCTGATTTTCCGGTCCTGCGCAGAACTGCACGACGTGTCATCACCGCTCCCCCCGGCGGTCCCCCCGCGCCCTGCCGAGCGGAGGCAGGACGCCGGGCACCAGATTACCGAATGCGGGAGCATTTCAGGCGGCTTGAAAAGACTTGGAAGGAAAGGGAATTCAGCGGTGTCGCGGAACTCAGTGGCCGCGTGCGTTGAGTGAGGCCAGATAGGCGTTGTACGCCTGGAGTTCCTTGTCGCCGTCGCGGTCCGCGGCGCGGTCCTTTCGCTTGGCCTGCCGCTGTTCGGAGCGGTACCACTGGAACAGGAGCGCCAGGAGCACCAGCACGGAGGGAACCTCGCTGAACGCCCAGGCGATGCCGCCCGCCGAGGTCTGGTCCGCGAGGGCGTCGATGCCCAGCGAGGCGGGCGGGTTCCGGTAGCTGCCGACCATCGGCGTGGACGCCATCATCAGCGCGATCCCGAAGAACGCGTGGAACGGCATGCCCGCGAACAGCTCCAGCATCCGCATCAGATGGCCGGGGCGGTGCGGACCGGGGTCGATGCCCATGATCGGCCAGAAGAACACCACGCCGACGGCGAGGAAGTGCACCATCATCGCGATGTGTCCGGTCTTGGACTGCATCAGGAAGTCGAAGAGCGGCGTGAAGTACAGCCCGTACAGGCTCGCGATGAACAGCGGGATGGTGAACGCCGGGTGGGTGATGATGCGCACATAGCGGCTGTGGAGCAGCATCAGCAGCAGTTCGCGCGGCCCCTTGCGGTCGCGGCCCGCCGTGGGCAGCGCGCGCAGTGCCAGCGTGATCGGGGCGCCGAGCAGCAGCAGGATCGGCGAGAGCATGCTGATCACCATGTGCTGCACCATGTGCACGCTAAACATGACCATGCCGTAGTCATTCAGCTTGGTGCACATGACCAGCATCACCGTCAGCACGCCGATGACGTACGACACGGTCCGGCCCACCGGCCACTTGTCCCCGCGCCGCACGAGCCGGGCCACGCCCCAGCCGTACAACCCGAGTCCGACGAGACAGGCGACGAGGAAGAACGGGTCGGCGGACCATTCCAGGCCCCTCCCCAGCGTGAACGGCGGCAGATCCATGGTCATGCCGTGCATGCCGTGCCCGCTGTGATCCATCCGCCGGCTCCTGATTCGTGGGGGTTGTGCGCTGTCTGTCCGCACCAGAGTAGAACCGCCCCCGGTCGCCACTGCGACCGGGGGCGGGCTCTTCGACTCCGTGCGCGATCAGTCCCGCACCGCACGAGACCGGCCCCGTACTACAGGACGCACTCGGCCTCGGCGTACCTCTCCCGCGGCACCGTCTTCAGCGTCTCCACGGCCTCCGCCAGCTCCACCATCACGATGTCCGTGCCGCGCAGCGCGGTCATCTTCCCGAACTCGCCGCGGTGCGCCGCCTCCACGGCGTGCCAGCCGAAGCGGGTGGCGAGTACGCGGTCGTACGCCGTCGGCGTGCCGCCGCGCTGGACGTGCCCGAGGATCACCGGACGGGCCTCCTTGCCGAGCCGCTGCTCCAGCTCGATGGAGAGCTGGCGGGCGATGCCGGCGAAGCGCTCGTGGCCGTAGATGTCCTTGCCGCCCTCGTCGAACTCCATGGTGCCCGGCTTCGGCTTGGCGCCCTCGGCGGCCACCACGATCGCGAACCGCTTGCCCGCGTCGAACCGCTCGCCGACCCGGGCCGCCAACTCCTCGATGTCGAAGGGGCGCTCCGGCACGACGATCGCGTGGGCACCGGCGGCCATGCCGGAGTGCAGCGCGATCCAGCCGGTGTGGCGGCCCATGACCTCCACGATGAGCACGCGCTGATGGGACTCGGCGGTGGTCTTCAGCCGGTCCAGGGCCTCGGTCGCCACGCCCACGGCCGTGTCGAAGCCGAAGGTGACATCCGTGACCGCGATGTCGTTGTCGATGGTCTTGGGCACGCCGACGATCGGCAGCCCGTTGTCGGACAGCAGCCGGGCCGCCTTGAGCGTGCCCTCACCGCCGATCGGGATGATCGCGTCGATCCCCAGTTCCTCGACATGGCCCCTGGCCCGCTCCACGCCGTCCCGCAGATGCTCCGGGCGGACCCGGGAGGAGCCGAGGATGGTGCCGCCGCGAGCCAGGATGCCGCCCACCGCGTCGAGGTCGAGCTTGAGGTAGTCGCACTCCAGAAGGCCCTTCCAGCCGTCCCGGAAGCCGATGACCTCGTCGCCGTGGTCGGCGACGGCGCGGTGCACGACGGACCGGATGACGGCGTTCAGGCCGGGGCAGTCGCCGCCGGACGTGAGGACACCAATGCGCATAGCCCGAAACAACCTTCTCCACGTGAGCCGGGACCGGACCACGCTGTCCGGCTCGATCCCCGCCACCCTACCGGCGGCGGGGGGCGGGGCAGCACCGTGCGTCCGCCTGCTGGACGCACCCGCTCACCTGTGCGGACGAGGTGTCAGACGGGCCGGTTACGCCCGGAGGGCCAAGGGGTGTACGGGCCGCCGGGCGGGCTCCGCGGAACCGTTTCGGGAGCGCTTCGGCCGGGCTCTAGGCGGGCTGCTGCGCGGCCGTGATCCGCTCGTTGCGCAGCGCCTCGTACCAGCGGTCGTCGACCGGCGGAAGGGCGTTGACGTCGAGCGCCAGCTTGAGCAGCAGGTCGGCGATCAGCGGGTTGCGCGCGAGCACGGGACCGTGCATGTACGTGCCGAAGACCGTCCCGTTGTACGCGCCCTCCGTGCCGTCGCCCGTGCCGTTGCCCTTGCCGAGCCGCACCTGTGCCAACGGGCGGGCGTTCGGGCCGACGTGCGTGACGCCCTGGTGGTTCTCGAAGCCGGTGAGCTGGGGCAGGCCCAGCCGCGGGTCGATGTCCGCGAGGACGTCGCCGACGCACCGCTCGCCCTCGCCGCGCACCGAGACCACGTCCAGCAGGCCGAGGCCCGGCTCGCGCTGCCCGAGGTCGTTGATGAACTCGTGGCCGAGGATCTGGTAGCCGGCGCAGACGGAGAACACGATCGCGCCGTTCTCCACGGCCCGGTACAGACCGCCGTCGCGGCGCAGCCGCTCGGCTGCCAGCCGCTGCGGACGGTCCTCACCGCCGCCGATCAGGTAGATGTCGCCGGACGTGGGGATCGGCTGGTCGCTGCGCACGTCGAGCCGGGCCACGTCGAGGCCGCGCTGGCGGGCCCGGCGCTCCACCACGAGCGCGTTGCCCTGGTCGCCGTAGGTGCTCAGCAGGTCAGGGTAGATCCACACCAGACGCAGGCTGTTGTCACTCATCGATGATCGTCCTTCGTGGTCAGTTGCCGACGCGGCGGCGCAGGTCCTGGAACGCGGTGTAGTTCGCGATGACCTCGATGCGGCCGGGCGGAGCGAGCTGGACGGCCTGGTCGAGATCGTCGCAGACCTGGAAGGACTGGTTCGCGACCTCCAGGCGCACCGCGAGGTCCAGCTTCCGGTCGCCGATGACGAAGATCGGATGCCCGGTGAGCCGCGTGTAGTCGACGTCCCACAGCCAGGAGGTGTCGGTGCCGTCCGCGCCGCGCGCGTTCACCGACAGGATCACCGGGGCCGGCGGCGGGTCGATCAGCGAGAACGTCTCCAGCCAGCCGGCCGGGTTCTTCGCGAGCAGCAGACGCAGGTCGCGGCCCTGGAACTGGACCACGTCGTAGCGTCCGGCCACCGCCTGCACCTGGTACATGCGCTCCAGCGCGACCTGCGGGGGCACGCCGAAGACGGCGGCGACGGCGGCCGAGGTGGTGGCGTTGGCCTTGTTGGCGCGGCCCGGGAGCTGGAGGTGGATCGGCCAGGCGGAGCCGTGCGGGTCGAGGACGTGGTCACCCGACAGCACCCAGGACGGGGTAGGCCGGCGGAAGCCGCACTCGCCGCAGAACCAGTCGTCGCCGGGGCGCTGCATCACACCGCCGCAGGACGGGCAGGACCAGGCGTCGTCCTTCCACATCTGGCCGGCCGCGACCCAGATCACATTGGGCGACGACGAGGCGGCCCACACCACCAGGGGGTCGTCGGCGTTGGCGACGACCACGGCCTTGGAGCCGGCCAGGCCCTCGCGCCAGTTCTCGGCGAGCATCCGGGTCTCGGCCGCGCGGTCGAGCTGGTCGCGCGAGAGGTTGAGCAGCGCGATGCACTTCGGGTCGGTGTCCCTGGCGACCCCGGCGAGGTACTTCTCGTCGACCTCGATGACGCCGAACTTGGCGTCCGAGCCGCCGGCCAGCGCCGAGGTGATGCCGGCCGGCATGTTGGCGCCGAGCGCGTTGGAGACGACCGGGCCCGCGGCGCGCAGCGCCTCCGCGATCAGCCGGGTGGTGGTCGTCTTGCCGTTGGTCGCCGAGACCAGGACGACGTCCAGGTTCTGGGCGAGCCGGGCGAGCAGATCGGGGTCGAGTTTGAGCGCCACTCGGCCGCCGATCACCGATCCGCTGCCGCGCCCCGCGGCGCGCGATGCCGCAGCGACCGCCTTGCCCGCGGTCACGGCCAGCTTGGCCCGCGGCGTCAGCGGGTCCGAGTTGCCTGCCATCAGTTCTCGATCCTCCTTGCGTACGGCGCCGCGCCCAGTCCCGGCAACGTGCGGGCCTCAGCCTATCGAGATCCGTTCACGCCCCCGCACCGCGGCACCACCCCGGCGCCCGCGCGGCCCTGACGACCGTACCCTTGCCGCCATGCGACACCGTTCCATCCCGGGCGCCCGAGGGCGCGTCCGGCCCCTCACCCTGCTCGGCGACCCGGTGCTACGCACCCCGGGCGCGGAGGTCACCGACTTCGGCCCCGAACTGGCCCGGCTCGTCGAGGACATGTTCGCCACCATGTACGCCGCGGGGGGCGTGGGGCTGGCAGCGCACCAGGTCGGCGAGCCGCTGCGGGTGTTCGTGTACGACTGCCCGGACGACGAGGAAGTGCGCCATCTGGGCCATGTGGTGAACCCACGGCTCGTCGAGGCGGACGGTGTGGTGCTGCGCGGACCGGAGGGGTGCCTGTCCCTTCCGGGCCTCGAGGCGGGAACGGAGCGGTACGACCGCGCCGTCGTCGAGGGCCGCACGCTGGACGGCGAGCCGGTGCGGGTGGAGGGGACGGGGTGGTTCGCCCGGTGCCTTCAGCACGAGTGCGACCACCTTGGCGGGGGTCTGTACGTGGACCGGCTCGACGGCTGGCGCCGGCGCAGGGCGATGTGGCAGTGGCGGCGCAGGGCACCCCGCTAGGGACGCGCCCGCGTCATGCTCCCCTCCGCCGCCCGCCGCATCCCCCGGCGACCCCGGCACCCCGCGGCTCCCGTCGCGTCCGTGCGCCCGGCCGCGACGAGCCGCCGGGCGGCGGGGAGCCTCAGAACCCGGGGCCCCCGACGCGGTCCCCGGCGGCCGCCAGCCGGCCCCACAGCAGGTCCGCCAGGCTGCGCACCAACTCGGCCCGGGAGCAGGGGCGTTCGCCCAGCCACCAGTCACCGGCGGCGTGCATCATGCCGACGATGCCGTGTCCCCAGACCCGGGCGAGCTGGTGGCTGTCCGGGCCGAGGTCCAGGCGCTCCTCGATGACCTGGGCCAGTTCCTCGCCCATGCGGCGCAGTACCGGGACGGAGTGCCGGCCGGTGTCGAAGCCCTGGTCGTTCTGTGAGCCGCCCTCCGCCGGATGCATCAGGAAGCGGTAGACCTGCGGCCGTGCCTCGATGGCCGCGAGATAGGTGTCCAGGGTGGCCTCCACCCGCTCCCGCCGGTCGGCCGGTGCGTCCAGCGCCGCCCGCAGCGAGTCGAGCAGCGCGTCCGTGTGGCGCTTGGCGAGCGCGGCGTAGAGCCCGCCCTTGTCGCCGAAGTGGCGGTAGAGGATCGGCTTGGTGATGCCGGCCTCGGCGGCGATGGCGTTCATCGAGGCCCCGGGGCCGTCGCGCAGCACCACCCGGTCGGCGGCCTCCAGCAGCTCACGCCGTCGGCGGTCGGCGGACCGTTGCTGCTCGGCCCGCTGTGTGGTGTCCATGATCTCTCCCCACCCGTGCTGTATCGGTGACGCCTGCGCAAACTAACACTGAAAGGCGGGCCAGTATCGAACGAGCTGCCGACCGCCCGTCGTGGACGACCGCTTGGGCCGGGGAGTTGACTTCTGCTACTGGCGAGTAACACACTGGCGTTACCGCAAGTAACAGGCTAGCGCAGTGCTGGAGGGGACATGGCCGAGTTCACCATGGAGCTCAACGACGAACAGAAGGAGGTCCGGGACTGGCTGCACGGCTTCGCCGCCGACGTGATCCGCCCCGCGGCCGCCGAATGGGACGAGCGTGAGGAAACCCCCTGGCCGGTCATCCAGGAGGCCGCCAAGGTCGGCATCTACTCCCTCGACTTCTACGCCCAGCAGTACTTCGACGCCACGGGTCTCGGCATCCCCATGGCGATGGAGGAGCTGTTCTGGGGTGACGCGGGCATCGCGCTGTCCATCGTCGGCACCGGACTCGCGGCCGTGGGCGTCCTCGCCAACGGCACCGAGGAGCAGATCGGCACCTGGATCCCCCAGATGTACGGCGATGTCAACGATGTCAAGGTGGCCGCCTTCTGCTCCTCGGAGCCCGACGCCGGCTCCGACGTCGCCTCCATGCGTACACGGGCCGTCTACGACGAGGCCAAGGACGAGTGGGTGATCAACGGCACCAAGACCTGGGCCACCAACGGCGGCATCGCCAACGTCCATGTCGTGGTCGCGGTCGTCGACCCGGAGCTGGGTTCCAAGGGGCACGCCTCCTTCATCGTCCCGCCGAACACCCCGGGTCTCGCCCAGGGCCAGAAGTTCAAGAAGCACGGCATCCGCGCCTCGCACACCGCCGAGGTGATCCTCGACAACGTCCGCGTTCCCGGCTCCTGCCTGCTCGGCGGCAAGGAGAAGCTGGACGAGCGGCTCGCCCGTGCCAGGGAGAAGGCGAAGGCGGTCGGGATGGGGGTCCCCCCGCTCGAGCGAAGCCGTGAGGCGGGGAGCGTGAAGAACGCGGCCATGGCCACCTTCGAGGCCTCCCGCCCGGCCGTCGGCGCGATGGCCGTGGGCACCGCCCGGGCCGCGTACGAGGTGGCCCTCGACTACGCGCGGACGCGCGAGCAGTTCGGGCGGCCGATCATCGACAACCAGGGCGTCGCTTTCCAGCTCGCGGACATGCGGACGCAGATCGACGCCGCCCGGCTGCTGGTGTGGCGGGCCTCGTGGATGGCCGTCAACGGCAAGCCGTTCACGTCGGCCGAGGGCTCCATGTCGAAGCTGTTCGCCAGCGAGACGGCGAAGAAGGTCACCGCGCAGGCGATCCAGATCCTCGGGGGCAACGGCTACACCCGGGAGTACCCGGTGGAGCGGATGCACCGCGATGCGGGCATCTACACGATCTTCGAGGGCACCAGCGAGATCCAGCGGCTGGTGATCGCGCGCACCCTGTCCGGGATGCCGATCCGATAGCGCCGCCGCTCACCGGTGCCTGAGCGGTGTGAGCTGCTCGATGTCGTACCGCCTGCGCAGCGCCTCGATCGCTTCCTGGTCCGGTGGGCCCCCGTCGGCGAGGATCTCCAGCAGTTCCTCGAAGTAGCGTTCGTGATCCGGTGGCGGAGACGCCTGGAAGAACACTTTGGCGGGGGTCTCCGTCGGGTTCGCGAACGCGTGGGGGCAGCCCGGCGGTACGACGATGACCGTGCCCGGAGTCGCCCGTACCACGCGGCGGCCCGACCTCGACTCCCACTTCTGCCAGTGGTCGCGGGTCCGTACCCGTGGCTCGAAGGCCAGCACGTCCAGCTCGCCCTCGAGGACGTAGAACAGTTCCTCGCTGCGGGTGTGGACATGGGCGCCGACGTCGAAGCCGGGCGGCACGATCACCTCGAACGTGGACGCCATGCGCGAGTGCGAGCCGGTCACCTTGAAGGTCACATGCTGCGCCGGCGTCCGTACGACGCGGCCATGGCCGGGGGGAACGAACAGTCCCTCGGCCGCCGCCACCCTGTCGGTCGTCGTCACGTTCGGTTCTTCCCGTTCCCGGAGACATGCCAGCGGCCCAGGGCCATTTCCGCCGTGATGCCCGGACCGAAGCCGGCCAGCATGCCCCGCGCCGTGTGATCGGCGCCGCCCTCGTCGAAGAGCCGGCGCAGCGCGTCCAGGACGACGGCGCTCGCGATGTTGCCGTACTCGGTCAGCGTGGCCCGGCTGAACCGGAAGGCCTCCGGCGGCACCCGCAGAAACTTGCTCAGGTCGTCCAGGATCCGCGGACCGCCCGCGTGGATGATGTAGAAGTCCAGGTCGGAAGCGTTCCAGCCGTGCTGGCGTGCCAGCTCCTGGAGGGCCGGGGCGAGGGGTTCCATCGTGGTCGGCACCCGCTTGTCCAGCAGGAAGTGGAATCCGGTGGCCCGGACGTCGTACGCGATCCACCCCTCGGTCTCGGGGATCAGATACGAGCCGTTGCGCTCCAGCTTGACGCCGGTGCCGCCCTTGCCGCGGACGACGGCGGCCGCGATGCCGTCGCCGAACAGTCCGTTGGACAGCAGCGAGCCGATCCCCAGGTCGGTGGGCTGGTAGCACAGCGAGCAGAACTCGCAGGCCACGATGAGGGCGTTGCCGTCCGGGTAGGCCCGGCAGAAGTCGTGCGCCCGGTTGATGGCGGCGCCGCCCGCGGCGCAGCCCAGCTGGGCGATGGGTATCTGCCGGGTGTCGGTGTCGAAGTCCATCGCGTTGATCAGCCACGCGGTCAGCGAGGGCATCATGAACCCCGTGCACGACACGTAGATGATCACGTCGATATCCGTGGTGAGCAGCTCGGCGTCGTCCAGCGCCCGCTGGACGACCGCGGGCACCCGGGTCTTCGCCTCGGCCTCGTAGAGATTGTTGCGCTCCTCGAAGCCGGGGTGCTTCAGGGTCTCCTCGATGGGTTGCACGATGTGCCGGGTCCGGACCCCGGTGTTCTCGATCAGCCGCAGAGCCAGCGGGAGCTGGGGGTGGTCCGCGTGGCGGGAGCGCGCCAGTTCGAGCGTCTCCTCCATCGTGATCACATACTCCGGAACGGAAACCGCGGGTCTGCACAGAGTGGCCATGGAGCGCGCCTTCTTTCGCCTTGGCGGGGGACTCGTCGTCCCTCGGCGGAAGGGGTTCACCCGTATGAGGGCTTCCCCCACGATCGCGCGGCGGGGCTGCGATATCTCGTCGGGTTACTCCGCTTCAGTGATGCACGCACAGTGATATTCCGGGCATGTCCGGTGAGTCGAACGAGTCGGAGGAGGAGCGTCGATGGCGCGCACGGCCAGGGAGCTGCTGGAGGAGGCCACCCGGAAGCTCGCCCCGGATCCGCACGCCAACCGGTTGCTTCCGCTGGTCGCCCGGGGCGCGGCCCAGCCGGCCACCCTTGCCGCCCTCGCCCTCGAACAGCGGGAGGTGATCGCCGCCGACCGCCGGGCGTTCCTGCATCTGTCCGAGCGGTCGCGGGACGAGCCCGCCTGTGCGGCCTATTTCGCCGCGCTTGCGGACGGTGAGGGCGTGGCCCAGAATCGCCTGGGCGCCTACGCCTCCGTCTGCCGGGCCGACGAGGCCGCGGACACCTACGAGTCGCCGGCGGACTGTCAGGGCTACCCGGCGTACGTGGCCTGGCTCGCCCTGAACGGGGAGCCGGCCGACGTCGTCCTGGCCCTGGGCGCCAACTTCACGTCCTGGAGCGGCTACTGCGCGTCGATCGCGCAGGCGCTGCGCCGCCACTACGGCTTCGACGACGCGTCCTGCGGCTTCTTCGACTTCTTCGCCGAGCCGTCACCCGACCTGCACCGCAAGGCCGAGGAGGCCGTGCAGGAGGGTCTGGACGCGGGCCGTGTGGACGAGGACCGCGCCCATCGCTACGGCCGGCTGCTCCAGGGGTACGAGACCCGGTTCTGGCACGCGTTGTGGGAGCTGGACGCGCGCACCTGACCGCTGCCCGGCGTCCCCGCGCACCGACGGCCGTCCTCCGGGGATCCCTAGCCGAGCGAGCCGCTGCTGTGCGCGATGCACGCCACATCGATCCGGTCCGCCAGCTTGGCCAGCTCGATGGTCAGCGCGGCCACGGTGTCCTCGTCGAGCCCGTCCTCTCCGGCCTCCACAAGCCGCAGCCACCGGCCGCCCACCGTGCGCAGCAGCTTGCTGACGTCCGCGGCCGCCACCTGCAACGTGCCGTGGTCGTCGACGATCAGAGGCAGGGTCACTTCGCGGTTCACAGCAGGGATCGTAACCGCGGAACGCTCACGCCCCGTGCCATACGGTGGTGATGTTGCAGAACTCGCGGATTCCGTGCCCCGACAGCTCCCGCCCGTAGCCGGAACGCTTGACCCCGCCGAACGGAAACGCCGGATGAGACGCCGTCATCCCGTTGATGTACACACCACCGGCCTCAAGGTCCTGGACGAATCGGTCCACCTCGGTACCGTTGTGTGTCCACACGTTCGAGCTCAGTCCGAACGGCGAGTCGTTCGCGATCGCCACCGCCTCGTCGATGCCGGCCGCCCGGTAGAGGGTGGCGACCGGGCCGAACGCCTCCTCGCGGTGGATGCGCATCTGCGGGGTGACATCGGCGAGGACGGTCGGCGGGTAGTACCAGCCGGGACGGTCCGGGCGCTCACCGCCGCACAGCACCGCCGCGCCCCGGGCGGCCGCATCCCGCACCAGCTCTTCCACATCGACGCGGCCCTGCTCGCTGGCGAGCGGCCCGACCTCCGTCTCCTCCTCCATCGGATCGCCGATCCTCAGTGCCTTCATCCGGGCCGTGAACCGCTCGGTGAACGCGTCGAAGACATCGGTGTGCACGATGAACCGCTTGGCGGCGATGCACGACTGCCCGTTGTTCTGCACCCGCGCCGTCACCGCCACCTCCGCGGCCCGCTCCACGTCCGCGGACGGCATCACGATGAACGGGTCGCTGCCACCCAGCTCCAGAACGGTCTTCTTGATCTCGTCCCCGGCCACCGAGGCCACCGACCGGCCGGCCGGCTCGCTGCCGGTGAGCGTCGCGGCCTTGACCCTCGGATCGCGCAGGACCCTCTCCACCGCGCCGGAACCGATCAGCAGGGTCTGGAAACAGCCCTCGGCGAAGCCCGCCCGGCGGAACAGGTCCTCCAGGTACAGCGCGGTCTGCGGAACGTTCGAGGCGTGTTTGAGCAGTCCCACGTTGCCCGCCATCAGTGCGGGCGCGGCGAAGCGGACCACCTGCCACAGCGGGAAGTTCCAGGGCATCACGGCGAGGACCGGGCCGAGCGGCCGGTAGCGCACGATCACCCAGGAGGCGCCCGAGTCCTTCACGTCGTACTCGGCGGGCTCCTCGTCGGCGAGCAGCTCCTCGGCGTGCTCCGCGTACCAGCGCATCGCCTTGGCGCACTTCGCGGCCTCCGCGCGGGCCTGCCTGATCGGCTTGCCCATCTCGACGGTCATCACCCGGGCGATGTCCTGCTCTTCCTCCTCCAGCAGGGCGGCCGCCCTGTTCATCCGCAGGGCCCGTTCGGCGAACGTGGTCGTGCGATGGGTGCGGAACGCGGTCTCGGCGGCGGCGAGCCTGCGCTCGATCTCCTCCTCGCTCAGGGCGTCGTACGTCTCGAGCGTCTCGCCGGTCGCCGGATTGACGGTGGCGATGGGCATGGCTGACCTCCTGAGAACAGGCTCTGCTTCGACCTTCCCGCGCGGCGGTCGCCACCGCAACGCGGCTCGTCCTTCAGCCCGAGTGCTCCATGAGCCGGTCGAGAAACGCCGTCTGCGCCGTCACGATCACCTCACGGGCCCGGTCGAGGCCGAACCACTCCACCCGGTCCAGCTCGGGGAACTCCTCCAGGCGCCCCGAGCGCGGCGGCCACTCCATCGTGAAGGTGCCCGGGACGACCGTCGCCGGGTCGAGATCCGCCTCGACCGCCCAGGCCGTGACCACCTTGCCGCCCCTCTGCCGCACCTCGCCGAGCGGCACGGCCCGGCCGTCGGGCGGCGGCAGCCCCAGCTCCTCCCGGAATTCGCGCCGGGCGGCCTCCCAGGAGGGCTCTCCGGGCTCGTACTCGCCCTTGGGCACGGTCCACGCCCCGGCCTCGCGGCGGGCGAAGAACGGGCCGCCCATATGGCCGAGCAGGACCTGAAGACCGTGCTCGGTGCGCCGGAACAACAGCAGACCGGCGCTGTGCCGTTGCCGCCCGCTCATGGCGCCACCCCGCGGTGCGCCGCCAGCAGGGTCTCCAGGGTGTCGGCCTCCTCCGGCCGCTTGTCCTCGCGGTAGCGCACGACCCGGGCGAAGCGCAGGGTGACACCGGCCGGGTAGCGGGTGGACCGCTGGAGTCCGTCGTAGGCGATCTCGACGACGAGTTCGGGGCGTACGGTCACCACCCAGCCGTCGTCCTCCACGGCCAGTTCCCTCAGCCGCTCGGTCTGCCAGGCGAGCATCGCGTCCGTCATGCCCTTGAACGTCTTGCCGAGCATCACGAAGGAGCCGTCCGGGGCGCGGGCGCCCAGGTGCAGGTTGGACAGCTTGCCGGTGCGTCGGCCGTGTCCCCGCTCGACGGCCAGCACCACGAGGTCGAGGGTGTGCACGGGTTTGACCTTGAGCCAGGAGGCGCCGCGCCGGCCCGCGCTGTAGGGGGCGTCGAGGCCCTTGACCACCACGCCTTCGTGACCTCGCGCCAGGGTCTCGGCGAGGAAGCGCTCCGCGGCGGTCGTGTCCCCGGGGCCCTCGACCACCACACGCCGCACTCGCATCGGCTTCGGTACGAGCCGGGCCAGCTCCGCATGGCGATCGGCGAGGGGCAGGTCCAGCAGGTCCCTGCCGTCCACCGACAGTGCGTCGAAGAAGACGGGGGAGACGGGGACGGCCGCGGCGGCGGTCGCCACGTCCAGCCGGGAGCCGACCCGTCCGGCCGTCTCCTGGAACGACCGCGGCCGTCCGTTCTCGTCCAGCGCGATGACCTCGCCGTCCAGGACGAACCGCTCGCCCGCCAGCCCCAGGGCCGCCGTCGTGATCTCCGGCAGCCGGGCGGTGATGTCCTCGAGGGTGCGGGTGTGGATCCGTACGTCGTCGCCGTCGCGGTGGACCTGCACGCGGATGCCGTCGAGCTTCTCCTCGACGGCGCACGCGCCGAGCTTGCCGATGGCCTCGGCCACGGACGACGCGGTGTGCGCGAGCATGGGCAGCACGGGCCGGCCGACGGTGAGCCGGAAGGTGGCGAGGGCCGCCGGGCCCTCGGCGAGCAGGGCCTGCGCCACGGTCTGCAGCGATCCGGCGAGCATGACGGCCCGCCGGACGTCCACCGGGCCGGCCCCCGTCGCCTCGGCCAGTCCCTCCACGGCCAGGGCGTCCAGCGCGCCCTGGCGCACCTCACCGGTCAGCAGCCCGGTCAGGAACCGCTGCTCGTCCTCGGTGGCCGCCGCCAGCAACTCACCGACCAGCCGCTTGCGCTCGGCCTGGGAGCCGGGGCCGGTGACCGCGCCGATTCCGCTCAGCCGGGCGTCCACGTCCCGCACGGTGAGCGTGGGCTCGGCGGCGGGAGCGATCCGCTGCCCGAGGAGCTTCCAGCCGATGCCGAGCCGCCCCTGGGGCAGCCGACCGGCCAGATACGGGATGACGATCGGCACGTCGTCCGCGTCGGCGTCCCGGAACAGCTCGCCGAGCAGCGCGATCTTCCGGGAGCGCGCCGAGGTGGCGGCGACCTCCCGGGACACACGGGCCAGCCGGGCGAGGAGCATGCAGTCATGGTGCACCGCGGGCGGCGGGTCTACACCCAGGCGGCGGCGTCCAGGTCCGCCATGAGCAGTTCCCCGTTGATCGCGGCCCCCGCCCGGTACCCGCGGCTGGCCGCGTTGACGATCTGCTCCGCGAAACCGGTGGCGTTTCCCGCCGCCCACAGACCGGGCACGGTCGTCAGCCCCTGCCCGTCCACCACCGGGTAGCTGCCGAAGGGGGTCTCGCTCAGCTCGGCGCCCAGCCGCTCGAACAGGCCGGTGCGCGGCACGGCGCGGGGCGCGACGAACAGCACCGAGCGTTCGTGGACCGTCCCGTCCACGAGCCGGACCCCGGTGAGCCGGTCGTCGTCGGCAACCAGCCCCGCCACCTCGCCGGGCACCACACCGACCCCGGCCGCCGCCAGCCTGCGCCGGTCCGGGCCGGACAGCTCCTCCTCGGCGACCGTGTGCAGGAACAGGGTCACGTCCTTCGACCATTGGGAGACCATCAGTGCCTGGTGCGCGCTCAGCGGGCTGGTCGCGAGCACTCCGAAGGGCCGGTCGCGCACCTCCCAGCCATGGCAGTACGGGCAGTGCAGCACATCGCGCCCGAACCGCTCGGCCATCCCGGGCACCCGTGGCAGCTCGTCCCGCAGGCCGGTGGCGACCACCAGCCGGCGGGCATGCACGGACCGTCCCTGCGCGAGCGTCACGTCGAACTCGCCGTCCGCGCCCCGGACGGCGTCCACCGCCCGGTCCCGGACCAGCTCCACGCCGTAGCGCGCGATCTCCGCGCGGCCCACCGCGAGGAACTCGGCCGGCGGCATGCCGTCCCGGGACAGATAGCCCTGAAGATGCGCGGCGGGCGCGTTGCGCGGCTCGCCCGCGTCGACGACGAGCGTGCGGCGCCGTGCCCGGCCCAGGACCAGGGCCGCCGACAGTCCGGCCGGCCCGCCTCCGACGACGACCACCTCGTAGGTCCCGCTGCTCTTCTCGGTCATGGTGACCACCTCCGCCGGAACCGTGGCCCGGACACTGCGGCATTGACAAACCTATTTGCCGGAACTGCAATGAGGGCCATGGGCATGGACGAGGTCCTCGCGGGCGTGGGCCCGAGGCTGCGGCGGCTGCGCAGGGAGCGGGAGGTGACACTCGCGGCGCTGTCGGAGACGACGGGCATCTCCGTCAGCACGCTCTCGCGCCTGGAGTCGGGCCTGCGCAGGCCCAGCCTCGAACTGCTGCTGCCGATCGCACAGGCCCACGATGTGCCGCTGGACGAACTGGTCGGCGCCCCGGCGGTGCGGGACCCGCGGGTGCGCGGCGAGCCGATCGTCCGCCATGGCCGCACCCACTGGCCGCTCACCCGCCAGCCCGGCGGGCTCCAGGCCTTCAAGGTGGTCGAGCCGCAGCGCAGGCTCGAACCGGACCTGCGGACGCACGAGGGTTACGAGTGGCTGTATGTGCTCTCCGGCCGGCTCCGGCTCGTGCTGGGCGAGCACGATGTGGTGCTGGGGTCCGGCGAGGCCGCCGAGTTCGACACCCGGGTGCCGCACTGGTTCGGCTCGACCGGGGAAGGGCCGGTCGAGTTTCTCAGCCTGTTCGGGCCCCAGGGCGAGCGGATGCATGTCCGGGCGCGGCCCCGTCGGCAGTGACGCGCGCGACTGTTCTCTTCCTGTTCCCTGATCGGCAAGCGACCGCTTAGTATGCGACCGACCCGGTCAGGCGAACACAACCGGCACAGCCCTCTGGAGGCCGCGCATGCAGGCATGGCAAGTGCACGAGAACGGCGAACCGAGCGAGGTGATGCGGCCGGCGGAGGTGGAGCCGCCCACGCCCGGCCACGGCCAGGTCCTGCTGAAGGTGCGGGCCGCGAACATCAACTTCCCGGACGCGCTGCTGTGCCGCGGCCAGTACCAGGTCAGGCCGCCGCTGCCGTTCACACCGGGCGTGGAGATCTGCGGGGAGACCGAGGACGGACGCCGGGTGATCGCCAACCCGGCGCTGCCGCACGGGGGCTTCGCCGAGTACGCCGTCGCCGATGCCGCGGCCGTCCTGCCCGCTCCCGAGACCCTCGACGACGCCGAGGCCGCGGCCCTGCACATCGGCTACCAGACGGGCTGGTTCGGCCTGCACCGACGGGCCGGTCTCGAGGCCGGCGAGACGCTGCTCGTCCACGCCGCCGCCGGAGGGGTCGGCAGCGCGGCCGTCCAGCTCGGCAAGGCCGCGGGCGCCACCGTCATCGGCGTCGTCGGCGGCGCCGACAAGGCCGCCGTGGCCCGCGAGCTGGGCTGCGACTTCGTGATCGACCGCCGCGCCGAGGACGTCATCGCCGCCGTGAAGGAGGCCACCGGCGGCCGGGGCGCCGACGTGATCTACGACCCGGTGGGCGGGGAGGCCTATGCGCAGTCCGCGAAGGTCGTCGCCTTCGAGGGACGGATCGTCGTGGTCGGCTTCGCCAGCGGTCACATCCCCAGCCCGGCGCTCAACCACGCCCTCGTCAAGAACTACTCCATCCTCGGTCTGCACTGGGGCCTGTACAACACCAAGAACCCGAAGCTGATCCAGCACTGCCACGAGCAGCTCACCGAGCTGGCCGCACGGGGCGCCGTCAAGCCGCTGGTGAGCGAGCGGGTGCCGCTGAGCGGGGCCGCGGACGCCGTGCAGCGCGTCGCCGACGGCCTCACCACCGGCCGGATCGCCGTCGTACCGGAGAACGGAGCCGCCGTATGACCGACGCAGCCGAACTGCGCGAGCGCACCCGCGCGTTGCTGGCCGCCCACCCGCCCGCCGGCACCGACCGCCTCGACTTCCTGCGGGCCCGCTTCGACGCCGGACTCGCCTGGGTGCACTACCCGGAGGGCCTTGGCGGCCTCGGCGCCCCGCGCGCGCTCCAGACGGTCGTCGACGCCGAACTCCAGGCCGCGGACGCGCCCGACAACGACCCGCGGCGCATCGGCATCGGCCTCGGCATGGCCGCGCCGACGATCCTCCGCTACGGCACCGAGGAGCAGAAGCGCCGCTACCTCAGGCCCCTGTGGACGGGTGAGGAGGTGTGGTGCCAGCTGTTCAGCGAGCCGGGTGCGGGCTCCGACCTCGCGGCGCTCGGCACCCGCGCCGTCCGCGACGACGCGGGGGACTGGGTGGTCAACGGGCAGAAGGTGTGGACCTCCAGCGCCCATCTCGCCCGCTGGGCCATCCTCATCGCCCGTACGGACCCGGACGTGCCCAAGCACCAGGGCATCACCTACTTCATCTGCGACATGACCGACCCCGGCGTCGAGGTCCGGCCCCTGCGGCAGATCACCGGCGAGGCCGAGTTCAACGAGGTGTTCCTCACCGACGTCCACATCCCCGACGCCCGCCGCCTCGGCGGGATCGGCGACGGCTGGCGCGTCGCGCAGACCACGCTGATGAACGAGCGCGTGTCCATCGGCGGCATGCGGATACCCCGCGAGGGCGGCATGATCGGCCCGGTCGCCGGCACCTGGCGCGAGCGGCCCGAACTGCGCACCCACGACCTGCACCAGCGGCTGCTGACGCTGTGGGTCGAGGCCGAGGTCGTCCGGCTCACCGGCGAGCGGCTGCGCCAGCAGCTCTCCGCGGGCCAGCCCGGCCCCGAGGGCTCCGGCATGAAGCTCGCCTTCGCCCGCCTCAACCAGGAGATCAGCGGTCTGGAGGTGGAACTCCTCGGCGAGGAGGGCCTGTTCTACGACGACTGGACGCTGCGCCGGCCCGAGCTCGTCGACTTCACCGGCCGCGACGCCGGTTACCGCTATCTGCGTGCCAAGGGCAACAGCATCGAGGGCGGGACCAGCGAGGTTCTGCTGAACATCGTCGCCGAGCGTGTCCTCGGCCTGCCCGCCGAGGCGCGCACCGACAAGGACGTCGCGTGGAAGGACCTGTCCCGATGAACTCCCAGCCGACGCAGCCCGATCTGCTGTACTCGGAGGAGGAAGAGGCGCTGCGCGCCGCCGTCCGTGACCTCCTCGACGACCACTGCGATCCCGCGGGCGTCCTCGCCCGTGCCGAGTCCAAGGCCCCGCACGACCGCGCCCTGTGGAAGGCGCTCGCGGAGGGCATGGGCCTCGCCGGGCTGCTGGTGCCGGAGTCCCTCGGCGGCCAGGGCGCCTCGCACCGCGAGGCAGCCGTCGTCCTGGAGGAGCTCGGGCGTTCGGTCGCTCCGGTGCCGTATCTGACGAGTGCCGTGGTGGCGACCGAGGCCCTGCTGGCCTGCGAGAGCGACGAGGCCGCCGGGCTGCTGGCGGAGCTGGCGTCCGGCCGTAAGGTGGGCGTCCTCGCGGTCGGGCTGTCCGCCGGTTTCGAGGGCGCCTCCGGCGTCGTACGACAGGACGGCGGCCTGCTGCGCGGGGAGGTGGCCGCCGTCGCGGACGCGGCCGTCGCCGATGAGCTGTTCGTCCCGGCCGAGGACGGCGCCCTGTACGCGGTGGACGCGGCCGCCGTGACCGCCACCCCGCGGGTGTCCCTCGACCTCACTCGGCCCCTCGCCACCGTCACTCTCGACGGGGCGCCCGGACGCCGTCTCACGGAGGACGCCGGGACGGCGGTGCGACGGGCCCTGCGGGCCGGGGCCGGACTGCTTGCCTCCGAGCAACTCGGCCTCGCCGACTGGTGCCTGACGGAGACCGTGCGCTATCTGAAGGAGCGCAAGCAGTTCAACCGGCCCGTCGGCGGGTTCCAGGCGCTCAAGCACCGGCTCGCGCAACTGTGGCTGGAGGTCGTGGGCGTGCGGGCTGCCGCGCGCAACGCCGCCGACGCGCTCGCGACGGGCAGCGCGGACACGGATGTCGCGGTCGCCGTCGCGGCGGCGTACGCCGCGCCTGTCGCGGTGCACGCCGCCGAGGAGGCTGTCCAGCTCCACGGCGGGATCGGGATGACCTGGGAGCATCCGGTCCATCTGTATCTGAAGCGGGCGAAGGCGGATGCGATCGCCTACGGCACCGCCGGGCGCCACCGCGCGACAGTGGCCGAACTGGCCGATCTGCGGCCCCCGTTGTAGACGGCACCGAGGAACGGGCCCGTCTCCCGGCAGGGCGGCGGGCCCGTCCTGTGCCCGCCGCGCCGGGGAGGTGACCCGGCAGTGGCGGTCCGGCCGACTTCCCTCCCTGTCACGCGGGTTGGGCGTGACACCGTCGCCCCGGCACACGCGCGCCGGCACAGGGTGCGCTTCCGGGCCGCGCCCGATGTCGCAGGCCCGGCCCGGAAGGCGCTGTGGAACGAACCGCTGGACGCCGGCGTCGACTCTGTCAACACGGACGGCCCCGGTGGCCTGGAGTCCTTCGTCGATTCCCACGAGCGGCCGTAGAACCACACGTTCGGGGGACACGTCAGCCGCCCGGGCCAACCCTTCACTACGCCACACTTGCGGCCGAAAGCCGCGCCGTGGGCGTGGCGAAGGAGGGTGACGATGGCCGTGTCCATCTCTGTGGTGCTGCTGCTCCTGATCATCGCAGTGATCTTCATCCGCAACGGCGCGCTGAAGATCTCCCATGCCCTGATCTGCATACTGCTCGGCTTCTTCCTGGCCGGCTCCAGCATGGCGCCGACGTTCCACCAGGGCCTCGCGGCGACGGCGCAGATCATCGGGGGCCTGCGCCCCTGACCGCCGGGAGGCGACCGTCAGGGGCGGCTGTCCCGAGCGGACGTCAGAAGGCGGAGAAGACCCCGATCCCGTTGGGTACCGCGCGTTCGGCGCCCCCGCTGGGGTGGTTGCGCACGGTCACCGCGCTCTCGCCACCGAGCCGGGTGACCAGCGTCGTGGAGCCGCCGCCGTCCAGGTTGAAGCCGTCGGTCGCGCCCAGCCCCCGTAGCGTGGTGGCGAGTTCGGCGACGGTGAGACCGCTGCGGTAGGCGGCAGCGCCGTCGAGCGCGAGGAGCAGCAGGCGCCGGCCGCCGTCCCCGATGCCCACCGCGGTACGCACGGCGGACGTCTTGTTGTCGAGGCCCGCCGACGGCACGCCGCCCCGCAGCACCGGGAAGCCGCCGATGGCGAAGCGGTACGGGATCCCGGACGAGGCCGCCACCAGACGCTCCCGCACCTGGACCCGCTCGCCCTTGTACAGCGTGCGCAGATACCGGGCCCCCGCCTCGCGGCCGACCAGCACCGTGGTGCCGACGGCGACGGGGCCGCCACCGGGCCGGGCGGCCGCGGCGACGACGTGGTCCTTCCTGACCGTCACCTCGTAGGTGTCCGTGCTGCACGGCGCGGCCCGGTCGGTGTCCGTACCGCAGACCGCCCGCATCCGTGAGACCGCGCCCCAGTCCGAGGTGTACGCCCCGATCGACCCCACCGGCAGCGCGTACTGGTTGAACCCGCCCAGCGTCAGCCGTCCATGGGACGTGCGCACCGAGCCGCTCAGGGACAGCCGGTCCAGGCGGGCCCTGCGGTCGGTGCCCACCCCGAGCACGTCCTGGGTGTCGGCACCCGGCGGCAGGGCCGGCCCGAAGCGCTGCCCGTTCGGCACGGCGCCCTTGAGCTGGTGCCCGCCCGCGATCGCCGGACCGTCGCTGGAGCCGGTCGCCTCCACCCCCGGGTGCTGGGTCTCGGAGATGTCGAAGAAATCGCCGTTGATCCCGGCGACCGCGCCGCGCGGGCCGGCGAGCCGCGAGACGGTGGCCCGGGCGGCGACGGCGCCCGGATGGAGCAGGTCGACCCGCACGCGGGGATCCCGCAGGTCCACGGTGACCAGATGGGCGCGGGCCGTCCCGTGGGCCGCGGGGATGTCGAACTGGCTGTACCGGACGCCGGGAGCGATCGTCCGGGTGCTCTGCACACCAGTGGCCGGTGCCGCCCCCACAAGGGCCGCACCGGCCAGTGCGCTCCATGCCACGAGAACCGTCAGTACCGTTCTGAGCCGTCTGTCGCGAGGCCCCATGTTTCCCCCTGATGTCTCGTCAACGTGCGCAGGACTCAGGGGAAGTGCAGCAGAACGCGGTGTCGCGTGCGGTGTTCAGGCGTCTACGACGCGTGAACGGATGAGAAAACGCACTCCTTCGGGTGCTTCCAGGGAGAATCCGCTGCCCCGGCCGGAGACGACGTCGACGATCAGCCGGGTGTGACTCCACAGCTCGTACTGGTTCCTCGACATCCAGAAACCGACCGGCTCGTCGACCCCGTCGACCTCCAGCTCCGCGAGCAGCACATCCGAGCCGCCGGTGCGGAACTCGCCCTTCGGGTAGCACATCGGGGCGCTGCCGTCGCAGCAGCCGCCGGACTGGTGGAACATCAGCGGCCCGTGGTTCTCCCGCAGCCGCCGCACCAGCTCGGCGGCCGCGGGGGTCAGCTCCACGCGCGGGATCACGTCCATCGTCACGCGCGGATTCCAGCACACGGCACGTTGCAACGACGTTGCGCACGCCGCGGCCGCCGATCGCGCACGAGACGGACGCCCCGGCGGAGCGCGCCCAGCGGGACCCGGACGCGCCCCCCGCCGCGACGCCTACCGGGACACCAGATCGCCTCGAACGACCACGACCACCATGGGGCGGGTTGCGGTGATGGCCAGGCCCGCCGCTGGGGCGGGCACTGGAGGAAGGAGCCAGAAGGCATGTGCGGAATCGCCGGATGGGCCGACTTCGAGCGCGATATTTCCGCCGAGCGGCCGGTCGTACGAGCCATGACGGACACCCTGGCCTGCCGTGGCCCGGATGGGGACGGCGTCTGGGTGAGCGCCCACGCGGGCTTCGGGCACACCCGCAACGCGGTGATCGACATCCCCGGCGGCGGGCAGCCCATGGTCGTGGAGGAGGACGGGCGGCTGCTCGCCGCCGTCACCTACAACGGGGAGATCTACAACTTCCGTGAGCTGCGCACCGAACTGGAGGCACGCGGCCACCGGTTCCGCACCCGCTGCGACACCGAGGTCGTGATCCGCGGCTATCTGGAGTGGGGCGAGAAGTGCGGCGAGCACTTCAACGGCATGTTCGCCTTCGGCGTCTGGGACGCCCGGCGCGAGGAACTGGTGCTGATCCGCGACCAGATGGGCATCAAGCCGCTGCTGTACAAGCTGACGCCCACCGGCATCGTCTTCGGCTCCGAGGCCAAGGCGCTGCTCGCCCACCCCGACATCGCCACCGTCGTGGACGGCGACGGGCTGCGCGAACTGCTCGCCCAGACCAAGTCCCCGGGCACCTCGATCTACGGCGACATCCGCGAGGTGCTTCCCGGCAGCGTGCTCCGCTTCAGCCGCAAGGGCGTCAGCGAGCACCGCTACTGGGAGCTGACGGCCCGCCCGCACACCGACGACCTGCCCACCACCGTCGCGCAGATCCGCGAGCGCCTGGAGGCGGTCGTCGCCCGGCAGCTCGTCGCCGATGTGCCGCGCGGCATCCTGCTCTCCGGCGGCCTCGACTCCAGCGTGCTGACCGCGCTCGCCGCCCGCTGGGTCGCCGAGCACGACGAGCCGCGGCTGCGGACCTTCTCCCTCACGCTGACCGGCGCGGACGGCTTCCGCGCCGACGAGATGCGCGGCACCTCGGACGCCCCGTACGCGGCCGAGATGGCCCGGCACGTCGGCGCGCTCCACGAGGAGATCGCGCTGCCCGCCGCCGAACTCGCCGCGCCCGAGGTCCGGCTGGCCACCATCGTCACCCAGGACATGCCGACGATGTTCGGCGACATGGACGCCTCCGCCTATCTGCTGTCGAAGGCCGTGCGCGAGAAGGCCACCATGGTCCTGTCCGGCGAGACCGCCGACGAGGTCTTCGGCGGCTTCCAGTGGGTGCACAACGAGCAGGTGGTCTCGGCCGAGACCTTCCCGTGGATGGCCATCATGCACGTCTTCGACCCCACCCACCCCGGCCTCGGCCTCGGGCTGCTCGACCCGGGCCTGCTCCAGAAGCTCGACCTGCGCGGCTATGTGGCCCAGCGCTACCGCGAAGCCCTCGCGGACGTCCCCGTCCTGCCCGGCGAGGACGCCCACGAGCGGCGCATGCGGGAGGTCATCCATCTGCATCTGACCCGCTGGCTGGGCGTGCTCCTGGACCGCAGCGACCGGCTCGGCATGGGACCTGCCCTGGAGATGCGGGTGCCGTACTGCGACCACGAGTTCGTCGACTACGTCTTCAACACCCCCTGGGCGATGAAGAACCACGACGGCCGCGAGAAGAGCCTGCTGCGCTCGATCGCGAAGGACTTGGTCCCGGCGTCCGTCCTCGACCGGCAGAAGAGCCCCTACCCGGTCACCCAGGACCTCGGCTACCTCACCGAACTGTGCCGCCAGCTGCGCGATGTGCTCGCCGACCCGAACGCCCCCGTGCGGCCCTTCGTCAATCTCCCCGCCGCACGCGCCGTCGCCGCCGACCCCCAGCACGTCGCGGGCCGCCCCGGGGTCTGGGCGTGGATCTGCCGGCTGGACATCGAGATGCTCCTCAGCCTCAACATGTGGCTGGAGCACTACCGGGTGCAGGTGAACCTCTGATGTTCGGATACGGACACCCCGTCGTGCCCCGGCTGCCCGAACCGCCCGAGTCCGCCGAGGACTTCCTGCACGCCGTCGCCCGAGACGACATCGAGTTCGTCCTCGCCCTGTTCGTCAACATCGACGGCAAGCCCTGCTGCAAACTCGTCCCCGCCGCGGCCGTCCCCGAGCTGCTCGAGGAGGGCCTCGGCTTCGCGGGCCACGCCGTGGGCGCCATCGGCCAGTCCCCGGCCGACCCCGACCTGGTGGCCGTCCCGGACGTGTCCACGTACACCGTGCTGCCCTGGCGCACCGGCCTGGCCGCGGTCATGTGCGACCCGCATGTCGGCGGCGCCCCCTGGCCGTACGCCCCACGGGTGATCCTCCGGCGCCGGCTCGCCGCGCTCGCGGACCGGGGCATGCAGTTCAAGGTCGGTGCCGAACCGGAGTACTTCCTCGTCCGGCGCACCCCCGACGGCGGCATCGCGATCGCGGACGACGAGGACACCGCGGACCTGCCGTGCTACGACGCCCGGGGGCTCGGCCGCTCCCTCGACCATGTCGCGGCCGTCAGCCGGGCCCTGACCGCGCTCGGCTGGGGCAACTACTCCAACGACCACGAGGACGCAGGCGGGCAGTTCGAGCACGACTTCGCGTACGCCGACGCGCTCGTCACCGCCGACCGTGTGATCCTCTTCCGCTTTCTGGTGCAGATGCTGGCCCGTGAGGCGGGGCTGCTCGCGACCTTCATGCCGAAGCCCTTCGGTCATCTCACCGGCAGCGGACTGCATCTGCACATGAGCCTGTGGGACCGCGCCTCGGGCACCGAACTCTTCCGCGGGGCCAACGACGGCCGGGGACTCGGGATGTCCGACCTCGGCTACTCGTTCATCGCCGGGGTGCTCGCGCACGCGCCCGGGGTCGTCGGCTTCGGCTGTCCCACCGTCAACTCCTACAAGCGGCTCGCGGCGCGCGACGCGACCGCCTCCGGCTCCAGCTGGGCGCCGACCTGGGCCACGTACGGCGGGAACAACCGCACCCAGATGCTGCGGGTGCCCGCCCCGGGCCGGGTGGAGGCACGCTGCGTCGACTCCTCCGCCAACCCCTATCTGGCCATGACCGCGCTGCTCGCGGCCGGTCTCGACGGCATCGACCACGGGATGGACCCGGGGGCGCCCAACGAGGCGAACCTGGAGCGCGACGGGGGCCGGGACACCGCCCCCGCGCTCCCCGCGACCCTCGCCGACGCGGCCGCAGCCGTCAGCGCCGACCCCGTTCTCAGGGAGGCCTTCGGTAAGGTGTCGGGCGGCGAATTCGTGGACTACTACGCCCAGTTGAAGCAGAGCGAGTTCGCCGCGTACCACCGGCGGGTCGGAGACTGGGAGATCGAGCGGTACCTCACCGCGTTCTGACGGCCCACCGGTCGTCCGAACGCCCTCCCGGTCACCCGATCCATCCTGTGCGCCCCGGTCCCGCGCCGCCCGCGCGGGGCCGGGGCCACGACGCGTGAAGCCGGCCGCCTGCCCGCGCCGGCCCCTGAATGGCACCGACCACCGCAAGGAGTCACGCATGTCCGAAGGGTTCCAGCTGGACGCCGAGGGGAAGATCACCGCGGCGACGTCCTTTCTCATGATCCACCACGCGTTACGACGCGACGCCGCCCGCTTCCCGCACGCCCTGGCCGCATTGAACCCGCACGACGCCGAGCAGGCGCAGCGCCTGGCCGGACACTGGAAGCTCTACCACTGGGCGCTCGCCGACCACAGCGAGAACGAGGACGACAGCCTCTTCCCGCTGGTCACGTCGCGCGCCGGGGAACTCGCGCCCGTCATGACGGAGTTGGAGGAGGACCACGCGGACCTCGACCGAGAGCTCGAGGAGATCACCCGGCAGATGGAGCGGCTGCCGCAGGCCGACGCGATCCAGGCGGCCCGGGCCGCGACCGAGCGTCTTCTGGCTCATCTCGACCGGCATCTCGAGCTGGAGGAGAAGCACATAGTGCCGGTCCTGGTGGACCGGGTCCGGCCGGAGGAGATCGCCGGCGGCCAGGGCGGCGGGGGCCGCGGGCAGGGCGGTGGCCCCGGTGGCGGCCCCCAGGGGCCGGGGGGCGCCCAGGACGGTGACGGCGGCGCGTACCGGCCGCCGACCTGGCTGATCTCGGCCTGGACGGACGAGGGCCTGGACCCGGTCGTGACCGACGCGGCGCTCGCCGCGCTTCCGCCGAAGTTCCAGGAGCAGATGAGCGCCGCCCTCGTCGGCTGGCGCGCCGACTACCACCGGCTGGCCGGCGAGGTCTGGCGCGACGTCCCGGCCGACCTGGCGCCCAAGACACCCTGACCAGGGCACGGGAGGGCGGGCCGGGCCGTCGTGGCAGGACGGTCCGGCCCGCGTCGTGGATGTGGGCGGTGTCCGGGGCTCAGTAGGCCAGGGAGCGGTGCACCGCGTCCACCACCCTTTCCAGGTCCGGGAGATAGGCGTCCTCCAGCCGGGACGGCGGGTACGGGGTGTCGTACCCCGTCACCCGGAGCGTCGGTGCCTGGAGGGCGTAGAAGCAGCGCTCGCCGATCGACGCGGCGAGTTCCGCGCCGGGGCCGAGGAAGCCCGGCGCCTCGTGCACCACGACCAGCCGGCCCGTCCTCGCGACCGACGCGGCGACGGTGTCCGTGTCCAGTGGGGAGAGCGAGCGCAGATCGATCACCTCCGCGCTGTGCCCCTCCTGGGCGGCGGCCGCCGCCGCGTCCAGACAGACGCGCACGGTGGGGCCGTAGCCGACGAGGGTGACGTCCCCGCCCGGCCGGGCGACCCGTGCCGTGTGCAGCGGCAGCGGGGCACCGGTACCCGGGTCGAACTCCTCCCGGTCCCAGTAGCGGCGCTTGGGCTCCAGGAAGATCACCGGGTCGTCGCAGGCGACGGACTGCTGGATCATCCAGTACGCGTCGGCCGGGTTCGCCGGTGAGACCACCCTGAGGCCCGCCGTGTGCGCGAAGTACGCCTCGGGGGACTCGCTGTGGTGCTCCACCGCGCCGATGCCGCCGCCGTAGGGGATCCGCACGACGACCGGCATCGCCACCCGTCCCCGCGTCCGGGTGCGGACCTTGGCGAGCTGGGAGACGATCTGGTCGAACGCGGGGTAGGCGAACCCGTCGAACTGGATCTCGCAGACCGGCCGGTAGCCCCGGAAGGCCAGGCCCACCGCGGTGCCGACGATGCCCGACTCGGCGAGCGGGGTGTCGACGACGCGGTCCTCCCCGAAGTCCTTGTGCAGCCCGTCGGTGATCCGGAAGACACCGCCGAGCCGGCCTACGTCCTCACCCATCACGAGGACCTTCCGGTCGCCCTCGAGTGCCTTGCGCAGCCCCAGGTTGAGCGCCTGGGCCAGGGTCGTCGCTGTCATGCCGGTCCTCCGCTCGGTCAGGATGCGTCCTCGAACTGGGCCTGGAAGGCGGTGAACTCCTCGCGCTGGGCGTCGAGGAGGGCGTGCGGGCCGGCGTAGACATGGTCGAAGATCGCCGTCGGGGGCGGGTCCGGCATCGCCCGGCAGCCGCCGCGCACCCGTACCGCCAGCGCCCCGGCCTCCTCGTCGACCTCCTTGAAGAAGCCGGTGTCGGCCCGCCCGGTGGACTCCAGATACGCCCGCATCCGGGTCAGGGGGTCCTGGGCCGCCCAGTCCTCCACCTCCTCGCCCGAGCGGTAGCGCGTCGCGTCGTCGGACGTGGTGTGCGGGGCCATCCGGTACGTGACCGCCTCGACCAGCACCGGACCCGCCCCCGAGCGGGCGTGCTCCAGCGCGCCCCGGGCCACCGCCAGACACGCCAGGACGTCGTTGCCGTCGACCCGGATCCCGGGGAAGCCGAAGCCCAGGGCCCGCCGGTACAGCGGCACGCGCGTCTGCCGCTCCAGGGGTTCGGAGATCGCCCACTGGTTGTTCTGGCAGTAGAAGACCACGGGGGCGCCGTAGACCGAGGCGAAGGTGAAGGCCTCGTTGACGTCGCCCTGGCTGGTCGCGCCGTCGCCGAAGCACACCAGGACCGCGCCGTCCGCCCCGTCCCGCTGCAGGCCCATCGCGTAGCCGACCCCGTGCGGGGCGTGCCCGCCCACCACCACCTGGTAGTTGGCCATGCCCGCCTGGTACGGGTCCCAGCAGCCGTGGGCGGTGCCCCGCCAGAAGCCGAGCATTCCGACCGGGTCCACGCCGCGGCACCAGGCGATGCCGTGCTCCCGGTAACTGGAGAAGACGAAGTCCCGCAGGTCCAGGGCCCGGCCCGCGCCGATCTGGGCCGCCTCCTGGCCGAGCAGGGAGGCCCACAGGCCGAGTTCGCCCTGCCGTTGCAGGGTGGTCGCCTCCGCGTCGAACCGCCGCAGGAGCGCCATGTCCCGGTACAGCGACCGCTCCTCCCCGGCGGACAGGTCCAGGGGCCAGCGGGGGTCCTCGACCCTGCGGCCCTCGGCGTCCAGGAGCCGCACCGGGGGCGGCTCCTCGGCAGGTCCGGGCAAGCCTGTTGTGATCACGTTCCGTCCTTTCGGCTGGGAGCGGACCCCGTCGGGGCGGTCACCGGTGGACGCGGCGGGCCGCGCTGACCATGGCGGCGAGCGAGGCACGCACCAGGTTGGCGTCGATGCCCACCCCCCACGCCGTGCGCCCGTCCGCCTCGCACTCCACGTACGCGGCGGCGCGGGCGTCGCCGCCGGACGCCAGCGCGTGCTCGGCGTAGTCCAGGACCCGCAGCGGCAGCCCGGCCCCGGCCAGGGCGCGGGCGAAGGCGTCGACGGGACCGGTGCCCGTGCCCGTCAACTCCCGTACGGCACCTGCGAGCCGCACTCGGACGGTGAGCGCCACCCGGCCGTCCGGCTCGGTGAGCAGATGGTGGGTGAGCAGTTCCAGGCCCGAGGCCCCCGGGGCGGGCCCCGGCAGATACTCGGCGGTGAAGGCCGCCCAGATCTCGGCCGGGGTGACCTCGCCGCCCGCCGCGTCGGTGTGCGACTGGATCACCCGGGAGAACTCGATCTGCAACCGCCGCGGCAGCCTGAGGCGGTGCTCGGTGCGCAGCACATGCGCCACACCGCCCTTGCCGGACTGGCTGTTGACCCGGATGACCGCCTCGTAGCTGCGGCCCACGTCGCGCGGGTCGATCGGCAGGTAGGGCACCGCCCACGGCAGCCGCTCCACGGGGGTGCCGGTCGCGGCGGCCGTGCGCTCCATCGCCGCGAACCCCTTGGCGATGGCGTCCTGGTGCGAGCCGGAGAACGCCGTGTAGACGAGGTCGCCCGCGTACGGGTGGCGCGGCGGCACCGGCAGCTGTGTGCATTCCTCGGCGACACGGCGGACCTCGTCGATCCGGGAGAAGTCGACCCGCGGGTCGATCCCGTGACTGAAGAGGTTGAGCCCCAGGGTCACCAGGTCCACGTTCCCGGTGCGCTCGCCCTGCCCGAACAGACAGCCCTCCACCCGGTCCGCGCCGGCCAGCACCGCCAGTTCCGCCGCGGCGACCGCGGTGCCCCGGTCGTTGTGCGGGTGCACCGACAGGCACACCCAGGCGCGACGGGACAGGTGGCGGCTCATCCACTCGACCTGGTCGGCGTAGACGTTCGGGGTGGCGCGCTCGACGGTCGCGGGCAGGTTGAGGATGATCTCCCGGTCGGGACCGGGCTGCCAGACGTCCATCACCGCCTCGCAGATCTCCAGCGCGAAGTCGGATTCGGTGTCGGTGAACAGCTCCGGCGAGTACTCGAAACCCAGGTCGGTCTCCGGCCCCAGGGTCTTCTCGGCGTACGCCATCACGTGCCGGGTGCCCTCCACGGCGATCGCGGTGCAGCCGGCCCGGTCGGTGTCGAAGACGACCTGCCGGAAGAGCGGGGAGGTCGCGTTGTACAGGTGCACGGTCGCCCGGGGCGCGCCGGCCACCGACTCCACGGTGCGGGCGATCAGCTCCTCGCGGGCCTGGGTGAGGACGGAGACGGTCACGTCCTCGGGGATCGCCCCGTCCTCCACGAGGGAGCGGACGAAGTCGAAGTCGGCACGGCTCGCGGCCGGGAAACCGACCTCGATCTCCTTGTAGCCCATCGCCACCAGCAGGTCGAACATCCGGCGCTTGCGGGTCGGGCCCATCGGGTCGATCAGTGCCTGGTTGCCGTCGCGCAGGTCCGTGGAGAGCCAGCGCGGCGCGGTGCGGGCCGTCCGCGACGGCCAGGTGCGGTCCGGCAGCTCCACCGTCGCGGGCGGCCGGTAGCGGTGGGCCGGCAGGGGCCCGGGCCGCTGTCGGTCGGTCATGTCAGTGCTCCTTCGAGGTCACACGGCCACCCAGGCCACCGCGATCGCGTTCAGGGCCAGCCCCAGCAGCGCCAGCACCGTGCGCAGGTGGTGCCAGCCGCGCCACAGCGGCCGGGGGTCCTGCCAGCCCGCCGGGATGGTGCCGGCGTCGACGAGGGCGACCTGGCGGTTGATGGGGACGTTGCACGCCCGGGAGACCACGGAGACCCCGAGCAGCAGCACCCCGGACAGGGCGAACAGCACCTGGATCCAGGCACGGTCCACCAGCACGGCCAGCACCACGTCCCCGAGGATCGAGGTGATCACGATGATCGGCATCATCGGGTCGTAGTTGCGGCCGAGCAGTTTGTGCACCTCCACATAGCGGTCGACGGGCAGGTCCATGGCCATCGGGATGACGCTGACGGCCACGGCGAAGAAGACCCCGGAGACGATGCCGCTGCCCAGCAGCACCAGCACGCTCAGTCCATGGGTGAAGAAGGTGCTCAACGTGTTCGCCTCCTACGTCTTTCGCCCCTCGGCGCGGCAAGCGCCAGCCACCCTGGCAACGCCCGCTGGTGGGCCGCTAGGACCCGCCTGAACGCCCGGCCCGGCCCGCTTCCCGGCCACCTCGCGTGCGAGGGCCGTACCTGCGCTTCCTTCAGTCGTGCTCGATGTCCCGTAGAGCCGCTCCGGAGACCATCGCCGCACCGGCCCGCGTCCGCGGGCGGCCCGGACCGCGGCAGGTCCGGGCCGGGTCCGCGCCGGGCGGGGCCGACGTTCCCGAGGGAGAGGAAAGAGCGTGTTGCGAGCCAGTTGCCGCCAGGAGCCACGCTTCGGCCGCATCATCGGGGTCGGGGGCTACCGACCGCAGCGGGTCGTGGACAACGGTGAGATCTGCCGGTCCATCGACTCCAGCGAGGAGTGGATCGAGACCAGGTCGGGGATACGGCGCCGGCACTTCGCCACGCGCGAGGAGACCCACGCCGTGATGGGCGCCGCGGCGGCCGAGAAGGCCATCGCCGCGGCGGGACTCGATCCGCTGGACATCGGCTGCGTCATCGTGGCCACCACGACCAACCTGGTCTCGCTGCCCTCCGTCGCCGTGGACGTCGCCCAC
This sequence comes from Streptomyces sp. NPDC093261, assembly GCF_044753645.1. Lineage (NCBI taxonomy): Bacteria > Bacillati > Actinomycetota > Actinomycetes > Kitasatosporales > Streptomycetaceae > Streptomyces > Streptomyces sp. NPDC093261. Next base: position 166,900 of record NZ_JBIVNO010000014.1, read on the forward strand.
CGGGTGGGTGCGCGCCGCGCGGGCGCGTTCGACCTGAACGCCGCCTGCGCCGGCTTCTGTTACGCGGTCGGCACCGCCTCGGCGATGATCCGCGGCGGGGAGGCCGACCATGTCCTCGTGGTCGGAGCGGAGCGGCTGACGGACCTGGTGGACCCCACGGACCGGCAGATCGCCTTCCTGCTCGCCGACGGGGCCGGCGCCGCGGTTCTCGGACCGTCCGAGCAGCCCGGGATCGGGCCCGTGGTCTGGGGAGCGGACGGTGATCAGCTCGAGGCCGTGGTCATGACCCGCTCCTGGGGCGACTACCGGCACGATGCCGCGGGTCCGCCGCCCGTGATGAGGATGGACGGGCGGCGTGTCTTCCGCTGGGCGGTCGACGCGATGGCCGAGACGGCCCGGGAGGCGATGAGCGCGGCCGGTGTGACCGTCGACGACCTCGCCGCCTTCATCCCGCACCAGGCCAATATGCGCATCACCGAGGTCCTCGCCAAGGAACTGGAGCTGCCCGCCCATGTTGTGGTGGCCGACGACATCGTCACCACCGGCAACACCAGTTCGGCGTCCATTCCGCTGGCCATGGAGCACATGCTCACCGTCGGTCAGGCCGCGAGCGGGGACCTCGCGCTGCTCATCGGCTTCGGTGCGGGCCTCACCTACGCGGCCCAAGTGGTGCGGCTGCCATGAGCGGACGCCCGCAGGACACCGATGCCGTGGCCGTTGCCACCACCGACGCGGGGATCCCCGTGGACGCCGTCTACACCCCCGAGCGGCATCCGGTGCGCACCCCCGAGCCGCCGGGCGAGCCGCCGTTCACCCGCGGGGTGCGCCCGCTGATGTACCGCGAGCGGCCGTGGGCCGTGCGCCAGCTCGCCGGGTTCGGCACCCCGGAGGACAGCAACCGGCGGCTGCGGCTGCTCCTGGAGCACGGGGCCACGGCCGTCAACACCGTCTTCGACTTCCCCACCAACCGGGGCTACGACAGCGACGCGCCCCTGGCCCGTGCGGACGCCGGCCAGGGCGGGGTCGCCGTCGACAGCGTGGAGGACATGCTCGCGCTGTACGCCGGGATCCCGCTGGACGAGGTGAGCGTCTCGATCGTGGTCTCCCACCCGGTCGCCGCCGGAGTCGTGCTGGCCATGTACCTGGTGGCCGCCGAACGCCGCGGCTACCGGCCGGAGGCCCTCGCCGGCACCCTGCAGAACGACTTCATGATGGAGACGGTGGTCCTGACCGCGCCGAGCGTGCTGGAGCCGGCCTTCGCCTTCCGCCTGTCCACCGACGTCGTCGAGTACTGCCTCGAGCACGTGCCCCGCTGGAACGCGATCAGCTACACCGGCTACAACTACCGAGAGGCCGGGGCGGACGCCGTGCAGGAGGCCGCGCTGGTCGTGGCGCACGCGGTCGCCACCGCGGAGGAGATGGTCCGCCGCGGCCATCCCGTGGACTCCTTCGCGAGCCGGCTGACCGCGTTCTTCAGCGCGGACAACGACTTCTTCGAGGAGATCGCCAAGTACCGTGCGGCGCGTCGCGTCTACGCCAGGGTGTTCGCCGAGCGCCTCGGCGCCCGCGAGCCGCGCAGCCGGATGCTGCGCTACCACGTGCAGACCGCCGGGTCCGCGCTCACCGCGCAGCAGCCCCTCAACAACGTGACCCGGGCCGCGTACCACGCGCTCGCGGCCGTGCTCGGCGGCGCCCAGTCGCTGCACGTCAGCGCCTACGACGAGGCCCTGTCCATCCCCTCCGAGAGCGCGGCGCTGACCGCCCTGCACACCCAGCACATCCTGCGCCACGAGACCGGAGTCGACCGTACGGCGGATCCGCTGGCGGGCAGCCACTATGTGGAGAGCCTCACGGACGCGGTCGAGGAGCGGGTGTGCGAACTGCTGGCCCGGATCGACGCGTTGGGCGGTCTGGTGGCCGCCGTGGAACAGGGTTGGGTGCACAAGCACCTGCTCGCCAACGCCTACGACCGCCAGCTCGCCATCGACGACGGCACACGCACGGTGGTCGGCGTCAACCGCTTCCGCTCCGACGAGCCGCTGCACATCGACCCGTTCCGGGTGCCCGCGACCCTGGAGCCACAGCAGGACAAGCTGCGCCGGCTGCGCGCCGGCCGGGACGGGGCACGGGTCCGGGCGGCGCTGGAGGACCTGCGCGACGCGGCCGCCTCGGACCGCAACACCATGCCGCCCCTGCTGGACGCCGTGCGGGCCGGGGCGACGCTCGGGGAGTGCTCGGAGGTCTTCCGTGCCCTCCACGGCGGCTGGCGGCAGCCGCTCATCTGACCCTGACCGTGCCGGGCGGCGGCCGTCCGCCGCCCGGAGTCTTCGTACCGGCGTTGTCCCGCACCGCCGTTGTCCCCCACCGCCGTCGTCCCGAACCGCCGCTGTCTTCCGACCGGGGTTCCGCAACGATACGAGGAGAGCCAAGTGGACCGCATTCGCGTCGTGATGGCCAAGCCCGGCCTCGACTCCCACTACCGGGGGACCATGGTCGTCAGCCGCTATCTGGTGCAGCAGGGCATGGAGGTCGTCTACGTCGGCAACCAGACGGCCGACCAGATCGTGGGGACCGTACTGGCCGAGGACGCCCAGGTGCTGGGGCTGTCCAGCCTCTCGGGCAACCATCTGGCGACCGTACCGCCCATCCTGGCCGGACTGCGATCCTCCGGGCTGGACGACGTTCTGGTGCTCCTTGGCGGAATTGTGCCGTCCGCCGATGCGGAGGTGTTGCGCGCGGCGGGTGTGCACGAGATCTTCGGACCCGGAAGTGAGCTGGTCACGATCGCGCGGACGATCAGGGACGAGGTCGCGCGGCGCGCGGCCCGGAGGGCTCCTGCCGTTACCGAAGGTATCGCGATGGCCTGAGATGGCCTTTAGAACGCTTCCAGACAGCGGTGTTTCGATCGAGCTGCCTGGCCGGTCCGGACCGGATCCGCATCCGTCCGGGCACCGGTAGCAAGGCGTACACCGACGGGAGGCACGGGCCAGATGAAGGACCTCGGGGGACGGACGGAGCGTGGCGGTGGCGCGGCGGGGTCCTCGGGCACCGCCGAACCGCGGCTGTTCATCTGGTCGGCGCCGGACGAGAGGGGAGAAACGGTCCTCCGGGAAGAACTCGCCACCTGGTTGCGGAAGACGGCGCCCGAGAAGTTCGGCGACACCGCCGACGCGACGGTCCGCCGCTTCGGCGGGGCCCGTACCTCGCATCACACCGTGCGCGGCGCGGTGGTCGCGCGGGACGCCGAGCGCGCGGTCGCCCTGCTGCGCTCGGCCCGTTCCGAGGCCCGCGTCCGCCGGGGCTCCGGGCCGCGCCCGGTCGCCCTCCTCTTCCCGGGCCATGGCTCCCAGCGGCCCCGTATGGGGGCCGGGCTGTACCGCCGGGATCCCGCCTTCACCGCGGCCATGGACGAGTTCTTCGCCGGCTACGAGGCCGCCGGGGGCAAGCCGCTGACCGAGGAGTGGCTCGCCGAGGACCCGAGCGTCTCCATCGACTCCGGCGAGCTGGGCCAGCCGCTGCTGTACGCGGTCGGCCTGGCGCTGGCCCGGATGGTGGAGAGCTGGGGTCCGAGGCCGACGGCCCTGCTGGGGCACAGCGTCGGCGAACTCGCGGCGGCCACCGTCTCGGGTGTCCTCGGGCCGGACGACGGGGCGCGGCTGATGGCCGCGCGGTCCCACACCTACGCGCCGGTTCCGGCGGGCGGACTGCTCGCCGTCGCCGCCGCTGTCGAGGAACTCGCCCCCTACACGGTGGGCGGGGTGAGCGTGGCCGTGGTCAACGGGCCGCGGCAGACGGTGCTGGGCGCTCCCGAGAGCCAACTGGCCGAGGTGGAGCGGAGGTTGCGCGAGGACGGCTTCCTCGCCCGGCGTGCCCGCATTCCCCAGCCCTTTCACACCCCGCACGCCCTGGTCGCGGCCGAGCTGTTCGAACCGGCCTTCTCGGAGGTCCGGTTGACACCGCCGGTCGTGCCGCTGTACTCGTCGGCCACCGGGGCCCGGGTGAGCGAGGAGGAGGCGACCCGGCCGCGGTTCTGGGCGCGCCAGATGTCCGACCCGGTGCTCTTCGGGCCGGCGCTCGACACCCTGCTCGCGGACGACGAGGTTCTGCTGGTCGAGGCCGGTCCCGGCCGGGCCCTGACGACCCTGGCCCTGCGCCATCCGGCGGTGGCCCGCGGGGGGAGCGACGCGGTGGCCCTGCTGCCCGCGAGAGAGGACGCCACCGGGAGCGCGGACCGCGAGGAGGCCCTGTGGGCCGCGGCCCGGCTGTGGACCGAGGGGCACTCTCTCGACTGGGGGGCGGTTAATGCGATGGCAAAATCCGGGCGCCCTGTTTGAAAGTACTTCCTCCCTTTACTTAGGCCCCCTTGAGCGGTTGTTTTCCGTGCGGATAGCCTGCGGAGTCAAATCTCCGTGGTTACTCGACGGTAGTGAGCAACTGTGTCAGCTTTTCGTCAGGAAATGTGGTTCAACGTTCATGAATCCCGTTACCGCTGCTGTGAACACGGCACGCCCCGCGGAAGTTGAGTGCGGCTCAGTGTCGGGAATGGATCATCCAATCCGGATGGGGGAAACATGGAGTTCGCGGTGTTGGGCACGCTGATGGCCAGAGAAGGGGACATCGACTGCACGCCCAGCGCGCCGAAACTACGCAGAGTGCTGGCGACTCTGCTGCTGCGCGCCAACAAGCTGGTCCTTACGGAGACGCTGGCCGAGGAGCTCTGGCAGCACAACCCGCCGCCCACCGCGATGGCCACCCTGCAGACGTATGTCTATCAGTTGCGCAAATCCCTGGGGGCCGACGGTCGCGATCGGGAAGGAATGATTCGAACCCGAACCGACCCTTCCGGTTATGTGCTCAACGTCGACCCGGAAAAAGTCGACCTGGTGCGCTTCCGCAGCCTGCTCGGTCAAGGCCGACGCGCTCTGGAAGAACATCGTCCGGAAAGGGCTTCCGATCTTCTCCACCGGGCGTTGTCCCTGTGGCAGGGACCGGTATTCGGGGGCGTGCGCAGCGGGCCGGTGCTCGAAGGGCACGCGGCGTACCTGGAGGAGGAGCGGATGAACGCACTGGAGCTTCGCATCGACGCCGACCTGCGGATCGGCCGGCACCGGGAACTCGTCTCCGAGCTGAAGTCGCTCACCGTCACCCATCCCCTGCACGAGTGGTTCCAGAGCCGATTAATGATCGCTCTGCATCTGTCGTCCCGGCGGGGTGAGGCCCTGGAGACCTTCCACCGCTACCGCCACGTCCTTCAGGAGGAGCTGGGCCTTGAGCCCAACCACGAGATACAGCAGGTGCAGAGGGACATACTCAACTGCGAGCCGACGAGCTGGTACGGGATAGACCGCGTGTATCCCTCCGTCCGCTGACGCGCAGACGACCCGCTCGCTCACGGTCCGCCGCAGCACGGCAACGTCCCCACGCCGCTCGTGCCCCGTACGAGACACACCTCCCGCAGACGCGAAGGCCCGCCGCCCCAGGCGCGGGCCTTCTGGCGTACCGCGGCCCCGTCAGAACCGTTCCACCAGACGCTCCCAGGCCCGGCGTTCGGCCTCGGTGAGCAGGGTGTCGGCCGGCGGTGCCGACGGCGGCGCGGGTACCGGGCGCAGCGGGGCGCGGCGGCCGCGTCGTACGCGGGCTGCCTTGCCGAGCAGAGCCGCGAGATGGGCCGGCGGCACCGCGCCGTGGTACGCCCCGAGCATGATCAGCCCGTCGACGGCGGTCCGCCCCACGCTCCGCAGGGCGAGCAGCAGCCGGTGTGTGCCGTGGGTCGGCGGCATGGCAGGTCCTCCGATGGACGTGCGGAAGCCGGGGCGGAGGTGATGCGTCATCACCTCCGCCCCGGATGGGGGGAGTTCTCAGTAGGACGCGCGGACCGCGTACATGTCCCAGGGCCGGCGGGTACGGTCCTGGTAGGGCCGCAGCCCTGCCGTCTGGCCCTTGTGGTCGGGGCCCTCGTCCCAGGCGTGGAAGGCCTCGAGGCTCTCCCACTCGCTCATCACCGCGAACGCGTCGTCCTCGATCAGCGAGTGCAGCAGCTCGTTGCCGAGCAGCCCCGGCGTCTCCGCGAGCGTCCGGCTGATCTCGTGGTACGCCCGCTCGATGGTTTCCGGCCCCTCGGCGGGGGCCCGGCAGAACAGCAGGATGCGGATCCGGTCGCTCACCCGGTCACCGCCCGCGGCTTGTCCAGCGCGTGCACCACCGTCATGGTCCACATGGCACCGCCCGAGCGGTACGGGTGCAGCCTGGTGCGGTGCTCCAGGTGCTGATCGCTCTGCTCGAACTCGCGGAAGCTCGGCTCGTCCACCCACTCGCTGAGGATGTAGTAGACGTGCTCGTCCTCGTCGCTCCTCATCAACCACTGGCCCAGATTGGCGGGGTGTCCGGTGACCCCGGTCCCCACCTCCAGCCAGGTGCGCTCGAAGTCCTCCGCCATACCGGGCTTGATCTCGGCCCGCAGCAGGACCCGGAAGCTGCCGGTCGCCATGGCTCAGATCCCCCCGTCGACGTGAAGCGTCTCGCCGGTGACATACGCCGACAGGTCGCTCGCCAGGAACAGCACGGCACCGGCGATCTCGTCGGGGCGGCCGAGCCGGCCCATGCCGGTCAGGCCCCGGTAGCGGGTCTGGACGCGCTCCAGCTCCTCCGGGGACGCCTTCTCGAACTCCTCGGTCTCGATGACACCGGGGGCGACCAGATTGACCCGGATGCCCTTCGGGCCCAGCTCCTTCATCAGCGAACGGGTCAGCCCGATCAGCCCCGCCTTGGCCGCCGTGTAGTGGGCGCGCAGCGGGATGCCGACGACGGCGGCGCGCGAGCCGACCGTGATGATCGAGGAGCCCTCCTTCAGCAGCGGCAGCGCCTTCTGGATCACCAGGAAGGGCGCGGTCAGATTGGTGTCGATCACCCTTCGCCACTCGTCCAGCGGCAGCTCCGCGAACGGGACATGGCTGATCACCCCGGCGTTGTTCACCAGCACGTCCAGCGCGCCGAGCCGCGCCTCCGTCTCGTCGACGAGCCGCGCCACGGCCTCCGGGTCGCTGACGTCCGCCTTGAGGACATGGTGGTCGCCGCCGATGGCCGCAAGTTCCTTGACCAGGCCCTCGACCGCCTCGCCGTCGCTGCGATAGCAGGTGACGACCTTGGCGCCGGCCCGCGCGAACGCCAGGACGATGCCGCGGCCGATCCCGCGGGTGCCGCCGGTGACGAGCACCCTCTTTCCGGTCAGATCGACGTCCATGGTGATGCCTTTCTCGTGATGGTCGGTGCGGGGTCGCCGGACGCCGTACGGCGCCCGGTCACGGGACGGGACGGCACTCCAGGACCGTCCACCGGCCCTGGACGGGCTCGTTGACCAGGTCGAAGCCGGCCGCGGCGAGCAGCTCCCGCCACTCGGGCAGGGTCCGCTCGCGCCCGCCGAAGCGGAGCATCATGTCGAGATCGAGGAACTTCCCCTGGTCCCACTGGTTCGGCGGCGCCAGCACATGGTCGAGAACGATCAGCCGCGCCTCCGGCCGGTCCCCGATCGCGCTACGAACACCCCGCAGGATGCGTACGGCGTCGTCGGCGCCCCAGTCGTGCAGGACCTGCTTGAGCAGATACGCGTCGCAGCCGGCGGGCAGCGGCCCGAAGAAGTCACCGGGCACCACCTCGACCCGGTCGGCGACCCCCGCCTCGGCGAGGTGCTCGGCCGCCTCGGCGACCACGGAGGGCTGGTCGAACAGCAGCCCCCGGGCCCCCGGCACGTTCTGCAGAACGGCGCCGAGGAAATAGCCGCGACCGCCCCCGATGTCCGCGATGCTGGCGAAGCGCGTGAAGTCGTACTGCGACAGGAACAGATGCGTGGTGGAGCGGCTCATCTGGGTCATCGCCCGGTCGAACAGGCCGCCCGCCTCGGGGTGCCCGGACAGGTAGGCGAAGAAGCCCTGTCCGAAGACATGCTCGAACGACGGTTCGCCGGTGCGGACCGTGTGCAGGATCTCGCCGTACGGCAGGCGCACCGACTCGGAGCTGTTGTACAGGACCAGGTCGCGCACGCTGAACGGGATGTCGCTGCGCAGGCCCACCGTGAGGTCCGTCTCGGCGAACCGCCGGCCGGGCTCCTCGGCGACCACCCCGAACGCCGCGGCGCAGCGCAGCACCCGGTACAGGGAGTCGGCATGGGTGCCGGTCTTCTCGGCGAGCCGCTCCACCTCCAGCGGCCCGTCGGCGAGGTGGTCGGCGATCCGCAGTTCCGCCAGCACGTACAGCACTTCGGAGACCCGCCGCCCATTGGTCAGCAGGACGAGCCGTACCGGGGCGGGCAGCGACTCGGGATCGGGAGGGCCACCGGTCATGGGTGCCACGCTCATGGGCGATCAGCCCTTTCTGAAAGGCCGTTGACGGACCGGGGAGGTCCTTCGGGAGGGATTCAGAGGAGGGTGCCGGTGACGGCGACGAGAACCGCGAGGGAGCACACCACCAGCGCGGTCCGCACCCGGTTCCAGTTGCTCCACCGCACCCGCGGGTCGAGCTGCTCCCAGTTCGCGGGCAGCCGGCCGGGATCCACCGTGGCGATCCACCGGTTGATCGGCACGTTCTTCGTCAGGGAGACGACGATCGCGCCGACCAGCAGCAGCCCGGAGACCGTGAACAGGGCGCTCGCACGCGCCGTGGGCGCGAGGAAGGCCAGGGCCACGTCGCACAGCAGCGCGGTGAGCATGCACGCGGGCATGAACGGGTCGAACCGGGTCACCATGAACTGGTGCGTGGGCACGTACCGTTCCGTCGGCAGGGACAGCAGCAGCGGCGCCCCGCCCAGCACCGCGATCATCAGACCGCCCGCGGCGAGGCCGTTGCCCATCAGGGCGAAGGGCAGCAGTACGCGTACGGCGCCCACGGTCAGTCCCGCCGCCAGGTGTAGAACGGCTGCGCCATCGCGTCCTTGGGCTCTGCCCAGGCCGGGTCGTAGGGCCGCATGTACTGGGCCAGCTTCTCGTGGATGTCCTGGTAGAGCGGGTGGCTGCGGGCCTTGTAGAGGTCCGGCTGGATGTCCTGGTCCGACTCCACGAGGTGGAAGTACAGATCGTGGAAACGGAACAGGGTGCGCCGCCTGGCGCCGATGAGGCGCGGCAGCTCCGTCGCGTCCGACTCGGCGAATATCTTCGCCACCGCGGGGGCGTCGGCCGGGTCCAGCCGGGCGACGATGAGCGTCCGGTCGGTGTGTTCCATGGGCGATCTCCCTCTCCAGACCCGCGGCGTCGGCTCCCAGGGGCACCGTGGCGCGCGGGTCGTACGGTCAAGCCGCGAGGCCCCGGCTGTGGTCGGGCGCCATCGTGGCAACGGGACCTCCAAGGCTTCTCAAGTCCGCCTGAAGCGCCCCCCGGGTCATGACGGCGGCCCGCCCGCTTCCGGGCCGTGGGTGCTGACGGGGCCTCGCGCCAAGGGGAACCGGCTGCCCCCGCCGTCCGCCGGCCACCCTCCGGCCGACCCCGCAACTCCCGCCGGCCCCGCGGCCCCAGCAGGCCGGACCCCCGCCGGGCGCATGCGCGGAGCGGCGTGGCTTCAGACGTCTTCGATATGGCGTGGACCGGGTGGCTGCACGATCCGTCACAGACAAGCCCATCGGCGGACAGGGAGCGTCATGGCTTTCATCGCGATCAGCTACAAGGTCCGGACGGGCCACGAGGAGGAGATCGCCGACATATTCTCCGAGCGGAACTTCAGGCGGGCCGACTCGGCCGAGTACCGCGACGGAGAGGGCCGGCCGGCCGGCCGCAACGTCTCCACCGGGCTGTTCATCCGGGGCGAGTTCATGACCCGTGTGGTGCAGTTCGAGGGCGACCTGCGGCAGATCGGCCCGCACATGGGCGCCCAGGAGGGCGTGAAGGAGGCGGAGCGCCGGCTCTCGCCCTATCTCCAGGTGCCGCGTGACACACAGACCGTGGAGGGCTTCCGGGAGTACTTCCAGAACGCCCTGATGCAGTGCGTCTTCCAGGAGGCCCGCGCCGAGCGCTCGGCACAGCTGGCCGCCTGGACCTACCGCGTCGCCCCCGGCCATGACGACGCACTCGGTGAGGTCTTCGAGAAGGCGCAGGGCACGCTCTTCGACGGGCCCGCCGGCCCGCTGCTGGCGTCGGCGGCGTTCGTCAAGGACGACTACCTGGTGTGGGCGGTGCAGTACGAGGGAGAACTCGGCGCCGTGGTCGAGCAGTTGACCGCAAGCGGCATCGCCGCGCAGACACAGGAGGGCCTGCTGCCGTACCTCGCCGACCGGCGGGACGCGACGGGGCCCGGGGAGTTCGGCGCCGCAACCATGCGGCGCCTGCAGATGCTCTCCGCGGACGTCTCATAAGGACCCGCGGACCGAGCGTCCCGACCGCCCGTCGCAGGGATCCATGGCGACGGGCGGTGGGCTGTGCTGTGCGCGGCCGGGGGCCGCCGGTGTCACAGGGCCAGCCGGACACCGTACTCGGTGAGCCACAGGTGCAGTTGCAGCACCATCTCGAGGTTCGTGCGGGTCAGCCAGTGCGCCCCGCCGCGCGCCTCGGCGCTCGCCGCCCGGGCGGCCACCGGGTCGAGCAGCGGCGCCACGGGCGAGCCGGGATCGTCCAGCACCCGAGTCAGCTCGCGCCGCAGCACATGGGTGTACGCGGGGTCCTGGTTCACCGGGAACGGGCTCTTGCGGCGCTCCACCACCGACCTGGGCAGCAGCTCGCCCACCGCGGACCGCAGCAGGCTCTTCTCCCGCCCGTCGCAGGACTTCTGCTCCCAGGGAACATTGAAGAGATACTCCACCAGCCGGTGGTCGCAGAACGGCATCCGCACCTGGAGACCGGCGGCCCGGCTGAGCCGGTCGTCGCGGTCCAGGAGCCGGGGCAGCCAGCGCACGAGGTACAGATGGCAGACCTCGCGCAGGCGCCGGTCGCGCTCGCTCTCGCCGTCCAGCCGGGGCACCTCGGCGACGGCCTGCCGGTAGCGGTCGGCCCCGTAGGCGGCCAGGTCCAGTTTCCCCAGCAGTCCCCGGTCGAACAGCCCCAGGCCCAGACCGTGCCGGGACGCCTCGTGGGACCGCTCGTACGCCACCCACGGGAACTGCTCGGGGCCCCCGGCGTCCAGCTCGCACATCCCGGTGAAGCCGCCGAAGATCTCGTCGGCGCCCTCGCCGGAGAGCGCGACGGGGGAGTGCTCCCGGGCCGCCCGGAAGATGAGCAGTCCGGCCACGTCCATCTCGGCGAACGGGGTCGGCCGGTCCTGAGCCCGCAGCACCGCCCTGCGCAGCCGTGGATCGAGCAGGTCCGCCGTGCCGAGTACGACGTCGGTGTGGTCGGAGCCGATATGACGGGCGACCTCGGCCGCGTACGGGGCGTCCGGGGTGGCGCGCACATTGTCCGGGCGGAAGTTCTCCGCGTAGCCGATGAACGTCGCGGTCGCGGTGCGCAGCCGGCCACGGTCCCCCAGGGCCTGGGCGGCGAGCGCGGTGATCGCGCCGGAGTCCAGGCCGCCGGAGAGCAGCGAGACGGGGAGGGTGGCGCCCGAGACGGCCCGGCCGACGCTGTCGGCGAGCAGGGAGTGGACCGTGGCGATCGTGGTCTCCGCGTCGTCGGTGTGGGGCCGTGCCTGGAGCGTCCAGTACGCCCGCTCGACGACACCGCCGTGTGTGGCGTCGAGCAGATGACCGGGCCGCACCTCGGCGATGCCGCGGAAGACGCTCGCGCCCGGCGTCTTGGCCTGGGAGAACAGCTCGCGCAGCCCGTCGGCGTCGAGGACCGGCTCCAGCAGGGAGCCCGCCAGCAGGGCCTTGGGCTCCGACGCGAAGCACACGGTGCCGTTCAGCCGGGCGTAGTGCAGCGGGCGTACGCCGAGCCGGTCGCGGACCAGCAGCAGGCGGTCGCGCCGAAAGTCGAACACCGCGAACGCGAACGCGCCGTCGAGATGCGAGGCGCAGTCCTCCGCCCAGGTGAGATACGCGTGCAGCGCGGCCTCCGCGTCGGTGCCCTGGCGGGGGCGGTGGCCCCGGGCGGCGAGCGCGGCGCGCAGCGGGCCGGTGTCGTGGAGGACACCGTCGAAGACGACGGCCACGTCCGGGCCGTCGCCCTCGACGGCCTGGGCCGGCCGCTGTTCGGCGGTGGCGCCGGGTGCGGCGGCGGACGCCCCGCGCGTCCCGCGCCAGGTGCGCAGCTCGGCGGGGACGTCCCGGCTCATGGTGGCGGCCATCGCGTCCAGCACCGACCGTGTGTGTCCGGGGCCGGAGCCGAAGCGGATCCAGCCGGCGATACCGCTCATGCGGAACTCCTTGTCGCGAGACGCCTGGTGGGATGCCCGGCACGGGGAGGACCCGGCATGCGGGCCGGCCCTGCGACCCGAGGCGGGGCGATACCCGCACAGTGTGGATTCGGCCCCTGGGAGGCGGGTCGAGCACGTCTGAACGAGACACCGGGGCCGTGGGACACCGGCCGGGCGGGGCGCCCGGCCCGCCCGGCCGGGACTTCGGCGCGGTCCGTGCGGCTCGACCCGGCTCACGACGTCCCCCGAACGCGGCGTACCCCGCACTCGCCCCGCTCTCAGACGTTCTCGATTCCTGCACCACCGGCCCCGGCCACGCTGTGGGCACATCGGTCCGTACGGAGAGGTGTCCGTCCATGGTGTCGACTTCCGCTCATGCGCCGAACCACCCCGCACCGCACGGCATCCCGCACCACCGGGTCGCCGCGATCGGCGCGGGCCCGGCCAACCTGAGCCTCGCGGCCCTGGCCGACGACGTCCTGCCCCACGACGTGGTGCTCTTCGACCGGCGTACGGCCCATGCCTGGCACCCCGGTCTGATGCACCCGGGGGCTCGCCTCCAGACCTCCTGGATCAAGGACCTGACCACCCTGGTCGACCCCCGCAACCGTCTGTCGTTCCTCAACTACCTGGTCACCACCGGCCGCGTCTACGCCTTTCTGAACGCGCAGTTCGACGCGATCCCGCGGCTGGAGTACGACCGCTATCTCTCCTGGGCCGCCGAGCAGCTGACCAACATCCGCTACGGCGTCGACATCAGGGACGTCCGGTTCGCCGGGCCGGGCGAGGGATTCGTGCTCCACGACGCCGACGGCCCGGTCGCCACCAGCGACCACCTCGTCGTCGGCACCGGCACCCGGCCCCACGTCCCCGACTGCTTCCGGGACCGCCGGATCCCCGGTGTGCTCCTCGCGGAGGAGATCGGCGAGCACTTCGAGACATGCCGCTGCGCCCCGTACGAGCCCGCGGTCGTGGTCGGCGGGGGCCAGACCGGTGCCGAGGCGGTTCTCGCGCTGCTCAGCTACGGACTGCGGGAGATCCGCTGGATCGGCCGCCGCCCCTGGTTCGCGCCGCTGGACGACTCGCCGCCCGCCAACGACTTCTTCCGCCCGGCCTATCTGCGCCACTTCCAGGCCCTGCCCGGCCAGGTCCGCGAGCGGTATGTCGCCGAGCAGATCCTCACCAGCGACGGCGTGTCGATGTCCACCCTCCAGGAGCTCTACCAGGCCAACTACGAGACATGGCTCAGCGAGGGCCGTTCCCCGGTGATGATGCTTCCCGGGCGGGACGTCGTCGAGGCCGCGCACCAGGACGACCTGGTGGTGCTGCGCTGCCGCCGGGCGGCCGGGGGACACGAGCGGCACACCGCGCGCCATGTCGTCCTCGCCACCGGGCGCCGCCCGGCACCGCTGCCCCTCGCACCGGACGTCCTCGACCTGGAGCCCGGCGAGGAGCCGTACGTCGAAGCCGACTACTCACTGCGCTGGAAGCACGCCGACCGCCACAAGGTCTTCGTACAGAACCGCGCCCAGTCCAGCCATGGAGTGGCCGACCCGAACCTGAGCCTGCTGTCGGTGCGCAGCGCGGCCATCCTCAACTCCCTGCTGGAACGCGAGGCGTTCCCCATCCGCGACGAGCAGGTGCAGACGCTCTGGGCGTGAGGACCGCTCTCCCCGATGCCCGCGCACGACCCCGATCGCTCAACACTCCTTGGAGGAACAGCAGATGCAGGACGAACGGACCCAGGTCCTCATCGTCGGCGGTGGCATGGTCGGCCTGTCGGCCGCGGTGTTCCTGGCCTGGCACGGTGTGCGGCCCCTGCTCGTGGAACGGCACGCCGAGACCCTGATCCACCCCCGGGCACGCGGCGTCAACGCCCGCTCCGTCGAGCTGTACCGCCAAGTCGGCCTGGAGGACACCCTGTTCGCCCAGCGGGCCGAGGGCATCGTCGCCTCCGACGAGGAGTCCTCCCGGATGCTCATCGCCGAGTCCCTCGCCAGCCAGGACCATGACTTCCTGGACCTGGCGACCGGTGACGCGGAGGGGGTGAGCCCCTGCGAGTGGTGCCCCGTCGACCAGGACCGGCTGGAGATCGCGCTGTGGCACCGGGCCACCGGTCTGGGCGCGGAGATACGCTTCAGCACCGAGTGCGAGGAGCTGGCCCAGGACGCCGACGGCGTCAGCGCCGTGCTGCGCGACCGCCGCACGGGCGAGCGCAGCACCGTACGCGCCGCCTACGCGATCGCCGCCGACGGCCAGCGCAGCCCGCTGCGGCACGCGCTCGGCATCCCCGTCGAGGGCCCGGGCATCCTGCTGCACACCCTGTCCATGGTCGTCGAGGCCGACATCGACGCCGTCCTCGGCGGCCGCCGCTTCGGCTTCGCCTACCTCGACAAGCCCGAGAAGGGCTCGGTCATCTTCCCGCACGACGGCGCCAAGCGCTGGTGCTTCGGCGTGCCCTACCACCCCGACCGGGGGGAGACCGTCGAGGACTACCCCGAGGAACGCTGCCTGGAGCTGTTCCGCCAGGCCGTGGGCATGCCGGACCTCACCGGCCGTCTCATCCCCCAGCTGCCCAGCGAGGGAACGTCGGTGCTGCCCTTCGTCATCGGCGCGCACTGTGCCGAACGCTTCGCCGAGGGCCGGGTCTTCCTGGCCGGCGACGCTGCCCGGATCGTGCCCCCGACCGGCGCGTTCGGCGGCAGCACCGGCATTCAGGACGCCCACAACCTCGCCTGGAAGCTGGCCGCCGTGCTGCGCGGCGACGCGGGCGAGGACCTCCTCGCCACCTACGACGCCGAGCGCCGCCCGGTCTCGGAGTTCACCATGGAGCAGGCCATGGCGCAGATGGTGGGGCGCACCGGCAACGAGGCCGCCGACGTCGGCGGCGTCTACGTCCACGACTGGTGGTCCGTGGTCCTCGGCTACCGCTACCGCTCCGCAGCCGTCCTCCCCGAGGACGACGACGACCGCCCCGCCTACCCGCCGCATCAGCTCAACGGACTGCCCGGCACCCGTGCCCCGCATCTGCCGCTGGAGCGGGCGGGCGAGACCGTGTCCACCCTCGATCTGTACGGCCCGCGCTTCACGCTGGTCGCCGGAGCGGCGGGGGAGGCCTGGGGGCCCGCGGCGGCCCGGGCCCGCGAGACCCTCGGCGTCGACCTCGATGTGTACCGGGTGGGCACGGACGTGCACGACCCCCTCGGCCACTGGGCCGGCCGGCACGGCGTCAAGGAGGACGGCGCCGTCCTGGTGCGCCCCGACGGATTCGTCGCCTGGCGCGGCACGGACGCCACGGGCGCGGACGACCGGCTCACCGACGCGCTGGCCCAGGTGCTGGCCGTCAAGCGCTAGCCGGCACCGCGCCGAAGAGCACACCTCTCACCTCGTCACCCACCTCCCAAGGAGATTCGCCATGTCCGAGACGGCCTCGCGTTTCGCGGAACTCGTCACGTTCGTCGACGCCACCCCCAAGGACGACCTGGAGAAGCTGCTCGCCGAGCGGCCCGGCGGCGTCGACGCGGCCCTCGACACGGTCTACGAGAAGCTGGCCTCCACCTTCAACCCGGCCAAGGCGGGCGGCGAGCAGGGCACCTTCCAGTACGAGGTCACCACCGCCGAGGGGACCAAGGAGTACTACCTGCATGTCGAGAACGACACCTGTGTCGTCGGGCACGGCACCCGGGAGGGCGCCGACGTGATCATCGGCATCAAGCTGGCCGACATGCTGCACCTGGCCACCGGGAAGCTCAGCGGCCAGAAGGCGTTCATCACCGGCAAGCTGAAGCTGCGCGGCAACGCCTTCTTCGGCATGAAGCAGGGCGAGTGGTTCGACTGATGCTGCGCACCGAACTCGAGTCCGCCGCCGCCCCGACGCTGGCGAAGATCAAGGACCACCCGTTCTTCGCCGGGCTCCGGGACGGCACGCTGGACGGGGCCGCGCTGCTCCACTTCGCGCGCCAGGACGCCGACTTCCTGCTGCCGGCCTACGGCCGCGCGCTCGCCCGTACCGCCGCGCTCGCCCACGACGACGCACACGCGATGGTGCTGGCCCGGATGGCGGTCGGCACTCTGGAGGCCCGCCAGGCCATGGCGATGGGCTACGACATCATGGCGGCACAGCTCGGCGACGGGGACGACTCCTGGCGCACGGCACCGGCCGACCCGGTCACCCACGCCTACACCTCGTTCTTCTCGTCGGCCGCCGCGAGTTCCCTCGCCGAGGCGATCGGGGCCCTGCTGCCCTGCTCCTGGTTCTATCTGAGCATCGCCGACGACCTGAAGGAGCGGCACGACCCCACCACCCGCTACGCGGACTGGGTCAAGGCCCTGCACCCCGGCGACGACTACCGCGAGGTGCTGGAGGAGTTCCTGGCCGTCGCCGACGAGGTGGGCGAGCGGGCCTCGGCGGACGACCGGGACCGGCTGACGCGGACCTTCCTGACGGCCGCGCGCTACGAGTGGTCCTTCCTCGACGCGGCCCTGCACCGACTCGACTGGCCCATCTGACCGTACGGCTTCCGAGCCGGCCGGAACGGCCCGTCCGCCCGTTCCGCTCCCGGGCCGGATCGACCGGCCCGTCTGACCGTCCGGCTCCCGAGCCGCCCTACTCGCCGATCGGAGGGGCGCATGCGCCTTGGACTCAACCTCACCAACTTCAGCTGGCCCGGCTCTCCGGAGAACCTCGGCCCGGTGCTCGGGCGGATCGCCCGCACCGCCGAGGAGGTCGGCTTCGACAGCTTCTGGGTGATGGACCACTTCTTCCAGACACCGCTCAACCGCGGGCCCGAGGGCGCCTGTCCGGAGGCGTACGCGACGCTCGGCTTCGTGGCCGGGCAGACCTCCCGCATCCGCCTGGGCACCCTGGTGACGGGCGTCGTCAACCGGCACCCCGGGGTGCTGGTGAAGACCGTCAGCACACTCGACGCGCTCTCCGGCGGCCGGATGTACTTCGGCATCGGGGCCGGCTGGTTCGAGGACGAACAGCGCGGCCTTGGTATCCCCGTCGTACCGAAGGCGGAGCGCTTCGAGCGCCTGGAGGAGGCCATCCAGATCGCGAGGCGCATGTGGGCGGGCACCACCGAGCCGTACGAGGGCCGGCACTACCGCCTGGAGCGGCCGCTGAACGAGCCGAACACCCCCCAGCGCCCGCACCCGCCGATCCTGATCGGCGGGCAGGGACCGAAGAAGACCTTCGGGCTGGTGGCGCGGTACGCGGACGCCTGCAACGTCTACGAGCTTCCCGACCCGGACATGATCCGCGAGAAGCTGGCCAAGCTGCCGCCGCAGCACCCTATGCGCCGCAACGCGCACATCAAGCCGGCCGAGGTGATCCGCAAGCAGTTCGCGGTGCTGCGCGAACGGTGCGAGGAGGCCGGCCGGCCATACGGCGAGATCGAGAAGACCACTCTGGGCACGGGCGCGCTGACCAAGGACGGCGCCGACGGCTCGTACACCGTCAAGAGCGCGATCGAACGGTTCCACCAGCTCGCGGAGCTGGGCGTCGACCACGCGATCGTGGAACCGCCGAACCCGGCGGAGGAGGGTGCGCTCGACCTGTGGGCCGAGGTGGTGCCCGAGATCGCGAAGATCGTCCCGGCGGGGCGGTAGGGGCACCCGGCGGAAACCGGGGCCGGAGCGTGCGCCGCACGCTCCGGCCCCGGTCCTGTCAGGACTCCGAAGGCCCCCTCGGCGTCAGGACTCGGGTACATCCTCCTCGGCGTCAGGACTCGGGTACCTCGCCCTCGGCGTCGGGACGACGCCGGCCGATCCGGCGGCGGACCGCCGCGCCCCACCGGTCGATCCTCTCCCGGCCCACACCCAGGTAGCGCAGTACTCCCAGCAGCAGGAGCAGCAGAGCGAGTGTCACGGCAGATGCCTCCCTCGGTGTCGCCGTCGTCAGAACTCGCCGCTGACCGTCGAGGCCAGATAGCCCGCGAGATCCGGCGTCCCGGGTTGCACCACATGCCGCACCCAGGCGTCCCGCTCGTGCGCCATCGCGACCATCTCCCAGACACACGCGGTGGCGCAGTGGGGCGCGGGCTGCCAGTCGGCCGGGTCGTCCCAGGTCGACAGCCAGGTCCGGGTGTGCAGGATGACCTTGTTGCGGCTCCACCAGCCGACGACCACGTAGCAGCCGTCGGGATCCTCGTGCAGCACGCTGTAGCCGTACGCGAGCGCGTCGCCGTACGCCTCCGGCAGCGTCCGCTCCACCGCGGCGCGCGCCGCCTGAACCACCTCCTCGGGCGGGGCCGGCCGGGTGGCCGAGATCCCGTATCGCTTGACCGTCCAGCCCCGTACGCCGTCGGGCGCGTAGGCCACCATGCGGCGGGGCGCGTACACCAGCGGAACTTCTCCCACAGCCATGGCCCGCAGGGTAGGCGGGGCTTCTGAGGACCCGCTGGTGGCGGCCACAAGCCCGGCCCTGCCCGGGCGTGCCGACCATGAGCGGCCTTCGAGATGCCCACCAGCGCGCTGGGCCACGATGAGCGCGTCCACCGACACAGGGCGCGTCCACCGACAAAGGGATGGTGCGAGGTGCGCAGGCTGAGCAGCGAATCCGCGGTTCTCACCGACGAGTACGCGATACGGATCGGACGGTGGAGCCAGTACGCCGGCAGCGAGGCGCTGCCCTTCGGCGCGATGTGGTGCGTGGTCCCGCCCGGCGGCAGCAGCGCCCCGGACCGTCACCCGGAGGTCGAACTCGCCGTCGTCGTCGGCGGACGGGCGGCCTTCGCCGTCGAGGGCGGGGAGCCCGAGCCCACCCCGGTCGGCACGGCCGTCCTGCTCGACCCCGAGGAGGGGCACGTCATCCACAATCTGTCCGACACGGAGCCGGTGACGCTGCTGAGCATCTACTGGCTCCCCGAGGACGGTACGGCCGGTACGGCCGGGGACGCCGAGGTGGCCCGTGACGCCCGCTGACGGCGCGCGCGGGCCGGTCGCCGTGCTGAGCCCCCCGCCGACCCCGAACGGCCCGCTCCACCTGGGCCATCTCTCCGGGCCCTACCTCGCGGCGGACATCGCCGCCCGGGCGGCCCGCGCCAGGGGCGAACGGGTGCTGGCCGTGTGCGGGACCGACGACCATCAGAACTACGTCGTCACCAAGGCCGAGCAGCTGGGCCGCAAGCCCGAGGAAGTCGCCGACGAATACCGGGAGTTGATCCAGCAGGCGTTCTCCCTGGCGGGCATCGGCCACGATGTGTTCACCGCGCCGCGCACCGACGCCGGGTACCGGTCCGCGGTCCTGCGGTTCCTCGAGGAACTGCGCGAGGCCGGGCTTGTCCAGGACGGCGCGTGGACCATGGCGGTGTGCGACTCCTGCCGGCGCACCCTGCACCACGCCTATGCGACCGGCTCCTGCCCGTCCTGCGGCGCGTCGATGGGCGGCGGCACCTGCGAGGGCTGCGGCGGCTTCACGACCGCCGCCGGCCTCGCCGATGTGCGCTGCGCCGGCTGCGGGGGCGTCCCGCGCCGGGTGCGCCACCGCGGACCGGTGTTCGCGCTGGGCCCGCACCGGGAGGCGCTGACCGAGATCTGGTCCCGGGCGCACATCCCGCCCCGGGTGCGCGCCCTGCTGGCCCGGCTGCTGGAGCAGGGGCTGCCGGACGTCCCGGTCACCTATCCCACGGACTGGGGCATCGAGACTGCCGACGGCACCGAACGGCTCGACGTCTGGTTCGAAATGGGTCTGGCCTACCTGTACGTGATAGGGCGTCACCTCGCTCCGGGAGCCGTCAGCCTGGCGGAGCACGCCCGGGCCTTCGCCGGACTCGGCGCCCTGTGGCCCTTCCTGGGCCTCGACAACGCCTTCTACTACGCCGTGCTGTTCCCGGCACTGGCCGTGGCCGTCGGGGTGCCCCGCGACAAGGCGCTGACCGGGCTCGTGGTCAACGAGTTCTACCGGCTGGACGGCCGGAAGTTCTCCACCAGCCGCGGTCACGCCGTCTGGGCGCACGAGACGCTCGCCGAGCGGGATCCGCGCGCGGTCCGTCTCTTCCTGTCCTGGGACCGCCCGGCCCCCCATGCCAGCAACTTCACCGCCGACGCCTTCGAGGCGAGCGTACGGCGCTGGCCGCTGAGCGCGACCGGGGCCGGCGCCGGTGGCCCCCGCCAGGACCTCGCGCTGGTGCGCGCCGAGCTGGACCGGGCCGAACAGGCCCTGTCCTGGGAGTCCTTCGACCCGGCTCTCGCCGCCCGCTGCCTGCTGCCCGCGGCACTGGACACCGGGCATGCGCGGGCGCAGCAACTGCTGGGTCTTCTCACCGGCCGCTCCGGCGGCCCCGGGCGCTGAGGGAGAGCCGATGCGGATCTGTGTCGTGGGTACGGGCATCGCCGGCACCCTGCTGGCCTGGCATCTGCTGCGGGCCGACCCGAAGAGCGAGGTGGAGCTGCTGGCCGCGCCCGGCGAGCTGCCCGGCGAGGCCACGGCGGCCTCCGGCGGCCTGGTGCGGGGCTACGAACCTGACCCAGCCGCCTGCCGGCTCGCCTGCGAGAGCCTGGCCGAGCTGCGCTCGGATCCCCGGCTCGCCCGATGGGCGGAGTACCGCGAGGGTCCCTCTGTGTACGCGCACGACGGGCGGCAGACCCCGCAGCCGGCCGAGCAACTGGCCCTGATCGACAAGTTCCTGACGGGATCGGCGGAACTCGCCGACGCCGCTGCCCTGGAGCGTGAGCACGGCATCGTCGTGCCCGAGCACGCGTACGCGATCGTCGAGCGGGCCGCCGGCCATATCCGGCCGGCCCGGCTGCGGGAGGCGGTCATCCGCGATGTGCTCGACCGTGGCGGCACCCTTGTCACGGGGCTGGCCCACCGCGTCCTGCCGTCCTCCGACGGAGGAGTGGTGGTCGACTGCCCCGACGCCGAACGCCGCTTCGACGTGGTGGTCCTGGCGACGGGCTGGCGCACCGGCGCCCTGCTGCACCGCAGCCGACTGCCCGCCGAGGGGCTGCGCGTCAAGCTCGTCCAGTACGACCTGTACACCGTCTCCGGCCGTCGGCCGCCGGCCTTCGTCGACGAGACGTGCGGCCTGTACGGGCGGCCGGACGGCACCGACGGCATGCTGCTCGGCGTGCCGAGCGAGAGCTGGGACGAGGAGGCGGAGCGGCTGCGGATCTCGACCGCCCAGCGGGCCCGGGCCGAAGAGCACGCCGCGACGCGACTGCCGGGCCTCGGGCTGGTCGCCCACCGGCGCGGTGTCGTGGCCGCGGACGCCTACTGCGCCTCCGGGCTGCTGGGGCTGCGGCCCACCGCCCTGCCGTCGCTGTTCACCTTCACCGGCGGCAGCGGCGGCGCCGCCAAGTCCGCGCTCGCCGCGGGCAGGCGGGCGGCCGGAGAGCTGCTCGGCGGCCCGCCCCACGACTGACCGCCCGACCCGTCAGGACGCCAAACCCAGTGAGGAGTCGCCATGGCCCGCGCCGCGCGCCGCACCCTGGCCGGCATCTGCCCGGACCGGGTGATCACCCCGGACCACCCCCGCTACGACGCCACGCGTCTGCTCTTCAACGGCATGTACGACCACCATCCCGCGCTGATCGTGCTGCCCCGCACCCCCGGCGAGCTTCAGGACGTGGTGCGTGCCGCACGTGACACAGGCCTGCCCGTGGCGGTGCGCGGCGCCGGCCACAACATCGCAGGTTCCGGAGGGGTGGAGGACGGTCTGGTGATCGACCTGAGGCTGCTGGACCGGGTCGAGCTCGATCCCGGCACCCGGACCGCCAGGGTCCAGGGCGGCGCCACCTGGGCGCAGTTCGACGCCACGGCCGCCCGGCACGGCCTCGCGGTCACCGGGGGCACCTTCGACACCACCGGCGTGGGTGGGCTGACCCTCGGCGGCGGGATCGGCCACCTGATGGGCAAGTACGGCCTGTCCTGCGACAACGTGCTGTCGTACACTCTGACGACCGCCGAGGGCAGGCGGCTGGCCGTGGACCCCGAGTCCGACCCCGAGCTGGACTGGGCGCTGCGCGGCGCCGGACACAACTTCGGCATCGTGGACGAGTTCACCTTCCGGCTGCACCCCCTGGAGCGGGTGCACGGCGGCATCGTCGCCTACCCGCAGCACGAGATGGCCGCCGCGGTGCGGCTGTTCCGGGAGCTGATGACCGAGGCGCCCGACGAGCTGGTGTGCATCCTGCTGCTGGAGCGGTACGGGCCGGCGCAGATCCCGGCCGCGGTGATGAGCGTCAGCTACTGCGGCACGGACCCGGAGTACATCGCCTCGCTGGAGAAGAGACTGCGCGGCCCCGAGGTCCTCGACTGGCAGATCCAGGAACGGCCGTACATCGCGATGCAGCAGATCCTGGGCCGGCTGCGGTACGGGCTGCGCCACTACTGGAGCGCGCGCTGCACGCACGAGCTGCCGGACGAGCTGGTGGAGACGCTCGTCCAGCGGTTCAAGGCGGGCAAGTGGCGCGGCGACTTCAACGACACCGTCTATCTGGAGGCGTTCCACGGTGCCGTGCGCCGGGAGCCCGAGTGGCCCTCGGCGGTCCCGTTCCGCGGCGCCCGCTTCAATGTGACCGGCATGGCGATCTGGGAGCCGGCCTGGGCCGACGAGGAGCAGATCGCCTGGGCCAAGTCGGTGTCGGCGGCGGCGCAGCCGTGGGCGGTGTCGGGAGACGGCTACATCAACTACGTGACGGACGGCGGCGCGGGCGGAGCCGGTGCCGCGGACCGGGCAGTGCGCACGTACGGCGTCGAGGGACACCGCCGGCTGACGGCGCTGAAGAGGCGGCTGGACCCGGACAACTTCTTCCGGTCCAACTACAACATCGAGCCCGCCCGATGACCGCGTCGGCCGGGGGAGCCCCGGACTACAACAACCGCTTCTTCGTCTCCAGCGCGGCCGAGACGGCGGGCCCCGACCACGAGGTGCCGGTGGGGCACTACCACCAGGCGGGGCCGATCGTGTGGGCCGAGTTCCGTGGCGGGAAGGTGCTCATCGGCCGGCTCGTCGGCACGTGCGACCCGGACGGCACCCTCCATCTGGCGTACTGCCAGGCGCTGGACGGCGGCACGGTGGTGGCGGGGGAGTGCACCAGCACCCCCGAGATCCTCCCGGACGGCCGGATCCGGCTGCGGGAGGAGTGGCGGCGCCTCGATGCGGCGGGTTCGTCGGGCGTCTCGTACATCGAGGAAGTGGCCGCCGCTCACGGGACCGTCCTGGCGGAGACGGTCCTCTCCCCGGAGGGCGCCTAGGGCGGGCGCGCCGGGCAGACGAACGCGCCGCCGGGGATCTCCCTCCCCGGCGGCGCGTTCGTCTGTCCGCCCGGTCAGTGCCCGGCGCGCTCGTCCTCGCCGGCCTCGACCGGGTCGTAGGCGTACTGGCTGCGGACGGGGACACCCGCGAACTTGCTCAGCAGCCGGGCGAAGTCCTTGCGGTCCCTGGCGGACCAGTCCTGCATGATCTCGCCGAAGTACTCCTGGCGAACCCGGTGCGCGAGGGCGGCCAGGTCGTGTCCCGCCTCGGTCAGCTCCAGGCAGGCGCGCCGGCTGTCGGCCTGCGACGGCACCCGCCGCACGTAGCCCGCCTCGACGCTCGCTGCCACCAGTCGGCTCGCCCGTGAGGGGTCCACGGCGAGGCGCTCGGCGACCAGACCCACCGTCACCTCCTGGCCCGGCTCCTCGGGTTCCTCCTCTACGGCGTCGACCACGACGGTGTGCGTCAGGTCGATGGACCGGTCGAGACGGCTCGTCACGAAGCGGCCCAGGGTCCGCTTGGTCTGGTTGCGCCGGATGCGGACCATGGCGCGCTCGACGGCGACCAGCGCCGGGTCCGGCTCGCCGTCGGCGAGAGGGGCCGTGGGCGCGGCCTCGGAGGCGTCGGAGGGAGAGGTCGAATCCACGGGCTTGGTCATGTCCTCATGGTAGCGGTTGACGTGTGACTTAGGCACTTCTATGCTGAAGGCATGTAATTGACTTTGGCACATATGTGCAATTGTCAAATAAATCCTTCGTTCCAGGGGGCTGCCCGTGTCCACCGCCCACGAGGCGCGCGACGGTGCCATCGCACCGCGGTCGACGCCGACCATGAGCCATCAGCAGGTGATGCTCGTCTACTTCGGTCTGCTGTTCGCGATGCTGATGGCCACCCTCGACTCCTCCATCGTGGCCACCGCGGTGCCGACGATCGTCGGCGACCTCGGCGGACTCGACCGCATCGGCTGGGTCGGCGCGGCCTACATCCTCGCCACCAGCGCGGTGATGCCGCTCGCCGGCAAACTGGGCGACCTCCTCGGCCGCAAGCCGGTGTTCCTCGCCTCCACCGTCGTCTTCCTCGCCGGCTCCGCGGCCTGCGGCGCGGCCCAGAGCATGACCCAGCTCATCGTCTTCCGGGTGGTGCAGGGCATCGGCGGCGGCGGAGTGATGGCCGCGATGTTCGCCCTCACCGGAGATCTGTTCAGCCCCCGCGAACGCGCCAAGTACCAGGGGTATTCGGCAGGCGTCTTCGCCCTGTCCGCCATCGGTGGCCCCCTCGCCGGCGGCTTCTTCTCCGACCACCTCACCTGGCGCTGGGTCTTCTACGTCAACCTGCCCATCGGCGTCGTGGCCTTCGCGCTCGTCGCGGTGTTCCTCAAGGGCCGTACGCACGTGGAGCGTCCGCGCATCGACTACCTCGGCATGCTGCTGCTCTCCGGCGGGCTCGTCGCCCTCGTCCTGGCCGCCAACTGGGCCGGCACCAAGTACGCCTGGGGCTCCCCGGTGGTCATCGGGCTCTTCACCGGCGCCCTCGCCCTGCTGGTCGCCTGGGTCCTCGTGGAACGCCGGGCCGCCGAACCCGTCATCCCGCTGCACCTGTTCCGCGACTCCACCTTCGACATCTGCAACCTCGTGTCGCTGGTCGCGGGCCTGACCGGCTTCGGCCTCGTCTTCTTCCTGCCGCTGTATCTGCAGATCTCCTCGGGCGCCACGGCCACCAACTCCGGACTGCTGCTGCTCCCGATGATGTTCGGCCTGATGATCGCCTCCTTCGGAGTCGGCGGCGCCGTCGCCAAGAGCGGCCGCTACAAGTGGTTCCCGGTCGCCAGCATGGCCGTCTCCGGCATCGCCGCCTACCTGCTCTCCACCATGGACGCCGACACCGGCAGAGTCACCTCCGGCTTCTACATGTTCCTGCTCGGCGTGGGCGCGGGCCTGTCCCAGCAGGTGGTCGTCGTCGCCGTGCAGAACGCCGCGCCGCCCCGCGACATGGGCGCCGCGACCTCCACGGTCACCTTCAGCCGGATGCTCGGCACCTCCTTCGGTGTCTCCGTGTTCGCGACGATCCTCAACCACCGGCTGGGCCACGAGATCCCCCGGTACCTCTCGCCGAAGGACGCGAGCCGTCTGCCGTCGGGCGGGTCCATCGGCCCCGAGTGGCTCAAGCACCAGCCGCAGACTCTGCGCGACGGGCTGGCCCAGGCCTATGCGCACGCCCTCAGCCCGGTCTTCCTGACGGCCGCCGTGATCCTCGCCGTGGGCTTCGCCGCCTCCCTGTTCCTCAAGGACGTCGTGCTCGAACAGCGCGGCTGGGGCGGCGCCGACACCGAGACCCCCGCCGAAGCCACCGGCTGACCGGCGGGGGCCTGCCCCGCCGTCCCTTCCCCGCCGTCCCCCGGGCGGGGAGGGGACGGCCCCGCCGGCCCGCGACTCCCGTACCTGCCTCGCACCTTCGTACCTCCACAACCCCGCCTCACCGGGCGGGTCGGGAAAGGAAACACCATGCCGGTCTGGAAGCGGCTCGCGGTCTGGCCCGCGGGCTCCCGCACCAAGTGGGCGGTCCTGCTGCTGTGGCTCTTACTCGCCTTCGTGGCGGGGCCGTTGGGCTCCAAGCTCACCTCGGCCCAGAGCAACGACGCCACCGCATGGCTGCCCAAGAGCGCCGAGTCCACCCTCGCCTTCGAGGCGGGCAAGCACCACTTCGGCGTCGGCAACACCCTGCCGGCGGTGGTCGTGTACTCCCGCGACGGCGCCGTCACCCCCGAGGACCGGGCGAAGGCCGACGCGGACCGCGCCCGTTTCGCCCGCTACAGCGACGGCGCCCTCGCGCCGGTCGCCACCTCCCAGGACCGGAAGGCGCTGCTGCTGACGGTCCCGCTGACCATGCGTGGCGACAACGGCTTCAACCAACTCGTCGACCACGTCAAGGACATCCGCCACCAGGCCCGTACGGGCGCCCCCGGCGGACTCCAGGTCAATGTCACCGGACCCGGCGGCTCGGCCGCCGACCTCGCCGGTGTCTTCGGCGGCGTAGACGGGCCGCTGCTGCTGGCCACCATCGCCGTCGTCGCCCTCGTCCTGCTGCTGACCTACCGCAGCCCCGTCCTCTGGCTCGTCCCGCTGCTCGCCGTCGGCCTGAGCGCGGCCCTGGCCAACGCGGTCGTCTATCTGCTGGCCACGCACGCCGGACTCGTCGTCAACGGCCAGAGCGCCAGTGTGCTGACCGTCCTCGTCTTCGGCGCGGGCACCGACTACGCCCTGCTGCTCATCGCCCGCTACCGCGAGGAACTGCGCCACCACACCAACCGCCACGAGGCGATGGCCCTCGCCCTGCGTCGCTCGCTGCCCGCGATCCTCGCCTCCGCCACCACCGTCACGCTCGGCCTGCTCTGCCTGCTCGCCGCGCGCATGAACTCCACCCGCGGTCTCGGCCCGGTGGCCGCCGTCGGCATCGTCGTCGCCTACCTCGCCATGACCACCCTGCTCCCCGCCCTGCTGGTGATCCTAGGCCGCTGGCTGTTCTGGCCGTTCGTGCCGCGCGCCGGCGCCGAGACCACAGCCGACGCGGAACACGGCACCTGGGGCCGCATCGCCCGCTGGGTGGCCCGCCGTCCGCGCACCGTCTGGCTCGTCGGCGCCGTCGCGCTGGCCGCCTGCGCCCTCGGCGGTCTCGGCCTGCGCACCGGACTGACCCAGGCGGACTCGTTCACCACCACCCAGGAGTCCGTCGTCGGCCAGAGCATCGTGGCCCGGCACTTCCCGGCCGGCCTCGCCGCCCCGTTCGACGTCTACGCCGCTGCCGACCGCACGACCGAGGTCACCGCGGCACTCGAGCGCACCCGCGGCGTCGCCCGCGTCCTGGACCCGCAACGGTCCGGCGACTGGGTGCACCTCAAGGCCGTCCTCACCGACCCACCCGACGGCAAGGCCGCCGAACACACCATCGAACAGGTCAGGGACGCGGTGCACGCCGTGCCCGGCTCCTCGGCTCTCGTGGGCGGCGACACCGCGACCCGGCTCGACACCGCCCGCGCCTACACACACGACGAACGCACCGTCATCCC
Source organism: Streptomyces sp. NPDC093261 (assembly GCF_044753645.1). NCBI lineage: Bacteria > Bacillati > Actinomycetota > Actinomycetes > Kitasatosporales > Streptomycetaceae > Streptomyces > Streptomyces sp. NPDC093261. The sequence continues at coordinate 194,428 of NZ_JBIVNO010000014.1, forward strand.
GCTCGTCCTCGCCGTCGTCTTCCTGGTGCTCGTCGCCCTGCTGCGGGCACTGGTCGCGCCGGTGCTGCTGCTCGCCAGCGTGGCGCTGTCCTTCCTCGCCGCCCTCGGCATCTCCGTCCTGCTCTTCCGCGGTATCGGGCATCCGCGCTCGGACGAGTCGCTCATCCTGATGGGCTTTCTGTTCCTGGTCGCGCTAGGCGTCGACTACACCATCTTCATGGTGACCCGCGCCCGGGAGGAGGCCGCCGTCCGCGGCCACGCGCCCGGTGTGGTGCGCGCGGTCGCGGTCACCGGCGGCGTCATCACCAGCGCCGGACTGGTGCTGGCCGCCACGTTCTCCGTGCTCGGCGTGCTGCCCGCGGTGAGCATGCTCCAGATGGGACTGCTCGTCGCCGTCGGCGTCCTGTTCGACACCCTGCTGGTGCGCACCCTGCTCGTGCCCGCGCTTGCCCTGGACGTCGGCCCCAGGCTGTGGTGGCCGAGCGCACTCGCCCGCGAGGCGGCGGTGCGGACGGCGCCCCGGCGCACGGTCCCCGCGCCGGGACCGGCGCGGGCGGGGGAGCCCGGCCCATCGGAGTCCGCCGGCGCGCGACCCCGCCACTGAACCTCGCCCGACTCCCGTACGACTGCCCTACGACGCCGGGGACGACTGCCAAGGAGGCACGATCACCATGGCCGCACCCATCCACCACCGCATCGGCGACCAGGAGCGGGAGGCCGCCGCACGCACACTGGGCGAGCACTTCGCGAGCGGCCGTCTGACCAAGAGCCAGCTCGACGAACGGCTCGGTGTGGCCCTCGCCGCCGAGACCGCGCCGGCCCTGAACGAGGTGCTGCGGGACCTGCCGGGGCCCGCCGAGCCACCGTCGGGTCAGAAGCGGCGGGGCCGCTGGGCCGGTGCCGCGGCCCGTCTGAAGTCGCGGCGCGGCACACGCGCGCTGGCCCTCACCCTCGCCGCCTGGGCGGCCGGCGGGGCCCTCTTCGGCGCGGACTGGCCGCTGTCCTGGCCCGGCCGGCTCCTGCTCGTGGGCGGGTTCGCGGTGGCGCTGCTGGGCGGCCGCCCCCACCGCACCGGCCACGAACGCCGTCCGGGCCGCGTACGGGGCGGCCCGGACGGCCACATCCCGGGCCATGGCGGGCAGCTGGGCCATGGCGGGCAGCTGCGCCAGGGCGGGCCGATGGGCCATGGCGGCCCCTTCGGTCACGGCGGCGGACGCCCCGGCCGAGGCGGCCGTGGTCATGGCTCGAACCCCCGGCTCCCGTCAGTGTGACATCCCCCGCGCACTGACGGGCCACGTGGCCCGGGGAGCACGTCCGACGGTGTCGGCCGCGATGTGCTCCCCGGGCCACACTCATGCCGTCGACACCCCCGCACGACCGACCGGAACAGCGCAAGCGGAACGCCCGGCCGGGACCTGCCCCCACGACAGGCCCGGCCGGGCGCGCTCCGCTGTCCCCCGTCCCGCTCAGCCGGCCGGCGCCGCCTCCGCGCGGGCCACCCGCTCGATCCGCTCCTTGATGGCACTCATCTGCACCTTCGTGTTCTTGAGCAGATGCTCGGCCATCTCCGGGTCGCCGTAGGGCAGTTCGTCCCGGACGTGGAAGTCCTGCACCCACCGCATCTCGACCCCGCCCGACGGGACCGCCCGGTACTCCCAGAAGATGTTCATGTACGCGAAGGGCCCGGTCTCGATCCGGTGCGCCCGCACCGTGCGCGTCCGCACATCGGTGGTGCGCTCCGAGACCCACGACCGCTGGATGCCCTCCTCGTCCGGATGCATCGTCAGCCGGAACCTCACGGTGTCACCGTCCCGGTCGAGGATCTGCACCGACGCGTACTCGGTGAACAGGTCCGGCCAGGACGCCACATCGTTCGTCATCCCCCATACGAGGTCCATCGGGGCGTCGATCAACACGCTGGACTCGGTGTGCCCGGCAGCCATGGTCACGCCCCCGCCTTCTGCGCGGCCACGTACTCGATCAACGCGCCCGGCGTCTCGATGTCGTTGAGCGCCTCGTCCGGGATGGCCACGCCCAGGCGCCCCTGCACCTGCGTCACCACCTCGAGGACGGCCAGCGAGTCGTAGCCGAGGTCGGTGAACGCGGTGTCCGCGATGTCGCCGTCCAGGTTCACCGATTCACCGGTGCCCACACAGTGCCGCATGATCTCGCGGAGGCCGTCGAGGGTCAGTTCGTCCATGTCTGTCTCCGTTCCATGACGAGTCGTTGAGGAGCTGAGCGGTTGCCGGGGCGCGGGGCGGGGGCCGTCGACGCCGCCGCCCCGCGCCTGCCGCCTGGGCCGGCCGGTCAGGCGACGGCCTTGACCACCACGGCCGCGTTGAACCCGTTGTGGCCACGGGCGATCACCAATGCCGTGCGCACCCGCGCCTCCCGGGGATCCCCGAGGATCAGGTCGACCGGGCATTCGGGCGAGACGTGGGTGACGTTCAGCGTGGGCGGGATCACCCCGTGCCGCAGGGACAGCAGCGCCGCGACGAGGTCGACGGTCGGCCCCGCCGCGTACATCCGGCCGGTGGCCGTCTTCGGCACGGTCACCGCCACCCCGTGGGGCCCGAACACACCGGCCAGCGCCTCGCACTCCAGCCGGTCCAGACGCGGCACGCCGTACCCGTCGGCGAACACCACGTCCACGTCCTCCGGGGCCGTCCGCGCGTCGGCGAGGGCACCCTCGATCGCACGCCGGAGGTTCGGCCCGCGCCCGGTGCGCGGATGCGGGTCGAAGGCCGTGGCGTACCCGGCGATCTCCCCGTACGGGCGCACCCCACGGGCCTGTGCCGAGGCGGCCTCCTCGACCAGCAGGATCGCCCCGCCCTCTCCCGGTGTGTAGCCGCGGGCCGCCACGTCGAAGGGGAGATAGGCGCGGGCGGGGTCCGTGCCGAGGCTCACCAGCCCCGGCGGGATCTGCCCCACGAGACCGGAGGGGGAGAACGACGAGTCGGTGCCGCCCGACAACGCGAACGTACTGCCGTTGCGGATCACCCGCCGCGCCTGCCCGACGCAGTCGAGACCGCCGGCCTGGTCGGTGATGAAGACCCCGCTCGGCCCGCGCATCCCGTGCCGGATGGAGATCTGGCCGGAGTTGGCCGCGTAGAACCAGGCGATAGCCATGTACGCGCCGACCTGGGACGGCCCCTTCGCGTACAGGTTCTGCATCTCCCGCTGGCCGAACTCGGCGCCGCCCGTCGCGTTCGCGGTGACGACGCTCATCTCGTACTCGGGCTGCTCCGCAGGGTCCAGCTCGCCGTCGCGCAACGCCTCGTCGGCGCAGACCAGCCCGAACTGGGTCATCAGCGCGGTCTCCACCACCACCCGGCTGGGCAGCAGATCACCCGGCACGAAGTCGGGCACCTCGCCGATGACCTTGATCGGATAGCCGGAGGGGTCCATCCGCGTCATCGGGCCGAGCCCGCTGCGGCCGTCCAGCGCGGCGGCCCAGTACGCCTTGGTCCCGATGCCGGTCGGCGCCAGCACGCCGAGCCCCGTCACCACCGCTCGGCGTGTCATGCGTACGTCCTCTCCGGTGCGGCCACCACGATGGCGCTCTGGAAGCCGCCGAACCCGCTGCCGACGCTGAGCACCGCGTCGGTGCGCTGCTCCCGGGCGGTGACCGGCACATAGTCCAGATCGCACTCGGGGTCGGGGGTGGACAGATTGGCGGTCGGCGGGATGGCGTCCCGGTCGATCGCCAGACAGCAGGCGGCGACCTCGATGGCACCGATCGCGCCGAGCGAGTGCCCGATCATCGACTTGATGGAGCTGACCGGCGTCTCGTACGCGTGGTGCCCGAGACTGGCCTTGAACGCGGCCGTCTCGTGCCGGTCGTTCTGCTTGGTCCCCGAGCCGTGCGCGTTGATGTAGTCGATGTCCTCCGGGTTGAGCCGTGCCTGGCCGAGGGCGACCCGGATCGCCTCGGCCATCTCCCGCCCGTCGGGCTTGAGTCCGGTCATGTGGTAGCCGTTGGCCCGGCTCGCGTAGCCGCGTACCTCGCAGTACACGCGGGCGCCGCGGCGCAGGGCGTGCTCCCGCTCCTCGAAGACCATCACGGCCGAACCCTCGCCGAGGATCAGCCCCTTGCGGTCCCGGTCGAAGGGCCGGCACGCGTGCTCGGGGTCGTCGTTGGCGGTGGACTGGGCGCGCAGGGTGTCAAAGCACGCCACCGTGACGGGCGAGACCGGCGCGTCCGTGCCCGCCGCCAGCACCACATCGGCGCTGCCCTCCCGGACCAGTTCGAAGCCGTGGCCGAGCGCGTCGATACCCGAGGTGCAGCCGGTGGACACCAGCGCCACCGGGCCCTCGGCGCCCACGGTCCAGGCGACCTCGGCCGCCATCGAACTCGGCACCATCACGTCGTACAGCTGCGGCACCGCGTACTCCGGGTCCACCAGCCACTTGCGGCCGCCGTCGCTGAGGACGACGTACTCGCGCTCCATCAGTTCGGTGCAGCCGATGGCGTTGCCGAGCGACACACCCACGCGGGACGGCTCCAGCGCGTCCGTGTCCAGACCGCTGTCGGCCAGCGCCTCCCGCGAGGCGACCAGCGCAAGCTGGCCCGCCCGGTCCAGGCGGCGGGCCTCCTGCGGGGAGAGCCCGTTGGCCGCCGGGTCGAAGTCGATCTCGGCCGCGACCTGGCAGCGGAAGCCGGACGGATCGAAGTGGGTGATCCGCCGGGTCATCGAGCGGCCCGCCATCAGGGTGTCCCAGAACGCGGGCACACCGAGGCCGCCGGGGGCCGCCACGCCGATGCCGGTGACGACGACACGCCGCTCGCTCATGCGCGCCCCCCGACCTGGGGGAGACCGCCCTCGCCGGGCAGCTCCTCGGTGTCCACGTGCCCCAGTTCGGGCCGCGGGGCCAGCGGGCCGAGGAAGAACACCGCGAACATGTCTTCGTCGCCGTCGTTGTCCATGCGGTGCCGGACGTTCTTCGGCACCATGAACGAGTCGCCGGCCGACAGCTTGACCGGCCGTCCGTCGAGGCGGAGCGTCATCTGTCCGCGCACGATGTAGAAGAACTCCTCGGAGTACGGGTGGTAGTGCTCGGAGACGAACTCCCCGGGCAGCAGGGTCCCCGCACCCATGAAGCCGGCGGTGGCGCCGCAGGTCTTCGGGCTCAGGAGGACGCGCAGGTCGCCGCCCCGGCGACGATTCGGCTCCACGTCGGCGAACGCGACCTTCCCGGGTTCTGTCCGCGGGGCTGGGGGCATGGCAATCTCCTTCTCCGACCAGGTGGGGCCCCGTCCACACAGCGGCACGCCAGGGCCGAGTCGAAGAATGACAACGGGCTCTCCAAGAAGCCTGGGGAGCATCTGAAGACCACCGGCCGGCGGTTTCCGGCCGCCCGGCCACCCGTCTGGCGGCGGGCGTGCGGCGTGCCGTCGGCATGTATCCGGGCGGACGCTCTCCGATGGCGGCTTCCCCGGCACGGGGCGAAGATCCAAGGGGGGACCGTCCGGCTACACGAGCTGAGGGCTGTTGGTGGACCTGCCATGCCGCTTCCCCCCTCCGGCGGACACGGGGATCCGCCACCGGGCCCGCCGGCCCCGAACGGCGACCCCCTCCTGGCGGCACGGTTCACCGTGCCCGCCCCGCCCGGCACCTGTCTGCGCAGGCAGCGCCTGACCAAGCGGCTGGAGCAGGGCGTCCAGGGGCCCCTGACGCTGGTCAACGGCCCCGCCGGAGCCGGCAAGACGCTGCTCGTCGCCGACTGGATCACCGCCGGGGGCGCCCCGGGCCCCGTGGCATGGCTGACGGTGGAACCCGACGACAACGGGCCCGGTGTGTTCTGGACCTATGCGCTGGAGTCCCTGCGCCGCCGCGGCCTCGAGGCCTCCACGGACATCGGCAGCCCGGCCCGCCCCGGCGAGGTGGACCACTCCCTGCTGACCAGGCTCGCGGCGCGGCTGAGCCGGCGAACCCAGCCCCTGATCCTCGTCCTCGACGAGTTCGACCGGATCGTGACCTCGACCGAGGTCGCCGAGCAGCTGGAGTTCGTCCTCCGCCACGCGGGCGGCGGACTGCGCCTGCTCGTCATCAGCCGTACGGAGCCCCTGCTGCCGCTGCACCGGTACCGGGCCGCCGGCGAGGTCACCGACATCCGCGGCGCCGACCTTGCCCTCAGCCCCGAGGAGACCGCCGAGCTGCTGGACCGCCACGGCATGCGCCTGTCGGACGCCGGTATCCGGGCCCTGACCGAGCGGACCGGGGGCTGGGCGGCCGGCCTGCGGCTGTGCATCCTCGCGGCACAGGGCGCCGACGACCCGGAGACCTTCCTGAAGGACTTCGAGGCGGGCCGCAGCACACTCGCCGACTTTCTGCTCGCCGAGGTGCTCGGGACACAGCCGGCCGAGACCCAGGACCTGCTGTTGCGCACCAGCGTCCTCGACCGGATCCATCCCGGACTCGCGGACACCCTCACGGGCCGTCAGGACGGCGAACGGATCCTGGCGGAACTCCAGCGCGCCAACGCCTTCATCGAGAGCATCGGCGGCGCCTGGTACCGGCTCCACCCCCTGTTCGCCGAGATCCTACGGGTCCATCTGCGCGTCAGGCATCCCGGCCTGGAGCCCGAACTCCACCGCAGGGCGGGGCGCTGGCTGAGCGAGGCGGGTCTGCTCACCGAGGCCCTCCCGCACGCCGAGGCGGCCGGCGACTGGGAGCCGGCCGCCACCCGGTTCGTCGCGGAACCGGCCATCGGGCGGCTGCTCACCGGACTCGACGCCGAACGCCTCGACGCCCTCTTCTCCCGGATGCCCCCGGACGCCCGGGGACCGGCCCCCGAGCTCGTGCGCGCCGCCCGCGCACTGGCCCGCCACGACATCGACCGGGGCCTTGGCCATCTGCGCCGCGCCGAGCGGCACCTGCCCGCCGACGACGCCCCCGACTCCGCCGCCCTGCGTCTGAGCCGCGCCGTGCTGCGCGTCCTCGCCGCCAGGACGACGGGCTCCGCCGACCGTGCCGAGGCCGCCGCCCGGGACGCGGAGGCGGCCCGGCGCGCCCTGCCCGCCGAGCGTCTCGCCCGGCACCCGGAACTGTCCGCGCTGCTGCTCTCGGACCTGGGCTCCACGCAACTGTGGGCGGGACGCCTCAAGGCCGCGCGGTCCGCCCTGAGCGCCGTCACGCAGCTCGACGACGGTCCGCAGACCGCGCCGCTGCGGCAGGAGTGCCTCGGCCGGCTGGCCCTGATCGACTTTCTGCAGGGCTGGCCGGTCCGCGCCGAGACCCGGGCCGGGGAAGCGGTCGCCGAGGCCGAGCGGGCCGGTCTGCCGCCCACCGCCCGGGCCGGCGTCGCCCAGCTCGTGCTGGCCGCCGTGGCGATCGAGCGCGACGACCTCACCGCGGCCCGCACCCACCTCGACCACGCGGCGGCCGCGGCCCCGCGCGACCCGCTCGTCAGCGCGGGCCTGGTGCTGCTGCGCTCACGCCTGCTGCTCGCCCGGGGAAAGCCACGGGCGGCACTGCGGCTGGTGGCAGAGCTGGAACCACCGTCCGTCTCCGTGGAACCGTCCCCCTGGCTCCATGAGCGTACGGCCCTGGCGAGGGCCGCCGCCCATCTCGCCGAGGGCCGTGCCCTGGCCGCATGCCGGGTGCTGGAGGGCGTGGGCGGGGGAGCGGAGACCGTGGTCGTGGCGGCCCGCGCCCACCTCGCCGCCGGCGACGGCACGGCGGCACAGGCCCTGCTCGCGCGGCTGCCCACCGGCCAGGGCGAAGGCCCGGCCATCACGGTACGGGTGCTGCTCGCGCGGGCTCAGGCCGCCGACGCGGCGGGGGACGACGCCATGGCCCACCGCCTGGTCGCCCGGGCCCTCGTCCTGGCCCGGCCGGAGCGGCTGCGACGGCCGTTTCTGGAGTCCGGCTCCTGGCTACGGCACCTGGCGCGGCGCCGGACGGTCCTGACCGGCGGCCACGACTGGCTGGGGGCCGGGCTGACGGGGCACGCCCCGGACGCGGCCGAGGGCGGCGCGCCCGCGCCGGTGACGGAGCCGCTCAGCGAGCGTGAGCACGAGGTGCTGGAACGGCTGGCGCACCTCATGTCGACGCAGGAGATCGCCGCCGACCTGTATCTGTCGGTGAACACCGTCAAGACCCATCTGAAGAGCCTGTACCGCAAGCTCGGGGCCACCCGGCGGAGCGAGGCCGTACGCCGGGCCAGGGAACTGCATCTGCTGTGAGGGCTGCCCCGGGCGGGGCGCGGATCACTCGGGCAGGCGCCGCATCTCCAGCACCCGCAGGCCCAGCGAGCGGCAGCGCACCAGCAGGCCGTACAGCTGCGCCTCGTCGGTGACCCGGCCGAACAGCACGGTCTCATCGGACACGACGCAACTGTCCAGTTCCGGGAACGCCTCGCTCAGCGCCCTCGTCAGCTCCCCCTCGACACGGATCTCGCAGCGCATGCGGGCCCGGTCACATCGGCCTGAGCACACTGCGGAAAGTCTCGCGGTCGGTTACGCACAGCGCCCAGATGATGAGCCCGTACAGCCCGATCAGGGTGAGCGACCACTCCCTGTAGTACCGCAGGGACAGGAAGTGGACGGCGATCAGCAGGGCCGTCATGGCCACCCCGAGGACCCTTGCCCAGGCGGCTGCCGCCAGCAGACCGAAGCTCACGGCCACGGCGACCACCCCGAGGAACGCATGGACCCAGCCCCACCCCGTCAGATGAAACCTGAAGACGTAGTCGCGGGTGGCGACGAAGACGCCGTCCCGGGTGATCGCCATGATGCCTCGGTAGATCGCGAGAACGCCGGAGAAGAACAGCATCACGGAGGCGAACAGCGTCAGACCGATGGCCGCCGCTGCCGTCAGGCTGCAGGGTGAGCGCTGAGGGGACGGGGTCGTGGCGGCCATGGGGAACTCCCTTCCGTGCCCGGCTGCCGCGCGCAGCCGCTCTCCGGCGAGGGTGCCGCCCCTCCTCGCGTCCGGGCCTCACCCGCGGCGGGTGACACGGGGAGCCTCAGGCGCCTGGGCTCGGGCGGAACGGTCCGTGACGGGGCGCTACGACATGCGCGTTCCGCCATTCGGCCGCATCCTGAAACGGCCCACCACACCAGGCCGCACAGGCCGACCACCCACGGGAGGTCCTGTGATCCTGATTGCCCTCCTCGCGCCGGTCGTGATGATGGCCTTCCTCTTCGGAATGGCCGCCTTCGAGGAATTCCTCTTCCTACGCCCGACCTCCACGGACGAACCCAACCCTCCGGCCGACGAGGCGCAGACGCCCTCGTCCTGACGGGGTCGAGGGACTCACCCGGATCCCGGCCGGCACACGGCGGCGGCTGTGGGTGAACCACAGGCGAAGCGTCGAGGCCGCTGCCACCGTGGGTGACGAGCCGGCCCTGGCGCCGCTCGAACCGGCCCGACTCGACAGGGCTGCCGGGCTGCTCCGTGCCACACATGAGGGGCCCTCCGAAGAGAGCCCCTCACCTGCGGAAACTTCCGACCTCACCGTCGGGACGACAGGATTTGAACCTGCGACCCCTTGACCCCCAGTCAAGTGCGCTACCAAGCTGCGCCACGTCCCGGTGCGTCCTCCGCGGTATTCCGCGTGATCACGCACGTAAACCCTACCGCACCCTCCTGCGGGACCTCACCGGACCTGGACAGGGCCCGGCGAAGGCGCGACACCCCGCCCGGTCGGCGTCACGTCGTCATCCGTGACGGCAGGCGGCCGCCGGGCGATCTTGAGCCCTGTCGCGCACCCTGACCTAGAGGGCCCGTCGTCCTCGCTGACGAAGGAAAGGGAAGGAACACCATGGCCAGCAGCACGGAAACCGGCGATGTCACCGGTACCAAGGACAAGGACTACAACCTCATCTGGTTCATCGAGGCCTGTCTGAGCAACGCCCTGCGGCTGGAGACCTACATCCAGGACGCGGAGCGGGAGAACGACAACGAGGTCGTGGAACTGTTCCGCAAGGCCCAGGCCGACAGTCGCAAGGGCGCCGAACTCGGCAAGCAGCTCCTGCGCACCCGGCTCGGCTGACGCAGTCACTTCGGGAGCCACCGAGGGGCCCTACCCTGCCGTGATCCGCCGGCGGACGAGCAGGCCAACGCTCAGCGGATATCGATGGGCGCCACCGCCGCATCCGACCGGGGTGCACGGGGGGCCGCCGGTCGCCCGGATCACGGCAGGAGCGCAGCGAGCGAGTTCGGGACCCGGGATTTGAGGTGCTGCCATTCGCCCTCGCTCACATGGCGTGCCAGGGAGTTCAGAACCATGCGCACCAGGTGCTCGCTGCCGCCCTCGACCGCGTAGGGGAACTCGCTCCGGACCCGCTGGAAGAATTCGTCGTTGCTCATCTTCACAGGGGTCTCGGCCGGCTTCCAGCCGTCGTAGTACATGCCCCTGACGATGGTCGGCAGTTGGGCGCCGAACTGCACGGCCGTCTCGACCGGCAGGCGGTCCCTGAGGGGGTGCAGCACGGCACGCAGTGCGGCGTACGACTGCTTGCGCCGTTCCTTGGGCCATCCGAAGGTCTCCTCGACGTCCCTGAGGAGCCGATTGGCCTTGTCCACCATGGTGTCGAACGAGGAGAAACCTGTCTCAACCATTTTCCTGGACCTTTCGCTCACGGACGCGGCGGTGCCGGATCAATGTCCGGCACCGCCGGGTTCGTCCTTCAGCCGCCGCTCTGGCCGCTTCCGCTCGCCTCGCTGATCTCGATGTGGCGCGGTTTCACGACCTCGGCCTTGGGGACGGTGATGGTGAGGATGCCGTCCTTCATGTCGGCTGTGATCTTGTCCGTGTCGACCTCTCCGGGCAGCTGGAGCCGGTATTCGAAGGCTCCGGTGCGGCGGGTGCTGCGGCGCAGGACGCCCTTGCGTTCCTTTTCCCTGATCTCTCCGGTGACCACCAGTTCCTGGCCGTTGGCCTCGACGTTGACGTCCTTGCTCTTGACGCCGGGGAGTTCGATTTCGACGTGGAAGGCGTCGTCGGATTCCGTGACGTCCGCAAGGGGGGCCCACGCGGCGGGCGCCGCGGTGCCGACCGTGGATTCGAGCAGGCCGCTCATCTCACCGAGCAGTTGGTCGAACTCGGTCAGGGGGTTGCGTGCCCAACCGACGGGCCTGCCTTGTATCGCGCCACCGCCGTGACGCCGGACGGGCGTGGCCATGCCATCGCCTCCTTCTCCTTGTTGTCGCTCTCGTCGGCCGCCCTTGTCAGGCGAGCCATGCGCACTCCTTGGGGCGGGTTCGAGGTGAACTGTCCGTGCTGCCGGGTGCGGCCGTGCGGCTGCGGTACCGATGGACGAGGTGGATGGCCATCGCGCCCTCGTCGACCGCCGAGGCCACCCGTTTCACCGAACCGCTGCGGACGTCACCGGCCGCGAAGACACCGGGCAGGCTGGTCTCCAGGGTCAGGCAGTCGCGGCCCTGGCTCTGCCACAGTTCCGGGACGGAGCAGGCCTGGGCCTCGGACCCGGTGAGCACGAAACCCCGCTCCCGCGGGACGGGGGCGGGCGCGGCCTCCGTCTGCCGGGCGACGGTCTCGCCCCGGTCGAGCACCAGCAGCGTCGGCACCGCCTGGACCTCGAATCTCCCTGCCAACGGGGGTTTTTGTCGATGTCGACCTTGGCGAGCTTGATGCGGCCGGCGAGGTCGGTGGCGACCTTTTCCAGGGCGGGGCCGACCATCCGGCAGGGGCCGCAGCAGGTGGCCCACAGGTCGACCACGACGGGCACGGAGGCCTTCTCGACCACGTCCGTGAAGTCGTTGTCCCCCGCATCGACCATCCAGGGCAGCGGCTGCTTGCAGGGGCCGCACCTCGGGCGGCCCTCGGCCGCCACGGGCACGGGGTTGGTGCGCCCGCAGTGAGGGCAGCTGACGGTCGTCGCTCGCGCGGTGCTCATGCGGCCCTCGCCTCTTCCACGACCGCGGGCTGGTCGTACGTGACGACCAGTTCCCCCGCCTCGGCGTCGACGCGGACCGTCGCGCCGTCCTGGACGTCGCCCTGCAGAAGGGCGCGTCCGACCAGTGTCTCGACCTCGTGGGAGATGTAGCGGCGTAGCGGGCGTGCCCCGTAGACCGGGTCGTAGCCCTGGTGGGCGATCAGCTCGCGGGCGGCGTCGGTGAGTTCGACGGTGATGCGGCGTTCGGCGAGTCGGCGGCGCAGCTCGTCGAACTGCAGTTCCACGATCCGCTCGATCTGGGCCTCGCCGAGTGGCTTGAACAGCACGATGTCGTCGACGCGGTTGAGGAACTCCGGTCGGAAGTGCCCGCGCAGCTCGCCCATCACCAGGGCGCGGGCATCCGGCTTGATCTCCCCCTCGGCGGTGACGCCGTCCAGGAGGTACTGCGAGCCGATGTTGGACGTCATGATGATCACGGTGTTGCGGAAGTCGACCGTGCGGCCCTGGGCGTCGGTGATGCGGCCGTCGTCGAGGACCTGCAGCAGTGTGTTGAAGACATCGGTGTGCGCCTTTTCGATCTCGTCGAACAGCACGACCGAGTAGGGCTTGCGGCGCACGGCCTCGGTGAGCTGGCCGCCCTCCTCGTAGCCGACGTAGCCCGGTGGCGCGCCGACCAGCCGGCTGACGGTGTGCCGCTCCTGGTACTCGCTCATGTCGAGGCGGATCATGTTCTCCTCGGAGTCGAAGAGGGCCGCCGCGAGCGTCTTGGCGAGCTCGGTCTTTCCGACGCCGGTGGGGCCGAGGAAGATGAACGAGCCGATGGGCCGGCGCGGGTCGCGGATTCCGGAGCGGGCGCGGATGATGGCGTCGGCGACGAGTTTGACCGCCTCGTCTTGTCCGATGACCCGTTCGCGCAGGATCTCGTCCAGGCGCAGCAGCTTTGCCCGCTCGCCTTCCTGGAGGCGGGCGACGGGGATGCCGGTCCATGCGGCGACGATCTCGGCGATCTCCTCCTCGGTGACGACCTCCCGCAGCAGCCGGTTCTGGCCCTGTTTGGCGGCCAGTTGCTCCTCTTCGGCGGCCAGCCGGCGCTCCAATTCCTGGAGGCGGCCGTAGCGGAGCTCGGCGGCGCGGTTCAGGTCGTAGGCGCGTTCGGCCTCCTCCGCCTCGTGGCGGACCTGTTCCAGTTCCT
>NZ_JBIVNO010000015.1:0-88137 GCF_044753645.1 Streptomyces sp. NPDC093261
CCCACGAGGTCGAGACACTGGTCGGACGCGCCCTTCTGCAGGGCGACGTCCAGGACGGCGCGACGGTCCGCGTCGACGCCGAGGCGGGGGAACTGCTGGTCACCTACGACCAGCCCGAAGACGTGAAGGGAGCGCGGGCGGCATGAGCACGATGCAGGCGACGACCGTCAGGTGTCCGAACTGCGGGCGCACCAACCGGGTGCCCGCGGCCGCGGAGGGCCGCCCCAAGTGCGGCCACTGCAAGCAGCCCCTACCGTGGATGGTGGACGCGGGCGACGACGACTTCACCGAGGTCGCCGAGCGGGCCGATGTCCCCGTCGTGGTCGACCTGTGGGCCACCTGGTGCGGCCCCTGCCGCATGGTCAGCCCCGCCCTGGAAAAGGTCGCCACCGACCTCGCCGGTCGCATCAAACTCGTCAAGGTCGACATCGACAAGAACCCGCGACTGTCGCAGCGTTTCGCGGTACAGGCGGTGCCGACACTGCTGATCCTCGACCACGGGGAGACCCTCGCCCGGCAGACGGGGGCGGCGCCCGCCCACACTCTGCGCCAGTGGGTGGAACAGTCGATCACCGCCCGGAAAGGGTGATCCGGATGACCATGCATGCAGACCCCCACCTCGCGCTCGTACGGCCGGTCAAGCCGCTGACCCCAGAGGGGTGTCAGGAGTGTTTGATGCTCGGCTCCCCATGGGTCCACCTGAGGCTCTGCCTGACCTGCGGTCATGTCGGCTGCTGCGACTCCTCGCCGAACAAGCACGCGCGCAGGCACGCGGCTGCCGACGCCCATCCGATCGTGCAGTCGTTCCAGCCCGGCGAGGATTGGCGCTGGTGCTACGTTCACGAGGCGTTCGTCTGATGTCCGCCGACCAGTCGCTGCCGGGCGAAGGACCGGTGCCCGACGAGGCGGATGAGGCCGTCTTCTGGGAGACCCCGGACATCTACGGCGCGTATCCGCGTCTTACGGAGGACCAGATAGCACGTCTGGCCGAGCACGGGCGACGCCGGAGCATGGCTCCGAACGACGTGCTGATCCGGGAGGGGGAGCGCTGCGAGACGCTCTTCGTCATCCTCAGCGGTACCGTCGCCGTCGTCGAGGACTACGGCACTCCCGAGGAGCACGTGCTGCGCGTGCACGGCCCCGGTCGCTTCATCGGCGAACTCGGGCTGCTGCACGGACAGGTGGCCTTCTACACCGCTGTCGCCAAGGAGCCGGGCGAGGTGCTCGTCGTCTCCTTGGACCAGTTGCGCCACCTGGTGTCCCAGGACTCCACCATCGGGGACGTCGTGCTGCGCGCCTGTCTGGGCCGTCGCGCGCTGCTCGTCGGACAGGGCGCCGGCTTCCGCATCGTCGGCTCGCGCTACTCGCCGGACACCAGGCGGCTGCGCGAGTTCGCCATCCGCAACCGGCTGCCGCACCGCTGGATCGACCTGGAGACCGACGAGGAGGCTGAGGAACTGCTGCGCCGCTTCGGCGTCGGCCCGGAGGAGACACCGCTCGTCATCTGGCGGGACACCACCCTGTTGCGCAACCCCAGCAACGCCGAACTGGCCCGTCTCATCGGTCTGCCGTCACTGCCTGCCGGAAACCGTCACGGCGACGTCCTCATCGTCGGCTCCGGACCCGCCGGCCTCGCTGCCGCGGTGTACGCCGCCTCCGAGGGCCTGAGCACCACCGTGGTGGAGGCGTTGGCCACCGGCGGCCAGGCCGCCACGTCGTCCCGTATCGAGAATCTGCTCGGCTTCCCCTCCGGCATCTCCGGCGCCGAACTCGCCGAACGTGCCCTGCTCCAGGCCGACAAGTTCGGCGCCAGGATCAGCATTCCGGTGGAGGCGACCGGTCTCCATCACAAGGACGACGACCACTACGCGGTTGCGTTCGCCGACGGCAGCGAGATCGCCGCCCGCGCCGTCGTCCTGGCCACGGGTGCCCGCTACCGCCGGCTCCAGGTGCCCGGCATCGAACGCCTGGAGGGAACGAGCGTCCATTACTCGGCGACCGTCTACGAGGCCCAGCAGTGCCGCACCGACCCGGTGGCCGTGGTGGGCGGCGGCAACTCGGCGGGCCAGGCGGTGCTGTTTCTCGCCGGGTATGCGCCGAAGGTGTACCTGCTGGTCCGAGGACCAAGCCTTGAGGCCAACATGTCCCGCTACCTGGTCGACCAGGTCGAGCGCCATCCGCGGGTGGAGGTCATGCTGCACACCGAGGTCACCGAGGTCATCGGCCAGGAGGTGCTGGAGGAGCTCGACGTGGTCGACAACCGCACGGGCGGGCACCGCCGGGTCGCCGTAAGGAGCCTGTTCGTCTTCACCGGCGCCGACCCCCACACCGAGTGGCTCGCCGGCACCATCGCCCTCGACGCCCGCGGCTTCGTCCTCACCGGGCCGGAGGCCCAGGAAGCCTGCGCCCACCCCGAGGTGTGGCACGGCCGCGGGCGCTCCTGCATGACCCTGGAGACCTCCCTGCCCGGGGTCTTCGCGGCCGGGGACGTCCGCAGCGGCTCGGTGAAGCGGGTGGCCTCGGCGGCCGGGGAGGGCGCGATGGCCATCCACTTCGTGCACCGGCACCTGGGGCACTCGGCCGCGCCCGGCACCACGGGCACGCCAACCGCCGCGGGCGGCTCGGACGTCTCCCCACGCATACGTCACAAGGAATCCGCATGGCTCGCATGACCTATGGCGGGCGATGAGGTCACGAGAAGGAACAAGGAGGCGATGGCGATGGCCATGCCCGTCCGGCGCCACCGCGGTGGCGGTCTGCAGGAAAGGCCCGTCTGGGCACCCACCCCTGTCAATCCCCTGGTCGAGTTCGATGAACTGCTCAACCAGATGAGCGGCCTGCTGGAGTCGACGGTGGGTGCGGCCCCCGCGGCCGCGTGGACGCCTCTCGCGGACGTGTCGGAGTCCGAGGACGCGTTCCACATAGAGATCGAACTCCCCGGTGTGAAGAGCAAGGACATTGACGTAGAGGCCAACGGTCCGGAACTCGTGGTCACCGGAGAGATCAAGGAGCGGGAACGCAAGGGTGTGCTGCGCCGCAGCACCCGCCGCGTCGGAGCCTTCGAGTACCGTTTGCGGCTGCCCGGAGAGTTGGACACCCACAAGATCAAGGCTGAGATGCAGGACGGGGTGCTCAGCATCACCGTTCCCAAGGCCGAAGCCGCCAGGCCTCGCCGGGTCCAGATCAGTGAGTCCGGCGAGGGCGCGCGCGAAGACGCCACCCAGAGCGGCGCAGCGGCGGGCGGCGGGACCACCGCCCCCTGAGCCCCCACCGGGCCGGCGGTGCCGGACCAGCGTCCGCCACCGCTGCCGTCGCGACGAGGACGACGGCCTGCACGGTGCGGCTGATCGGCATGGTCTCGACGCACACGTCGGAGTCCGGGTACGTGTGACGGCGCTCGACGCGGCGTGACGGAGCCCGGCGTGTGCCCGGGAGTGCGACCTACCGGCAGTTCCGTTCCCGCGACGTCTGTCTGCCGGCCGTCGGTGAGGTCGTCGTCGGGGGTGCGGTCCGGGTGGATGTATGCGGGTACCCGCCTGGTTGAGGGGGCCCAGGCCACGCCGCGTGCCCCGCCTGCACGCCGGTCGGCGGCCCCACGAAAGCCGTTACCGGGGGCCGGAACGCTTCGGGAGGCCCAGCCACGGACCAGGACACCGCGCAGCGACGAGTACCCGCAGGCACTGTGGGGCCGGCCGGGCGGGTGGGGGATGTCTGGACGTCCGCGTGGGACCGGGTCATCGCCTCCGATCCCGGGTTCATCCGGCTGCTGAACGCGCTGCGCATCGTCTTGAGCGTGCTGCTGTCCGTCCTCGTGATGACTGCGCTGCACATCCCTCTTCCGCTCCTGGTCACCGGTGCGACGGCGGCGGAGGTCTTCTCGTTCGCCGTCTCCGATCCGCACCGGCGCGATCAGGCGATCACGCTGGCTCTGGGACTGCCGACCGGTCTTACCGCGCTGGCTTTCGGAGCACTGCTGGTGCACCACCGATTGGTGAGCGACGTGGTCTGCGTCCTGGTGATCTTCGCGGCCGCTTACGCGCGACGGTTCAGCAGACGGTGCAAAGCGTTGGGTGTCATCGCCTTCCAGATGTTCTTCATCACCCAGTTCGTCAGGCCTCACCCGCAGTGGCTGCCTCGGCTGTGCCTGCTGCTGGTGATCGGTGCGGTCTGCAGCGCGGTGGTGAGGTTCGGGCTCGTCCCGACGTCGTCGCAGGGCACCCTGCAACGACTGCTTGAGGCGTTCCGCGCGCGACTGGTGCAGCACCTTGAGGCAGTCATCGACCTGGCTCGGCAGAAGCCGGGAACACCTGGCCCCGAACGGGCCGTGCGCCGTCTGCGGCGGCGCACGGCTGCCCTGCATCAGGCAGCACTGATGATCCAGGACCACTTGGACGACACCATCCGGGAGCACTGCACGGCAGCCCATGTCCAGCGGCGCATCGCCGAGGCGGAAGTCGCCGCCGAACACCTCGCGGTCCTGCTGACAGGGGCGCTCGGCCTGCAGGGGGTCAATCCCGTCGCCAGCGACATCACCGAGCGCACCGGCCGCGTGCCACCGGACGTCTCGGTACCGCTGCGCACGGCCGACGAGCAGGTCATCCACCGTCTCATCGCCGATCTGCACGCGCTGAAGGTGGTCGCCGGGCGGGCTCCCGGCAGCGACCACGGTGTCGGCCTGAAGATCGTGCGGGACCGGCTCCTGGGCTACCGCGACGACGAACGGCTGCCCGACGCGCCCCCTGCCGTGCAGGACGTGTTCCGGGCGATCGGCGACGTCAGCCGAGCCCTGCTCGGCCTGCGCCTGGCACTGACCGGGCCTGACGAGAGCGAGGAGAGTCCGGATGACAGCCCCGAGACCGTGCGCTGCCGGGAGGAGCTGCAAACCGAGGATGCCGTCCTCGACGCCGAGGACGCCCTAAGGGAGAAGTCCGAGGAGGAGGGCGAACCGGCAGGCCTGGAACGCACGACCACCCGCATCGCCGTGCAGGTTTCCCTCGCCTCGGCCCTGGCGATCGTGGGTGGCGAACTGCTGTCGCCGCAGCGCTGGTACTGGGCCGTCTTCACCTGCTGGGTGGTGTTCGTCAACACCTCCTCGGCCGGAGAAATCCTGGTCAAAGGGTCCCGGCGCCTGGTGGGCACCCTGCTCGGCGTCCTGGCCGGAATCGGCTTGGCCGGCCTGGTCGGCAACCAGCCCTGGGCCGCGTTCACGCTGGTCATCCTGTGCCTGTTCGGGACTTTCTACGCGATCTCCTACGCGGTGGTGTCCTTCTTCGTCACCGCGATGATCGGGCTGCTTTACACGCTGTTGCACAGCTTCACCCCGGACCTGCTCGTGATCCGGCTGGGCGAGTCCGCGCTGGGGGCCGCCTGCGCGGTCGTGGTGGGCCTGCTGGTGTTGCCGGTGCGGACGCAGGAGCGCACCGAGGAACAGATCCGCGAAGTGCTCGCACGACTGCGTGAGGTGACCGGCCAGGGTGTGGCCGAGCTCGGCGGCGGTCGCCCCGTCGACCTGCTCCACCGTTCACGGGCCTTGGACAGCGCACTGGCCGATCTGCGGACCACCACTCTGCCGCTGCGCCATCCGATCACCCCCCTGCGCCGTCGCCGGCGGCTCACCCGTTACGTCCTGGGACTGCTGGAGACGGCCGCCTACCACGCCCGCAACCTCGCGGCCATCGCCCAGCCCGCGCCAGGCAGTCGGGGGATCGTGAGCGATGCGCGGCTATCCGAGGCGGCAGGACGCGTAGACCGCAACCTCGGCGCGCTCATCGAGTGCTTGCAGACCAAGGGTGGCTGCCGGGAGCCTCTCGACGCCGAGGCGGGAACCGCCACCGCGCAGAAGGACTCCGAAGCCCCTCACGCCCCCGGATCCGGAAGGCGGACGGCGCCGGAGACGGAGCAGCGGCGAAACCGGCTCACTCAGGTGGCACTGCGTCATCTGCAGCGGGTGGACGAAGACGTCCTGGGACTCGCCCGCCCGCTCGGCATGGGATTCAGGGAGCAGCAGGCCGAGCCGGACACCCGGCCGACGGAGACAGCCGCCGCGGGCCGGTAGGACGTCGGCGCCCGCGGTGGTGTCCTCCCGGTCCGCAAGCTCGGCGTGCCCGGCGAGGAGGAGGTGGCGATGGGAGCCATGGCGGACGGCGGACTGGTGGTGCTCAACGAGGACGTCGTCCGTGGCCTGGGTATCCTGCCGGGCACGCTGCGCAGCGCCGTCGGGCGGGAGGCCCGGCAACTGCTGCGCCAGGAGCAGACCTACCGGGAGCAACGGCCCGCGCCCGAGCTGGAGGGCCGCACGGTGATCCTGGTCGACGACGGCCTTGCTACCGGGGCCGGCACGCGTGCCGCGATCCTGGCCCTGCGCCGCCACCGGCCGGCGAGAATCGTCGTCGCGGTGCCTGCCGCCCCCCAGTCGACCTGCCGCGAGCTGGCCGACATGGCCGACGACGTGGTCTGCGCCACCTCGCAGCTTGAACTCGAGTGGCCCTCGCCTCACCTTCGCCAGAACAGGTGATGGTGCGTCAGCCCGTTCGGGCTGGGTACGACCTCCCGGTGGAACCGGTCGAGCAGCTCATCGGGGGACTCCCAAAGCCGTAGTCCGGACCCGAGCTTTACCGGCGAGACCGCCACATGCATGGTGTCGACGAGGCCAGCGTCGAGGAATTGCCGGATGGTGGTGACCCCGCCGCCGAGTCGGACGTCCTGGCCTTGCGCCGCTTCCCGCGCACGTTCGAGGACCGTTGCCGGGTCGCCGGCGATGAAGTGGAACGTGGTGTCGGAGAGCGTGAGCGACGGACGCTCGTGGTGAGTCATGACGAACACCGGAGTGCGGAACGGGGGCTCCTCCCCCCACCAGCCGCGCCACTCATGGTCCTGCCAGGGCCCACGCTGGGGACCGAACTTGTTACGGCCCATGATCTCGGCACCGATGTTGCGTGCGAAGTCCCGCGTGAAGTAGTCGTCGAGGCCCCGGCTGCCGCCGGGATCCGTGCGCATGGGCCAGCTCGCCGTGGCTCCGGCCCAGGCGAACAGCCTCTCGGGATGGTCGTGGCCGAACGGCCGCTCGAGACTCTGGTGCTCGCCGGCACCGATTCCGTCACTCGAGACGTTGAAGTTCATGACTCTCAGCAGTTGATCCACGTCTGTCCTCGTCAGGTCCTGTCGCGTCATCGTGTGGCGAGGCGCCGCACATCATGACGTCGAACGGGACGTGGCCGGATCGACAGCGGCCCGCAACTTTTTTCCAAGGCACGTCAGGAAGCGGCCTCATTGGCGGTGTGGTGGTGGCAGCCGCGACCACTCACATGCGTCGCAACGGATGTCACCGCACATCCAACCGTTCCAACCGCCAACCCGGCGAACCAGAGCACCAGGGGTGGCGGGCTGGCAAGTGGGCGTCGAGGAAGCCTCGCTCGGAGGCCGGGTCGTGGAACAGCCGGGCGAACGTGACGAGCCCGGCCCCGGCGAGCAACTCGGCGAACCGGCCCACCGGCCAGCCATAGGCGGGCCTCACCTTGTGGTCGAAGCGTACCGGCTCCGGCCAGTCGGTCGCGAAGAACGAGACCAGGAGCAGGGCCGCCAGAACACGTACTTACTCGGCGAGGAGCGCGGGCAATTCCCCAGGCGGGGTATGGATCATCGAGTAGTGGGCCAGCACGCCGCCGAGCGCGCCGTTCTCGACTGGCAGGGCCTCCATCCGCGCCTCATCGAACCGCAGCGCCGGATGGGAGGGATCTTGTTGTCGCTGGGAGCGGTGCCCTGCCGTGCATGCCGAGAACCGCGGGAGCATGATTGATCGTGCTGCTGCGACTGACTCATGGGCGGAGCCGGGGTGCGGGAGCCGCGGTCGGGTGCCGGACGGCCGCGCCGGGGACACTCCGGGGCGGCCGCGTGCGAGTCCGGCAGCGCCGGTCACTTGCGACGGTGCGCCGACTCCTCCAGCCGCTCGACGAGTTCGGCAGCCATGGCCTTGATGGTTTCCAGCCCCTTGCGCCCCCACGGCTGTGGGTCCTGGTCGACCACGCAGATCGTGCCGAGCACCACGCCGGTGCTGTCTATCAGCGGTGCGCCCAGGTAGGAGTGGACGCCGATCGCGTCGACCACCAGGTTGCCGGCGAACCGCGGGAAGTCCCGGATGTCCTCCAGCACCAGCGCCCGGCGGCGCTTGACCACGTGCGGGCAGATGCCCATGTCGATGTCGCGGGGCATGACGCGGCCCGGCACCGGATCCTCCAGCAACGGCGTTCCCACGTGGACCGTGGTGTCCTGCGCGGCGCTGTACAAGCCTGCGAAGTACTGGCGGTCGGCGTCGAGGAAGAAGTTGACCCCGGCGTAGCAGCCGCCGGTACGGTGTGCCAGTTCCCGTGCGAAGGCGTCGAGTTCCGCATCCGGACGGGCATCGATGCCCAGCTCGCGCAGCCGCTCGGATCGGGCACGCACCTGTGGGTCCTCCGGGGGGAGGAGCAGGTGGCGCAGGGCGATCCCGGACTCAGGCCCGGAGGAGGGGTTGGTCGGTGTCGGTGCCATGGGAACTCCTTGTCGTGAGCAGATGCTGAATCAGTTCGAGCAGCACGCGGATGCCCGAGCTCTGGACGCGGGCGTCGCACAGCACCACCGGCACCTCCTGACTGAGGTCGAGCGCGGTCCGCACCTCCTCCCCGCGGTAGCGGTGGGCCCCGTCGAACTCGTTGACGGCAACGACGAAGGGCATGCCGCGCCGCTCGAAGAAGTCCACCGCCGCGAAGGAGTGCTCCAGCCTGCGGGTGTCGGCGAGAACCACCGCCCCGAGCGCTCCCTGGGAGAGTTCGTCCCACGTGAACAAGAAGCGCTCCTGCCCGGGCGTGCCGAACAAGTACAGGACATGGGACGGACTGAGCGTGATACGGCCGAAGTCCAGGGCCACCGTGGTGGTGGCCTTGTTCTCCACTCCGTCCAGCCGGTCCGTGGCCGCGCTGACGGCGGTCAGCACCTCCTCGGTGCTCAGCGGCTCGATCTCGCTGAGCGCGTTGACGAAGGTGGTCTTTCCCACGCCGAACCCGCCGGCGATCAGCACCTTGATGCCCACTGGCAGGACTTCGGCCGTCGGCAGAGGGTCACAGTCGTTTGAGGAGGCCATCGCGTACCGCTTCCAGGAGGTCTCGATCAGGTCGTGCGTAGTGGTCCGGGGACGCCGGGTGCGCATCGCCTGCGACCACCGCGCCTCCCTCGGCCAGATCGGACAGCAACACCTTGACCACGGCGGCGGGCACCTGCATCCGGGCCGCGACCTCGGCGACGCTCACCGGCCGGTCGCACAGCGCCAGCACCTGCGCATGCTCCAGGCCGAAAGCGCCCTGTGTCTGGGCGCCAGTGGCCCGCACCATGGTCACCAGCGTGAAGTGGGACGTGGCCCTGGTCCGGCCGTCGCTCACCGTGTAGGGACGGACCAGCCGCCCGGCCGCTTCGTCGACCAGCGGTCCGTCCGGGAGGACCGGCGTCATCGGTCATCCCACCGGGTGCCGGGGCGGTGTGGCCAGGTGAGGGCGCACGCTCTTGACCATCATCCCCATCTCGTAGCCCAGCACCGCCGCGTCGGCCTCGCGTCCGGCCAGCACTGCCAGCACCGCGCCGCGCCCGGCGGACGAGACGAACAGCAGCGAGGTGCTGAGCTCCGTCACGATCTGTCGTACGTCCCCGCCGTCGTCGAAGTGCCGGCCCGCGCTGCGCGCCAACGAGTACAGCCCACTGGCGAGGGCGGCCAACCGGTCCGCGGCGTCCTCGTCAAGCCCCTCCGCTGCCTTCACCAGCCCGTCCGAGGACAGCAACAGGGCACTTCGGGTGTGCGGCACCCGGTTCACCAGACCCGTCAACAGCCAGGAAAGGTCTTCGCTCGCCACGATCGTGTACTCCTCTTCTACGGAAGGAAACAGCTTGCTGGACGGGGCCCGGGGCCCTCAGGTCGGCTCGGCTGTCAGGGCGTCTCCGCTTCCTCGGCCCTGCGCATTCCGGTCTGGAACGCGGCCATCAGACCCGGGTCGTGTGCGATGTCCTCGGAGACACCGGTGCTGGGGGCCGCGTGCGGCCGTTCGGCGGCGTGGCTCTGGCGGCGGCGCTGAGGCAGCTGCGGACGGTCGTCCGCGCCGTCGGAGGGCATCGGGGCGGGCCGGGGTTCGGAATCGGACACGCGCGGATCCGCAACGACCTTCACTGTTGCCCGGAGGTCCGCCGCCTCGGGTTCCACCGCGTCGGGCGGCCCCGCGTCAGGGGTCGGGACCGTGTGGTGCGCGGGCGCGGGACCTGCCGGCTGCGAGCCGAGCAGTGCGCTGGGCAGCACCATGACGGCCTGAGTGCCGCCGTAGACGTTGCTCAGCAATTGCACGGCGATGTCGTGCCGCTGAGCCAGGACGGAGACCACGTACAGGCCAATCCGGCCGTCTTGCAGCAGCTCGCCGAGGGCGACCTTGTCGGGTGCACTCAAAACGGTGTTCATCTGATTGCGCTCGGCCGGGGACATGCCCAGACCTCGGTCCTCGACCTCGATCGCCACCCCCGCGGCGACGGGCTCCACCCGTACGTGCACGGTGGTCTGGGGCGGTGAGAAGACCGTGGCGTTCTCCAGCAGCTCGGCCAGCAGATGGACGACGTCGACCACGGCGTGGCCGCTGACCGATCCCTCGACGGGCGGGACCAGCTTGACCCGGGCGTACTGGTCGATCTCGGCGACGGCGGAACGCAGTACGTCGGTCAGGCTGACGGGGCGGGTCCACTGGCGGTGGGTGCTCGCGCCGCCGAGCACAGCCAGGTTCTCGGCGTAGCGGCGGATCCGGGTGGACAGGTGGTCCACCCGGAACAGCCCTTTGAGCAGGTCGGGGTCCTCAACCTCGTTCTCCAGGTCGTCCAGCAGGCCGATCTCTCGGTGCACCAGGGACTCCAGGCGGCGTGCCAGGTTGGCGAACACCTCGAACTGCTCCAGCCGGGAGTTGTGTTCCGCACCGACCGCACCGGCGGCGGTCTCCAACAGGGCTGCCTCCGCCTCCTGCCGGGCCGCGGCGATCTCGAACCCGAGGCGGGAGAGTTCGTCCGGGCCGGTCTGCGGCGGCAGTTCTGGCCGGCGCCGCACGGGCCGCTCCCCGTTCCGCAACCGGCGGCACAACAACTCCAGTTCGGCCCTGCCCTCGGCGGTGGTACGGGTCAGCTCGGCCAGCTCGGCACGGTTCCGGTCGGCTTCGCGGGACAGCTCCGCCCAGTGTTCGGTGACTGCTCGTGCCACCGCCGAAGCCCGTATGCCGGCGATCCCGGCCGCCATGATGCCGATGAGCACCACGCCGCCGAACACCACGCCCTGGTCCGCCCCGTCCAGGCGGCCATCCCGGGCCAGGGCGGTGGCCACCGCACCGGCCACGGCGACCACGCCCGGCGGTAGCACGGACGACAGCACCAGACGCCGCCTCAGGACCCCGGCTCGCGACTCGGCTGTCACACGGGAGATCAAAGGCGACGTCGGCCGGTCGTCCGGCGACATGGAAGGATCAGGCATAACAGTCCCTGGACAGTACGATGATCGGGCCGAACGCGCACGTTATCGCGCACCAGTACCCCGGCGTCACCCCTGGTGCGTACAGAAACCGAACCGTTGTCCTCGAGTTCGCTTCGAAGCGCCCGTCCCAGGCGTGCGAGTGTGGAAAGGGTCACCAGCACTGGGGACAACCTTCGTGCCCGCGGCCGTCACCAGCAGGCTGGTGCGCAATCGCCACGCCTCCACGAGGAATTCGTCGAGCAGCCAGCCGAGCGGGGCCGGCCCCATGCCGATACATGTCCCACTGTGCCCGATCCGCGAGCAGAGCCTGGGCCCCAGCGGGATCACCGGTCCCACGGATCCGCCGGGCCAGAGGACGGACGGCACTACGGTTCAGCTCGCCGAGGTCTGACGCCGTTGTCCTTGACGCATCCAGGCGATGGCGTCGAAGACGCGCAGGATGATGTCCTCGCCGATACCGGCCTTGTGGCGGAGACGGATCAACTGATCGCAGAGCGCGCCGTTGCCGGCCCGGAGTGCTGCTCTCAGCGCCGCCCTGAAGGGCTGATCCGGCAAACGGACATGTGGCGCTGCGCGGCTGTCGCGATAGTCGACGTCTTCACCCGCTTCCCGGCGGACCTCCCGGCGCGGAACCGAGGGCGCCTCAGGGAGTGTCGGAGACCTGCCCTACCCTTCACTCACCGGCCGCAGGGCCGGTCCCGGCCGCACACAGCGGCCACACGCTTCTGGGGGTCAAATCACCGTGCGCATACGCACACTTCCGGCTGCCGTCGCGACGGCAGCCCTCTTCAGCTCCGTGGTACTCGCGGCCGTCCCGGCGGCCGCCGACACCAGCACGCCGATCGCCCTCGACAACGTGCTCGACACCGTCGTCGACGGCGCCCACCAGCACCTCTACATCAGCGGCGGCGGCGTGATCGCCGTCACCGATTACACCGGCAAGGTGGTCACGACGCTCACCGGCCTGTCCGGGGTGTCCGACCTCCAGCTGAGCCCGGACGGCAACACGCTCTACGCCGCGGTCACCGGCGCCGACAAGATCGTCGCCTTCGACACCGCGACGCTCACACAGACCGCCGAGTATCCGACCGGCGCCGGGACGGCGCCGCGCCGGATCGCCCTCACCGAGGGCCGGATCTGGTTCGGCTACGGCGACCAGTGGGATTCCGGCCTCGGCGAGGTCGACCTGACCACGCATCCGGCGGCCGTGACCCTCGACCTCGCAGGCGACCACGACTTCGCCAGCACGCCGATGCTGTACGCCGATCCGGCGAACCCGGACACCCTCGTCGCCCTGGACGGCGGCATCAGCACCGGGCCGATCGTCGTCTACGACGTCTCGTCCGGCACCCCGGCCATCCGTGTCACCGCGAACGAGGGCGGCTTCTACCGGGACGCCGCGCTCACGCCGGACGGACAGTCGATCCTCGTGGTCGGGCAGGGGCACCAGGCGGTCGTCGAATACCGGCTCTCCGACCTCCAGAAGGTGCACGAGTACCCGGTCAAGGACGAGTCGGAGACTGTCAGCGTCGCCCCGGACGGCACGGTCGCGGCGACCTCGCTCGACACCGGGAACACCGGCGACACCTACGTCTTCCCCGGCGGAGCAGACGCACCGGCCAGCGTCCGCAACCTGTCGGACGAGTGGATGCCGTGGGGCGGGCACTCGACAGCCTGGTCGGCGGACGGCACGAAGCTGTTCGTGCTGACCGGGTCGTCCGGCTCTATGCAGTTCCACACCGTGACCGAACCGCGCAAGTACGTGACGAAGCTGACCGCGAACGCCCCTGCCACGGCCACGCGCGCCAGGACACTCACCGTCAAGGGCACGCTCGCCGCCGGTCTGACGCCGCCCTCCGGGACGCTGCTGAACGTCGTACGCACCGACCTGCTGTCCCCGTCGGGCAAGTCCCTCGGCACCAGGGCGCTGGGCGCGAACGGCACGTTCTCCTTCACCGACGCCCCACCGGCCGGCGGTACGGTGCGGTACACGGTGACATACGCCGGGGACGCCTCGCACACCCCGGCATCCACCTCGGACACCGTCGCCGTCTCCCGGGCCACGCCCGCCCTGACGCTCACCAACAACGGCAAGGCGTACGACTACGGCAAGAACGTCGTCTTCACCGCCCACCTCGGCACCACCTACAGCAACCGCACGGTGGAGATCTGGGCCGACCCGTACGGCGCCGACAAGCCGAACAAGCTACTGAAGACCGGCAAGGTCGACTCGCACGGCAACCTGTCGGCGACCGTCAACATGTCACGCGACACCGCCGTGACCGCCGTCTTCAAGGGCGACTCCCAGTACGGCACGCGGACCGTCAAGTCCACCGCGTACACGCACGTGAAGATCGCCAGCTCGCTGTCCAAGTACTACCGGACGGGCACCATCGGCTCGACCCGCTACTACTACTTCCACAAGAAGACCGACGCCGTCCTGACCACCACGATGACGTACTACAAGGGCCGCAAGGAGCGCCTGGACCTCCAGGTCTACTCCAACGGCAAGTGGTACACGACGGACTCGGAGTACTTCCCGCTCGGAACCGGCGGAAAGTGCATCGTCAACCTGGGCCACCCGGGGACGTCGGGTGTACGCGCCCGGGTGCGCGCCGCGTACATCGACCCCTCGTCGGGTGACAACGTGAACTCCACGACGTACGGGGCCTGGTCGTACTTCTACTTCACCAACTGACGTGGCCGGCCAAGGGTTGAGGTCCGGCTGCTCTGCGGTCCCGTAACCCGGCTGCGGACGCGAACGGTCGCGTGTGCGGGGGTGCATGCCGTCCCGGCAATCGCCGTGCGCGCACCCGGGTCCCCGGGCGCTGCCCCGCCCGCCGCAGACAGTCAGCCCGATCCCCAGACCGCTTGATCCGCAAAAGCAGGGGCCCACCGCAGCGTCGGCGGGGCCCCTGCGCCTGAGTACGAGGTCGTGCGAGAGGTGTACCCAGCCCCGATCAACTCGGCGCACCGAAGCATATGCCTGGTCAGAGGGCGTCGACGCCACTCACCTTCCAGCCGTCGGAGGTGCGCGTGAGCGTCAGTCGCACCCTGTTCAGGTCCAGCCGGGGCTGCGGGGCCTGGGTGCTCTGGGTGACCTGGTTGACGAAGAGCAGGACGACGGCCTTGTCCGGTGTGGCCGACACGACGGACGCAGCAGGGGTGCCGCCGTCGGAGGGTGTGGCCACGGTCGCCTTGACCACGCCGTGGTACTTCGTGGCCGTCGGCGCGACCACCGTCTTCGTCGTCCTGCCGTACTGGTCGCGGAAGTGCCCGGTCAGCAGCACGCGGGCCCGGGCGAAATCCCGGTCGAGATGCCGGTAGTCGTACGACAGCACGACCGGCGCCGCCTTCCGCGCGGCCGCGAGGGCCTCGCCCCGGGCCTGCTCCGCCTGCCGCCCCTGCCGGTACTGCCACCCGAGGACGGTGGCCATGACCAGGGCTGCCACGAGGACGAGGCCCAGTACCGCGGGGAGCAGACTCCGTCCGACCCTGCGCGCGGGCGCGCTCTCCTCCGGCCCCTTCGCGAAGGCCTCGGGCTCGGGCTCCGGCGGGTCCTCCCAGCCGTCGGCCGGGGGCTCGACGAGCAGGGTGCGCCCGGGAACGGCTTCCTCTTCCCGGCGGTCAGCGCGTTCGGGGCGTGCCGGCCGCCCGGCGCGCTTGGCCGCGGCGCGGGCGGCCGCGGTCATGGTGCGGCGGGCCGGGGAGCCGGTGCCGCGGGTGCGGGAGGTCGGGTTCGCCACGGTGTCTCTCCTCATTGACGGCCTCACAGTCGGATCAGCCCACGAACGTGACATCGGAGGTCAGCCAGCGGCCGGCCACGCGCACGAGGTCGAGTTGGAGCCGGTAGGTGCGCGGCTGGCCCTGGGGCGCGGCGGTGTTGGTCACCTTGCCGTCGGCCACGACCAGGACCCGGGCCGAGCGCGCGTCGGACCGCATGATGCCCGCTTCCAGGACCTGCCCCTCGGACACCGACTTGTTCTGGGCGACGAGCTTCGTCAGCTGCGCGGTCTGCGCGGCGAACTGCTTCTTGAAGTCGCCGGTGGCGCCCTGCAGCACGGTGCGGCTGTCCCGGTCGTAGTGCCGGTAGTCGAGCGAGGTGAAGTTCACCGCAGACTGGCGGGCCGCCGCCAGGATGTCCTGACGGCGGTGCTCCGCCGCGCGCTGGTCGGCCAGCTTCAGGCCCAGCCAGACACACAGCACGGTCGTCAGCGCGGTCGCGGCGACGAGACCCGCCGACAGCAGCCTCGCCCGGCCCCCTGTCACGCTCGCCCGGCCCCCTGTCACGCCATAGGTCCCACGAGCAGCCATGGCCACGACTCCTTTCCGAACACGGTCTGTTCGCCGCCCGTCGAGCCGATCTCGACGGTCGTTCCGTCCGGGCCGGTCACGGTGCCGGTCTCCGGGTCGTACGGGGCCACGAACGCGGCCTGGTCGGGGCTGTACCGACCGGTGGCCGGGCCGGGCGCGTTCTGGGCACCGCGCACCGAGGTCGTGCTGCCGCGCGGTGCCGTGCAGCGCGCGCCGGTGTTCGCCGGGCGCGTGCCGGTGTCGGCGGGGTCGCGCCGCTGGGTGCCGTAGCCCTGGGTGCACGCGGGCGGGTCGTCGGCGTTCACGGTCAGCCCGAAGTGGGTGGTGCCGTCACCGGGGATGACCGTGTAGCTGCCCGCGACCGTGAGCGGGAGCGTGACCAGGGCCTGTTCGACGCCGGGCAGCCGGGCCAGGGTGATCTGGCCGCCACTGACGAGGTTGGCCAGCAGGACCGGCACGTGCGGCCGGGTGGACTTCAGCAGGGAGTCCAACTGCTGGGCGGCGGGGGCGGTGTTGCCGATCAGTCTGCGCAGATCGCCGTCACTCGACTTCAGCTGCTCGGTGAGCGTGGCCAGGTCGCGGGAGAACGACTTGATGGCCGAGCCCTGGTCGGCCTGTGTCTTGAGCACCTTCCGCGAGTCCTCGATCAGCGAGACCGTCTGGGGGAGCGACCCGGACGCCGACTCGACCAGCGCGTTGCCGGAGTCCACCAGCCGGCTCAGGTTCGGTCCGGTGCCGGCGAAGGCCTTGCCCAACTCGTCCACGGTGACCCGCAGATCGTCCTTGCCGACCGAGTTGACCAGCCGGTCGAGGCTGAGGACCAGGTCGGTGACCGGCAGCGGGGTGCGGGTGCTGCTGCGCGGGATGGGGCTGCCGTCCATGAGGTACGGCCCGCCCGACCGCCGCGGCTGGAGGTCGACGTACTGCTCGCCCACCGCAGAACGGTCGGCGACCACCGCGAGGGTGTCGGCCGGGATCCTCGGGGCGCCGTCCTCGATCTTCAGCGCCACCGACACCCCGGACCCGGTCAGCTGCAGATCGCCCACGCGGCCTACCGGCACGCCACGGTAGGTGACCTCGGCGCCGGGGAAGACGCCCCCGGACTCCGCGAAGTCGGCGCGCACGGTGTACCCGCGGTGCAGGACGTCGTCCACGAGGCCCGTGTACCGGGCGCCGACGTACGACACCCCGAGGGCGGTGACGGTCGCGAAGGCGAGCAGCTGGGCCCTGACCGTACGTGTGATCACGGCATGATCCCCTTCAGCATCAGCTCGGCGAGGCCGAGATCGATCCCGGGCGGGAGGCGACGTGAGCCGCCCCCGGTGCCGTAGGCCGCGGTGCACACGGGCGGGCACAGCAGGGTGCTGCCGTCGGAGGGTGTCGCGGGCACGCTGGGTGGGGAGGGCACGGGGGGCACGGACGGGGTGCCCGGCAGGGACGGGACGGACGGGAGAGGGGTGGGAGTGGGGAGGCCGGGAAGGTGCGGGGCCTTGGGGGCCGGGGGCTTCCCGCCCTTGCCCGCCTTGCCGGTGACGTTGCCGTACAGGTCCGCCAGGTCGAGGTCGGCGGTGATCTTCAGGTTGACGTAGTCGCCCTTGACGGCGTCCGTCGCGTTGCGCGGGAACGGGTAAGTGGTCAGGATTTCCAAGGAGTTGGGCAGGTCGTCGCCCGCCTTGTTCAACTCCTGCAGGATGGGCTGGAGCCTCTTCAGGTCGGCGACGGTGTCGTCGTGGGAGGCGTTCACCACCCTGGTGCCGGTCTTGCCGAGTGTCGACAGGGCGGTGAGCATCTTCGTCAGGTCCTTGCGCTGGTCGGCGAGGGCCTTCAGAGCGGGTGGCATGGTGTCGACGGCCAGGGCGATCGTCTTCTTCTCCTTCTTCAGTCGCTTCGCCAGCCGGTCGACGCCCTTGAGCGCGCGCACGATCTCCGCCCGCCGGCCGTCGAGGCCGCCGAGGAACGTGTCGAGCTGCTTCAGCAGCGACCTGACCCGGTCCTCGCGGCCGCTGAGGGCCTTGTTCAGCTCGACGGTGATCGTCTTCAGCTGGGCCACCCCGCCGCCGTTGAGTAGCGCGGACAGGGCCGACAGCACCTCCTCGACCTCCGGGTTGCGGCCGCTGCGGGAGAGCGGGATGAGGTCGCCGTCGTGGAGCCGTCCGACGGGCGCGGTGCCGGCCGGCGCGGACAGGGCGACGTACTTCTCGCCGAGCATGCTGGTCTGTCTCAGGTCGGCGACCGCGTTGCCGGGCAGCTTCACCGAGTCGGCGACGCGCAGCCGTACCCGCGCGTGCCAGCCGTCCAGCTCCACCTTCTCGACGGTGCCCACGGTGACGTCGTCGACCTTGACCGCCGACTGCGGCACCAGGTCCAGGACGTCCCGGAACTCGACGGTGACGTGATAGGCGTGGCCGTCCGAGGCGGCGCCGCCGGGGAGCGGGACGTCGTACCAGCCGTTGAACTCGCAGCCGGTCAGCAGCAGCGAGCCGGTCGCCGTCCAGGCGGCCACCCGCGCCAGGCGTTTCACGCTCATGCCGGTGCCCCCAGGATTCCGCCGAGGGTCTTGTCGACCGTGCCCGTCGACACCGGGGCCGACGGCACCTTGGGCAGGGAGTCGAAGAGCTTCTTCAGCGCGGCGCAGTTGTCGTGTTCGTCGCCGGTCGTCTTCAGGATCGAGCAGAGCAGTGATGACGGATCCTGAGGAGCCTGCGCGTTGTTGCGGGTGTCGAGGGTGCCGGCGGCGGGGTTGTAGGCGTTCTGCAGGTTCGACAGGCCCGTTGGGGCGACGGTCAACAGCTCCTCCAGTGCGGCCCGTTGGGTGACGAGCACCTTGGTGACCTTGGCCAGGCCGTGTACGTCCGAGGACAGCGCCTGCTTGTTGCCCTTCACGAAGCCGGCCACGTCACCGAGTGCGGCGGCCAGGTACTTCAGCGCGGCGGCGAGATCCTCGCGCTCCCCGGCCAGTTGCCCGGCCACGTCGGCGAGGTCGGTGTTGAACGACCGCACGCTGGTGTCGTCCGCCGCCAGCGCGGCCGTGAACACCTGAAGGTTCCGTACGGTCCCGAACAGGTCGCCGCGCCCGTCGGACAGCGTGGTGACGGCCTGGGACAGGTCGTCCACCGTCTGGTTGAGGTTCCGGCCCTGTCCCCGGAGGTTGTCCGCGCTCACCCCGAGCAGCCGGGACAGCGAGCCCTGCTTGTTGGCGCCGTTCGGGCCGAGCGCCTCGGCGGTGGTGTGCAGGCTGTCGAAGATCCGGTCCAGCTCGACGGGGACGGCCGTACGGGACTCGGGGATGACGTCTCCGTCCCGCATGACCGCGCCCTTTCGGTACACCGGCAGCAGTTGCACGTAACGGTCGCTTACCACCGAGGAGTTGACGATGGCGGCCTGTGCGTCGGCGGGGACCTTGCGCCCCCGGTCGTACTCCAGCTCCACCCGAACCCGGTCGCCCTCCGGCGTGATCTTCCTGACCTCGCCGATGCGAACGCCGAGGACGCGGACGTCCGAGCCGGGGTAGATGCCGACCGTGCGCGGGAAGTACGCCGTGACGTGGACGGGGACGGGGCCGGGCCACAGGACGACGGCGAGGCCGGCGACGACCGCGAGCGCGGTGAACAGGGCCAGGAGTCTGCGGGTCATCGGGTGCCTCCCGTCCGCGGGGTGACCGGAGCGGCGACCAGGTTCTGGACGTAGGAGTCGAACCAGCGGCCGTTTCCGAGGGTGTTGGTGAAGAGCCGCACGTACGGGGCGAGGAGTTGGACGCTGCGGTCGAGGCTCGCCTGGTTGCGTTCGAGCATCTTCAGGAAGGTGTCGAGGTTCTTCAGTGCGGGCCCGATCTCCTTGCTGTTGTCGTCGACCAGGCCGGACAGCTCGACGCCCAGCAGTGCGGAACTCTTGAGCAGGGTGTGGATCGCCGCGCGCCGGTTGTCGATCTCCTTGAACAGCGCGTCACCGTCCTTCACCAGCGCGGAGAAGTCCTTGGTGTGACCGGCCAGCACCTTGGTGACCCCGTTCGCATGGTCGAGGAGCCCGCGCAGCGCCCGGTCACGCGAGGCGACGGTCCGGGAGATTCGTGACAGTCCCTTGATCGACGCCCGCACGTCCTCGGGGGAGTCCTGGAAGGTGAGGGAGATGGTGTCCAGCGCCTTCGCGAGCCGGTCCGTGTCGATCGCCTCGGTGGTGGTCGTCAGGTCGCTGAAGGCCTGGACGACGTCGTACGCCGACACGGTCCGGCCGAGCGGGATCTCGCTGCCCGGCTTCAACTGGCCGGGCCCCTGCGGGTAGAGGGCCAGGTACTTCGCGCCGAGGATTGTCCTGACGCGGATCGCCGCGCCCGTGTCGGTGCCGAACCCGGGGTGGCCCTTCACCTTGAAGGTGACCTTGACGTGATCGCCGTCCAGGTCGACGCCCTCGACCTTGCCCACCTTCACCCCGGCGATCCGTACCTCGTCGCCCGGCTTGAGCCCGCCGGCCTCGGAGAAGGCCGCGCTGTAGGTGTCGCCGCCACCGATCAGCGGCAGGCTGTCGGCGTTGAAGGCGGCAAGCGTGAGCAGCGCGAGGACGGTGAGGCCGACGGCGCCCACGACGACCGCGTTACGCTCGCGGAAGGGCTTCAGGCGCGGGCGCCCCAGCCGGAGCCCGGGCAGTTTCGGTGGCAGGACGCGCACCTTGACCAACGGCTGGGGGCGGGGCCTGCGCTTCGGCAGCAGCCGCGGGAGCCTGGGCAGCTTCGGGGGCAGGATCCGTACCTTCACCAGGGGCTCGGGTCGGTTCCGCCGCCTTGGGAGACGCAGTCTCATCCGCCACACCTCGCCCGTGCCACGTGCAGGTCCGGGGTGATCACCTGCTTGGTCTTCGGCAGCACGACCCGGCCGTCGAAGTCGCAGAGGTAGAAGTTGAACCAGGAGCCGTACGACGCCGTCCCGGTCAGTGCGTTGAGCTTGTTCGGCAGCCGCTTCAGGACGCCCTCCACGGTGTTGTCGTTCTTGTTCAGCGTGCCGGTGAGACCGCCGAGCCCGGCGATGTCTTCCTTCAGCGGTGGACGCGCGTCCTTCAGCAGTCCCGACGTGACATCCGTGAGGTCGCCGATACTCACGAGCGACTCCCCGATGGGCTTGCGGTCGGCGGACAGCCCCGAGACCACCCGGCGCAGCTGTGTGAGCAGCCCGGAGAAGCGGGAGCCGCGCTTGTCGAGCGTGTCCAGGACGGTGTTGAGGTTGTCGACCACCGAGCCGATCAGCTTGTCGCGGTCGGCGAGGGTGGTGGTGAGCGAGGCCGTGTGCGCGAGGAGGCTGTTCACCGTGCCACCCTCGCCCTGGAGGGTCTGGACGATTTCGGTGGCGAGCTGGTTGACGCCGCTCGGGCTGAGCGCGGCGAACAGCGGCTTGAAGCCGTTCAGCAGGGCGTTGAGGTCCAGCGCCGGCTGGGTCCGGGACAGCGGGATGGTGCCGCCCGGCCGCAGCCGGGCGGTGACGTCGCCGGGGCCCTCGGTGAGCGCGATGTACCGCTGCCCGACCAGGTTGCGGTAGCGGACGACCGCGTGGGTCCCCGCGAGCAGCGGCCGGTCCGCGCGGACGGTGAACGTGACCTCCGCCAGGGTCCGGTCCTTGACCCGGATGCCCTCGACCTCTCCCACCCGCACTCCGGCCACACGGATGTCGTCACCGGTCTCCAGCCCGGTGACGTCGGTGAACACGGCGTGGTAGGTGTCCTTCGGGGCGAAGGAGATGTTCGCGATGGTGGCGGCGAGCAGCGCCGTCGCCGCGATCGTGACCAGTGCGAAGAGGCTGAACTTGACCAGCGGGGCGGCGGTCTGCCGGGCTCCTGACCTGCTCATGCGACACTCACCGCCGTTCCGCGCGCGAGCGGACCGAACAGCAGGGTCGCGACGGGCGGCACCTGGTCGGCGGGGACGCCCATGACGGGGGCCACGAGCGAGCCGACGGCCCGCTGCTCGGCCCGGGTGGCGGACACGTTGACACCTCCGGGGAGTGCGCCGCCGGAACCTCCGGCCGACGTACCGTCACTGAGATGGGGTTTCGGGCCGGGCACCGGGGGATGCGGCAGGCCACGGCAGTTCGGGCCGGACCGCTCGCCGTACACCGGCTCCTCACCGGGCCGGTACGCCCCCTGCGGCCGGACGGCTTCGAGGGTGATCCGCATCTCGCCGCCCCGGAAGGCGTCCTCCGAGGCCTTCTCCTGACGGACCAGTCCCGTCAGCAGGCACGGGTACTCGGGGGAGTAGCGGGCGAACAGCTCCAGCGTGGGGCGGGAGACCCGGCCCAGGGTGATCAGCCGGTCGCCGTTCTCGGACAGGAAGCCGTTCGCCGTGTCCGCCACGGAAGCGGTCGAGCGGAGCGCGGCGGCCAGCCGGTCCTTCTCGTCGACGATCGTCCGGCTGGTGGTGACCGTGTTGCGCAGGATCCGCATCAGGTCGGGCGCGGCGTCGCCGTACACCTCGGCGACGTCCGCGAACCGCGAGATGTCCTCCTTGAGCGAGGGCATGTGAGGGTTGAGGCGGCGCAGATAGCCCTCGACCCGGCCGAGGTTGTCACCGATCCGGTCGCCGCGGCCCTCCAGCGCTGTGGCGAACGCCGAGAGCGTGGCGTCGAGCTCACCCGGCTGGACCGTGCGCAGCAGTGGCAGCAGGTCGTTCATCAGCTGCTGCACCTCGATGCCGGCCTTCGTGCGGTCCTGGGTGATGACGTCTCCGGCGCGGATGGGCCGAGCCGACGACCGCGCCGAACGCGGGGGCGGGACCAGGTCGACGTACTTCTCGCCGAACAGCGTCTTGGGCAGCAGGCGGGCGTGCACGTCCGAGGGGATGTACGGGACGTACCGGGGATCGAGCGCGATGTCGAGCGTGGCCTTCGTGCCGTCCGCGTGCACCTCGCGCACCTCGCCGACCAGCAGCCCGCGCAGCTTGACGTCGGCGCGTGGATCGAGCTGGTTGCCGAGAGTGCCGGCCTGCAGGGTGACGGGCACGACGGACGTGAACGCCTGCTGGTAGACGGCCACCGCCAGCGACAGCAGCAGCGCGAGCACGGCGAGGAAGGCGATCCCGTACAGCCTGAGTCTCATTCTGTGCGTGCGCACCGCTCTCACCCCGCTATCCGTACGGTCGTGGTGGCGCCCCAGATCGCGAGGCTCAGGAAGAAGTCCAGGACGTTGACGGCGACGATCGAGGTGCGCACCGCACGGCCCACCGCGACGCCGACGCCCGCCGGGCCGCCGCTCGCGTGGTAGCCGTAGTAGCAGTGCACCAGGATGATCAGCACGGCGAAGACGATCACCTTGCCGAAGGACCAGAACACGTCGACGGGCGGCAGGTACTGGTGGAAGTAGTGGTCGTACGTGCCCGTCGACTGCCCGTAGTAGCCGGTGGTGATGGTGCGGGCGGCCAGGTACGAGGACAGCAGCCCGATCACGTACAGCGGGATCACCGCGACGAAGCCGGCGACCATCCTCGTGGTCACCAGGAACGGCAGCGACGGGACGCCCATCACCTCCAGCGCGTCGGTCTCCTCGCTGATCCGCATCGCACCGAGCTGCGCGGTGAACCCGGCGCCGACCGTCGCGGACAGGGCGAGCCCGGCCACCAGCGGGGCGATCTCCCGGGTGTTGAAGTACGCCGACAGGAACGCCACGAAGTTGGAGGTGCCGAGCTGGTTGAGGGCCGCGTAGCCCTGGAGGCCGACCTCGGTGCCGGTGAAGAAGGACAGGAACGCGATCACGCCGACCGTGCCTCCGACGACGGCGAGCGCGCCGCGACCGAAGCTCACCTCGGCGAGCAGCCGCAGGATCTCCTTCTTGTAGCGGCGCAGGGTGCGGCCCGTCCACGCGAGCGAGCGCCCGTAGAAGGACAGTTGGGCGCCCAGCTCTTCGAGCGAGCGAAAGGGACGGTCGAGGACTTTTTGAGGTCTCATCGGCTAACCCCTCTGCGGGACGACCTGGAAGTACACCGCGGTCATCACGAAGTTGGTCACGAACAGCAGCATGAAGGTGATCACCACGGACTGGTTGACGGCATCGCCCACGCCCTTCGGACCGCCCTGTGCCGTCAGCCCCTTGTACGAGGCGACGATCGCCGCGATGGCCCCGAACACGAGCGCCTTGATCTCCGCCGCCCACAGGTCGGACAGCTGGGCGAGGGTGGTGAAGGACGCAAGGTAGGCGCCGGGCGTCCCGTGCTGGAGGACGACGTTGAAGAAATAGCCGCCCGCGACACCGACGACCGAGACGAGGCCGTTGAGCAGCACGGCCACGACCATCGACGCCAGCACGCGCGGTACGACGAGCCGGTGGATCGGGTCGATGCCGAGCACCTGCATCGCGTCGATCTCGTCCCGGATCCTGCGCGCCCCGAGGTCCGCACAGATCGCCGTGCCGCCCGCGCCCGCGATCAGCAGCGCGGTGACGATCGGCGAGGCCTCGCGCAGCACCGCGAGCACGGACGCGGCACCGGAGAAGGACTGCGCGCCCAACTGCCGGGTCAGGCTGCCGATCTGCAGAGCGATGACCGCGCCGAAGGGGATCGAGACCAGTGCCGTCGGCAGAATGGTGACGCTCGCGACGAACCACGCCTGCTGGATGAACTCCCGTGCCTGGAAGGGCCGCCGGGGCAGGGTGCGGACGACGTCCAGCGCCATCGCGAAGAGGTTGCCCGAGTGCCGGAGCGCACCTGCCGGGGAGAGCCTCATGCGCTGCTCACCCCCGTCCCGTGCAGCGCCGCCTCGCGTCTCGCGATCGCCTCCCAGCGGGGCGGCCGGGTGATGCCGGGACCGGGCAGCAGGCGGGGAGTCAGGTCGCGCACTCGTGGACCCTCGTCGATCTGGGCCAGCTCCTGCTCGACCTGGGCCGCGTCCTTCTCCTCCGCCATGCCGATCGGCCCCTGCATCCGGCCGTTCAGGAACTGCCGCACGACGGGCTCGTCACTGGTCAGCAGCTCCTCGCGGCGCCCGAACATCACCAGCTCGCGCCGGAACAGCAGCCCGATGTTGTCCGGGACCTGCCGGGCCGAGGCGATGTCGTGGGTGACGATCAGGAAGGTCGCGTCGATCTGTGCGTTGAGGTCGACGATGAGCTGGTTGAGGTAGGCCACGCGGACCGGGTCCAGGCCCGAGTCCGGCTCGTCGAACAGGATGATCTCCGGGTCGAGGACCAGGGCGCGGGCGAGGCCGGCACGCTTGCGCATACCGCCGGAGATCTCGCCGGGCAGCTTCCCCTCGGCGCCGATCAGCCCGACCATGTCCATCTTCTCCAGCACGATGCGCCGGATCTCGCTCTCGGACCTGCGGGTGTGCTCACGCAGCGGGAAGGCGATGTTGTCGTACAGGTTCATCGAGCCGAACAGCGCGCCGTCCTGGAAGAGCACGCCGAAAAGCTTCCGCACCTCGTACAGGTCGTGCTCACGGAGCCTGGTGATGTCCCGGCCCTGGATCGTGATGGAGCCGCGCTCCGGCTTCAGCAGCCCCACGAGCGTCTTGAGGAACACCGACTTGCCCGTCCCCGAGGGGCCGAGCATCACCGAGACCTCCCCGGCGGGCAGCGTCAGCGAGACGTCCTGCCAGATGACCTGGTGGCCGAAGGACTTGGTCAGCCCTTCCACACAGATCTCGACACCCATCCGGTCCACCCTTCGCCCGTGGAGCAGCTCGTACATCTGCTCTACGGGGGAGGTGGGGGCGTCCGTCGCGGCGACCGGAATTTTCTTCGGACGCGTCTACGGCGTGCTACGGCAGCTTCGGCGACGGCGTGCCCGAAGGCGTCCTCGGGGCGGGGACGGGGGAGGAGAACGCAGCGGCCGGCACCGTCGGGACCGCGGGAAGCGATGGAACCGACGAGGGGGCCGACCTCGCCGGCAGGTCCGGCACCTTCGGCACGTCGGGCACCTGCGGGACCTGCGGCGCCGACAGCCCTGGGAGCGGGGAGGAGGACACGTCCGGCAGGGACGGCACCGGCAGCGGCAGGGACGTTCCCCCGGTGTGTGAGGGCGTCCGACTCCGGGCCCCGGGCGCCGCGGGCGAGGAGGTGCGCGTCCTGGGTGCGCGTCCCCGGCCCGTGGCGTCGCCGTGCCGGACCTGCGCGTAGCCGGACACGGCCGGCCGCGGTGTCGGACCGTTCCCGTTTCCGCCCGCGTCGAGCGCGTACGGCAGCACGAATCCCGCCACCGCGAGGGTCGCCGCCGTCGAGGTCACCGCGACCGCCTGGGCCTTGCCACCCCCGCGCAGCCGCCCGCGCGCGACCAGGAACAGCACCAGTCCGAGCGTCCCGGCCAGCGAGGCGCGCAGCGTCCGCCGGGCCCGGGCGAGCAGGGACTCGACGGTCCGGTAGCTGAGCCCCATCCGCACCGCGACCTGGCTCACGTCCAGGTCCTCGGACTTCAGCCGGAGCGCCTCCGCCTGCCGGGCGGGCAGCTCACCGCTGCGCACGGCGAGCCACTTCGCCTCGGCCCGGTCGCACACCGCCTCCTCGACGGGTACCGGGCCCGGCGCGAGAAGCGTGGGGCGGCTGCCCACCTCGGCCTCGCGGTTGACCTGCCGGTAGCGGTCGACGCACAGCCGCATCGTCACCGTCGTCAGCCAGGCGCCGAGCCGCTCGTCGTCGAGGTCCGGGCGTTCCGCGGCCCGCAACATCGCCTCGTGTACGGCGTCCTCGGCGTCCTCCCGGCTCATGGAGCGTCGCCGGGCCACCTTGAGCAGCTGCTCGCGGTGGCTCCACATGCGCTGCCAACGCTCCTCGGTGGCCGCTGTGTCCGCAGGCATGTCCGTCGCCATGAGGGCCCCTTCGCACTCACCCGCCGGTCCTGTGCTTCCGGCGGGTGGCGACATTACCGCCGAGTAGTGGTGGTTGTGGAGGGGGCGACGCCCATCGTCTTTCAGCCGTTGCCGATGGTCAGCGGCCCCGCGTCGGGCAGCACACCGCCGCCCGGGAGCGTGAGGGTCGGCTCGGGGACGGGGAGCGGCGTCCCGGACGGCGACGGGACGCCGGCCGTACGGGACGGGCGGGGCGAGGGTGAGGCGGGCGGTGTCGACAGCGTGCGCGAGGGACCAGGGCCCGGCTTCCGGTCGTCGGAGGGCGTCGTCGGCGAGGGCTTCGGGCTCTTCGGGCGGGACGGCTTCGGCGGGTCCGACCGGGATCCGGCGGACGCGTCCGGCACCACGCTGTGCCCGGTCAGGTAGTACGCGTACCAGGCCTTGACGGTGCGCAGATAGGCGTCCGAGTGGTTGTAGCCCAGGATCGCCCGGTCCAGGTCGGCGGGGTGCGACAGGTCCCGGCCGCCCGCGCACAGGTAGCGGCCGGCGGCGAGCGCCGCGTCGTAGACGTTGTTCGGGTCCGATCGTCCGTCGCCGTTGCCGTCCGCGCCCCAGCGGACCCAGGTGGACGGGATGAACTGCATCGGGCCGACCGCGCGGTCGTACACCGCGTCCCCGTCGTACGCGCCGCCGTCGGTGTCGGGCACGAGGGCGAAGGCGCCGCCGGTCAGCCGCGGGCCGAGGATGGGCGTCACGGTCGTACCGTCCGGGGTCACCCGGCCTCCCCATGCCTGCCCGGACTCCACTTGGCCGATCGCGGCCAGCAGCTGCCAGCGCAGCCGACAGCCGGGCGCGCTGCGCGCCAGCTCCTCCTCGGCACGCCGGTACGCGGTGAACACGCTCACGGGCAGGGCGCCGCCGCCCGTCGCTCCCTGTGCCGAGCCGTTCTTCCGTGTCCGCAGTGGGGGAAGGGCCGTTCGGTAGGGGGTGTCGCCGGACGCGCTGGGGCCGTGCTCGGCGGGCGCCGCCCTACGCGCGGGCGTCGCCGCCTCGGCCGAGACCGCCCTCGGCGCCTGCGACGCGGTCAGGACGGCCATCGCCGCCGCCGCGACCGCCGTACCCCTGGCACCCTTCAGTGCCCCCCTGAATGCACGCGCTGTCACTGTGCAGTCCCCTCCTTGGGTGAATCCGTCGTCTGCTCTACGCGGTCGGCGGGCAGGTCCGTCGCGCGGAACCGGGCGACGGGGCGGGCGCCTCTTCGGGAGCGGGGTACACACGCGTGTCCGTCGAGGGCTCACCGAGCGGTCGGGGCGGTCACCGCCCCCGAGCGGCGGCCCGCCCGACCCCGCGCGGGGCGGGGGCGGGCTGTTGCCGTGTCAGCTCATCGTGGAGGAGTCCAGACCGAACAGGTCGCCGCGCCCCGGCCGCCTGGTCGAACACGACGACCGGGCATAGCTGAGCGTGGACGCGGCGGCGGGCGCGAGGTCCCGGGCGGGCGCGGCCGGTATGGGCGTGACGGCGGTGCTGGTCCTGACCACGGCGGCTTGCCGGCAGCAACACGAGAGCTTCCCGGGGGCGCTCCATGGCAGGGACACGGACGTCAGCGCGGCGGTCGGGTGGCGCTGGTGTGCCCGTGGCGGCACCGGTATCCGGGACGGTCGTGGCTCCAGTGGGACGCCATGCGCCGATCGCGGACGCCGCAGCACAGCAGCCCGGCCAGGAGACAGGTGCGTCCGGGTACCGTCTCCCGGCGGATGCGCGCGTTCTGGACGGTGTCGAAATCGGCCTCGCTGACCGGCGCCGGGTGCGCTGGAAGGGCGGAGACGATCCAGTCGCTGGGAGCGTTCCCGCGCATGACGTCGCGGTGGCCGAGGGTGGTGTTCGCGGGATCGACGAGGTCGTGGTCGGCATCGTGGTGCGGGTTCAGGGCTCCGTCTGCGTGCCGGTTTGCCTGGCCCCGGCGCCTCCATGCGTCGAGATCCCGCGAGCCGCGATGAGCCCTGCGGCGTACGGCGGTCGTACCGTCGAACCCATTAGCCAGGAGGACTTCTGATGCGTAGCGTGACCTATTCGATGAACGTCTCACTTGACGGCTACATCGTCGGGCCGGACGGCGGCTTCGACTGGACGGTGCCGGACGAGGAGGTGTTTCGCCTCGCCACCGACGAGGTGCGAGAGGCCGCCGTCCACCTGTTGGGACGACGGCTGTACGAGACGATGCTGTACTGGGAGACCGCCGACCAGAATCCGTCGCTCGACTTCTCAACGCTCGAGTTCGCCGCGATCTGGAAGCCGCTCCCCAAGGTGGTGTTCTCCACCACCTTGTCGGCAGTACAGGGCAATGCCCGCCTGGCCTCCGGCGGCCTGGCGGAGGAGATCGAACGGTTGCGAGCCCAGCCGGGGGAGGGTGACATCGCGATCGGCGGCGCGACTCTCGCCGCCGAGGCGGCCGCGTTGGACCTGATCGACGAGTACCGGGCCAGGGTCTACCCGGTGCTGGTCGGCGGGGGCATTCCGTTCTTCCCTCAGCACGAGCGCCGGGTGGATCTCGAACTCCTCGAGACCCGCACCTTCAGTTCGCGAGTCGTCCACCTCCGCTACCGCGTGGCGCGCCAGACGTGAGGTGGCGAGTTCGCCGACATGGAGGGGCGGGACCCGCATCGCCTGGGCTGACGCTGCCCTACCGGGCACCGCGCTGTACCAGTCGAGGAGGCCCATGAAGACGTACAGGCGTACCACCAGCCGTGCCAGGCCGGGGTGCCGGGGGGTCACGACGCCGGATACGCCTCCACCTCGCTGAACTGACCTGCGGGCCAGTCCGTGTCGGCGCTCACCGTCTGCCGCAGATGGCGCGGGTTGGCGCCGCTCGGAACGGCGACGGTCGTGGTGTTGCCGGAAGCCGGGCCGAAACGCGCCATCCTGTCGACTCCTTCACAGCATCTCCAGGGGCGTGGGCCCGCTGGGCGGCGGGAACGCCTCGTCGAGGGCGTCGAGCGCCTCGGTGGGAAGGTGGAGGTCCACTGCGCCGCGGTTCTCCCGAACGTGGTCGGGTGATCCGGAACGCGGGATCGCGGCCACCCCCTGTGCCAGCACCCAGGCGAGTGCCACCTGCGCCGGCGTGGCTCCGAGGGCCCGGGCCACGGCACCCAGAGCCTCGACCTTCAGCAGCCGCCCCTGCTCGATCGGGGAGTAGGCCAAGACCGTGACCCCGGCCTCGCGGCACCAGGGGAGGAGATCCCACTCGATGCCGCGCCGGGAGAGGTTGTACAGCACCTGGTCGACGGCCACGTCGTCGCCACCGGGAAGGGCGGTGAGCTCGGCCATGTCGGCGACGTCCAGATTGCTCACGCCCCAGTAACGGATCTTCTCCGCCTCCATCAGGTCGGTGAATCCC
Organism: Streptomyces sp. NPDC093261; assembly: GCF_044753645.1. Lineage (NCBI taxonomy): Bacteria > Bacillati > Actinomycetota > Actinomycetes > Kitasatosporales > Streptomycetaceae > Streptomyces > Streptomyces sp. NPDC093261. Next base: position 29,972 of record NZ_JBIVNO010000015.1, read on the forward strand.
GCAAGGGTCTCCTCCAGTGGCCACCGTCCCCGCCAGTGCAGCAGGTAGAGGTCCAGCCGTTCCGTACGGAGCCGCCGCAGGCTGCCCTCGCAGGCGGCGACGGTGCCCTTCCGGTCGGCGTGGCCGGGCAGCACCTTGCTGACGAGGAAGACCTCCTCCCGGCGTCCCCGCAGGGCCTCCCCGACGAGCTCCTCGGCTGCGCCGTCGCCGTACATCTCCGCCGTGTCGACGACGGTCATGCCCAGGTCCACGCCCAGCCGCAGCGCGGCGATCTCCTGTTCCCGCCGGGCCGGGTCCTCGCCCAGGTACCAGGTGCCCTGCCCGAGCGCCGCGATCTCCTCACCGGAGGGGAGCGCGATCGTTCCGGCCGATTCCGCAGACATCTCAGGCCTCCCGTCTGCCGCGGATCCGTGTCACGCGCACCCGCACCGAGTGCCCAGGTCCGCGCCTCCCAGACACCGGTGTCGCATGCGCCGCAGGAGGTCAGGAGGGGCGGGCGGACTGCGCCGAGCGCGCGCCGGGACCGGGTGCGCGATCGCGCAACGCGACGGCGACCGACACAACGGCGCCGCAGGAGAGGACCGCCGCGAAGCCGATCATCGCCGTCTGCACGGCGAAGTGCCGCAGGGCGATGCTGAACAGGACGGACGGCAGGCCCATTCCGAGGTACGCGACGACGAAGAACACGGCGAGGACCCCCGCGCGTGAGGCGGGCTCGGCCACTGAAACGGCACGCTCGACGCCTCCCTTGAACAGCAGCCCGGAGCCGGCTCCCGACAGGGACACGGCGACCAGGTAGAGCCAGAGCGCCGGGTGGTAGAGGGCGACGGCGCACAGGACCAGGCCGACCGGGAAGACCACTGCCCCCACCGTCAGGACCCGGGGCAGTGGGAGCCGGCCCAGCACCAGCTGGGCGGCCGCCGCCGAACCGAACATGAGGAAGGCCGCCAGGCCGACCACGAGGTGCGAGTCGGTGTGCAGGGTGCCGTGGAGCACGCTCGCCCCGAGGGAGGAGATCAGGCCGAGGATCGCGAAGGCGAAGGCGCCCAGCGCGCCGGCCGCGCCGAACGTCCGCCGGCCGCCGGGGCGCAGGACGAACCTGCTGGGCGCTTCGGCCTCGGGCAGCTCCAGGTCCACGGTCTCCGGGGTGGACAGCACCAGCGCCAGGCACACTGCCATGGCGAGCGTGAAGATGGCCTGGGTGGTGATCAGGGGCGTGGGAAGCCACTCGGCGGCGGCTCCGGCGACCAGGGGCCCTGAGGCCAGGCCGCCGAGGTTGGCGGCGGTGGCCACGATGCCGGGCAGCACCGAGCCCGTCCGTCGCGGACGGGCCTCGTGGTGGAGGTCGTGCAGGTACGTCGTCGCGGTCGAGGCCATCAGCCCCAGTCCGACACCGTTCAGGATCCTGCCCGCGATCAGCCCCGGCAGGTCCCGCCACAGGATCAGTACGACCGACGCGACGATGCCGACCAGCAGCGCCGGGACGATGATGCGCCGCCGGCCGAGCCGGTCCGACAGGTGTCCCAGTCCGAGGAAGGCGGCCGCTGCGCCCACGACCATCGAGGCGTACGCCACCGTGACCGTGGTCGCGCCGAAGTGGTCCCGGGCCTCGTACAGCGGCCACAGCGGGGTCGGCGCGGTGCCGAAGGCCATCAGCACGGTGAAGGCCGCCGCCACGAACCAGAAGCCGGTCGTGTGCGAGGCACGGCGCCGGGCAGGGGCGCGGGGCGGCAGGCCGGCGGGAGCGGGTGCTGGGATCCGGTGGGTCGGGTGGCCGGGAGCGTCGGCGGTGGGACGGCTCAGCGGCGTCGGAACGGCGGGCAGGGGTACCCCTCCTCAGGCGGAAGTGGATGGCGCGCTTTCCATCCTCCTCACCAGCCTGGATCAGTGCCAACGAATGTTTTTGCTGGGGTCCAGCAATGTGAGTGATACTTCTCGTGTGGAGCTACGTCAGCTTGAGCACTTCATCGCGGTCGCCGAGGAGCTGAGTTTCACGCGTGCCGCCCGTCGGCTGCACGTGGTGCAGTCCGGGGTGTCCGCCGCGATCCGCTCCCTGGAGCGCGAGCTCGGCTGCGCGCTGTTCGAGCGCACGTCGCAGCAGGTCCGGCTCACCGGGGCGGGCGCGGCGCTGCTGCCGGAGGCTCGGGCCACCCTGCACGCCGCCCAGGCGGCCCAGGACGCCGTGCGCGCCGCGGAGGACACGTTGCGCGGGACGGTGAATGTGGGCGCCATGGCGTCGGTCGAGGTGGTGGACCTGCCTGCGCTCCTCGGGCAGCTGCACGCGCGGCATCCGGCGATCGACGTCCGGCTGCGGCTGGCGACGACCGGCTCCGCGGGACTGGCGCACGCGCTGCTCAGCGGGGACCTGGACGTGGCCTTCCTGTCGCTGCCCGAGCACAAGCCTGCCGGGATCGACGCACGGGAGCTGGCCACCGTGCCGCTCGTCCTGGCGGTGAGCGCCGCCCATCCGCTCGCGCAGCGGGGGGAGGTGGCGCTTGCGGACCTCGCGGGGGAGCCCTTCGTGGACTTCCCGCCGGGTTACGGCAACCGCGAGGTGGTCGACCGGGTGTTCGCGGCGGCGGGCGTCGTGCGCCGGGTGGCACTGGAGGTGCCCGACATCGACATGGGGGCGGCACTGGTCCGGCACGGTCTGGGCATCGCCTTCCTGCCCGCGTTCGCCGTTGCCCGCACCCCCGGCCTGCACGTCCTGGACGTCCACGGCACCATGCTCCGCTGGAGCATGCATCTCGGCACGTCGTCGACCCGGCGGCCCAGCTCGGCCCTGCGGGCGCTGCTCGACCTCGTCGACCTGCACGTCATCGCCCTGTGATGCCCGGGCCGCGGCCCGGGCATCACAGGGCGATGGTGTCCGGCCCCCCGCGTCCGCCTCGCTTCGGCCGCGCACATCTGCGCAGCATCCGCTGACGCTGAGGGACCAGCGGTCCGAGGGCGTCACCCACCGCGCCGTCCGTCCCCGGCGCACACGCAGCGTCCGGGGCCGCCGGCGCCGCGACGCGGGCACCGTGCCGAAGGCTCCGGGTCACCCGGCGGATTCGAGGGCCCGGGAGAAGTCCGATCCGAGCTGCGACAACAGGTCGTTGAACTCCTTCTCGCTGATCGCCTCCCGGAGCACGGCCAGTACGGTCCGCACACCCCGGTCGGCTTCCTCCTCCTTGAGCATGGTGCGTTCGGCCACGCGCCGCACGCTGTCATAGTGGCCGAAGCGCTCGATGCGGTCCGTGGTTCCCCGGCGCACCGCCTCCGCGAGGCCCTCGGGGAGTTCGGTGATCAGGTCCCTGGCCTCCCCGGAGCTCAGCCTGTGGGCCAGTGTCTCGAGCGTGGCCCAGGTGAGGTCCGCCGCCTCCTGCCGGCTCAGTCCGGTGCGCTCGGCGACGGTACGGACGAATTCCTGCTCATCCATGCGTCGTCCTCCTTCGCTGCTGTGTTGCGACGAACGGCGCGGCCCCCCTGCAAGCCTGCCACGCCGATCCGGCCCGCGCCCGCGCACGGACGGCGGTGACCACGACCACCCCCAGCTTGACGCCTCCGTGCGCCGTGGTGTGCAGGGCCTTGCCGGCCAGGATGGGGTTGAAGACGTTGAGTCCGGCGTATTGCACATGGGCGAAGACCCCCACCATGAGGGCACACGGTGCCGGCCACGATGGCGACGAGGGACCAGAGGAGGTTGCCGTCCTCGGTGAGGCCGATCAGTCCCACTGCCGGTGTGGCGCTCTGCGCGTTCGACGTGAACCCCGGAGGACCCAGGTGCCACAGCTTGCCGTGGCATGGGACGCATCAGCAGGTGTGAGCGGGTCCGGGCGTGGGAACTCGAAGTGCCCGACTCCAGGGAGGCGCCATGGACGCCCATGTCACTGGCCAGGGGAGCCCCATCGCCACGGTCAACCCGTACACCGGTGAAAGGGTTCGGGAGTTCTCGGCCCTGAGCGCGGAGGACGTAGGACGCGCGATCGACGCGGCGCACCGTAGCTTTGCGGACTGGCGTGCCCGGCCGAGGGCCGACCGCGGGGCCCTGGTGCAACACGCCGGCCGGCTCATGAGGGAGCGCAAGGAGGATCTGGCGCGGCTGCTGACCCTCGAGGTCGGCAAGCTGATCAACTCCAGCCGTGCAGAGGTCGACCTCGCGTCCGACATCCTCACCTACTACGGCGAGCACGGCCCCGAGCTGCTGGAAGAGCGACCCCTGCCGGTGGCCAAGGGCACGGCCGTGCTGGTGAACGAGCCGCTCGGCGTCCTTCTCGGTGTGATGCCCTGGAACTTCCCGCTGTACCAGGTGGTCCGATTCGCGGGTCCCAACCTCGTCCTCGGCAACACGATCCTGCTCAAGCACGCGAGCAGTTGCCCCCAGTCCGCACTGGCACTCGAGCAGCTGTTCAGGGATGCGGGTGTGCCAACCGGGGTCTATACCAACCTTTTCGTGCCGGGCAAGGACGTCGGGAAGATCATCGATGACCCTCGTGTCCAGGGAGCGTCACTGACCGGAAGCGAGCGGGCGGGTATGAGCTTGGGCGAGATCGCCGGCCGCAATGTCAAGAAGTCCGTCCTCGAGCTGGGTGGCAGCGATCCCTTCATCGTGCTGGACGGTCACAACCTCGAGCGCACCGTGTACGCCGCGTTCCTCGGCCGGATGGGCAACACCGGGCAGTGCTGCGTGGCGGCCAAGCGCTTCATCGCCCTTGCCGACGTCTACGACGCCTTCCTCACCGGGCTGCGCGACCGGATGAGCGAGGTGCGACCGGGAGATCCGGCCGACCCCGCCACCACGCTCGGCCCGCTGTCCTCCGAGGCCGCGGCCGAACTCCTGATGGAGCAGGTCCGTGACGCGGTGGACAAGGGAGCCACGGTGGTGCTGGGCGGTGGGCGGCCCGACCTGCCGGGCGCCTTCGTCGAGCCGACCGTCCTCACCGACGTCACACCGGACATGCGGGCCTACCGGGAAGAGCTCTTCGGCCCCGTCGCCACGGTCTACCGGGTCGCCGACGAGGACGAGGCCGTGGCATTGGCCAACACCTCCCCCTACGGCCTGGGAGGCGCGGTCTTCGCCGCCGACCCGGAACGTGCTCGCGGGGTCGCGGACCGGCTGGAGGCGGGCATGGTGTGGATCAACCACCCGACCGCGTCCCGACCGGAGCTGCCCTTCGGCGGCATCAAGCGCTCTGGCTACGGGCGCGAACTCGGCGACGTGGGCATCGTGGAATTCGCCAACCGCAAGCTCGTGCGCTACGTGGACGCCGACGCCCCGATCGAAGAGGTGCTGGGCTGACCTACGAGCGCTCTCGATGGCGAGCCGGTGGTGTGCCGAGCGGGACAGGCTGGCGTTCGAGCGGCCACAGCAGCGGCTCGCCGGACGCGGGACGACTGCAGATATGCGGCAACGGCCGTGCGGCAGCCCGTGGACAGCACAGAACCACCGAGGGCGACGATATCGTCCTCCCCGGCGGACTCGAACACCAAAGTGGCGAGCGTCGACAGCTCGAACCCTCACCCAACTGCCCCGGTGCCGTCTCGCGAGAGGCCGGATTCCTGACCCGTCCGCCGTGTATCGCTGACCTTCCGAGAACCGCCCGCTCGTCCGCGGTGTCTCAGCCCGCTGGGTCCTCGTCGACAGCGTCTACCAGCACGTCATCGCCTGGCAGCAGGCGTTGAGCGAGATGGGCATCGGCCTGGCGATCTGGCGGATCCACCGGAGGATCGGGATGAGCGGTGGCCTGCTCGTGCAGGCCATGATGCGCGAGACCGGCGTACGGCTGACGCCGAAGGAGGCCGATGAACTGCAGAATGCCCATCACCGCCACTTCGAAGGCTGGACGAACGCCATCCGGCCGCTGCCCGGAGCCGCCGAGCTTCTCCGGACGCTGACGGACTGCGGCGTCCCCTGGACGATCGCCACCAGCGCCCGCCGGGACGATGCCGCACCCATGTTCGCCAGACTCGCCGTGCCGCCTGACGTGCCGACGGTCACCCGCGAGGAAGTCAGCCGCGCCAAACCCGACCCCGATCTGTTCCTGGCGGGCGCGGCGCGGCTCGGCATCCCCGCCCGCGACTGTGTCGTCGTCGGAGACAGTGTGTGGGATCTGCTAGGTGCGCGGCGGGCGGAGGCACTCGGAGTGGGGCTGCTGTCCGGAGGATACGGGCAGGACGAACTGGAGCGGGCCCAGGCGTTCCGGGTGTACGCCGACCCCCTCGACCTGCTGGGGCACATCGACGAACTCGGCGTCCGGGAGGCGCACGGCGCCTGAGCGCGACGCATCCGTCCTGGGCGGTCCGGCACCCGGGGACGGATGAGGATGGCGGCACTGCTCGGAGGCGTTGCGGAACTCTTCACAGGGCGATGGACAAAGGCGGCCGGAGGGCTTGCCCGGGTGTGCGGGGGCAGCGGGACGCTCGCCGCGCCGCCCGGCCTGGGAACCGGAAGGCCAGTTCCCCTTCTTGATCTCCACATGCGGCGGCGAATGTGTTCGATTCACTGTCCGTGGGGCGTACCGGTGTCCGCATGCCGTGCGGGGTGGATCAGGACTGGTCGAGTTCGTCCTGAACGGGCGGCTTGGGGACGTCACGCAGGTGCTGCGACTGGCCGGGGCGGCCGCCGAGCCGGGCCTGCTCCGCGCGCTGCGCCGCGCTCAGGTTCAGGTCGGATGCCGGGTCGACGCGCACCGACCTGGCCACCTCATCCCGGTTGCCGTACTCGTCCGGGGGAATGGCGCGAAGCGCCTTGACCACTTCCTCGGGCGCTCCGGCCTTCTCGGCGGCCTGGACCAGTTCCTCTTTGCCCGCAGGGAAGTCGACGTCCTGCAGCGCGTCCAGGACGTCCCGTACGCTTGTGGAAGACATTATCTCCTCCTCCGCTTTTGTCCCGGGACACTTCGTACTCGTGCCCTACCCGTGTCATTCCGGACAAAACCGGCTGCCGGCGATGTCAAAGCACTCAGGGGAATCCTGTGCCCCGACGGCCGAATCCATGGGAGATCACCTGCCCGGCAATATCGAACGTGCCGCCCTGCGCGGCGCGGCTCAGGCCGCCGAGCAGATCCTCGCGAACACCGCTGAGCGGGCCGAGCAGGCCGAGCGGCAGTACCCGCAGGACCCGTACGCCCAGCGCGTCGCCGAGCTCGGGATGCTCACCGGTGCGTTGAAGGGCCCTGCCGGACGCGGTGCGCCTCTGTGCGGTTCGTGACTACGACCACGACAGCTACCGCAAGCAGGTCCGTGCCCGCGGCATCCTGCCCGTCATCGCACGGCGCGGCACCGGGCACGGCAGCGGTCCCGGCGTCTACAGGTGGGTGGTCGAGCGGACCTTTGCCTGGTTGCACGGTTTCCGCCGACTGCGGGTGCGCTGGGAACGACGCGCGGACATGCACGAGGCGTTCCTCGAACTCGCCTGCTGTCTGATCACGCCAGGTCGCGGGTTGCGTTCCCGCCCGCGGGGGACCCTGCTGAGGCGACGGGAAGTGGTCTGATCCTACAGGCTGGTTGGACGATGATGCGGCCTCTTGACCGAATCTGCTGCTGTGTCCGGGTGAGGAGGCATTGCGGCTCATGGGGACATGTGCGGGGGGCAGTTTTACTCCCGGTGTCCGCGACACGGCGGGCCGTCTGCGCACCGGCGGTCCCCGCACTTCAAGGAGAGCCATGCGATACACCACACTGTCCGGCATCGTGGCCCTGGCCACGATCGTGGTCAACGGCGTGAGCGCGGTACCGGCCGTGGCGGGCGGCGATCACGGCCATCACGGCATTTCGGTGCCGTGCGACACCACAGCGCTGACCACGGCGATCGCCACGGCGCCGGCGGGATCCACGCTCGTCCTCGCTCGCCACTGCACCTACCACCTGACGACCGCCTACGCCGGCGCCGACGGGCTGCCCCCCATCGACAAGCAGCTCACCATCGAAGGCCGGGACGCCACCATCGTCCGTGACGGGCCGACGGCCGGCGCCTTCCGGATCTTCCACGTCACCTCCACCGGTGACCTCCGGCTCGACGACGTCACAATCCGCGGCGGCAACGCACCCGACGGCGGGGGAGGCATCCTCGTCGACACCTCCGGCAATCTGAAGCTCACCAAGGTCGCCCTCGACAACAACCACGCCGACTCCCAGGGAGGGGGCGTCGATGTCGTGTCAGGAGCCACGGCGTACATCAGCCGCAGCTGGTTCACCTTCAACAACTCGGGCGGCTCGGGCGGAGGCCTGCAGTCGGACGGTACCGTCACCACCGACGGGGTCGAGTTCGACCGCAACTTCGCCGTGAGCAACGGCGGTGGCATCGACCACGACAGCGGTGACGGCGTCTATCGCAACACCACTCTCCAGTACAACACCGTCGGCAATGACGGCGGCGGCATCGACATCGACGGCGGCACAGTCCAGTTCGTCAACAGCAAGATCCTCAACAACACCACCACGGGTATTCAAGGCGGCGGGATCTGGAACGGAGCCTCGCTGACGCTCATCAAGACGGAGGTCTCAGGCAACGTCGTGGGAGGCGCCGACGGCGGGGGCGGGGGGATCTACACCGAGGCCACCCTGGTGGTGCAGAACAGCTCGGTCGACCGCAACAGCGCCAACGGTTCGGGCAACTCCCAGGCGGGCGGCATCTACAACGATTCCGGTGCGGTTACGCTCGATCACAGCGAGGTGAACAACAACGCCTCCACCGTCGCACCAGGCGGCGTGTTGACCGACACCCAGTTCACGGTGAACCGGTCCGAGATCCGGCGCAACATCCCCACCAACTGCGCGGGCAGCCCCCTCATCGTCACCGGCTGCGCCGGCTGACACAACCCCCGATCCCCCGCCCCGCACCGACAGCCAACTCCGGTGCGGGGCGCCGGTCGTTGCCGGGCCGCCAGGCTCAGCACATCAGAGGGCCGGCGTGGGCACGCACCTGCCCGCACACGTCGGGCAACGCTCGACCGCCGCCCGGACACGGCTCACAGCTTCGATCCACCTCATTCTGTTAGCCGGTGTAAGGCGCCCGTGGAAGACTCTCACTGACGAGGTGCCTTGCCGTGGGCGGCGGATGGAAGCGTAGGAACTCCCATTCTCGCAGGTCAGCGGGTACCTCTTCTCATTTCGCCGTCCATCGGCCGACCGTTGCGCGGTGGATCCTACGCGGCATCCCGCCGATCCGCTCCCGCTGTGGCCCGCGCAGGCGGCGGCCCGCCAAGCTCCACGCGGACAAGGGATACGACTACGACCACCTGGGCCGATGGCTACGCCGGCGGGGCATCCGGCGCCGCATCGCCCGCAAGGGCATCGAGTCCTCCACTCGGCTGGGCCGGCACCGCCGGACGATCGAGCGCACCATGTCCTGGCCGGCTGTCCGGCTGCCGCCGCCTCCACCGCGGCTACGAGCGTCAAGCGGCGCACTTCCTGGGGTTCACCGCCATCGCCTGCAGCCCCATCTGCTACCGCAGACTCACCACATGAGACGGCGCATTACAGTCCCGCCTTGTCGAGTGACCCATCAGCGGGTCACCTGAACACCCTTGTGTCGCACGAGAGTGATCGTGAGTTCCGCCTCCCCGCGCGGAGCGCACGGAGGCGGAACTCGGACACCGCGGTTGTGCCGCTGTCAGACGGCGGGATTACCGGACCCAGCCGGAGTAGACACCACCGGACTTGTAGGACCGGCCTGCCGGGCATGTGGCGTAGGAGCCGCGCCGGTCACCCGCCCAGCGGTGTGGGCCGAAGTAACGGGTGTTCCCGGAACAGTTGACGTAGCCCCAGTACTGCCAGTTGGGACCGTTGCCGTCGCACCATCCACCGGCCCACTTCGTGCCGGCCTTGTGGTAGGGGTAGCACTTCCCGAGCCAGCTACCGGCCGGCTTCATGCTCCCGCTGCTGGTGTTCAGAGCTGCTGGAGACAGGGCTCCGCCGAGTGATGTCCTTGCCGCGCCCAGTGGGGTGCCTGCCGCTGCCGAGGTTGCGGCCGACGTGAGTGGCTGATGGGCCTGTGCCGGGCTGGAGAGGACAGCTCCCGCCCCGAGTGTGAGAGCGGCGACTGCGGCTGCGGCAGCGATGCTGTTGCGTGGCTTCAAGGTTCACCTTCCTTGACATGGTGTGGCGGCGCGCGACCGGCGCCGCTCGCTTGCATCACCGAGGTTGCAAGCCGCGATCCGTGTAGCCGAGCAGATGCGCAGATTTGGGGTGATCGCGGGACGTCCCAGCCTGCGATCTGCAGAAACTCTCGACGAAGTGACGTTCTCCTGGGACGTCCCCGACCTTCACCCGGCAGAGGACGAGCAGGCCGGCGGTCCGGTGGCGACGCGGACACGGGCGGCCTCGAGGGACGAGGTGCTCGCGCGCTCGGCAGCCGTATGCCTCAAGTTCGGTTCCGCAGGTGGAGCCGCTCCTGTGGTTGGGCTCAGTCCTGGTCCTGGGCGCGCCGGTAGAGCTTGGCGATGTCGTCGTCGAAGTATGCGGCGTAGGAGACGTCGTCCTGGTCGCCGCCGCCCTCGTGGCCGCCCAGGACGCCGATGACCGTGCCGGTGTGACTCTTGGGGTTGTAGTCGGTGAGCCAGGGGCTGCCGCTGGTCCCGTCCTCGAGGTCGGTGCACTGGATGCGCAGCTGGGTGTCGCTGAACTTCGTGGTGCGGTTTCGGCACGAGACGGGGATGTCACGGCTGGCGGGATAGCCGGTGATCTCGACCTTGTTGTCGAAGCCCCGGTTTATGCCGAGGGTGTTGCCGCCCAGGACGTCCTGAATGTTCTTGCCGCCCTGCTGATCGAGGACGAGGAAGGCGACGTCGAGGTCCTCGTCCTGCGACTTGGCCCAGCGGTCGTCGACAACCACCTTGCTGACCTTCCACAGGCCGGTGGGTTCGTCGCCGTTGCGGTAGCCGGGGGCGAAGACCAGGTCGTTCAGCGGCTGTCCGGAGTCGGCGTCGAAGGCGCAGTGGGCCGCGGTGATCAGCATGTTCCGGCCCGGACTCTGCACCACGCTCGCCGTGCAGAAGTGGGCGCCCTGGTCGTCCTTCTCGAAGAGCGCGCCGATTCGGGCGTTCTCCTCGGTCCTGCGGGGGGTGTACGCGTTGCCGTCCTCGGCCGGGTCCGTCGCGGGGAGGCCCTGGTCCTGCGGGGGCTGGCCCGCCTCGCCGGACTTGCCGAAACCGCTGCGCCCGCTGCTTCTGGCCGCATGGGTTCCCCCCGCGGTGTCGCCCACCACTGCGGCCACCCCGACGATGACCAGTGCCAAGGGCACGATGAAATTCCTGACTGGCAAGCGCACAAGGTCATTATCGACGCGGGCCGGGAAAACGGGAGGCGCTTCACCGGGAGGCTCCCGTCACAGTCCACCGCCCGCCGTGGTCTTCCTCGTCCGGCTTCGGGCCGTGGCCCGAGACACGACAAGCTCGCCGTCCGCTGCGAGGCCGCTGTTCCGGACGCGGTCCTCAACGCATGGCTGGTACCACTCGACCGGGCGGCGATCGTGTCCCAGTACCCTGCACAGTGGGGGCGATCTTGAAGGAGCGGACGGGATCGCCCGCTTTGTTCCCGACCTGGTTGCAGAGGTGGCCGTGTGGCTCTGACCGGAACGTCCTTCTTCGCGGTGCTCGTGGCCGCGGCCGTCGTGGCGGTGATCGGCACGATCGCCCTGTGGTCCTGGGTGCGCGGACCGAAGGTCGTGCGCTGGCTGGTGCACGGTGTGATGATCGGTGTGTGCCAGCTGACGGCCATCTGTGTCGTGGCGACGTGGATCAACAACAGCTACGGCCTGTACGCCTCATGGGCCGATCTTCTCGGTGACACGAACAACGGCAACGCGGTGGCGATGCCCGGACCGCCGATATCCCGTGCCAGGTTCAACCACGCCACCCAGGACGGGGTCCTCGACACTTACTTCCACGGGCGGCGTTCGGCGCTGTCCGGTCAGGTGCTGGTGTGGACGCCGCCGCAGTACGACCAGGCCGCCTACCGGACGAAGCGCTTCCCCGTGCTGATGCTGCTGCACGGGGTGCCCGGCTCGCCGCAGTCCTGGCTGGAGCACGGCGGGATGCCGGGGGCGTTCCAGGAACTGCTGAACCAGCGGAAGGTGCACCCCTTCATCCTCGTCATGCCGGTGGTCAACCCTGGCAGCGTGGACACCGACTGCAGCGACCTGCCCCAGCGCAAGGTGGCGACCTGGCTCTCTTCCGACGTGCCGGACCTGATCCGACAGAAGTTCCGCACGCTGCCCGGTCCCCGCGGCTGGGGTGTGATGGGCTACTCCACGGGCGGCTTCTGCTCCGCGAAGCTGCCGCTGCAGTACCCGAAGGTCTTCGGCGCGGGCGCGGCCCTCGACCCCGACCCGCTCACCGGCGACCGATCCGTCATTCCGGATTCGGCCGAGCGGCGAGTGAACAGCCCGCTGTACCTGGTCCGGCACACCCGCGCACACGCCAGCCTGTTCCTTGCGACCTCCCGTCAGGACCGGTTCAGCCCCGCCCCGGCCATTGAGGAGTTCGCATCGGCGTCCGCGGCGTCGCCCGTGCGGGTGCGGACCCTGCTGCTGCCGAGCGGCGGTCACAACTACAACACCTGGTCGGCGGAGTACCCGGCGGCCTTCGGCTGGTTGAGCCAGTGGCTGTCGGCGCCGCGTTGAGGCCGTGCCCCGCCTCGGCGGACCCGGGCCGCGAACGCCTCTGACGCCGGCTCGTCGAAGAGGACGGAGCGCCGGCGGCCCGGGGGTCCGTGCCGGGCCAGGAGTCTGGCGCGCTGGGCGACCCTTGTTCGGGCGGGGCGGGCCGCCCCTGGTCACGGCCGACCCCTCGGTCACCGGAGCGAGACGCGCCCGCCTCCATCGCCGCGGTCGACGCGCTCGGCGACAAGACCGTCCTGCGCCACAGGGCGTGGCCCGTTCAAACCGCTGGTCGCCGGAGGCGACACCGTCCGAGGCAGCTCAGTGGGCTGCTCGCTCGGGTTCGACGTGTCCGTGGGCGGCGCACCCTACGTCCTGGCCGCCGACACTGCGGCAACGCACGGTCCGCCTGGAGGGCTGGGGATCAGCCGCAGCTGCCGACGGCTGTGGTCCACAGAGTTCACACGACAAAAATGAACCAGACTCTTTTTGAATTCTTTCCGAGATCGGAAGGAGGGTGTGGAAGGTAATTCGCATGACTCACCATGGTCTATGGTTCCTCAATTTCTGCCCACGGGCGGGCAGTAAATCAATTGCGTGGAGTTGGTGAACGTCTCGGCAGCCAACAGCGTCTGACGGCCCGTAAGGGGTTGGAAGCCCGTCAGTACCGAAAGCCTGAGGCACGACTTTGACATCGACCGCACTCGATGCCCCGCCACCGTCCCCCGAGTCCTTCGGAGACCGAGCCCTTTTCCGCTCTGCGGCCGCTGCGTCGCCCCGCACCCTTGTCGACGTCCTGCAGGCCACCGCCGCCCTGCACCCGGACGCACCCGCCCTGGACACCGGCGCCGAGGTGCTGACCTACTTCGAACTGTGCGCCGAAGTCCGCCGACGCGCTCGGCGGCTCACCGAGCAGGGAATCGGCCCCGGCGACCGGGTCGGCATACGAGTGCCCTCGGGGAGCGCCGAGTTGTATCTGTCGATCCTCGCCGTACTGCACTGCGGCGCGGCCTATGTCCCGGTCGACGCCGACGACCCCGAGGAACGCGCCGCCACCGTGTTCCGCGAGGCCGGCGTGTGCCACGTCCTGGGGACGCACCCGCAGCCCGCCGACCTCGCGGCGTCGTCCGGAGCGGCGGCGGGATCCGGGCCCGCCCCCGGGGACGACGCCTGGATCATCTTCACGTCCGGTTCGACCGGCGCGCCGAAGGGCGTGGCTGTCACCCACCGGTCCGCCGCGGCCTTCGTGGACGCCGAGGCAGCGCTGTTCGTGCGTGACCGTCCGCTCGGCCCCGGCGACCGCGTGCTGGCGGGACTGTCCGTCGCCTTCGACGCCTCCTGCGAGGAGATGTGGCTGGCGTGGCGCTCCGGCGCCTGCCTGGTGCCGGCCGAACGGGCCCTGGTACGGGCCGGCCACGAACTGGGCCCTTGGCTCGAGAAGCGTGACATCACCGTTGTCTCCACCGTCCCCACCCTGCTGGCGATGTGGCCCCAAGAGGCGCTGACCCGGGTGCGGTTGCTGATCCTCGGCGGCGAGGCCTGCCCTCCCGGTCTCGCCGAACGGTTCGCCCGCCCCGGGCGCGAGATGTGGAACACCTACGGCCCCACGGAGACCACCGTCGTGGCTTGCGCCGCCCGCCTGGAGCCTGGGCAGCCGGTGCGCATCGGACTGCCCCTGGCCGGCTGGGAGCTGGCAGTGGTGGACGAGACCGGGGAACCGGTGACGCACGGCGAGCAGGGCGAACTGGTCATCGCCGGTACTGGAACCGCACGGTACCTCGACCCCGTCAAGGACGCGGAGCGCTTCCGACCGTGCCCGGCGCTGGGCTCGCCGCGCGCCTACCACTCGGGCGACCTGGTGCACGCTGACGCCGAGGGACTGGTTTTCGTCGGGCGCATCGACGACCAGGTCAAGCTCGGCGGACGCCGTATCGAACTCGGTGAGATCGACGCGGCCCTCCTCGCCCTGCCGGGTGTGCGCGGCGCGGCCGCGGCTGTGCAGTCGACCGCGGCCGGTGCCCAGGTACTCGTCGGCTACATCCTCCCGCAGCAGACGGCCGACGGCCGCTCCGCCTTCGAAGCCGACAAGGCCAGGGCACGACTGAGTGAGTGGCTGCCCGCACCGCTGGTACCGGTCCTGGCCGAGGTGACGGACCTGCCCACGCGGGCGTCCGGGAAGGTCGACCGGAAGGCGCTGCCCTGGCCGGTGCCCCTGGCCGGCAGCGACCACGGCGGCGACACGGCGCACCGTCTGCACGGGACGGCCGCACGGCTGGCGGACGTCTGGGAGCAGTTGCTGGGCCTGCGTCCCGGCCGCGACAGCCATTTCGTGGATCTCGGTGGTAGCAGCCTGACCGCCGCACGGATGGCCTCTGTGCTGCGCGAGGAGTATCCGGGTCTCTCCGTCGCCGACCTCTACCGGCACCCTGTGCTCCAGGGTATGGCCGACCATCTCGACTCCCTGGCCGGCGCCGTGCGGGAGGGACGCCCCGCCCGGCCGGTACCCCGGCGGACCGCAGTCGTCCAGTTCCTTGTCACCTTGGCCGGTTACGGGATCACCGGGCTGCGCGGCCTGGTCGGCCTGGCGACGGCGGACAACGTGCTCGGCTGGATCGCCCCGCACCGCTGGGCCCCGCACACCTCCTGGTGGCTGGTCCTGGTGGGCTGGGTGGTGCTGTTCAGCGCACCGATGCGCTGCCTGATCGGCGCGGCCCTCGCCCGTACGCTGGCCGGCTCGGTCACCCCGGGCGCGTATCCGCGCGGCGGACGTGTCCATCTGCGGCTTTGGACCGCGGAACGAGCGGTGACCGCGTTCGGCGTAGCCGCACTGCTCGGCACCCCGTGGGCCGCTTGGTACGCCCGGATCCTCGGTTGCCGGATCGGACGCGACGTACAGCTGCACACCATGCCCCCGGTGACGGGCCTGGCCGAACTGGGCGACGGATGCAGCATCGAGCCCGAGGCGGACATCGCGGGCTGGTGGCTCGACGGCGACACCCTGCACATCGGCACTGTCACCGTCGGTCCGGGCGCGCGGGTGGGCCACCGCAGCACTCTGCTGCCGGGCGCCGTGGTGGGGCGCGATGCGGAACTGACCGCCGGCAGCTGTCTGGACGACCGGATCCCCGACGGCCATGTGTGGAGCGGTTCCCCCGCCAGGCCGGCCGAGCCCGTCGAACGCCTCACGGACGTCGGCCGGCCCGCCCGCCCGGCGGACCGCTCGCGCCGCTGGCACCCGGCCTACGCGCTGTCCCTCGGCCTGCTGCCCCTGCTGTCCCTGCTCGCGGCGGCCCCGGCGCTGACCGTCACCTGGCTGCTGGTGCGCGACACACCGACGCTGCCGGGCGCCGCCGACCATCTGCTCGCCGCCGCACCGCTGCTCGCGGTCCTCACCACGGTGTGCGGGATGCTGATCACCGCGGTCACCGTGCGTCTGCTGGGCCGGTCGATAAAGCCCGGTCTGCACCGCGCGGACGGGGGCGTGGCCTGGCGGGCGTGGCTGGTGACCCGGCTGCTCGACGGTGCCCGCGGCAGCCTGTTCCCCCTGTACGCGAGTCTGGCCACGCCGTACTGGCTGCGTCTGCTCGGCGCACGCGTCGGCCGCGGCACCGAGATCTCGACCGTGCTGCCGCTGCCGTCCCTGCTCGAAGTGGACGACGGGGCCTTCCTGGCCGACGACACGCTCGTCGCACCGTTCGAACTGCGCGACGGATGGATGCGGCTGGGGCCTGTTCACATCGGGGCGCGCGCGTTCGTCGGGAACTCGGGCATCGTCGCACCCGGCCGCAACGTCCCCGACCGGGCACTCGTGGGTGTGCTGTCCGACGCACCGGCCCACGGCGGACCGGGCACGTCCTGGATCGGGCGGCCCGTGATGCCGCTGCCGCGCGTGCCCGGCAGCACCGACCCGGCACGGACGTTCGCCCCGCGCCGGCGGCTGGTGGCGGCCCGCGCGGCCGTGGAGATGTGCCGGCTGCTGCCCGTCATCCTGGGCACGCTCCTGGCCGAGTGCCTGTTCCTCGCCGAGCAGGAGGCCCTGGACCGCGGCGGCCTTCCCCTGGCCGCGCTCGTCGGCGTTCCCTTGCTCCTTGCCGCGTCCGTGCTGGCCTGCCTGACCACGACCGGCGCCAAGTGGCTGCTCGTGGGCCGCTTCCGGCCGGTCGAGCGGCCCCTGTGGTCGTCGTTCGTGTGGCGCAACGAGCTGTTCGACACGTTCGTGGAGGTGCTGGCCGTGCCGTGGGGCGTCGGGGCTCACCTGGGCACGCCCGCGTTGAACTGGTGGCTGCGCACGCTCGGCGCGCGCGTCGGCCGTGGGGTGTGGTGCGAGACGTACTGGCTGCCGGAGACCGATCTGGTCAGCCTCGGCGACGGGGTCAGCGTCAACCGCGGATGTGTGCTCCAGACGCATCTCTTCCACGACCGGATCATGCGAATGGACACCGTGCATCTGGCCGCCGGAGCGTCCCTCGGCCCACACAGCATCACCCTGCCCGGCACCACGATCGGCACCGGCGCATCCGTCGCCGCGGCCTCCCTCGTGATGCGCGGTGAGACGGTGCCCGACGGCACACGCTGGGCCGGCAACCCCATCGCCGGCGTCTCCGCGACCGGCACCGCCGCTCCCTTCACCGGAGGCGAAGCCGCATGACGTGGTGCAGCCGACGCGCGCTGCTCCGCGGCGCGGCGCTCACCCCCTTGGCGGTGACGGCCGCGGACCGCCTGCCACGGCAGGCCGAACGCTACTTCGCGAGCCATGGCACCTACGACCACCGCACCCGCGCCTACGACCTGCACCTGAGGTACGACCCGGCCGCCGGCATGCTCGACGGCCGGGCGCTCATCCACGCGGTCGCCGGGCGGACGCTGCGGCAGGTCCACCTCGACCTCGCGAAGCTGAGCGTCCACGACGCCCTGGTCGACGGGGTCGCCGTGCGCCCGGACCGCAAAGGGCACAAGCTGCTCCTGCCCGCGCCGCGACCGATCACCGCGGGCATGCCCTTCACCCTGGAGATCGGCTACGGCGGCCGGCCGGGCCCGGTGCCCACGCCGTTCGGCCAGATCGGCTGGGACCGCACAGGCGACCCGCACGACGGCACCCTGGTGGCCGCGCAGCCGCTCGGCGCCCCGTCGTGGTTCCCGTGCAACGACCGGCCGGACGACAAGGCCGAGTTCACCTTCCGGGTGACCGTGCCACGCGGCCACCAGGCGCTCGCCAACGGCACACTCCTGGAGCGGAGCAGCACGGGGTCCACCGAGTGCTGGACGTATCACCACCCGGGCCCCATGGCTCCCTATCTCGCCGCGCTGTACACGGGCCGTTTCGCCCACGAGACCTGGCAGGCCTGCGACACCACGACCGGCCGGCGGGTCACCGGCCGCAACGCCTACCCCGTCCACCTCTCCCGGCAGGCCCGGTACGACCTGGCTCGCCAGCCCGAGATGTTCGAGACGTTCACCGGCTGGTTCGGTCCGTATCCTTTCGAGACGTACGGCGCCGTCGTGGTGGACGCCGACCTCGACCAGCCCGTCGAGAACCAGACCATGTCCGTCTTCGGCCGTAACCACGTCGACGGCGACCGGACGTGGGAGACGCTCGTCGCCCACGAACTCGTCCACCAGTGGTACGGCAACAGCGTGAGCCTGCGGGACTGGCGGGACATCTGGCTCAACGAGGGCTTCGCCACCTACGGGGAGTGGCTGTGGTCGGAGCACATCGGCGAGGACTCCGCCGACACCATCGCCAGGGCAGCCTGGCACACACTGGCGAAGAACCACGACGGCCTGCGGCTCGCCGACCCCGGACCGGACCGCATCTTCGACGACCGCGTCTACACCCGCGGCGCGTGCACCCTGCACGCGCTGCGCCTGACACTGGGCGACGAGCGGTTCTTCGCGATGCTGCGCGCCTGGCACCACATCCACCGCGGTAACAGCACCGACACCGCAACCTTCATCGCCCACGCGGGACGCTCCACGCCTGCGCCGGTCGAGCCGCTGCTCAGTGCCTGGCTCTACGACAGGCACCCCCCGCCGCTGCCCCCGCCACGCGCTGAGAGTACGCGGAGCTGAGGGCCGGCAGGGGCCGCTCGCGGCCGGGCACATCACCAGCTTTACGGGGCGTCACGCACGGGTGGCTCAGTGTGCGACCAGCCGCTCGCTCATCCACTGCAGCATCGACGGGATCTCCCGCTTCCAGGTGTTGAAGTTGTGCCCGCCGTTCGGAAGAATGATCGACGAAATCCTGGTCACGTTCGTGTTCTGCACGCTCTTTATGAACTTGAGCGTGTCCTTGTAGTTGTGCTCACCGACCCTGCTGCTGGTGACGAGCAGCGAGGTCTCGGGGGCGGGCAGATGCTTGAGCGCCCAGAAGAGGTCGGCACGGTTCCGCAGGTTCTTGTCGCCGTGGAAGAGGTCCCCGGTGGTGGGGTCGATCGGCGCCCTGTAGTACGGCGACAGGCCCGCGGCGGCCGCGTACGAACGCGGGTGGTGCATGGCGATCTTGAGTGCGCAGTAGCCGCCGGTCGAGTCGCCGGCGATGCCCCAGCTGGCGGGCGTCTTGTCGACCCGGTAGCGGGCCCTCACCGAATCGCGCAGATCCTTGGCGAAGAACGTCTCGGTCTGCGGGCCGCCGGGAACGTCGACGCACTCGGTGTCCCGCGGCGGCGCCACGGTTGGACGTAGCATCACCAGGATCATCGGCTGCATCTTCCCGCTCTTGGCCAGCTGCTGCGCTGTGGTCGGGTAGAGCAGCTTGTCCACCAGCGCCTGGGCCGTGCCCGGGTAACCCGTGAGAACAACGGACACCGGGAACTTGCGCGCGCGGTTCTGCGGCTGGAAGTACTCCGGGGGCAGGTAGACGAGCGCCGGCGCGGCCAGATGGGTCGTACGGCCGATGATGTCGACCTTCTGGACCTGCCCGGCCACCTGCGGCAGCGCGCTGCTCGCACCGATGACGCGGGAGGCGGAGACCACTTGGACTGGGTTGCCGCCGCCCCCCGCTACATGGTCGACGACCACTCCCTGGCCGGTCTCCTGGCCGAACAGGTCGGACCAGCTGGCGTAGAAACCGAAGGCCTGGTTGGTGATGAGTCCCACCATGGCGAAGCCCGCCAGCTGGGTGGCGAGCAGCAGCCCGACCCGTCCGCTGATGGCCCGCCAGTTCCGCAGGGCCAGGCGCGGCCACAGCCATACCGTGCCGAGGAACAGTACGACGGTGAGGACGATCGCCAGCATCAGCACTTTGTTGCTTGTGAGACCCATGGGCTGTTACCTGCCTGCGCTTTCTGCCCGGCACCCGCCCGCGCTTCGTTGCGAGGGCTTGCCCGGGGCTTTCCTTGGCCTTTGACCCGACTTTCCGGTGGGAGGTGAACCTCTCCTCCCTGGACACCGCCCCAAAGGGCCCAATGTCGCCGGATGCCCGATCGGACCCGGGTTCAAGGTCTCTCGCAGAACTACGAGATGCGATGTCTGTCAGATAGATAGATGAGCAAATGTCGGGCGAGGTTCCGGCCCGATTCGGTCGGCCGCGGCGCATACTGCGCGGCGCCCGCCCCGAGGCCGAAGGAGTGCAACGGCGCGAAGCAGACTGGTTCTTGGTCGGTTCAGTGTCCGGCTGGGGGCTGGATGTAGTCCTCCAGGCGGGCCACCGAGAAGCCCTGTTCCCGGATGCGCTTGAGCAGATTGGCGAACATCTCCGTCATGGTGGCGCCCTTGAGCTCCGCAGGGCCGCGGAAATGGGCGAGGATGATGTCGCCGGGACGCAGCTTCTTGCCCGGCTCTTGGTACTGCATATTGCGTATCTGCATGGACTCCCGCCACCAGACGATCGCTCGTGGCCCGCAATCTCCCACCGCGATCTTGGTGTTGTTGTTGTACGCGCCGTAGGGCGGCCGGAAGAGGAACGGGGCGGTGCCGAACTGCTGGGTGAGGATCTTCTGGTCGCCGCACACCTCTTGCTTCTGGCGGGCCAGTGGGATGGTGTTCATCGCGGGATGGTGCAGGGTGTGGTTCTGGATGTGGTTGCCCATCGCCTGCAGTGGCTTGAAGTAGCCGTAGTCCGACTTGATGGCGTCGTTCATCAGGAACATCGTGATCGGGATCTTCAGGTCCCGTATCATCTCGACGAACTTGGGGTCCTTTTCCAGCCCGTCGTCGACGGTGATGAAGACGACCTTCTGGGATGTCGGTATGTGCGCGAAGACCGGGACTGGGCCGGTCGCGGACAGCTTGATGGGTTTGTCCGCCGGGGGCTCGGGAGCCGCGGGCAGCGGTGTCAGGCCCCACTTGTGCCAGGCGGCAGGCTCAGCCGTGACGTGCGACGGGGTCCCGGGCGTGCCGCCGACGGTGGCGGACGCCGACGAGGTGGCCGCCGGGCCGGTTGCGTTGCCACCGCTCATGCCGCAGCCGCCTACGGACACGGCCAGGAGCACGCTGGCCAGCGGGGCGTGGAACCTGCCGCCTATGTTGCGTTGCTTCACCGCACCGGTCTCCTGAATGCAAAGCTGACCTTGACTCTGCTGGGAAGATAACCGCGGTATGAAAGGCGAAGTTCAGCGGAGGGTGAGAATATGGCCAAAGCCGACACCACCCCCGGCGCCATGCGGGTCATCACAGCCGACGCCCGGCAGGAGGCGGCCGGTGCCGCGGGAGGTGCACGTGGATCTTCCGGGGGCTGTCCGGAGCCGGGCGGCGCTCGGATGGCCCCCAGCGGCGCATGCGCCGCTGGGCGCTGGGGCCGGAGAACTCGTTGGTGCGGACACAGCCCTAATAGAGAGGTCGCACGGCTGATTTGTCGTTCCGCATCGGCCGAGGGCCCGGTGGAGAGGGCTCGGTGGCCGAAATCCGCGTCATGAGCGAGGCGCGGACGCTCCGCTGCTGTACTGCACGCGAACATCACGGCGACACCGGACCGGCTGTGCGCCACCGATAGGCTGACGTGGTGAGGCACATTCAGCGGGCCACCGGGGCGGTCATCGGCTCGGCCGTGGGTGACGCGCTCGGAGCACCCTTCGAGTTCGGCCCTGCAGGGGCTTTCTCCGCACGCTTTCCCAGGCCCGGCGCAGGCGGTGAGATGTGCGGAGGCGGGGGCTGGGATCCGGGTGAAGCCACGGATGACACACAGATGGCGGTCCTGGTCGCCGATTCGCTGCTGGAACTGGGCGGGCTCGACCTGCCAGAGATGTTCGCCCGCTTTCAGCAATGGGCGAAGTCCGATCCCAAGGACATCGGACTGCAGACCGAGGACGTCCTGAGCAACGGCATGCCGTGGGATCTTGCCGCCGGGATTCACTTCCAGGTCAACCGGCGAGCGGCGGGCAACGGTTCGTTGATGCGGGCCTCGACCTCTGCGGTCTACTTCGCTGCCCAGGGCCGGCAAGCGACCATGGACGCCGCCCGCCGCATTGCCGCTCTGACCCATGGCGACCGGGCAGCATGGGAAGGCACGGCCATATTTCACGAACTCATCAGAGTCTCCTTGGCCGGCGCCGATCCCCTCGGCGCGCTCCCCGCCACCTTGGCCCTCGTCCACCCGGACCATCGCGAGCGGTACGCGACCGTCCTCGCTCCGGACTGGCACCCCGAACAGGCCACGGAGTTCAACGACGCCGTATGGCCATGCCTGGGCTCGGCCGTCTGGGCCCTACGCACCACCGCCACATTCGAAGAGGCGGTACGTGCCGCGATCGACCTCGGCGGCGACACCGACACCGTCGCCGCAGTCACCGGCGGCCTCGCGGGCGCGGCCTACGGGGTGGACGCGATCCCTACCCGCTGGACTGAACCGCTGCACGTCCCTCTCCCAGGCTTTGGCGGGCGAGTCCTCAGGTGTGGCGAGCTACTTCGCCTGACACAGCGCCTCGCGACCTGAAGGGCAATGGCCTCGGCGGGACCGGGTGACAGAGCCCTTTGGGTGAGCGCGGCCGGGGACGTCCCCCGGAAGAGGACGAGGTTGGTTTCCTCGTGGTGCGGGAGCGGGCCACGTGTCCCATGCTTCATGCCGGGCACCGTAGGGGGTCCCTCTGACACGTCGCGTAGGCCCGATCCGTCGCAGCCGTGACGACGGGGAAAGCGGCCGCCATTGGTCGTCGTTGGCTGCCGTGGGCCCCCTTCCACGGCCCAAGGACGGCCCGGCCCATCAGGGTCCGCAGGGGGCGTTCGCGCAGATTGAAGCGCCGTCCCTCCAGCAGACAGGCGGGATGCGGCTGACGGAGGCGCCCCTTCTGAAACGCGCCTTGGGGCGACCGTGCGAAAACGGCGAAACTCAAGTGGGAGGGCACGCGCTGTCTGAATCATGCGGCATGGGGGCCCGACTGCTCGAGCGCGGCGCCGCCTGGGGCGTTTTGAGAGAGCCTTTTCCTTTGATGACAGCTCCCCGGGCCGGGGGCGTCGGTGTGGAATTTGAAGCCGAACGGGCCACGAACGGGAAACGATTGGGTCACCGGTCGTGGGCCCTGGGGTGCGCTGGAGTCCTGGTTGGGGGTGGGCCCGGCGGCTTCATGCGGTGCTTCGCCCCGTTTTGTTGGGGGTGGTCTGCCGAGAAGACGACTCGGGGGCGCCGGGCCTTCCGTTCGAAAGTGTGTGGCGAAACCGCGTGCGACCTGGGTAGTGTGCGCCGTCCGCATTCACTGGTCATCCGCAGTTTCTCCAAGGGATTTTTGTGAACCTCGACTTCAGTGCTGAGCCCCTCTTTTCCTGGTACGTCGTGCTGCTCTTCATCAGCGGTGCCGCGATGCTGATCCTGGGTGCCATCAACTCCAGTGGTCTCAGCAAGGGTTGGCGGGCGTTCAACGTGATCGCCGGTGTCGGATTCATGGGCTACGGCATCTATTTGGGGTTCATCTTCCAGGGCGGCACGTACATCGTGTTCTTCAAGGCGTTCATCCTGCCCGTCATGGTCATCGTCAACTTCTTCCGGTCGCGTTCGCACCGGAAGGCGACTGCCGCCGCCCGGCAGCCGGTGGCCACCCCGCAGCCGGTGGCTGTGGCGCAGCCCGAACCCGCTCCGGAGCACCACGGCTGACGTATGGACGCACAGCCCGTCGGGTATCGGCGGGCGTCCCGGCGAGGCGGGTTGTGTCCACTTGACGCACCGTCGCGGCGACTCCTGCGCGGGCGCGCACCCCTCCGGTGGCGCCCGCGCCGGTGTCTACCGCTTCAGGGCCACCGTGAAGGTTCGGTCGAGTGACGCCCGTGCGGTCTTCACCGTCGTCACCCCCGTCTCCGCGTCGTAGTACCACCCGGTACCGGCTGCCGTGAGGGCGTCCGCGGAGCCCACGCGGGGCAGCGAGCGGCCGTCGTACGACACGCGGCGGGGTGCGTGGTCGCCGTGGACCGTGAAGCGGTAGGCGCGGGCGTCAGGCTTGCCGCAGTAGCTGCCCCTGCTCGCGCCGACGGAGACGGTGACACCGTGCTCGTCCGCGTCCGCCGTCACCCGCTGGGTCGCCGACGCGCCCGAGGCGAACGTCCGCGTCACGCCGTCGTCCTCGTACAGCGTGTACGAGCTGTGTCCCTGCGGGTGCACGTCCCAGTCAAGCTCGTGCCGGTCACGGGTCTTCCACGAGGTCGTGCCCTGCGGCCACATCGGCACGATCGCGCCCGCCTTGACGAAGAGGGGAAGGGTGTCGATGGGGGCGTGGTAGCCGTTGACCGTGGTGGGGCCCCGGTAGGTTGTGCCGGACCAGTAGTCCGTCCAGACGCCCTTCGGCAGGTAGATGCCGTCACGCGTGTCCGAGTCCTTGTAGACGGGGGCGACCAGGAAGTCGGAGCCGGCCAGGTACTCGTACTTGGCGTCGTCGCCGAGCGTGCGCGGGTCGTCGGGGTACTCCAGGTACAGCGGGCGCACCCCGCCCACGCCGGTCTTCGCGGCGTCCGCGGCCAGGGTGTACAGGTAGGGCAGCAGGCGCTCGCGGAGCAGCAGGTACCTGCGGTTGACGGAGGTGTACGGTTCACCGTCCACCCACGGCTGCTGATCGGCCTTCTGGTGGGTGGTCAGGTCGGTGGCCCAGCCGTCCATCGTCATGATCGCCGGGAGGAATGTCTTGGCCTGGAGGTCGCGCGCGTACATCTTCGCGTCGTGGCGGAAGATGCTGCCGACGTCACCCGTGTTGTACGCGATGCCGGACATCGTGGCGCCCGCGTACGTCGGGATCTGCCAGCGCACGTAGTCCCACGACAGGCTCTGGTCGCCGCTCCACAGGACACCGCAGCGCTGCGCGCCCGCCCAGGACACCGGCAGCCAGACGAACCCGCGTGCGTCGCTGTTGTCCTCGATGCCGGACTTCGCCCGGTCGCAGGCGTCCAGCGCCATGCCGTAGCCGTTGCCGACCCAGGCGACGTCCAGCTTGGCGACCCGCTGGCCCGCCTTGACCTGCTCGGCGAGCTTGTCGAGGCCGTCCTGGGTCCACAGACCGAGCTGGGCGCCGCGGTCCTGGAGCCCCTTGGAGGTCTCGGGGAGGTTCTCGTAGCCGCAGCCATAGCCGTCGTTGACCAGCATCCAGCCGAGCGGCATCCCGTTGTGCACATAGCCGTCGGCGACCTTCAGCGAGTCGAGGGTGTGGCGCTCGCCCCGGTTGGCGTTGTGCAGGTAGCAGTCGGAGTCGCCCGGCTCCAGCCCGTAGACCGGGGGCATGAAGGGTTTGCCGACCAGCGAGGTGTACGAGCCGATGACGTGCTTCGCGTCGCCGGTGAAGTAGTACGCGTCCAGGCGGCGCTCCTGCTGGCCGGTGTGCACGGAGGGGCCGAAGACGTAGACACCGGGCGCGAAGGTGTTGCGGAAGACGCCGTAGCCCGCCGACGACAGATAGAAGGGCTGTGAGTTGTTGTAGCCGCCCTCGTTCCAGTCGAAGCTGTTGGCGACGTACATCGTCCTGTCGCGGTGCGAGAAGCTGCCGTTCTGCTCGCCCCCGCCGAAGAACTGCTCGTCCTTGCCGCGGTCGAGGCTCTGCCGCATGCCGCCGGTGGACCAGCGCAGGGGCTTGTCCTCCTGCCAGAGGCGCGTCCTGTTGTCGGCCTTGTAGAGGCCGAAGCGCAGCGGCTTCTTGTAGACGCGCAGGACGGCACCGGGGGTTCGGATGCCGTAGTAAGCGCCCGCGTCGAACGACGTCGTGTGCGTCTGCGGGGCGGGCTGCTTGCGGACGATCCGCGAGCCGGCCGGGTCGCTGAAGTCGCCGGACGGGTCGGCCTGGAGCCGCAGTCCGCCGCCCTCGAGGAAGTCGGCCTTCGCCCTGAGGCGACCCGCCGCCATGGTGTAGCTGCCGTGGCCGCCGGTGAAGGAGGTCAGGTCCCCGGCGTCGGTCGTCGCGGGCAGATAGGCCTTGCCGACGATGGAGTTGTCGTGCACGTCGTATGGGACGACCACGACGTGGTACGTGCCGTTCGCCCTCGGGATCACCGTGGCCTCGGGGTCGGCCGTGCCGGCACTGGAGGCGACCTGCTTGCCCGCGTCGTCGTAGACGTACATGTCGAAGTCGTCGGCCGGTTTCTGCCACTCGACCGAGACCGGTACGCCGCCCTCGGGGTTGTCGTCCCAGTACCCGTCCGAGACCGAGACCTTGAGGTCGAAGCGGTCGCAGACCTTGCCGTCCGGGTCCTCCGACAGGGGCGGGCACTTCGCCGGGTCGCCCACGGTCCCGGTGGCGTACTCCCGGCTCCGCCAGGTCACGCTGCCGTGCGCGCTGTCCAGCAGGCCGCTCCCCGGCGTCGCCGCACTGGCCTCCTGGGCGGGGGCCGCGAGGAGCGCGGCGGCCATGGCGGCGGCCAGCCCCGCCGCGGCGAAGGCGGCCCGGCGTGTGCCGGCCCACCGCCCGTGCCGACACAGTCTTCGGTTCATTCGTCGCACTGATTCCATCTCCGCTCATACCAACCGGCAGATGTTAACTGGTGCTTGAAATCTCGTCGTTCCGAGCACAATCGCGCATCTGTGCCGGCATCACCTTCCGCCCTCGGGCGCGAGCATGTCAACGGAGAGGGTGGAGGTGGCGGAGCGTCAGCAGCGGTGCGGGGGTGAGCCGACTCCCGCCGCGTAATCGATCAACGCTTTGACCGGCAGCTGAGCTGCCGACGGCCGCCAACGTTTGTCCCGCTGGGCGCCCTTCCACGGCCCCGTCAGGGCCCCGGAAGGGCGCTCCGGTGTCTTCCCCCTTGGGTGAGCCGTGATGATGTGAGGGATCATGAAATGGCGTACTATGCCAGCCCGTTGCCGAAAGACCAGTCGATCGACTCGTTCTCGGTCACGGTGACGAAGACGTTCCGCGGCTCGGTTCCTGCGTACTCGTGAGCCAGGTCGGCGATCCGTCGGTACAGCGCCTGCTTCTGTGCGGGGGTGCGCCCGGAACGCATCGTGATGGCGATGTACACGATGTCGTGACGGTCAGAGGCCATCGTTGCGACATCGCCCGTTGACACCCATCGTCGCCTGCCGTGCCTCGGTCTTGGTCGATGACGAGTTGGCGGAGGCATCCAGGGGCGAGGCGCTTGTTTCCGATGGGCAGGGAGGTACCGGGGGCTGGACTGGGCGGCTCGCCGGTTTCGGTGCCCTCGGCGCAGGAAGGCGGTAGGGACAGTCTGTTCAGGCTCCGAGGCATCAGTGCCTATCCACGGATCTTCACTGTCACGCTGTATCGGCCCTCATCGCCGCTGCAGCGGCGGGCCTCGCCGCAGCTGGTGCGGCGGGCCGTGATGTCTGCCGAGCCGGGCCGCACGGCTCGCAGGGCGAGTTCGACGGTGCCGCAGCCGGCGCCCGGGACGCAGGTGTGGGCCCGTGTGACCCGCGGGGTGCCGGCGGCGGACAGGACATCCGGCGTTCCGCTGGTGAGGCCGGACCAGTATGTGCTGTGCAGCGTGACCACCAACGAGGTACCCACCGTGGCCGAGACGGTGGCGTGGTTGGCGCGTTCATCCAGCCGGAGGGGGGTGGGCCGCTGCGTGGTGGGCGCGGCGGACTGCGCGGCGCCGGCGCCGCAGGCCGAGATGGCGGTGAGAGTCAGGCATGCGGCGAAACGGAGTGCGAAGTGGGTGCGAGGGAGCGCCATGAACGAGACTCCTTCCCGGCAGTGTGTGCCGATGGGACGGTTCCGCCCCAGCAGTGGTTCCCTGCTGGGGCGGAACGTGTCGTGCTGTGCCCAGGGGCCTGGTGGGGTCAGGAGGCGTTGAGGGCGGTGTCGTCGACCACGAAGCTGGTCTGCAGGCTGGAGTCCTCGGTGCCGGTGAACTTCAGCGTGACCGTCTGACCGGCGTAGCTGGAGAGGTTGAAGGACTTGAGCACGTAGCCGCCGGCCGCGTTCAGGTTGGAGTAGGTGGCCAGGGTGGTGCTGCCGACCTGGACGGTCAGCTTGTCGTAGGCCGTGGTCGTGGTGGTCTCGGCGGTGTCGATGTGCAGGTAGAAGGAGAAGGTGGCGCTGCATCCGGCCGGGATGGTCACTGACTGGGACAGGGTGTCGGTGTGGGTGCTGCCGTAGCCGTCCAGCCAGGCCTTCCAGCTGCCGGAGTGGGCAGGCTCACCACTGGAGTTGTCGACCACGCCGCTGGCGGCTGTCCAGGGGGAAGCGGTGCCCGTCTCGAAGCCAGGGTTGCCGAGCTTCTGGCCGGGGCTCGCGCAGCCGCCGCCGGTGCTGCTGACGGTCCAGGTGAACGAGGTGCTGCCGGAGGCGCCCGTGCTGTCCTTGGCGGTGACCGTGACGGAGGAGGTGCCGGCCGCGGTGGGGGTGCCGCTGATGAGGCCGCTGGAGGAGATGCTGAGCCCGGCCGGCAGCCCGGTCGCGGTGTAGGTGAGGGTCTGGCCGGAGGCGGAGTCGGAGCCCGTCATCTGCAGGGAGACGGCAGTGCCCACGGTGCTGCTCTGGTTCCCGGGGTTGTTGACGGTGACCGTGTTCCCCGTGCTGCCCCCGACGATCGCGTGGCTGATGGCGCACGAGTTGGTGTCGTTGGACCAGCTGGCCTGCTCGGCGAAGGTGCCGGTCCCCATCTGGACGTTCGCCGCTCCACCCGTGCTGCCCGGCGATATCCAGGCGCATTCGTCGGCGTTCTCCTGGCCGTCGTAGGAGCTGCCGGTGTGGTTGGTCCAGCCCCCGGCCGGGTTCTGGTCCGACATCATTTCCTGCCACTCGTGGCCGAGCGTCATGGTCCACCCGTCGAGTGTGCCGGGGGAGTTGACGAACCCGACGCCGCAGCCCGAGCCGGAGTCCATGTTGTACGGCTGGTTGCTGAAGGCGATGTCGCCGTAGCTCGAGGAGACCGCACCACCGGTCAGCGTGGTGTCACCGTTCCAGTCGTGCCAGGCGCAGTACTGGCCCTGGTAGCTGTCCGGGTTGGTGCCGTGGGGCGACAGGATGACGTAGTACGCGTCGCGGTTGGCGGCGGACGTGGTGTTGCCGAAGTGACCGGCCGCCTTCACGGCCTCGGCGCCGAGCTGGTGCCCGGTGGCGGCACTGGGCGAGGCGGCGGAGTTGTCGTACCACGTGCCGGCGAGCACGCCGCCGCTCTGGTAGGGGATGAAGTTGGCGTTGGAGGGGCAGCTGGTGGCGCCCGACGTCACGTTGGGACCGTCGCACCACTGGGTCAGGTCAGCGGACCACCGCTCGTTGCCGGTGCCGATGTCCTTGAACATCTCCTGGGCGACGGGGGCGGCGCCCGCCGAGTCGCCGGAGAAGGTCATGTCTCCGTTGCTGTTGGTGCTCTGCGTGCCCCACTGGGTGCCGTAGAACACCAGGTAGACCTTCGAGTGGCCGCTTTGGACACCGATGCCGTCGACTCCGCCGCCGTAGGACAGCGTCTGCGGCCCGGTCGCTGCGGTGGCGGCCGGATGGGCGGCTGCCCAGGACTTCATCTTGGCGTGCTGCTGGAGGGTCGGCACCGCGCCGTGCCGGTACGGGTGCTGGTAGGCGGGGCTGTAGGGGTTGGCGACGGAGCTGTTCGGTGCGTGGGATGCCGTCGGCGCGGCGGCCGCCTGGGGTGCGGCGGCCAGCATGCCGCCGGTGATCAGAGCCGCGGCCGACAGCAGGGCGGTGGCCCCGCGGCGGGCGAGCCGTCGGGGCCCGTCGGGTCTGACGGGGTCGGTGTTCTGCGATCGCAAGAAACTGCCCTCCATGGGGATCGATGCTCATGTTGCGAGCATGACAATTGATCGCTTTTTGGACAGCACGTATCCACTGGTGCCGGTGGGCTGCGAGTAGCGCGCGTTCTTGGCTGCGGGCTGCCACCCCGGGCAGTGGTGGCTGTGCAGAAGGTAGTGAGCGGCCACCCCAAGGCACTACCGGCCAATGGCAAAGGCTTGTCCTTGACGGATGAACTTCTGAAGGATCAACCACCATGGAAGGGACGGGAGTTGATTCACAGGCCCATCAGGGCGAGTGCGTAGTCGATCGGATATAACGTGTGGCGCCATGGATGTGGACGACGGACCGGTCAATGACCTCACGGCACTGGGCCTGGCGCGCTACGAGGCGCGGGTCTACCTCGCGCTGGTCAGACGCGAGTCGTACACCGCGGCGGAGGTGGCGCGTGAGGCCGATGTGCCGCGCCAACGCGTCTACGACGTGCTGGATGCGCTGGTGCGGCGCCGACTTGCCACCGTCCGCCCTGGTCGGGTGGCCAGTTTCTCCGCCGTCGCACCCGAACTTGCCACCGCCCGGCTCATGGCGCTGCAGCGCGAATCCCTGGAACGGCTTGAACAGGTCGCGTCGGCACTGACCACCGCGCTGGTGCCCATCTGGTCAGACGGGCGCACCAAGACCCACCCGCTCGACTACATCGAGGTGCTGCGCGACCCCAAGGCCATTGCCGCACGATTCGCCGACATCCAGGAACAGGCCACACGTGAACTGCTGAGCTTCTGCCAACGGCCCTTTGTCGCCCCGGTCGCCAACACCGAAGGCATCGCAGCTGTGCGCAGGTTGCGCAAGGCGGGCGGTCGGGCCCGAGCCGTCTACACTCATGACGCCCTCGACGACGCCGAAGTGCTGGAGCATGTGAGGTGTTTCAGCGAGGCCGGGGAGGAGGCGCGGTTCACCGCCGAATTGCCGCTGAAGTTGATCATTGCCGATGCTTCGCTCGTGCTCTGTGACATGCCGGACCCGGTTGCGGGCACGGGTGCCACCACCGCGCTCTGCATCGAACACCCGGCACTCGCCAACTGCTTGAAACTGGCATTCCAGAGTGTCTGGGACCGCGCCGAGCCGGCGAGCACTGTGCGCGGGGCTTGACCCCGGCGTATTGGGGTCTGTCAAACGAGCGTGTAACCCGGGTGGTCGGGTTACTGGCGGGCCGCTGAGAGCCGGTCGTCGAAGGTGATGCCGAAGGCGTTCAGCGCGGTCTTCCAGCGCATGGTCCAGCGTGCCTGGCCCCTGCCGGTAGGGTCGAGCGACATTATGGCCATGTAGACACACTTCAACGCGGCCTGCTCGTTCGGGAAGTGTCCGCGGGCCTTGACCGCTCGCCGATCCGCGCGTTGTCCGACTCGATCGCGTTGGTGGTGCGGCCACTCGCCGACCATCTCGAGGGCCCGGCACACACAGGCCACGCTGTCACGGTTCGACGCCCAGGGCTTTGCTGTTCCGGCAACTATTGTGGTGTGGGGCGTGGCCTTCCGGTGACCCTGGATCCATGACCGACACCGCTCCGAGGACACCTCGCCCGACGATGCCCGTCCCGACTTCGACCGACACCGCACAGAGCTACTGGGAAGGGTTCTACCGGGGCTGGGAGCCACCCGCGGACTGGGTCGCCCGGGCCAACCCGCTGTTCGTCCGCGAGGCCGGTGCACTGCCCGCCGGAACGGCGCTGGATCTGGGATGCGGTGCGGGTGGCGACGCGATCTGGCTCGCGGAGCGGGGGTGGCGAGTCACCGCGGTCGACGTCTCGGCGACCGTGCTGCGCCGTGCGGCTGCCGCCGCGGCCGAGGCCGGTGTGGCCGACGGGATCGAATGGCAGGAGCACGACCTGTCCCGCTCGTTCCCCGACGGGGTTTTCGATCTCGTGTCCGCACAGTTCCTGCACTCACCGGTGGCCGGGGTGGGGGAGCGGGAGGCGATCCTTGCCTCGGCGGCCGCTGCCGTAGGACCGGGCGGGACGCTGCTGGTCATCAGCCACGCCGGGTGGCCGTCGTGGTTCGAGGAGCCGCCGTTGGACTTCCGGCTGCCGACGAATGCCGAGGTCCTCAGCGTGTTGGAGGCCGGTCCCGGAGAATGGGCGGTGGATACCGATGAGGTACTCACCCGCGAGCTGACCGGGCCGACGGGGGAGGTCGGTACCCGCGACGACGCCGTCCTGCGGGTGAGCCGCCTTCCTCATTGACACTGCTCCTGGGAGTCGCGGCTGAGTGACTCCCCCGCTCAGGGCGTGAGGGAGTCTCAGGAATGCATCCGATCGGTCTATGACGTCAAGCCGGGACTGGTTGTGGGGTGGGGAAGGCGGTGTTCTCGTCGTAGTTCTGGCGTGTGATGAGGCAGTGGTGATGATCTTCGCGTCGTCGTATTCGGCGAATCTCTCGGCGTATGCGGCGGCGAGGTCGGTCCGGGCCTTTGAGGTCAGGCCGTGGCCTCGACCAGCCGCTTCATGCCGGGCTGGTCGGTCACACAGCCCACGAGGCCGAGCGTCCGGGCCAGCGCCAGGTCGCGCTCGTCGTTGACGGTCCAGGCCATGACGTCGATGCCGGCGGCGCCGCACTTCTCCACGATGGCCCGGTTCAGCTGGCGCAGCTCCACGCTGACCAGGGTGGAGCCGACCTTCTGAGCGCGGCCGACGAAGGTGCCGCGGTGCGCGCTGGGGCCTGCCACCAGCACGGTGCGGGCCTCCGGCAGCAGGCTGTGGATCTCGATCAGCGCCGCGTCGTGGAACGACAGCACCGAGACCCGGTCCAGCAGGTCGCGTTCGGTGAGTACCCTGGCCAGCGACCGGGCGGCGGCCACGTCCTTGATCTCCGCCTGGATCGGCAGCGTCGGCCCGACGCTGTCCAGTACCTCCCCGAACGTGGGGATGCGCTCGCCGAGGCCGGCATCGAGCTTCTTGAGCTGCCGCAACTTCTTGTCGGCGATCGGCCCGGAGCCGTCCGTCGTACGGTCCAGGGTCTCGTCGTGCATGACGACCAACTCGCCGTCCTTGCTCAGGTGCAGGTCCAGTTCGATGCCGTCCAGCCCCTCGCGTTCGGCCCGCAGGAAGGAGCGCAGGGTGTTCTCCGGCTCGGCGGCCATGACACCGCGGTGGCCGATGGTGAAGAAAGACACTCGGTTGCCGTCCTTGGGTGTGGTGGTCCCGGGGCAGCCGCGCGAGCGCCGTACCCCCACCGGGCGGCGGGCGACCGCCCGTCGGAACACCCAAGCCTAACGGGGCCGATCCTGGCCTGCTGGATCGCCCAACAGCCGCAAGCCGCATCCTCGACACCGTTCGCGCTGCCCTGATGGGGCCGACGGGAGTCGTAGAACGGTTCGAGCCGGCCCTGTCGCGTGGCGTGGTCCGGACGGTGACGAGCGCCGGGTCTACCCCCGAGCGGATGTTCACCGGCGCCCGATACCGATCAGTATCGGTGCGCGAGAACGCGTAGCGTCCTGCCCAGCGGCGGGTTCGCGGAACCGTGCAGTACCCCGGTGCCCCGTGCCAGCACGGCGTCCGCCGTGAGCAGTTCGATCTCCACCAGCGCACCTGCGAGCCGTCGGCCGTCGGCCGGGGTCAGCGCCGGGAGCTCCTTTGCGGCCAGCAAGGCGGTGCGTGCGGTGGCGACCTGATCGGCTATCAGTTCCTCCAGGGCTGAGCCGCCGACGCCGGACACCACGCCGTCCATGGTGACGCCGAACCGTTCCATCGCGTCGACCGGGATGCCCACGCGTCCTTCCTGCACGTCCTCGGCGAGGTCGTTGACAAAGTCGAGCCGCTGACTGCCCTCGATGAAGGTCCGGCATGCGGTCCGGTACCGCAGATCGTCGCCCTCCGGCGCGAGCACTCCCGCCACGAGCATGAAGGCGGGGTACGAGTAGGCGTCCACATATGCCTGGTAGTCGGCCTCGGTGGCGAAGCCCGCGAAACGCAGTTCGGCCGTGGCGGTCGTCAGGTAGGTCTCCACGATCTCTCGCAGCCGCGGATGGACGGACACGGTGTGCACGAACGCACGAAGCAGCGAGTTGTCACTTGTTCCCGTCCGCAACGCCTCGCGCACCTGCCGCTCCCAGGACGCCCATGCCGTCTCACGCTGCGACAGGGGCCCGGTATCCAGGAGGTTGTCCCCGTGGTGCATCACGGCGGTCGCCGTCACCACGTGCGGCAGCAACGGCCGTGGCAGCAGCAGCCTGGCCGCCAGGTACGCCGTGCGCCGGAAGCGTCGCACCAGCTGTCGCTGACGGTCGTAGTCCTCACGCAACCCCGGCTCCCGGACACCAGCCGCGTCCAGGCTCTTCGTCCACCCTCGCATGAGCCGATCGTAGAGCGCGGACGCGTCACCCCCGAACAAGTGTCAGGAGAGTCCCGGATCTTCATCTCCCGGACCCTGTTGCTGCTCGCTGAGGACAGCCACCGCGCCACGCCGGCGTTGTTGAGGTCAGCGACTGGTGAGGGTGAAGCCTTCCGCGGTGAAGGCACGCGGCGTGCGGTCACCGTCGAGCAGGAGCCCGGCGCCGTCGTGCACCCGCACGTGCGCCACGTTGACCCCGCGGCCGGTGTACAGGGTGTCGGTCGCGTAGTGCCAGCGCAGGCTCACTGGGGCGGTGGTGGCGGGTAGTCGGGCGGTCACCTGCCACCAGGCGCGGCTGCCGCCGGACAGCGAGGAGACCGCGCCGGACGGCGCGCCGTCGCCGGTGGCGCTGACGGGGACGGTCTGCCAAGTGCTGCCGAAGTCGGTGCTGGACTGCAGGGTGAGCAGGTCGTAGCCCGGTTCGGTGTCCACGAAGCCGGTCCAGTTCACCTGCAGCGCCCCGGAGCGCGGCGTGACCGTGGTGCTCAGCGTCGCGGTGCCGGCGTCCGGAATGCCGGAATACCAACTGCGTCCGCCGCCCGGCGCCCGGACCGCCATCGCGTTTGCCAGGCCGTCGGCGGCTTCGCGGCGGGACGGGTTGGTGGAGCCCCAGTTGCGGGTCGGGTGGACTCGGTTGCTGAACTGCAGGGCGATGGAACGTGACAGGGGGTCGATGACGATGGTCGTCCCGGTGAACCCGGTGTGGCCCATGGTCGCCGTGCTGTCGATGCGGCCCATGTACCAGCGTTGGTCCAGCTCGAAGCCGAGGCCGTGCGAGTCGCCGGGGAACCTCTGGTTGTAATTGGTCATCATCCGGGTCACCGACTCCTCGCTGAGGATGCGGTGGCCGGCGTAGATGCCGCCGTTGAGCAGGCACTGTGCGAGCACTGCCATGTCGCGCACGGTGGAGAACACGCCTGCGTGGCCGGCGACTCCGTTCATCGCCCAGGCGTTCTCGTCGTGCACTTGGCCCCAGACCAGTCCGCGCTGCGGCTCGCCCGGTCCGATCTCGTACTCCTCGGCGGTGATCCGCGGCTTGAGGGAGGCCGGCGGGTTGTACATCGTGTCGTGCATCCGCAGCGGCACGGTGATGCCGTCGCGCACCAGGACGTCGAGCGTCCGGCCGGTGACCCGCTCCAGAACCAGTTGCAGCGAGAGCATGTTGAGGTCGGAGTAGAGGTAGGTGGAGCCGGCCTCGTACTGCGGCACGGTGTCCAGGATGGCCTGGACGCGCGACGGCAGGTCCGGGTGGGCCCACAGCGCCGGGGTCGGGTCGGCGGGCAGCCCGGAGGTGTGGGTGAGCAGCATCTCGATCGTGATGTCTCCCTTTGCGTTGCTCGCGTACTCCGGCAGGTAGCTGACCACCCTGCCGTTCAGGTCCAGGCGGCCGCTCTGGATCTGCTGCATGGCCACGATCGAGGTGAACAGCTTGGAGAGCGAGGCCAGGTCGAAGATGGTGTCGGTGCGCATCTCGATGCACTGGTCGTCCGGCAACGGGGTGCCCTGCTGGTCGGCGTACCGCAGCGCGTAGCCGGCCGCGTTCTCGCCCACGACGACGCCGTCGTGGGCCAGCAGCGTGACCTGCCCGGAGTAGAGCGGGTGCCCGGTGGCGGGGTCCGGCACGGTGTAGGCGGCGACCTTGTCCAGCGCCGTCTTGATCGCGGTGGGGTCGAGTCCGACTTCCTCGGGGGTGCCGTCGCGCAGCACGGTCCTCTCCGGGGCGAAGCCGCGCTGGGGCTGGTCGAACCGCCCGGCGAGCGGCGCTTCCGGGAGCTCGTTGCGGGGGGCGGCGGCCGCTCGGGGGGCCGGAACCAGCGCTGCGGTCACAGTCAGCGGCACGGCGGCGAGGACGGCTCTGCGAGAGAGCATCAGTGCACTTCCCTTCGACTGGCGGAGGTGATTCAGCGTGTCGGATCGGCTGGACGGGCGGCTGGCGCGGGCGTGTCACGACATCGGCGGTCCGCTGTGCGGGCCGTGCCGCGCGGCGGCCAGGCCCAGCCAATCACCAGTAGAGCAGGTGCGGTTCGCGGGCGTGTCGGAAGTCGGCGCCGCTGTCCCGCAGCCGGTCGAGCGGCCCGGGCAGGTCGTCGTACTGCTTCGTGTCCGGCGCCGGCACCGTGGCTCCGGCAGCGAGCGACTCGGGCCAATCGAACGCGGCGGCGACCTCGGGGTAGCCCGGGTGCAGCCAGACCTCACCGCGCCAGGAGTCAAGCCGCCGCCGTCGGACGACGTCAAGGTGTCAGCGGTGACTGGCAGGATGCGCCGCATGACCTCAGCCACCGCAGCCGACTACGGCTGGATACGTTCCTCATCCTCGCCCTTCAGGTACGCGCTGGAGGTCGGGTACACCCTGATCCTGGTGCGGGGAGTCTCGCCTGCGGAGCTGCTCAGCATGGCGGGGGCCGAGCCACGGGGTGTGTGCGAGGGCCTCGGCGAACTGATCGAGCAGCACCAGGAGCTCATCTACGAATCCGATGACTGGGCCGAGTCCATCCTCGCGGGAGCGTGCACCGTTCGAGGCGAGGGCGGGGACTGGACCCTCGCTCTGGTGTTCGGCGCTGATCTGGGGTCGCTTCGCTTCATGGAAGCACTCTCCGCCGCGACCCGGAGCGTCTCCCATTCGAGTAACGGGGGGAAGCCCATGGACTTCTTCCACTGGTATGAGAACGGGGAGTTGCGCACTACGTTCGAGTGGCCCACGGTCAGGACCGGCAGCACTCCGGACGAGCTGAACGGCCTGATGAGGGAGGTCGGTCTCGATCCCACAGGTGAAGAGGCTCCCGATGTCGATCGCAAGGCGGCGGTGTTCGCACTGACCGAGCGCCTTACCGGCGTCCGGGTGACCGAGGAACTGCTGGCGGAGGCCGAGTATCGGACAGGCGATGTGCCCGAGGAGCCCGCAGAGGAGTGGGAGAGCATCACCATCGACCTCACGGATGCCTACGGCGAGCGGACTTACCTGCAGCTTCGACGGGATCAGCTCTGACCCACGGAGCTTCGCTGCGGTGTGCTACTCGACCCCGCCGGGCTATACCGGCGCCCGGGGCTGGTGCCGGGTCGCCGTCGACGAGCTGTCCATCACCGCACGAACAGCGACAGTGGCTACGGCGGAGGCAGCAGTTGGGAGAGCGACAGCAGCACCGGCAGTGATCGGTGGGTGGGGCGCCATTCGGAACGTGCTCCCCATGGGCGGCGGAGGTCGGCGACGACGGCCGGTTGTCCGGCTGGCAGCTTGCCTGACCTGCCGCAACGCGCCGGCCACGGGGGAAGTAGGGCCGCTTTCGTCGCTGCGCCGATTTGGTCCGGATACCTGACGCGGGCTGGGGGTACCCGCCTCGCAGCATGGCCCATGGCCGAGTCCGGTACGCGGTGACAGCAACGGAGAACCAGATGAAGGCCCCTCAACCAGCAGCCCCGCCGACGCCCGCGCCGGTTCCAGCGGATGAGCAGCGTGCCGAAGTCCTCTCCGGCCGCTACCGGTTGGGCGCGAGAATCGGAGCGGGGGGCATGGCCGACGTGTACGAGGGCGTTGACACGCGCCTTCGGCGCCCCGTGGCCGTCAAGGTATTCCGGCCCGGCCCGCAGACAGAGGACCGTCTCACCGCGGAGGCAGTCCTTCTGGCCCGCCTGCAGCACCCGGGACTGGTCACCGTCTACGACGCCGGCCGTCATGACGACCGCACCTACCTGGTCATGCAACTGATCAAGGGCCCCACGCTGCGCAGCCTTTTGGGGTGTGGAGCGCTGCCTGAGCGGCGTGTGGTGAATGTGGGCGCCGCCCTCGCGCGGGCGCTGACCTATGTCCACCGGGCCGGCGTCGTGCACCGGGACGTCAAACCGTCGAACATCCTCCTCGATGCGGCCGGCGCTCCTCACCTGGCCGATTTCGGCATCGCGCGCCTGGCCAATGCCACCCGCCACACGGCACCGGACGTGCTGATAGGCACCGCCGCCTATCTGGCACCGGAGCAGGTCGAGGGCGGGCGGATCGGGCCGGCCGCCGACGTCTACGCGCTCGGGCTGGTCCTGCTGGAGTGCTTGAAAGGCGAACTGGAGTACCAGGGCACCCCGTTGGAAGCCACAGTTGCCCGCCTCCACCGCCCACCCGAAGTCCCCACCTGGTTCCCTTCGGACCTCGCGGCCCTGCTGCGGGCCATGACCGCGCAGGACCCCGAGGCCCGCCCGGACGCCGGGCAGTGCGCGCAGGCCCTCGCCTCCCGGCACGCCGGACCTGATCCATACCCCCTGCCGCTCTCGGCGCCCTCCGAGGCGCGCCCTCCGACGCCGCCGGCCGCTCACCCCGGAGCGGAGGAGCACATACGGTCTCAGGAGGCGGCGTCCACCCGGCGCAACCTCCCCGGCGGCACTCGCCACGGCCGTCGCCTGGCAGCGGGCACGGCCCTGGCCCTCTCCGTGGCCCTGGGCGCGACTCTCGCCGTCACATCGAGCACCAGTGGAAGCGACGACCGGGCGGCAGCGACGCCCGCCCTAACCCCCTCGCACCCGCCCTCCGGTACGGCGACTGCCAAGAGCGGGCCCGGTGCCCTCCCACCCACCCGATCTCACGGCGCTCAGCCCCCCTCCAGGGCACTCGGTGCGTCCCACCCTGCGGCTGCGCCCACCGGATCTCACGCCCAGCCCGTCTCCAGGACACTCGACGCTTCTTATCCGGCGCCTGACCCGAGCTCGACCCGCAGCGCCTCAGCACCACCCGCGAGCTCGAGGCCACCCGGATCGGCGTCACCGCCGCCACGATCCGTGCCGACCGCAGCCGGGGCCGCCGGCCCGAGCCGGACGACACCAGCGGCGGCGCCAACCGCCGGCACGGCGTCCCCGTCACCAAAGCCCTCGAAGGGCGGCGCCGCCACCGGCACACCGCCCAGCCCAAGCCCGACGCATTAGAGGCCGAGGGCATTTCGGCCTCCTTGGAGGCGGAGGATCGGCCCAGCAGAGCCAACCACGCGAGGTCCGCGTGGCGACCGGGCAGGGCATCCCCACGAGCACGAGGACCGATGGTGCCGGATCGGGGCCGGGGGAGCGTCGTCCCAGACCACGGGCTGGTGCAGCCATTGTGGAGCGGTACAGGCGATGCCTCGGTACCGCGATGGCCTCATCGCGACCACCGGGGCTGGCGTGCCCGCTGATGCCCATCCAGCAGCCACGCCAGCTCCACACCACTGTGCCCACGGCCGCGCTGGTCGTGCCCCCTTGGTGCCGCAGAGGGCACCGCGGACGGTGTTGAGACGGCGGCGGTCTCGATCACTGCCGCTGCCGCGCCACACGTCCTCCGCGGGCCGGAGCCGGCGGGAGGTCAGCTGAGTGTCAGGGCGGTGTCGTCGATGACGAACGACGTCTGGAGGGACTGGTCCTCGGTGCCGGTGAAGGTGATCGTGACGGTCTGTCCGGCGAGGGAGGAGACGTCGAAGGTCTTCTGGCTGTAGGCGGTGGAGGCGTTGAGGTTGGAGTAGGTCGCCAGCGTGGTGCCGCCCGCCTTGACGGTGAGTGTGTCGTACGCGGTGGAACTCGCCGTCTCGGCGGTGTCGATGTGCAGGTAGAAGCTGAGGGTGGCCTTGCAACCGGTGGGGATCGTCACGGACTGCGAGAGGGTGTCGGTGTGCGTGGCGCCGTATCCGTCCAGCCACGCGTCCCACGTACCGCCGTGCGGGGGTTCGCCCTGTGAGCCGTACTGACCGATGACGCCGGAGCTGCCGGACCACACGGTGTTCCCGGATTCGAAGCCCGGATTGCCGAGCTTCTGGCCGGTGCCGGCGCAGGTTCCGCCGCCGGACGGGCTGACCGTCCAGGTGAAGGTGGTGGAGCCGGTGGCGCCTGTGCCGTCGGTGGCGGTGGCGGTCACGTGGTACGTGCCTGCGGTGGTGGGTGTGCCGGAGATCAGGCCGGTGCCGGAGGCGATGGCGAGGCCGGGCGGCAGGCCGGCCGCGCTGTAGGTGAGCTTCGCGGATGACGAGGAGTCGGTCGCGGTGATCTGCAGGCTTACCGCGGTGCCGACGGTGCCGCTCTGGTCGCCGGGGCTGGTGACGGTGACGGTGTTGCCGCCCGGCTGGCCGCCGCCGATCGGCAGACCGCCGGTCGGTGCGTACATCGCCACGTCGAAGGTGGCGCCGCCCGCGGCGTGGGCGATGGGGATGACGGTGACGGCGTTGCCGCCGGACAGGACGGACGTCGATATGTAGTCGCCGAACATCCGGCCCTGCGTGGTGTTCGGCAGCCAGGCCAGCGTCATGGGGCCGGCGAGCTGGGTCGGGGCCGTCCACGTGGCGCCCCCGTCGGCGGTGGAGACGTAGCCCGCGTAGAGCTGGCACGTAGCGTCCGTGCAGGCGGCGTTCGGGTAGTAGTAGTACGTCAGCCCGATGTGGGCGGTGTTGCCGGAGCTGCTGGGGTCCACGCCGATGCCGGGCACGAAATGGTCGGCGGAGCTGTTGGCCGCGTCGATCGGCACGCGGGCCGGCGCGCTCCACGAGGTGCCGTTGGTCGAGGTCGACATGATGATGTCGTTGCCGGTGCAGTTGGTGCGGAAGCGGCAGTCGGACCAGACCACGTAGACGCGGCCGGAGGCGTCGATCTCCGCGGACGGCAGGGGCCCTTCGCGCAGTGTGTCCAGCCGCGACATGTCGGCGGCGTCGTCCTCCAAGCCCGCGACCGGGTGGTGCGAGACCGTGGCGATCTGGACGCTGGAGCCCCAACTGCCGCCGCCGTCGGTGGATATGAAGGCCCGTTGGCTGTCCTCGCTGCCGGAGGAGAACGGGACGACGACGGTGCCGTCGGGCTGCACGACCGGCTGACCGCCGAGGCCGCTGGGGCTGTCGGCCGGACTCCGCTGAGTGCCCCAGCTCGCGCCGCCGTCGGTGGAGGTCTTCATGTGCTCGGCGTCCCCGGCGTTGGCGTCGTCGTATTCCGTGTAGCAGTGGCCGTAGTACGGGCTGGACGGATGGTTGTCGCAGGCCGTCCAGTTCTTGTCGTCGAAGGTTCCGGTGGAGATGATGACCGGCGCGCTCCAGGTGTGGCCGCCGTCCGTGGAACGGCTCAGGTCGACATCGACGCTGTTTCCGGAGCGGATGCCCAGCCAGGAGACCATCCAGGCGCCGTCCTTGGCGTCGTAGGCCACAGAGGCGTCGCTGGCGGCGGAGTACGGGCCGCCGGTGTTCGTGGTCGACTTCGGCAGGAAGCCGTGCGTCCAGCTCTGCCCGCTGTCGGTCGAGGTCGCCCATCCGATGTTGGACGCCCCGCCGCCGGAGATCCGGCCGACCTGGAAGGCGGCTACGACAGTGCTGCCGAAGCTGTAGGTTTCCGGCTCCACCTCGGTGGCGTGCTGGGCCTGTGAATCGGAGTACGGGTCGCTGCTGACCTGGGCGAGAGCAGGAGCATTGGCGTGGGGGGACGTTGAGGCGGCCGTGGGCGGCGAGGGGGCTGCGAAAGCGGGGGCGGCGAACGCCATGGCCGCGGCCATGGCACCGATGAGCAGGGGAATTCTCGCTCTTGCCGGTCTGGACATGCTTCTCCTCGCGGTAGGTGTGGGTGCTTGCTGCCGTCGACGCAGGACAACGGGAGACCGGTACCGCCAACGCCGCTGAACGAAGGCACCGAGATGAGCGGGAGCGCGCCAAGGGTGCACCTATGTCAGGTGGCGCCCGGAGATTCCGTGCGGCCTTCTTCCCACCGGCCGGCGGACGCCTGTCGTCTGCGGCTTGCAGCGCGGCGACGACCCTGCGGCGTCGATCCGGGGGGGGGTGGGTGCACGGCAAGTGGCGCCGTCATGCTCGGCGGTTGCTCGTCCTGATCGCGCTCCTGGTCGGCGTGGCAGGCTTCGCTCGTGCCGTCCCGCCGCTCCGAGCCGTTGCGCTGATCGAGGGCGCACTCCTGGTGGACGCGGCGATGAGGCATCTTCGGCCAGATGTGGAGCGTGACACTGAACATCCCTTCAGACAGCCGAGGGTCGCCCGGCGGTGGGGGTGAAGGACGTTCGCGCAAGGTGCACGCGTGTTCGCAACCGGGAGTCTGGACCCGTACATGACACGACGCAAGGGGTGTCCACCAAGTCCACGTCTGGCACGGCGATCTCCCAACGCCCTGCCCTTGGTCAACTCGCCCACCATGCCTTGTCAGCCACCGGACCTCATCCCAGGCGGCGCCGAGGGCGTCGACCAGCCCCACTTCACCTGCAGCCGATCACCAGCCCGCCGTTTCCCGGAACCGGGAGGCGCTCTACCGGCGCACCGCCGAGATCAGTCCGCCGGGCCGCTCCTCGCGCTGCGGCGGGGTGCTGATCGGACGGCCGTAGGCGGCAGCGCGCTCGCGCAGGGTGTGGCAGTCGGCCTCCCAGCCGTGCCCGGCCAGCCAACCCACCGGGTCGTCGGGCATCTCCGAGACCCACATGGACGCCGCCGATCCCGGCGCGGCGTCCGCGCCGAAGCGCTCGATCACGCCGCGCGAGCCCAACGTCAGCCCCATTCGACTGCCTGCCGCCGACTGCGTGCTGATCCGGGCCAGCAGTAGCTCCACCGCGTCCTCGGGTAGATAGATCAGCAGTCCTTCG
The DNA here is from genome assembly GCF_044753645.1 of Streptomyces sp. NPDC093261. Lineage (NCBI taxonomy): Bacteria > Bacillati > Actinomycetota > Actinomycetes > Kitasatosporales > Streptomycetaceae > Streptomyces > Streptomyces sp. NPDC093261. The sequence goes on from NZ_JBIVNO010000015.1 coordinate 72,539, forward strand.
GCGATCCACGCGGTCGGCACGGCCGGGTCGTGCCCTGCGGCGGCCAGCGCGCCTGGCCAGTCCTCACGCAGATCCACCGCGACGGGGATCCGCTCGCAGCGTGCGACGGCCCGCTCCCGGCGCAGCACCGAAGCCTTGAAGTCCAGTGGCGCGGCGGTGTCGACCTCGAACAGCCGGGTGCCCTCGGGCCAGTTGATCCGGAAGGCCCGGCTGTCCATGCCGGCGCCGAGCAGCACGACCTGCCGGATCCCGGACGCGGAGGCCTGCTGCAACAGGTCGTCGAGGAACTTCGTCCTGATGACGATGGAGAGCGACACGGCCAGCCGACGGCGTCGCGCGGCCTCGTCATCGGGCAGCGGCGGCGAGGAGGGCCACAGACCGCCGGCGGTGGCGAAGGCCTGTGCCAGTGGGTCGCGGAACAGCGCGTTCTCCCGCTCGGTCTCCAGCGCCCGCACCCTGGCCACCCCCACCGCCGTGGCCCACACTCCCGACGGCTGCACCCGCTCCCGCTCATCAGTCACCGCGCCAGCCTAGATGGTCGATGCCATGGGGGCCTGATGAGGGGAGCCAGGTTCATGCGTGGACATAGCCGGCCCCGCTACCGCGTCCCGCTGTGGTATCGCCACTGCCCGTGACGTCTGCCAGGGGCGGGGTTGATGTCAGAGGCATCCGGTTGGATGAGCCCATGACTGTCCATGACGTAGCCCGCCGGCTTCCCACCCCCGACGACCTGCGGGACCTGTGCCGCTCGCTTGCGATGCTCGACGCGATCCTGAGCCCGGACTGGGAAAGCCGGCACTACTCCTTCAACGCCACCTGGGCTGAGGGCGAGGAGATGGCCTCGATGCGCAACGGGTCAGGAGACGAGTACTCCATCGTGTTCTCGGCGGCCGGGATCTATATCCGAGGCTTCTGCCACGAATCGCCGATGAGCCCATACGGCCACGACGGCGAGCCCTGGCCGGGACTGATCGACGACGTTCCCGATGTCTTCAAGCCCTTCGTCGAGGAGCCGGCGTTCAGCGACGAGGACGGCGTGCCCGTCGTGACGGCCTGCTTGTGGCGGGAAGCGACGGACGATCAGTGGCGCCACGGCACGATCGATTTCCCCTTGGACCACCCCGACCCTGATGGGGCGACGGGCCTCTTCCCCCTGCTGATCGACCGCTCACCCGAAGCGTTCCAGCGCTTTGCCGAGGACTATTACGAGGTCTGTGTGGATCCGGAAGCCGTGAGGGACCTGTATGCCTTGCGGCCGCTGGACCAGGAACTCGTGTCGTCGTTGAACGTAGAGGTCACCCTGGCGGAGCTGGCCCAAGACATCTCCGAAATCGGCTATCCGCAGGCCCACTGAGCGCCGATCCGTCTGCCCACCGGCACGTTCTTTGCCGGTGGGACTTCGTACTCAACGGTCGTCGGTTCCCCGAGGAATCCAGCCCAACGTGCTTGGCCGTTACGGCTTCACCGCCTCCCGATCGGTGGACGGGCTGCGGCCCCTGCGCGACCCGGACGCCGTCAACCTCGACGATGACGACGACGGAGAGGGCTGAGCCGGCCCGAGACCGGCCAGTGCTGTTTACGGCCGCAGCGGGTGGCGCGGCGGCGGCTGCTCCTTCGGCGGCTCGTACCCGCGACGTGAGCGACAGGGTATCTCCGGCTTCACCATGCGGGCCGGTGACGCCATCAGCGAGGCAGGGTGACGAGCCCCGTCTCATAGGCGGTGATGACGAGCTGGACCCGGTCCCGGGCGCCCAGTTTGGTGAGCAGGCGTGAGACGTGTGACTTGGTGGTGGCCACCGTGATGAAGAGGTCCTCGGCGATCTCGGCGTTCGACCGGCCGCGGCCGACCAGGGTCAGCACTTCCCGTTCCCGCTCGGTGATGCCCTCGACCGACCGTGGGGAGTGCTCAGGGGCTGGTGCCGGGCGCCCGACGAAGTCCGCGATCAGACGACGCGTCACACCCGGCGCGATCAGTGCGTCGCCGGCGGCGACCACGCGGATCGCCGCGAGGATGTCGTCCAGCGCCATGTCCTTGACCACGAAGCCGCTCGCGCCGGCCCGGAGAGCGCCGTAGACATGGTCGTCCTCGTCGAAGGTGGTCAGGACGAGGACGCGTGTGGTCGCCGGACCGGCCGTGATCAGGCGGGTGGCCTCGATCCCGTCCATGCCGGGCATCCGGATGTCCATGACCACGACGTCGGGGCCGATGTCGCTCACCAGTTGGACGGCTTCGGCACCGGTGGCGGCTTCACCGACGACCTCCAGGTCGCTGTGATCGGCCATGAGCACGCGTAGACCGGACCGCACCAGCGGCTGGTCGTCGGCGAGTACCACCCGGACGGTCATCGGGTTTCCACCGGAACCGCGATGGGTGCGGGCAGCGGCAGCCGGGCCGCCACCCGGAAGCCGCCCTCGGGGCGCGGTCCGGCGCTGAGGTGGCCGCCCAGCAGGCCAGCCCGCTCCCGCATCCCGATGATGCCGAAGCCGTGCGCCGAGCTGTTGTCGGCGGCGCCGCGCCCGTCGTCGACGACCTCCACGGACAGCTCCTCGTCTCCGTAGTCGACGGCCACCCGGCAACGCCCGGTGCCCGCGTGACGGACCACGTTGGCCAGCGCCTCCTGCACGATGCGGTAGGCAGACAGGTCGATGTCGGCCGGCACAGGACGCTGCTTCCCGCTGCGGCGTACGTCGACGCGTACTCCTGCGCCCGCGGTCGCTGCCGCCAGCCGTTCGACGTCCGCCAGCCCCGGCGACGGTGCGAGCGGTGACCGCTCCGAGGCGGTGTCGCCCCGGTCGGCCTGACGGAGCGACACCAGCGTGCGCCGAAGGCCCGATAAGGTCTCTCTGCTGGTGGCCTCGATGGCGCGCAGGGCCTCGCGCGCCTGTGCCGGCTGTGTCTGGATGACCCGGCCGCCCACACCGGCCTGAATGGCGATGATGCCGATGCTGTGCGCGACCATGTCGTGCAACTCCCGTGCGATCCGCAGCCGTTCGGCGGTCACCGCCTCGGCCACCTCCTGCGCACGAAGCGCCACCGCGTGCGCACGGCGCTCGCGACTCAGCAGACCGGCCATGCAGGATGCGGCCAACGCCAGGAGGGCGATCACCTCGTTGACGGCCAGGCCGTCCCCGTGGGCGAAGACGCCGATCACCAGCACCTGCGCAGCGAAGGTCACGGCCACGGCGACAATCGAAGCGCGCCGTACACAGGTGGCGACGATGAAACCCAGCACGAGGTCGACCGCCAGATACGACAGGAACTGGCCCTGGTACGACGCCGCCCGGCCCTCATGGCCGGAACTCGGAGGGCCCACCACCACAGCAGTTGAGCCGAAGAGTGCCATGGCCAGAGCCGGCAACGGCATCCGTCGCACCACGTCGGCGAGCAGGCTCACAGCCAGCAGTGCCCCGACACCGTGGACCGTGCCCGACGCCCGCGGCGCGCCCCCAACCAGCAGCCCCACCACGAGGAGGTAACAGACACCCCCCGCCCAGGCCACGGCCTTGGTTCTCGTCATCGGCGGCATTGCCTTCCGGAAACAACACCGTGCGGCGTGACGCGTGCGGGCAGCGGCGTGATCGTCATGGGGTTCACGCGGCGAGACTAACCGGCCACCGCCCGCGCGGCATCAGCCCGGGGACGTACGCCGACGGGCCAATGCGGCCGCACGAATGCAGCCCACGGCCCCATGTCCGGACGGAGGCCAACTCGGCAGTGTGGATGGCATGATCGAAGTCAGCGAACTCACCAAACGCTACGGCAGCAAGACGGCCGTCGACCATCTGTCCTTCACCGTGCGGCCGGGCCAGGTCACCGGATTTCTCGGCCCCAACGGTGCCGGCAAGTCCACCACCCTGCGGATGATCCTCGGCCTGGACGCGCCCACCACCGGCGCCGCCACCGTCAGCGGCGTCCCCTTCCACCGCCACCCGCGCGGACTGCGGCACGTCGGCGCCCTCCTCGACGCCGGACAGATCCACGGCGGACGCAGCGCCGCGGCTCACCTGTCCGCTCTGGCCCGCAGCAACGGCATCCCGCGGCGCCGGGTGGACGAGGTGCTTCAGGAGGTGGGGCTGGCCGAGGTGGCGAACCGCCGCACCGGCGGATTCTCCCTCGGTATGAAGCAGCGCCTCGGCATCGCCACCGCCCTGCTCGGCGACCCGCCCGTGCTCATCTTCGACGAGCCGATCAACGGCATGGACCCGGAGGGCGTGCTCTGGGTACGCCGGCTCTTTTGGCGCCTGGCCGCCGAGGGGCGCACGGTCTTCCTCTCCAGCCACCTGATGTCGGAGATGGAGAACACCGCCGACCAGCTGGTCGTCATCGGCCGGGGCCGCCTCATCGCCGCCGAGCCGCTACGGGAGTTCGCGGCCCGCAGCACTCGTAGCAGTGTGGTGGTGGAGACACCGCAGGCCGGCGAGCTGGCGGCGGTGCTGACTGCGGCGGGCGCCTTGGTCGAGCCGGAGGACTCGGCGGGTGCCGAGAAGCTCGCCGTGACCGGGCTCCCGGCGGACCGGATCGGAGCACTCGCCTTCGAGAACCGCATCCGGCTGGACGAGCTGACCACCCGCACCGCCTCGCTGGAGGCGGCCTTCATGGAACTGACCGCCGACAGCGTCGAATACCCGGCAGGACAGCCCCGATGACCACACTTGCCTCCGCCTCCCCTGCCACCCTCGTCGCCGTACCGCCCGCCCGCTTCCGCGACCTGCTCGCCTCCGAGTGGATCAAGATGCGGTCCCTGCGTTCCACCCCGTGGACGATCGGGCTCACCGCCCTGTTCGTCCTCGGCTCCGCCGCCGTGGCCACGCTCGCGGACAAGGCCGCGGGCTCCGGCCCCGCTGATTTTCTGCCCTTCGACGCTTACCCGGCGGCCGGCTACTGGACGCTGATGCTCGTCGCCGGCAGCATGGGCGCGCTCACCGTCGTGAGCGAGTACAGCAGCGGGCTGATCCGTACCACGACCGTGGCTGTCCCGGCCCGCGGCTCGGTCGTGCTGGCCAAGGCGGCCGTCACCGCCGCGCTGTGGACCGCGGTCGGCACGGCCGTCTCCACCGGTTCCTTCCTGGTCTCCCAGGCCATCCTGGACGGTCATCATGCCGGCGTTCCCATCACCCACCCCGGGGTGTTCCGGGCGCTGTTGGCATCCGCGTTGCTGGCTCCGGTCTGTGCCCTGGTCGGTCTGGGCCTCGGCGTTCTGCTCCGGCATGCCGCCGGGACCATGGTCACCAGCGTCTTCACCCTGCTGATGCTGCCCACCATGTTCTCGGAGAGCAACCGCTGGTCGGCGGACGTCAAACACGCGCTGGTGTCGGCCGCCTGGAATCGCCTGGTCCAAACCTGGGAGCCGGATCCCGGGTCCCTGGGCTACACCGCCACGGTCCCCGGCTCCTGGATCGTGTACACGCTCTGGCCGCTGATCACGGTCGCCCTCGCCATTCTCGTCGTGAGGCGCCGCGACGTGTGAGTGTGTCTCGAGGGGCGGCGTCCCGGTAGCTCACTGCAGCCTTGTGACGGTCTCTCATGAGCGAACACGTCCTGCGCCGCCGTCGCCTCGCGGCCGGTCGGCACGCATCGGCCTCGCTCGTGTCGGCGCTCTGCCCCCGGCCTCCCCATGGCCTGCTCCCGTCACCGAGCAGCGCCGGGACCGTAGTACCCCGGTACTACGGTCCCGGCGCGGTTCGGCCCCCGGTACCACCGGATCCGGGGGATCGCGGGCCTAGCGTTGCGGTGGAGGCGTCAGGCGTGCCGGACGCCGTGGTCCGAGAGAGAGAACGCGAATGATCGAGGCACAGCAGCTCACCAAGAGGTACGGGGAGAAGACAGCCGTCGACGGGCTGGACTTCACCGTGAAACCGGGCACGGTGACCGGCTTCCTGGGGCCGAACGGGGCGGGGAAGTCCACGACGATGCGCATGATCGTCGGGCTCGATGCGCCGACGAGTGGTTCTGTCACGGTGAACGGCCATGTTTACGCCCGCCACCAAGCGCCGTTGCAGGAGGTCGGGGCGCTCCTGGAGGCGAAGTCGATCCACCCGGGCCGTTCGGCCTACAACCACCTCCGGGCGCTCGCCCTGACCCACGGTATCCCGCGCCGCCGGGTCGACGAGGTCATCGAACTCGCGGGTCTCGGCAGTGTCGCGAAGAAGCGGGCCGGTGCCTTCTCGCTCGGTATGGGGCAGCGGCTCGGCATAGCGGCCGCGCTGCTGGGCGATCCGCAGACGGTGATGCTGGATGAGCCCGTGAACGGACTGGACCCCGAGGGTGTGCTCTGGATTCGCAATCTGCTGACGTCGCTCGCTGCCGAGGGCCGGACGGTGTTCGTCTCTTCGCACCTGATGAGCGAGGTGGCGTTGGTGGCGGATCACCTGATCATCGTCGGCCGGGGGCGGCTGCTGGCCGACACGACCGTCCAGGCCCTGGTCGCCGAGGTGGGCGGCGACACCGTGAAGGTCGCGACGCAGGACCCCGCCCGATTGCGGGACGTACTGGCCGGGCCGGGCGTGGAGGTCACCGGCCGTGTCGGCTCGGAGGAGCTGCAGGTGACCGGGATGTCCGCCCGCGAGATCGGGCTGAAGGCGGCCGAGCACGGAATCCCGCTGTTCGAGCTGACCACGAAGGCGGTGTCGCTGGAGGAGGCATTCATGGAACTGACCAGGGACGCCGTGGAGTACCACGGCTCCACGACCGGCACCTCCGGGAGCGCGGCATGAGCACCGTCACGGCAACACCTGAGACCCCCGACTCCGCCGCGGTGGCTCCGGCCCGCCCCGTCTACCGGGTGACCGGACGACGCGTGCTGGCCTCGGAGTGGGCCAAGCTCTGGTCCCTGCGTTCCACTTGGATCACCCTCGGCCTGGGCCTGCTCTTCCTCGTGGCCTTCGGCGTCATCGCCGCGAGCCACTACAAGTCCAATCTCGACTCCGGCCGGCACATGGACCGCGACTTCGCCTCCGCCACGGCAGTGAGCCTGTCCCTCTTCGGCACGAACTTCGCCCAGCTCGCACTCGGCGTACTCGGTGTGCTGGTCACGGCGGGCGAGTACTCCACGGGCATGATCCGCTCGACCCTGGCCGCGGTACCGCGCCGGCTCCCCGTGCTGTGGTCCAAGGCGGCTGTGTACGGACTGGTCGCCCTGGTCATCGCCACTGTCGGCGCGTTCGTCGCCTTCCTCATCGGCAGCCAGATCGTCTCCGGTACGCCTGCCGCCATGGGCCTCGGTCACGCCGGTGTCGTACGCAGCCTGCTGGGCGCCGGGCTCTACCTCGGCCTGGTCGGTGTGATCGGCACCGCCCTCGGGGCGCTGCTACGGTCCGTGGCCGGCGGCATCTCGGTCCTGGTCGCCGCCCTCATGCTGGTGCCCGGGCTGGTCTCCCTGCTGCCCACCTCGTGGCAGGGCGACATCGACCCCTACCTGCCGAGCCACGCGGGCGAGTCGATCTTCGCGCTGACCCACGACTCCAGCACGCTGTCGCCCACCGCCGGGCTCCTGGTCTTCCTCGGCTGGACGGCCGTGGCGCTGGCCGGGGCGGCGTACCGGCTGCTGCGCAGCGACGTCTGAGCACCTGTGCCCGCATGACGGGCCGGACCCGCATCATTGACTGGTGAACTCCGTGACCATCGATGACCCCAGCGGGATGGGGCCGCTGGTCGCCCGGCTCGGCCGGGCCGGCCAGCGGCTCCGGCACGCCGACCGGGCCCGGCCGTGGGTGCTGGACACCGCGGTGGTGGTGCTGGTCTTCCTGCTGTTCTGCCTGCCGGACCTGCTGCACGGGGGCGGCGGGGACGGCGACGGCCCGCGCCGCTTCCGCCTGGCGTTCACCCGGCTGCCCGCAGCCGGCATGCTGGCCCTGCAGGCCGGGCTGGTGCTGCCGCTGCTCTGGCGGCGGCGGGCGCCCGCGGTGGCCTTCGGCGCGGTCACGGCCGTGTTCGTTCTGCAGTGGTCCCTCGGCGCCGCACTCCGTGCGGACGTCGCCCTCTTCGTCGCCCTGTACAGCCTGGCCCTGCACGGGCGGCTTCGGCAGCTGCCCTGGGCCTGTGCGGCCATGGCGGGCGCGCTGGGCCTGGTCGCGGCACGGGTATCGGCGGTGGTGTCGATCTGGGACGCGCTCTTCTTTCTCCTCAGCACGGCGACCGCGGCCCTCGCACTCGGCCTGATGATCCGCATCCGGCGGGCTCAGCTGGCCGGGCTGCGGGACCGTGCGGCCCGGCTGGAGATCGAACGCGACCAGCGCGGCAGGCTCGCCGTCGCGGCGGAACGGGCACGGGTGGCCCGCGAGATGCACGACATCGTCGGCCACAACCTGTCCGTCATGATCACGCTGGCCGACGCGGGTGCCTATGCCACGGCCGTCGCGCCGCAACGGGGCAGGGAGGCTCTGCTCCTCATCGGCGACACGGGCCGCCAGGCCCTGAGCGAACTGCGGCGCGTACTCGGCGTGCTGCGCGAGGCGGACGGCCCGGATACCGAGCCCGAGCTGAGCCCGCAGCCCGGGCTCGCAGACATCGACGCGCTGTGCGAGGGGGTGCGCGCCGCCGGCCTGGAGGTGATCTACCGTACGGCCGGTGACGTCGACGCCCTCGATGAGGGGGTACAGCTGACCGTCTACCGCATCGTGCAGGAGGCCCTGACGAACACCCTGAAGCACGCGGGCGCCGGCGCCCGTGCGAAGCTGGCGATCGTCGTGGCGGACACGCGGCTGACCATCACCGTCCAGGACTCCGGGCCGCCCGCCCCGATCGGTCGGCGCGGACCGACGAACGAGGAAGGACACGGCCTGGTGGGCATGCGCGAAAGAGCAGCTCTCTACGGCGGACACGTCAGCGCGGGTCCCGCGGGCCCGGGATGGGCGGTGCGCGCCGCACTCGACCTCGCTCCCCAGGGTGGTGCCCGGTGACCACCGTGCTCGTCGTGGACGACCAGCCGCTTCAGCGGTACGGCTTTCGCATGCTTCTGGACTCCGTGCCCGAGACCGAGGTGGTCGGGGAGGCGGCACACGGAGCCGAAGCCGTGCGCAAGGCCGCCGAACTCCGCCCGGATGTCGTCCTCATGGACGTACGCATGCCAGGCATGGACGGCATCGAGGCCACGCGCCGTATCGTCGCCGCCGGCGACCGCTCCCGTGTCCTGGTCCTGACCACCTTCGACCTCGACGAGTACGTCCACGCGGCCCTGCGCGCCGGGGCCAGCGGCTTCCTCCTCAAGGACGCCCGTCCCGAGGAACTCCTCGCCGGCATTCGTGCCGTAGCCGTCGGCGACGCGGTGATCGCTCCCGCACTCACCCGCCGCCTGCTGCACGAGTTCGCCCGTCTCGTACCCTCCCGCGCCGACGGCTCCGCCGAGGATCCGAGACTGAGTTCCCTCACCGACCGCGAACGCGAGATCCTCGTCGCCATCGGCAAGGGCTGGACCAACGGCGAGATCGCCACCCGTTTCGTGCTGTCGGAGTCCACGGTGAAGACCCATGTCGGCCGCGTCCTGTCCAAGATCGGCGCCCGCGACCGCATCCAGGCGGTGATCTTCGCCTACGACCACGGCCTGGCCCGGCCCCAGTCAGGCTGAGCCGACGAGTCCAGCCGCGGTACGACAGTGCGGGGAAGAGGTCCGTCGCACGGGACGAGATCACGTCTCCAGACGGTAGCCATGACCTCTCGAGCCATTTCGGGCCCCTCGGGGGCCTTGCGGCTTCCGTACTGGACCATCCGAATGATTGATCGGCGCCATAGGGTGAACGACGGGATTGCGTGCTCCCAGCCGGCGGCCGGCAGTCGCTCGCGACCATACGTTGAGTCCTGTGTCGCTGAGCTACGCCTTTGTGAACCTGAAACCCGGAGTGGGAAAGACGACCAGCGCGGTCTGGTTGGCCCACGCACTTCACGAGTCGGGTATCCCACCGCTGCTGGTCGACAGTGACCCCGCCTCCTCCGCGCTGCACTGGAGTGAACTGGCAGGTGGCTTTCCGTTTCCTGTGGTCGCTCTTCCGGTGGGCGACGTGCACCGGCGCGTGAACGACTTCCTGGGCGACCGGCAGGCCGTCGTATTCGACGCTCCGCAGTTGGAGGACCAGGCGCACATCGCCCGGAGCATCATGAGGTACGCAAGTGAGTGGATCTTGCCGGTCGCTCCAGCTCCCATCGAGTTGGATCGCATGGCGCCCATCGGCGGTGAGATGGGCGACGTTCAGTCCTTGCGCATCCAGCCGGCCCGCGCCGCCGTTCTGCTGAACCGGACGAATCGTGCCGACGCTACGCGTACCGGTCCCGACGCCGACGCCCGCGAAGCTCTCACTGAGCGGGGATTCGACGTGTTGTCCACCCACATTCCGCGGCTCGACCTGTACGCCCAGTCATTCGGCAGCCCGGTCAAGGCGAAGGGCTCGGCGTACATGGACCTCGCAGAGGAACTCATCAAGCGACAGGACAAGGCATGAATCAGCGCAAGGACACCTACCGAGCCGCATTGCAGCGCGGACCGGATGCCGCCGTACCGCGTCCTGTCAAGGTCACTGAGCTGTACACCCGATACGTCCGGGTGACCATCGAGCTCGACACCGGCTTGCCGCGCGACCTCATGCGATGGGTGGGGTCCTCGGTGTCCGCGGTGGGTCGGGCCGGCGCCGCCGCACTGCGCCCCCTGAGGAGTGTGCCGGAAGCGATGGGGCGCGGTCGCGCGTGAACCGGCCTCCGCTCGCCCGGTGGCCTCACCGCGCCGGCTGATCTCGCTGGATGGCGGAGTCCCGGAGCAATGCGTCCTGTTGACAGCGCGTCACAGCGTCACGGCGAGCCGGTCCCCTGGGCAGTCGCGCGCAGGATGCCGCTGCCCAGACGATCAGCGGCTTCGGTGTCCCGCGTCTCGCTCTCGTCCATCGCACCGCACCCTCCCGATTCCGCGTGCTTCCCGCGAGCCGGTCAGTCGCGGATTCCGTCGATGTCGATGAGGAGGTGGCGTGGGCCGCGGAAGATCTGGTTGCGGCGGTACGGCGGCGGGTCCTCGACGAGCCGGGGGTTCTGCACGCGGCGGAGGAACTCGCTGAGCGCGATCTGGACCTCCAGCCGCGCGAGCGGCGCGCCGAAGCAGTAGTGGATGCTCTGGCTGAAGCCGACGTGCTGATTGTCGGGGCGCTCGAGGTCCGGCTCGTCGGGGTTTTCGAACCGCTCAGGGTCGCGGTTCGCCGAGCCGTACGCGAGGAAGATCGGCGCGCCCTTCGGGATGGTTGTGCCCGCGACGTCGATGTCCTCGAGCGCTGCCCGGGTGTGCCAGATCTGGACCGACGACTCCAGGCGCAGGAACTCCTCGACCCCGGGCACGATCAGCTCGGGCCGGTCGCGCAGCCGCTCGTACACCTGGGGGTGCCGCAGCATGGTGAGTACGCTGTGGGAGATCAGGTTGACCGAGGTCTCGTGCCCGGCGAAGAGCAGCAGCATCGCATTCTTGACCAGCGCCTCCTGGGACATGCGCCCCTCGGGGCCGTCGTCGTGGACCATCCCCGAGAGCATGCCCGGGCCGGGCTGCTCGGCGTACCGGTCGAGCAGGTCGGCCATGAACTGCCTGAGCGCGGCCACCTCACCGACAGCCCTCTCCGCCCGGCGCCGCTGCTCCGGGTCGCTCGCCTCCGGGCCGAAGTCGACCCCGTCCAGGGCGTTCTCGATCCAGTCGTGGAAGCGCGGTATGGACTGAAGCGGTATGCCCAGGACCTTGCAGATGATGGTCACGGGCAGCGGGAAGGCGAACTCGTCGACGAGGTCGATCCGGGCCTTGCCCTTCATCCTGTCCAGCAGCTCGGCGGTGAGGCGGCGGATCTCGGGCTCGAAGTCGGCGACCATGTGGGGGCACTCCGGGGGGCCGAAGTGCCGCATCATCCGGCGGCGGTCCAGATCGTGCTCGGGCGGGTCCTGAGCGATGATCATCCCCTCGAAAGGGTTGTTGGGGAGCCGGTACTCCGCGGGGCGCTTCCGCGGATCCGAGGTGACCTGGAGGTGGTGCAGCAACCGGACGACCTCGCGATACGTGCTGACGACGTACGAGCCGTCCGGCTGCCGTGCCACCGGGGTCTTGCGCAGCTCTTCGTAGAACGGATACGGATGGGCGCGGTTGGCGTAGCGGAGGGCCTGCTGCCAGGGGGTTTCCTCGACCATGATGATGCTCTTCTTCCCTGTTGCGCGGTCCGGTTGGACGCTTGGTCGCGAAGGGCGCCTCAGCGTCGGGGCCGGAACTCGGCCCTGCGCTCGCTCGGGTCGTGGCCGGTCAGGACGACGTCGGGCATCGACGTCGGGGCGCCCGGCTCCGGGAACTCGGCCGGGATCGGCTTCATGTCCTCGGGCCGGTCCCAGCCCGGCGGCGGGGGCGGGAACGGACCCGATTCCTCGATCAGCCGCGCGTAGTACTCCAGCCACTTGCCGTGATCGAAGCTGACGGCGGCGACGACGCGGCCCCGACGGCCGTAGGCGGCGGCGAAGCGGCGCTCCTTGACCGACCCCTGCGTGAAGACGATCTCGTCGCCGAAGGACGGTACGCCGACGGACTTGATGTTGACGCCGAACTGGCCGGACCAGAAGCTGGGCAGCAACAGATGCGGGCGATAGCGGGGTTCGAGGTTCACCATGTTGTGCGCCGCGGCCTCGGCGCCGAGGACGGCATTGTCCCAGTGCTCCATCGCGAGGAACTGGTACTCGTACAGCACGTGTGGCGCGCGCGCCACATCTCCCGCCACATAGACGCTGTCGGTCACCACGCCGTTGATGTCGAAGGCGCGCCCGCCGGCATCGCAGCCGACGCCCCAGAAGCCGGCCGCCAGCCCGGAGCCCTCCAGCCATTCCACATTGCGGATGGACCCCAGCGAGGCCACCACCACGTCGGCCTCGACGGTGGTCCCGTCCGAGAACCGAGCACGCCGCACGTGCCCGCTCTCGTCGCCCTCCAGCGACGACACGCCCACCCCGCAGTGCAGGTCCACCCCATGGTCGCGCTGCATCTCCGCGGCGATCTCGCCGATCACGCCGCCAAGGGCGCCGACCAGCGGCGCCGAGCCCCGCTCGGCGACGGTCACCGGGAGATCGAGTTCCCAGCAGACGGAGGCCATCTCCGAACCGATGAACCCGGCACCGATGATCAGGACCCGCGTCGGCCGCGCGGCCAGCGCCTGCTGCAGCCGCGCCGCGTCATCACGCGAACGCAGTGTGTACACGCCCTCAAGGGCGGCTTCGGCCGGGTTCGGCCACTGCCGCGCGCGAGTGCCCGTGGCGATCAGCAGCCGGTCGTACGGGACCTGCTCGCCGTCCGCCAGGCGCACGTGCCTGGTGGCCCGGTCCAACCCGGTGGCGGCCACCCCCAGCCGCCAGTCCGCGTCCACCTCCCGCAGGCGGGGCAGCTTGGTGTGGTCGGCCGGCACCCAGCCCTTGAGCACCTGCTTGGACAGCGGGGGACGGTCGTAGGGCTCGTACGGCTCTTCCCCGATGATGGTCAAAGGTCCACTGAACCCCTCCTCACGCAGGGCTTCGGCGGCCCGCAGTCCCGCCAGGGAGGCGCCGACGATGACGATTCGGCCGTGGGCCCTGAAGTCGCGCACCAACTCTGCGACCGTTGCCGACACGGTCATGAGGTCACCCTCCGCTCCGCATTAGGCGGTCGATCATGATCGCTTGCACCGGGCAGGCGGCAGCGGCCCGCTCAACCTGCAGGCGCTGCGCATCATCGGGATTCGGCTCGTAGGTAAGCGTCTCCGCCCCACTCAATCGGAAGACCTCGTGTGCCAGAAACACGCACTGCGCGTATCCCTGGCACCGGTTCAGGTCCACGACGATCCGCATGGCAGGCTCCTTCCGTCCTGTCTCGCGCCCCACAGCGACCATCGACGCGGTCATGCCTCTCCGAGACGGTCTACGGGCCTCCCGCCAGATGGGCCCAGCCGGACAGCCCAGCCGTCGCCTCAGCCGAGCCACCGACTGACCGCTCATAGGTTCGATCTTGTGCGCCCCCGCGATCTCTTCGCGGGGGACGCTTGCTGCCGGAGGGCGTCACGGCTCGAAGATCGCGGTCAATGTGGAATGGCCTGAGCAACAAGGCGGCCAAGACCATCACGTCACAAAGAGAATTATTCGCCCCATATTTCATGACCACAAACCCGCTACCAGGGGAATATGCTCGCTCCACCTGTTTCATCCCGCGGTGGGCGGCGTTCGGGACGGTGCGGCGACCATGGCTCATGGCCTGCCGGGAACGGTGGGCCGCATGCACACCCAGCGGCGGACGTCACCCGGTGGGCTCCGAGGTCAGGCGGGCTGGGGCGGTGTGCACTGAACGGAAAGGACACGGGGAACCGAGTCGTGACGGGCGGGCCCACCCCGTGCCGAACAGCCGGCTTCTGGGGCCGTGGTCTGCCCCGGCCACCAGAGTTCGCCGGCCGCACCAGAACACCAAGGTCCGGTCCGGCGAATCCCTGCCTCCACGTGCCCACGCAGCTCGGCTCCCTCCGGGAGAACCGACCTCGCAGCCTTCGGGCCGCGAGGTCGGCGGTTGCGCTGAGCCGACTTGAGGTGCCGTTTCAGTCGTTGTCGTTGTACAGGGCCGAGGGCCGGGTGACGCAGCCGATCGGCAGGAATCCCCAGCGGAGGTTGGTGTCGCGGACCACTGCGAACTGCCCGCCCGGGTCGGTGCGGACGTACAGGTCGTCGGCGCACACGGTCTCGCCGACCGATCACATGGTGCCGCTTTCCCACCACCACGAGCCGGAGCCGTAGGAGGGATACTGGACGCGGCTGTCCACGTGCTGCCAGGAATGGGTGTAGGCCTCGAGGCCGGAGAATCCGCAGGTCTCAGCGATCTTGTACACCTGAAGGGTGGTGTGCCCGGAGACCACGATGTCCGCGGCGACACCGTAGACGTGCATGCTGTTGGACGCACCGCCCACCGAGGCGTTGTAGGAGACGCTGCGGAAGCCCGAGTTGATCGTGATCGCGCTGTCGCCGGCCTTCTTGCGCACGGCCTCGAGCTTGTACATCAGCCGACGCACGTTCTCCTTGACCTCGGTGGAACTCACCTTTCCGCCGCTGAAGCCGGAGCCGTCGTGGGAGGAGAACTCGCTCCAGTCGAAGTGCGCGGTCGAACCGTCGCCGTTCTCAAGGCTGTTGAGCACACTCTGGGTCTGCGGGCCGACGACGCCGTCCGCCGAGAGGCCGTACGCGGACTGGAAACGCCTGACCGCGTTGTACGTGGCCGGGCCGAAGTCTCCGTCCCAGGCAACGTAGGTCTGCTGGGCGCTGGATGCGGCCCAGCCGCCGACGCGGATCTGCAGCTCCTTCACGTCGGAGCCGTTGGAGCCCTGCTGAAGGGTGCGGGTCCAGCCGTAGGCCGAGGCGCGGGAGGCCGACCCCAGGTTGACGGCCGCCGCCATACCGACCGCGGTCGTCAAGCCCAGCGCGCCGCGGAGCATGGTACGCCGGTCCAGGCCTCGGCCGACTCCTGCTGCAGTGTTCATGAGCCTTCTCTCTCTTCGATTCGGGGAGTCCCGGCTGTACGGGGATGTGCTGACGGTCGCAAGGGCCGAGCGGGTCAGACGACGAGTGCCTGCCAGGTGTCGGATCCGACGATGCCGTCCACGGT